>NZ_DASXNL010000173.1:0-13414 GCF_036495085.1 Phenylobacterium sp. | reverse complement strand
ATGGTGTGCAGCACCACGCCCGGCGCGGCCGCGATCTCCCCCAACACCCGCTCCACCTGCGGCGCCGCTCGGACCAGGGAATAGATGTGCTCGATCTCCAGCACATTGTTGAACCTGGCGCAGGCCGCCCGCGCCATGGCGTTCAGGGTCTCGCCGGTGGAGTCCGACACGAGGTGGACGTGGAAATAGGTGGCGAGCCTTGGAAGTGGCGTGGTCACGGGCGGCCTTGGCAAAAATTGCTGGGGACGATTCCTGTGGAGCAGTCTTAGCGAACGATGGCCGCAATGGGGATAGATCGCGTGCGGAGGGGCCTCGGCGCTGCTCCCCATGTATGACCGGGATGAAAGGCATCGTTAACCGCCCGTTAACCCACACTCCGGTGGGCGGCGGATAACTTTCTGGGGCAGTTGTCGACAACGAGCTGTCCGTCGGATCGGCGCCCCGCCTCCTGCCCCTAGGTCTTAACGAATCCTTAAGGCGGCTGAAGGGGTTTGGAGCGTCATCCCCGCAATCCACAGCGTAGGGATGGGACGGCCGCTGACGGCGGATGGGTTGGGGAAAGCCGTTGCGATCGCTGGGCGCCGCCGGCTTTGTCCACCCGCTCGACAGGCCCTATCGCCTCTTCCGCAATCCTTTTTCTAAAGTTCTTCAGAAAAGGAAGAAGGCTGGGCGGAGGGACTGTTTGGGCCTTGGGCTTGAGAGTTCGGCCTAGAGGCGATTTAAGGTCCCCATGAGCGAGACCCCCCGGCTGTTGCGCGCCCTTGGCGGCGAAACCCTCGAACGCCCGCCGATTTGGCTGATGCGACAAGCCGGCCGCTCGCTGCCCGAGTACCGAGAGCTTCGGACCAGGGCAAAGGACTTCATCTCCTTCTGCCATAATCCCGAGATGGCGGCGGAGGCGACGCTGCAGCCGGTGCGCCGGTTTCCGCTCGATGCAGCCATCGTCTTCGCTGATATCCTGCTGATCCCGCAGGCGCTGGGCCAGGACGTATGGTTCGAAGTGGGGGAGGGGCCAAGGCTGGGCGCCATGCCGCAGATCGCGCGGATGGCCGGCGAAGTCGAAGCCTCGACAGGCCGGCTGGCGGCGATCGGAGAGACGCTGTCGCGAGTGCGGGCGGAACTGGAACCGGACCGCGCCCTGATCGGATTCGCCGGCGGTCCGTGGACGGTGGCGACCTACATGATCGAAGGGCGCAGTTCCGACCGGTCTGGAGCCAGGACATTCGCCTATGAGCATCGCGACGAGCTCGACGCGCTCCTGGAGGTGCTCGTCGACGCCACCGCGCGGTACCTGGTCATGCAGGCGAACTCAGGGGCCCAGGCGCTGCAGATCTTTGAGAGCTGGGCCGAAGGTCTGGCGGAGGATGTCTTCGAACGGATCGTCGTGCGTCCGCATCGTGCGATCGTGGAAAAGGTGCGCTCAGCCGGGGTAACCGCACCGTTCATCGGCTTCCCACGTGGGGCCGGCGCGCTCGTCGAAAACTATGCCGCGACAGTTCCCGTCGAAGGGGTGGCGCTTGACACCCAGGCCAGCGCCGATCTCGGCCGCCGGCTGCAAGCGAACGGAAAGACAATCCAGGGCGCGCTCGACAACCTGCTGCTCCGGGCCGGGGGCCCAGGGCTGGATGCTCGGGTCGAAGCCTTGCTCGCCCAGTGGAGCGGCGGTCCCTATATCTTCAACCTCGGCCATGGGGTGATGCCGGACACGCCGCTTGACCATATCGCCCGTGTCGTGGAGCGGGTCACCGGAAAGACTGTGAAGTCGGGGACGGACCAGGAAACCAAGCCGGCGTGACCAAGCTCGCCGTCGTCCTGTTCAATCTAGGCGGGCCTGATGATTTGAGGGCTGTGAAGCCTTTTCTTTTCAATCTCTTCCGTGATCCTGCAATCATTACGCTGCCCGCTGTGGCGCGCTACCCGCTGGCGGCGATGATCTCCACGACCCGGGATAAGACCGCTCAGGCGAACTACGCGCTTATCGGCGGCGCTTCGCCGCTGCTGGCGGAAACCGAAGCACAAGCGCGCGCCCTGGAAGCGGCGCTGAAGGGCCAGGACGCCGAGGCGGAAGCGCGCTGCTTCGTCGCGATGCGTTACTGGAAGCCGTTCGCCCAGGAAACAGCCCGAGCGGTCGCTGACTTCGCACCGGACAAGGTCGTGCTCCTGCCGCTCTATCCGCAATACTCGACGACGACGACGGGCTCGTCCGTGAAGGACTGGATGGGTGTCTATCGGGGGCCTGGGGGTTCACGGACGATCTGCTGCTACCCAACTTCCCCTGGGCTGGTCGGGGCCAACGCCGCGGCGATCCGCAAGGTCTGGCTCGACGCAGGAAAACCCGAAGGTGTGCGGCTGTTGTTTTCCGCACACGGCTTGCCGCAGAAGATCGTCGACGCCGGCGATCCCTACCGCGCGCAGGTGGAGGCTACCGCCGAAGCAATCGCGGCGTCCGTACCCGAGCTCCCGGACTGGCGGGTCTGCTTCCAGAGTCGGGTCGGGCGGCTACAGTGGCTGGCGCCCTCGACCGAGGAAGAGATCAGGCGGGCGGGCGCAGACGGAAAGGGTGTCATCGTGGCGCCAATCGCCTTCGTCTCCGAGCATGTGGAGACCTTGGTGGAGCTTGACCATGAGTACGCGAGCCTGGCCGGCAAGGTCGGCTGCGTACCCTATCTGCGGGCGGCGACGCCGGGGATCCAGGGCGCCTTCATGGAGGACCTGGCGCATGCGGTGCTGGACGCGGCCGGCCGAGCCGGCGGCGTGGCGCCGCACGGCCCTTGGCGCTGCCCGGTCGGCCATGCGAAATGCCCTCTTCGGACGGGGCAGGCGGCATGAGCTACGACGGCGTCTACGACCTCTTGCGGGGTCTTCACATTCTTGCGGTGATCGCCTGGATGGCGGGCCTGCTCTATCTGCCCAGGCTGTTCGCCTACCACACGGAGACCGCGCCTCCGGGGACACCGTTCGACGAGCACTTCAAGGTCTGGGAAGCCAAGCTGCTCAGGATCATCATGAACCCGGCCATGGTGCTGGCCTGGTCCTTCGGCCTGGCTCTCATCTGGGTGGACGCCCACCGTCACGGCGACGGCTGGCGGTTCCTGCTGGAGCCGTGGATGCTCACAAAGTTGGTCGGGGTCGTTTTCATGACCGGCTGGCATCACTATCTCGGTCGGGCGCGCAGGGCGTTTGCGGACGGCCGCCGCGACAAGGCGGCCAGATTCTGGCGGATGACCAACGAGCTGCCCTTCCTGGCGGCCATAGTCATGGTCCTTGCGGTGACGACGGAGTTCGGTCGCCCATAGGTCCCGGGCGGTGAAATCCTTGACCGGCCACCCATATTTGTGGTTCGGATCGGTTACGCGTCCCCGACAAGGGCGCGCCCCGCCTTATCTCCGGCCGCCGCGCGGACCTCGCGCTGCCGTCCGGCCCCCAAAGAAGACGAACCCATACGGCGCGAACCGTGCGCCCACATCACCTAGAAGCCCACGCCCGGAGTCCGTCCGGCCCGAGGGCAAACACGAGCAAATCCAATGCAAGACGAAAACCAAGAATCCTCCGCCGTCGACGAGGCTGTCGCCCCCGAGCTGAACGCGGCTGAGCCCGTTGTCGCCGAGGCGCAGGCGGATGAAGTCCCCGCCGAGCCGGAAGAGCCATCCGAGATCGCCAACACCATCGCCTCGATGGGCCTCACCCGGATGAGCCTGCAGGAGCTGAAGGACAAGTCGCCCGCCGATCTGCTGGCCTTCGCCGAGCTCTTCGAGGTCGAGAACGCCAACTCCATGCGCAAGCAAGACATGATGTTTGCGATCCTCAAGACCTTGGCCGAGGAGGGTGTGGAGATCTCCGGCTCCGGTACGCTGGAGGTGGTCCAGGACGGCTTCGGCTTCCTGCGCTCGCCGGAAGCAAACTATCTGCCGGGCCCCGACGACATCTACGTCAGCCCATCGCAGATCCGGAAGTTTGGCCTGCGCACCGGCGACTCGGTGGACGGCGCGATCCGTGCGCCCCGCGAAGGCGAGCGCTATTTCGCGCTGGTGAAGGTCGATCTGACCAACTTCGAGAACCCGGAGAACGTTCGCCACAAGGTTCTGTTCGACAACCTGACGCCGCTCTATCCTGACCGGCGCCTGCGGATGGAGATCGATGACCCGACGCTGAAGGACCGTTCCGGCCGCGTGATCGACATCGTCGCGCCGCTAGGCAAGGGCCAGCGCTGCCTGATCACAGCGCCGCCGCGGGTCGGCAAGACGGTGATGCTGCAGAACATCGCCAAGTCGATCGAGACCAACCACCCCGAGTGCTACCTGATCGTTCTGCTGATCGACGAACGGCCGGAAGAAGTCACCGACATGCAGCGTACGGTGAAGGGCGAGGTCATCTCCTCGACCTTCGACGAGCCGGCGACGCGCCACGTTCAAGTTGCTGAAATGGTTATCGAAAAGGCGAAACGCCTGGTCGAGCACAAGCGCGACGTGGTGATCCTCCTCGACTCCGTGACGCGCCTCGGCCGCGCCTACAACACCGTCGTTCCGTCGTCCGGCAAGGTGTTGACGGGCGGTGTCGACGCCAACGCGCTGCAACGCCCCAAGCGCTTTTTCGGCGCTGCCCGGAACATCGAAGAAGGCGGCTCTTTGACCATCATCGCCACGGCCCTGATCGACACCGGCAGCCGGATGGACGAGGTGATCTTCGAGGAGTTCAAGGGCACGGGTAACTCGGAAATCGTGCTTGACCGAAAGGTCGCCGACAAGCGGGTCTATCCGGCGATCGACGTGATCAAGTCCGGCACCCGCAAAGAAGAGCTCATCACGCCCAAGGAACACCTGGCGAAGACTTACATCCTGCGCCGGATCCTCGGGCCAATGGGCGCGCAGGACGCCATCGAGTTCCTGCTCGACAAGCTCCGGTCCTCGAAGAACAACGAGGAATTCTTCCAGTCGATGAACACCTAGGGCCGGTTCGACCAGCCATACCGGTCGGACTTGTGTTTCACGTGAAACACGGGCCGCGGAGCTGATCCGATAGGGATCCCGAGCGGACGCCAATCGGCCGCCCGGGCCATCTCACCCGGCGGGCCGGGGCTAGGGGATCAGCAAGCTCGCCCCGATGGTGGAGCGACCCTCCAGGGCCTCGTGCGCCTTGCGGGCTTCCGCGAGCGGGAACGTCTGGCCTATCTCGATTTCAATCTTTCCGGCGCCGATCATGTCGAAAAGGGCCGCGGCGCTGGCGTCGAGCTCAGCGGTGGTGGTCTGGTAGTCGACCATCGTCGGTCGCGTGAAGAAGAGTGAGCCCGCCAACATCAGCCGGCGGGCTTCCAACGGCGGCGGCGGGCCCGACGCATTACCGAAGCTTACGAAGAGGCCGCGCCGGGCCAGACTGCCGAGGGTGCCCTCAAAGGTGTCCTTGCCGACGGAGTCGTAGGCGACGGGGACGCCCTTGCCCCCGGTGATGCGGCGGACTTCCGCAGCGACGTCCTGGTGGCGGTAAAGGATCACGTGGTCGGCTCCAAGCGCGCGAACGCGGGCCGCCTTCTCGTCGGATCCGACAGTTCCAATGACCCCGGCGCCGATGGCCTTCAGCCATTGGACCATTATCTGCCCGACGCCGCCCGCCGCGGCATGGACAAGGACCATTTCGCCGGGCTCGACCTTGTGCAGGCGGCGGATGAGGAACTCGACGGTCATGCCCTTGAGAAGACCTGCAGCGGCCGTACGGACATCGACGCCCGCAGGGATCCGGACCGCTCGCTCGGCGGTGACCGTGTTGGCGTCGGCATAGGCTCCGGGCGTCCCGGCATAGGCGGCGAGATCTCCGACCTTAAAGCGGGTGACGCCCTCGCCCACCGCCTCCACGACCCCGGCCGCTTCGGAGCCCAGGCCCGCCGGCAGCTTCATCGGATAGAGGCCCGAGCGCTGGTAGGTGTCTATGAAGTTGATGCCGACCGCCTGATGACGAACCAGGATCTCGCCGGGCTGCGGTTTTTGCGTCTCGACCTGAACGAGTTCGAGGACCTCAGGGCCGCCGGTCTTCTCAAATCGGATCGCGCGCATCAGCTGAGCTCTTTCTTGAAGAAGGAGAGTGTGCGGCCGCCGGCCAGTTTGGCCGCCGCGTCGTTGTAGTGCTCACCGCCGAGCCGGGCGAAGGCGTGATCGCAGCCGGGGTAGGTGTGGATCTCGACCTGCGGGTGATCCTTCAGCGCCTGCAGGATCACAGCCTGGGCGGCCTTCGGCACGAACTGGTCTTCCTCGGCGATGTGCATGAGCAGGGGATGGGTGAGCTTCTCGGCTTCTGCGACGCGGTTTTCGAGTCCGACGCCGTAGTAGGAGACGGAGGCATCGGCATCCGTCCGGGTGGCGGTCAGGAAGGCCAACAAGCCGCCAAGGCAGAAGCCCACCGCGCCAACCTTGCCGGTGCAGCCGGGGTCGTTGCGGACATGGTCGAGCGTGGCGTTGATGTCCAAGACGCCGGTCTCGACATCGAAGGCGTTGAACAACTCGAACGCGCGCTTCCATTCGGCTTCGGTCTTGTCGGTGATGTCGATGCCCGGCTCGATGCGCCAGAAGAGGTCAGGGCAGATGGCCAGGTAGCCCTGCCCGGAGAGCCCGTCGGTGAGGTCGCGCATGACCTGGTTCACCCCGAAGATCTCCTGGATCACCACGACCGCGGGGGCCGGCGACCGCGCGGGCCGGGCGACATAGGCCCCGAAAGACCCGTCTGTGGTGGTGATTGTCGTGCGCTCTCCCATGACCGCCTCCTGTTGTCGGATAGCATTCTCTTCTGCGCTACTAGCGCGCAGGGCCACTCCACGGCCATATGGAATCCGAACGAGGAATTCGGCCATGAAGATGACGATCGAGGTAGACTGCTCACCAGAGGAGGCGCGCCGCTTCCTCGGCCTGCCGGACGTGACGACGCTCAACGACCACCTGGTGGACGAGATGAGGAAGCGGGTCGACGCGAACATGGCGATGATCTCACCTGATGAGCTGGTGAAGAACTGGATGACCTTCGGGGCTGGCGCTCAGGAGCAGTTTCGCAAACTGATGGAAGCGGGCATGGGCGCGGCCACACCGAAGACATGACCGACACCATCTTCGCGCCGGCCACGGCGGCGGGCCGGGCGGCGGTGGCGGTCATTCGACTTTCGGGTCCCCGGTCGGCCGAGGTCTTGCGCATCATGACAGGGCGCTTGCCGGCCGCCCGGCGAGCAAGTCTTAGACAGCTGAGGGATGCTGAGGGCAGGGCGATCGATCAGGCTCTCGTCCTGTGGCTCCCTGCGCCGGCCAGCTACACCGGGGAGGACAGCGCCGAATTCCACGTCCACGGCGGACCCGCGGTCGTGGCTGCGCTTGTTGAGGCGCTGTCAGCGCTCGGCTTGCGGCTGGCCGAGCCCGGCGAGTTCACCCGTCGGGCCTTCGAACACGGCAAGCTGGATCTCGCCCAGGCCGAGGGGATCGCGGATCTGGTCGAAGCGGAGACCGAGGCGCAGCGGACCCAGGCCCTCGCGCAGCTCGGCGGCCGTCTTTCACGGGTGCAGTCGCTCTGGCGCGAAGGATTGACCGAGGCGCTGGCCTACTTCGAGGCGGCCGTCGACTTCCCGGATGAAGAGCTTCCGGCGGACATCGCCGCGCGCGCAAAGCCGGTCCTGCAGGTCCTGCTGGACGAACTGGAGATGGCGGTCGCTGACGCGGACCGGGGCGAGCGCGTGCGCGAAGGGTATCGCGTCGCGCTTGTGGGCGCGCCGAACTCCGGCAAGAGCACCCTCCTGAACGCGCTGGTGGATCGTGACGCCGCCATAGTCACGGCCACGCCCGGCACGACCCGCGACGTGATCGAGGCGCCGCTGGTCCTCGCCGGCTACAAAGTCCTGCTGGCCGACACCGCCGGGCTGCGCGACACCGACGAAGAGATCGAGGCTGAGGGCGTGCGGCGGGCGCGCTCGTGGGCCGAAGGGGCGGACTTGCGGCTATGGCTTGTGGACGGCTCGATCTCGGAACTGCCGGGCCTTCCCGATGAGGTGGGCGCCGGCGACATATGCCTGATCACCAAGCGCGATCTTCCGATCGGCCCCGCAGGAGCCTGGGCGGCGGAGGTCGCGCGACGGATGGGCATGCCTTCAGCCGAGGTCACGGCCCATGGGCCCAGCGACGTGGCCTGGCTGAGGCAGACGCTGTCGGAGCGGGTGGTCGAGGCCCTGGCCGGCGCCGAGCCGCCGGCGGCCACTCGTCTGCGCCATCGCGAACTCCTGATGGAAGCGGGCGATCGCGTCCGCCAGGCGATGGGCGAGGGGGTGGCGCTAGAGCTTGCAGCCGAGGACGTCCGCCTCGCCGCCCGCGCCCTCGACCGCATTACCGGCCGGATCGATCCCGAGCATGTCCTGGGTCGGATATTTGCGACCTTCTGCATCGGCAAATGACCGCAGGGAGCGTGCGGATGTTTCACGTGAAACACTGCGGCCGTTCGACTATATGACGCCGCTCATGACCTGGGACGTGATCATCATCGGGGGAGGCCACGCAGGCTGTGAAGCGGCTGCGGCGGCGGCGCGGTTCGGCGCGCGCACCCTGCTCCTGACCCACAAACTCGAAACCATCGGCGAAATGAGCTGCAATCCGGCGATCGGGGGCCTGGGCAAGGGTCACCTGGTCCGGGAGATCGACGCACTTGATGGTCTGATGGGCCGACTGGCCGACAGGGCCGGCATTCAGTTCCGCCTGCTGAACCGCTCAAAGGGGGCAGCCGTGCGCGGTCCACGTTCGCAGATCGACCGCCGGCTCTACCGCGAGGCGATGCAGGCCGAGCTGGCGGCGACCCCGAATCTCACCATCAAGGCCGAAGCCGTGGAGGACCTGATCGTCGAGGGGGACGTTGTCGCGGGCGTGCTCGGCGCCGGAGGGGAGGCCTACCGCGCCGGTCGCGTCGTGCTGACCACCGGGACTTTCCTGAAGGGGGTAATCCATCGGGGAGAGCAGCGCATTGCGGCGGGCCGGGTCGGTGACGCGCCCGCCATCGGCCTCTCTGACCGGCTCTATGCCTGCGGCCTGCGCATGGGACGGCTCAAGACCGGTACGCCCGCGCGGCTGGATGGCGCGACGATCGCTTGGGACCGCCTGGAGATGCAGGCGGCCGATGCTGAGCCCGTGCCCTTCTCCTTCCTGACCGACGCCATCACCACGCCGCAGATCGAATGCGGCATCACCTACACGACCGCCGAGACGCACCGGATCATCGCCGAACGGCTCGGCGAATCCGCGGTCTATGGGGGCCGCGCAACCGGTATCGGTCCGCGCTATTGCCCCTCCATCGAGGACAAGGTCGTCCGGTTCGCCGAGAAGACCAGCCACCAGGTCTTCCTGGAGCCGGAGGGCCTGGATGACGACACCGTCTATCCGAACGGGGTCTCGACCTCCGTTTCGGAGGAAACCCAGGACCTATTCCTGCGCACCATGCCAGGCCTCGAGGCCGTGCGCGTGAAGCGCTACGGCTACGCCATCGAATACGACTACGTCGACCCGCGCGAACTCTACGCGACCCTCGAAGCCAAGCGCTTGCCGGGCCTCTATCTGGCCGGCCAGATCAACGGCACAACCGGCTACGAGGAAGCCGGCGCCCAGGGCCTGGTGGCGGGGCTCAATGCGGCGCGCGCCGCGTCCGGCGCAAATCCGGCGGGCTTTGCGCGCGATGAGGCCTACATCGGCGTCCTTATCGATGATCTGGTCACCCGCGGGGTGACCGAGCCCTACCGGATGTTCACCAGCCGGGCCGAGTTCCGCCTGATCCTGCGTGCGGACAACGCCGATCAGCGGCTGACGGCGAAAGGTGAGGCGCTAGGCGTGATTGGCTCGGCGCGCGCAAAGGTGTTCGAAGAGAAAGCCACCGCCCTGGCGGCGGCCCGCGCGTTGGCCGCCACCCTGACGCTCACACCCTCGCAGGCAAAGAACGCCGGATTGCCGGTCAAGGCCGACGGTCAGCGGCGGAACCTGACAGAGTTCCTCGCCTACCCGACCATCGGATTTGAGGATCTCGCCCGGGTATGGCCGCAGATCGCGGCGTGGTCGCCACAGGTGCGCGAGCAGATCGAGATCGACGCTTCATACGCGGGATACCTTGATCGCCAGGCCGCCGATGTCGCCGCCTTCCGCCGTGACGAGAATCTGACTCTGCCGGCGGGGCTGGACTATGCCGCCGTGGGCGGACTTTCCAACGAGGCGCGGGAAAAGCTGACCGCCGTAAGGCCGCTGACGCTCGGCCAAGCCGCCCGTATCGAGGGCGTGACGCCCGGAGCCCTTACCGCGCTGCTGGCCCATGTCCGTCGACGCGCCGCCTGAGGCGGCCCCCCACATGGACGCCGCCGGATTCGCCGCCGTCAGCGGCGCAACGCCGGCGCAGCTCGCCGACCTGGAGCGGTTCCGCCTCATGCTCTGCGAGCGCAACGAGGTGATGAATCTGGTCGGCCCCGCGAGCCTGCCGGCCTTCTGGTCGCGCCATGCCTGGGACAGCGCCCAACTCATCAAGCTTCAGCCCGAGGCCCGGGCCTGGGCCGACCTTGGAGCCGGGGCAGGGCTACCGGGCATCGTGCTGGGGATCCTCGGAAAAGGCGTGCTCGGGTTCCACGTCGAGCTTGTCGAGAGCATGACCAAGCGCTGCAAATTCCTCAGCGAGGTCGTCGCGGAGCTCGGCCTTCCGGCCACAGTCCACAACGAGCGTGCGGAAAACCTCGATCTAACTGTGGAGATTGTTACCGCGCGGGCTTGTGCGCCGCTTTACCGCCTGCTCCGGTATGCCCGGCCATACCTCCAATCTGGCGCGACGGGTCTCTTCCTGAAGGGACAAGATGTTGTGTCAGAAATGAAGGAAGCTGCTAGATATTGGGACTATGAGGCCGACGTCGTGCCGTCCAAGAGTGACCCCAGGGGGCGTATCGTGCGCGTGAAGAGGCTTGGCCGTGCCCGTAAAGTCTGACCGCGCGCTCCGCGTCCTGGTGGTCGCCAACCAGAAGGGTGGGGTGGGCAAGACCACCACCGCCATAAATCTCGGCACGGCGCTGGCGGCGGTGGGCGAGAAGGTGCTGCTGATCGATTCCGACCCACAGGGGAACGCGTCTACGGGACTCGGCATCGGTCGGGCGCTGCGCAAGCACACGCTTTATGACGTACTCATGGGCGAACGCGACCTGGTCGAAGCCGTCGTGAAGTCCTCGGTGCCGGGGCTGGATGTCGTCCCCTCCGATCCGGACCTCTCCGGGGTCGAGATGGAGCTCGCCCAGCAAAGCCGACGTTCATACAAGCTGAAGGACGCGCTCGATGCGGTCCGCCAGGCCGGGACCTATAGCTATGTCCTGATCGACTGCCCTCCCTCGCTGAACCTGCTCACCGTCAACGCCATGGCCGCCGCGGACGCGGTGCTGGTTCCCCTGCAATGCGAATTCTTCGCGCTCGAAGGCCTCAGCCAGCTGATGCGGACGATCGATATGGTCCGCGCCAGCCTCAATCCCAAACTGGAGATCCAGGGGATCGTGCTGACCATGTTCGACCGCCGTAACGGGCTCTCGGCGCAAGTCGGCGACGACGTGCGCAGCCATTTCGGCGAAACGGTCTACCAGACGGTGATCCCCAGAAACGTTCGGGTGTCAGAGGCGCCGTCGTTCGGCAAGCCGGCGCTGGTCTACGATCTGAAGTGTGCGGGGAGTCAGGCGTACCTGCGGCTCGCCCGCGAGGTGGTGCTGCGCGAGCGTGCGCGCCGCAAGGTGGCGGCGTAGGAGAGTCAGATGGCAGAGGGGCGCAGAGGATTGGGGCGTGGTCTATCGGCCCTGCTGGGCGAGGCCGAAGATATCGCCCATGCCGTGGAGCCCGCCGAGGGTGTGCGAGCGATCCCGATCGAACTCGTGCACCGCAGTCCAGACCAGCCAAGGCGGCATTTCCCCGCCGAGGAGCTCGCCGAACTGGAAGCGTCGATCCGCGATCAGGGGATCCTGCAGCCGATCCTGGTGCGGCCCTCGCCGAAGAAACCCGGCGAGTACGAGATTGTCGCCGGAGAGCGGCGCTGGCGCGCGGCCCAGCAGGCCGGTCTGACCGCCATCCCCGCGCTGGTGCGGGCGCTGGACGACGACAAGGCCTTCGAGATCGCCGTGGTCGAGAACGTCCAGCGCGAGGACCTGAACGCCATGGAGGAGGCCCAGGCCTACGCTTCGCTGATGCGCCGGATGGCCTACACCCAGGACAAGGCCGCCGCCGCCGTCGGTAAATCCCGCAGCCATGTGGCCAACACGCTTCGACTGCTGCAGCTGCCCCAGAGCGTCCAGGATCACGTGTTGTTCGGGCGCCTTACCGCCGGCCACGCACGCGCGATCCTGAGCGCCGACTACCCCGAAGCTTTGGCGGATACCATTGTCCAAAAAGGACTTTCTGTCCGCGACGCTGAAGCGCTGGCCAACAAGGCCAAGATCGCCGCGCCGAAGAAAGCCTCGGGGCCCCGACGAGCGGCCAAGGACGCCGACACCGCATCGCTGGAGGTCACGATCGAGGAAGCTCTTGGCTTGAGCGTAGATATCACCGACCGTGGCGGCTCTGGTGAGGTGAAGGTCTCCTATGCGACGCTCGAACAACTCGACGAAATCTGCCGGCGGTTGATGCGCAAATGATCCTAGCCGAGGGGCAGAAAATTCGCCTGCGCACGATCGGCGTGCGGGACCTGAAGACGGCTGTCGCGCACAAATACACGCTTTCGATCACCGAGCCGCTGACCGACCCGGTGCGGGCGCGGCAAGTCTATGACAAGACCGGGTTCTGGACGAAGGACTCGGGCGCAAGCGCAATCGAGAGCATCGCCGCCGAGGACACCGGGCGGCTGATCGGCACGCTGCAGTTCTACTACGCCGGTCCGGGTATCCACGGGCTGGAGATCGGCTACGTCCTCCACGACGAAGAGGACCGCGGGAAAGGCTACGCCTCCGAGGCGCTGAGGCTGTTCTCCGACCTGCTCTTCGCTGAGCACCCGTGGTGCCACCGCCTGCAACTCATCATCGAAACCTGGAACTACGCCTCGGCGCGGCTCGCGGAGAACTGCGGCTACGCCAGCGAGGGCGTACTTCGCAAGGCGGGCTATAGCTCGCCCGACGAGCCCAGCGACTGCTTTGTCTATTCGAGGGTTCGCGACTGAGGCGCTGAACTAGCCGCAGGCGGGGGGCGGCGCTCAAACGAACCTCAAGGTCGCCAAAGAACAACAAAAACATAGCCTTACGAGCACCCTTACCCTACCGCTGCGCCCGCCACGAGCGCGTGCGAATCTCGGATTGGGGACTCGGCTAGCCCTCGCCGCCTTCGCCGTCTGACGCCGGCCGCGCCTTCTGGTCGACATTGGTGGGCGCGGTCTTGACGCCGGTGCGTTCCTCTTCGCGGGCCCCCTGCAGGATGCCGACGAG
>NZ_DASXNL010000172.1:0-41191 GCF_036495085.1 Phenylobacterium sp. | reverse complement strand
CATGGCTTCGCCAAGCGCCTGGCCTGCGGTGAGCCTGGGCCGCATGGCCGGGTCCACGGACATGTAGAGGTTCTCGACAAGCACTTCGCCGTCCGCCGCGTCGGCCACGTCGCGCTCGATCAGGGCGAAGTCGCCCGGCTTCGGCGCGCCGGTGGGGCGCTGCAGGAGATGGATCTCACGGCTCTTGGGCATAAGCAGGTTCCTGGAAATTGGATCGCTAGGAATATACCGACGTTGTGAACCGGCATTCCGGCCACCTCAAGTGGCATCCGAGAGCGCTTTTTCCGGGAGCCGGACTTTTCGATACGCGAGCTTTCCGAACCGGAGCTGTCTAGAGAACTTGGCCCCAGTCCAGCCGCCTCGCCGCAGCATAGGCGGGCTTCTCCCGCTTCGTGATGAGCCTGTGGTCGAGACCCCCGTCAAGGCCACAGAGCTTCAGGGCGATGCCGGGTTTTCCGACGCGGGGCGGGGCCAGGATGCGCGGCTGGCGTGGGGCCGCTGCGATCTTCGGACGGGCCGCGATCAGGTAGCTGAAGCGCTCGTCCTCAAATGGGACCTCGGCGCCTTTGGCGAGGCGATGATCGCGGCTGCGAGGCAGGCGGACGGAGAAGTGACACCAGTCCTCCCCGACCAACGGACAAGCCGCGGCGTGGGGGCAGGGCGCGAGTATCACCGCGCCGGATTGGATGAGCGTGGCCCGGGCGGCCAAGATGCGGCCATACCCGGCCGGGGTGCCGGGCTCGACGAGCGCCAGAACGCCGTCGCAAGCAGCCCATAATTCGACAACTACCGAAGTCTGGTGATCGGTTTCGATCTCCGCCAGCGCGTAGCTCGCCACGACGACCTCGGCTCTCGGCCAGCCTGTTGATGTCGTCAGGTCGGCGCGGACCGTCTCGGCATTGCGCAACGCCGCCGGCCCCCCGGCCGCCAGCCGGGCGGCCAACGCCAGAAACTGCGGGTTGGCGTCCAGCCATGTCACCGTTTCGAGGCCCGGCCAGACTTCAGTCGCGACCCAACTTGCAGCCCCTGTCCCTGCGCCCGCGTCCAGCAGCGTCCTGGGCCTGAATCCGGGCGCCATACGTGAGGCTTCGCCCATGACCGCGGCGCAGGCCGCATAGGTCGCAGGCAGGCGGGTCACCGCATAGGCCAGCGCATCCTCGGTTTCGCGGATCACCCCTGCCGAGGTACGGCCGGCGCGATAGGCCTGTGAAGTTCGCCCAGCGCGTTCCGCCAGCCCCTTGCGAGGCACGCCCTCAAGGGCGTCCCCAAGCGCCGCGCGCAGGGCCGCCGGAAGGTCGGGGCTCATGGGGCCTTGGTTGCGCGGGCGATGGCCTCGCGGCGCATCGCCAGCAGCGCCATCGGCACGTCATGGCGCAGCGCAAGCCGAGCTATCCAGCCTGGCACCGCGAAGGGCGCGGCGACCCGGGCCTCGTAGGTCACCCGCACGCGCTCGCCATGCTGCGTCAGCCGCCACTCTCCCTCCAGCACGTCCAGATCGCCGTCGATTCGGTGGAAGGTCATCTTGTTCGGCGGCTCGAAGTCTTCCCGGAAGACGCTTCGGACGGAGGGCAGGAAGGTCATCCTGCTGACCTGCTCCCGAATGTCCCAGCGACCCTGCGGGTCTCGCTCGAGGATGCGGCAGCTCTTGAGGTTGGCCACCATCTTCGGTGCGAGATCGCAGTCGGTCATCACGCTCCAGACCGCCCCGATCGGGGCGGCGATGTCGATGGCCGCCCGGATGACGCCGGACGTCCCATCGGAGTCCGGCGTGACTTCCGCGTAGGGCCGGCCGCGGTCCAGCAACGCCTGGGCCTTGGGGCCAAGGTCGAGGGCCGCCGCCGGTGAACTCACTGCGAGGGCGAGCAGAATGGGGAAGATGCGCACGGACCTGGTCCGGCCCGGCCCTAGGCCGTGGCCGGCTTCTTTGCGCGGTTGCGCACCAGGTCGTCGACCACCGAGGGGTCAGCAAGCGTCGAGGTGTCGCCAAGGTTGGCGATGTCGCCTTCGGCCACTTTGCGGAGGATGCGGCGCATGATCTTCCCAGATCGTGTCTTCGGCAGGCCCGGGGCGAACTGGATGACGTCCGGCGAGGCGAAGGGGCCGATCTCGCGGCGCACCCAGTCGCGGAGCTCCGGCTCCAGGGCGGCGGAGGGCTGCACATCGGACTTCAGCGTCACGAAACAGTAGATGCCCTGGCCCTTGATCTCGTGCGGGTAGCCGACCACCGCGGCCTCGGCGACCTTCGGGTCTGCGACCAGCGCGCTCTCGATCTCGGCAGTGCCTAGGCGGTGACCGGAGACGTTGATCACGTCGTCAACCCGGCCGGTGATCCAGTAGTAGCCGTCCTCGTCGCGCCTCGCGCCGTCGCCGGTGAAGTACGTGCCCGGGTAGGTCGTGAAATAGGTCGAGATGAAGCGCTCGTGGTCGCCGTAGACCGTGCGCATCTGGCCGGGCCAGCTGTCCGTAAGGCACAGGTTGCCGCTGACGGCGCCCTCCAGCACCTTGCCCTCGGCGTCCACCAGTTGCGGTTTCACGCCAGGCAGCGGCTTGGCGCAGGACCCCGGTTTCAGCGCCATTGCGCCGGGCAATGGTGTCATCAGGCATGCGCCCGTTTCGGTTTGCCACCAGGTGTCGACGATTGGGCAGCGTTCCTCGCCCACGACGCGATGATACCAGAGCCAGGCTTCAGGGTTGATCGGCTCGCCGACCGTCCCCAGCAGGCGGATCGAGCTTCGTGACGTCCGCTTCACCGGCTCCTCGCCCTCGCGCATCAAGGCGCGGATGGCGGTCGGCGCCGTGTAGAAGATCTCCACCTTGTGCTTGTCGCAGACCTCCCAGAAGCGCGAGGAGGTCGGATAGTTCGGAACGCCCTCGAACATCACCGAAGTCGCAGCGTTGGCGAGCGGCCCATAGACGACATAGCTGTGGCCCGTGACCCAACCGACATCGGCGGTGCACCAGAATACCTCGCCCGGCCGATAGTCGAACACCAGCTCATGAGTGTGCGCGGCCCAGGTCAGGTAGCCGCCGGTGGTGTGCAGCACGCCCTTCGGCTTACCTGTCGAGCCCGACGTGTAGAGGATGAACAGCGGATCCTCCGCGTTCATCGGCTCGGGGTCGCACTGGTCGGCGGCGGTGGCTTTGACGTCGGGATAGAAGACATCGCGCCCCTCGGACATCGGCACCTCGGCCCGAGTACGGCGAACCACTATGACGTCGGTGACCCCGGGACACGTTTTCAAGGCTTCATCGACGTTCCGCTTCAGCGGCACAGGCTTTCCACCGCGCAGGCCCTCATCGGCGGTGATGACGATCCGCGAATCGCAGTCCTGGATGCGTCCGGAGATGCTGTCGGGAGAGAAGCCGCCGAAGATCACCGAATGGATCGCCCCGATCCGCGCGCAGGCCAGCATCGCATAGGCCGCCTGCGGGATCATCGGCAGGTAGATGGTGACGCGATCGCCCTTCTTGACGCCCTTGGCCTTGAGGAGGTTGGCCATGCGGCAGACTTCGGCGTGCAACTGGCCGTAAGTGATGATGTCGCTGCTCGCACCATCGTCGCTTTCCCAGATCAAGGCCGCCTGGTCGGCCCGCTCGGGCAAATGTCGGTCGATGCAGTTTGCGGAGACATTCAGCACGCCGTCGGCGTACCAGCGGACCCGGAAGTCCTTGGCGTCGAAGGAAACGTCCTTCACCTGGGTGAACGGCTTGATCCAGTCCAGGCGGTTGGCGACGTCCGTCCAATAGGCGTCGGGGTCGCTTTCGACGCGCGCCACGGCGGCCTCATAGCCGGCGGCGTTCATCAGGGCGTTTTTCGCCCAGGGCTCGGGAACCGGAAATACCTCGCCGTCGGACACTGCGCTCACTCCCGAATTAACCTGTCTGCCCCTTGGAGTATGCGGAGAGCGCCGGTGCGCGCAACAACCGCGGCAGAGAACCTGTGGCTGCGCTTGCCCCAAACGCCGGGCGCCGCCATGGTCCGGCGCATGCTTCACAAAGGTCTGCTGGTCGCATTTTCGGCGCTTGCCTTGTCGTCGGCGGCCTGCAGCCGCGACGTCCGCCCCGATGCCGCAAAGGACATCGCGACGTTCCTTGGCGCGGTTCAAAGAAACGACGTCGCCGCCATCGAAACCGCGTTGGATCGCCCCGCCCTGCGTTCCGACCTGCGCGGCCAACTGACCGAACTCGGCCGAGCCAACGGGGTCGACGTGAATGGCGGTCCCTCCGAATTCGCCATGGACCGGATGGTTACTCCGCAGACAATCGGGCTGGCGGTCGCCCGCGCAGCGTTGCCGCCGGCTCCCACGGCCGCGCAAGTCGCGCCGGCGCTGACTGTCAGGGACAAAGCCCACGTCTGTGTGCAGGACTCAGGCAAGACCCGCTGCCTGCTGTCGTTCGGCAAGACCGGCAAGGCCTGGCGGCTCGTCGGCCTGCAAGCGGCCGATCTGAAGCGCCCCTAGCCCGGCCTTGCCGCAGGGCCTATGCGAAGGGTGATTCATCCACGAGGCTTTTCATGCTGCTGCACCTTTCGACCTGGCAGGAGATCGAGGACTACCTGAAACGCTCAAAGACGGTGGTGATTCCCATCGGCTCCAACGAGCAGCACGGGCCCACGGGCCTGCTGGGTACGGACTGGCTCTGCCCCGAGATCATCGCCCACGAAGCGCAGAAGACCGCCGACATCTTGGTCGCACCGACCTTCAACATCGGCATGGCCCAGCATCATCTGGGCTTCCCGGGCACCATTGCGCTTCGGCCCTCCACGTTCATGGCGGCGATCGGCGACTGGTGCCGCAGCCTTGGCCTGGCGGGCTTTGAGAAGCTCTATTTCCTGAACGGACACGGCGGCAACGTCGCCACGATCGACGCCGCCTTCTCTGAACTCTACGCGGAGGCCACCTACAGCCAGCGCAACCGCGGCTTTGCGTGCCGACAGAAGAACTGGTGGGAGCTGAAGGGGGTCATGTCCCTCGCAAGTCGCCAGTTCCCCACCGGCCACGGCAGCCATGCCACGCCCTCGGAGATCGCCGTCACTCAGTGGGGCTACCCCGACGCAATCAAGTCGGCGAACTACGCGCCTCAGATCGCGCCCACTGGCCCGATCCGCGAGGCCCTGGACTTCCGGGCCCGATACCCCGACGGCCGCATGGGCTCCGATCCTGGTCAGGCGACCCCGGAAAAGGGTGGCGAACTGGTGGCCGCCGCAGTCGCAGGTTTGATTGACGACGTCGCAGCGTTCAGCAACGAGGCCGCGCCCGGTTAGGGCTTGGCGGTGACTGTCGATGTGAAGGAGGCGTGGTCGATGGCGGCTGCCGAGAGCTTCGCCCGCAGTTCGTTGGCGGGCTGATCGGCGGACACGGCGGTCTTGGCGGTCGGCATCGCCCAGATGGTGAACTCGTAGCGGTGCGGGCCGCTACCCTTCGGGGGACAGGGTCCGGCGTAGGCGGCTTCCCCGAAGTTGCTGATCACCGCGCGTGCGCCGGGCGGCAGCGTGCTCGCCGCACGCGGCAAGTCCTTGGCGCTCGTCGGCAGATCCACGACGATCCAGTGCGACCAGAGCGCCGGCTTCACGTCGAGATCGATCACGCTCAGCACAAGGCTCTTCGCAGCGGCCGGCGCTCCGCTCCAGGACAAGTCCGGCGAGATGTTCTGGCCTCCGCAGCGTTGATGGATGTGCGCCGCGGGAATCGATCCCCCTGGCGCAAGATCGTGGCTGGTTATGGTCATGGCGGCGAACGCAGGGGTCGACCCGGCCAGTGCGAACGCGATCGCGGTCGTGAGGACTCGCATGAGCAGCCTCCTTCCGTTTCCACCTAACGCTTCAGGAGGCTCCTGGTGCGCCCTACGCCGTGAGTATCTCGCCCTCCCGCACCACGACGGGCCAGGGCGTAAGGCTCAGGCCAAGGCAGGGATTCGTAGCGCCCTCGCCGTCCAGCGTGAAAAGGCCGCCATGGCCGGAGCAGAGAATGTGGTCACCGCTACGGGTGAGGTAGCGTTCGTCGAGGACGCCGAGCGGCCAGCCTGCATGCGGGCAATTGTCGACATAGCCCAGGACCAGCTCGCCCCTGCGCACGATGAACCCGGCGAACAGGCGGCTGTCGGCGCGGAAGCGGAAGCCCCTTGACCCGGGATCGGCGATCTCGGCCAGAGCGCAGAGCCGCACGCCCGACGCCGGGCGGGCGGGATTGTCGCTAGAGTTGGCCAATGGACGCGCGAAAGCCTCGAATCTCGACCTGATCGAAAAGGCCCGCCTTCTGGTAGGGGTCTGCGGCGTTGAACGCTGCGACCTGCGCCCGATCCTCCGCCTCCAGGATGAACAGCGACCCGGCCATGCCATCGGCCGCGTCCAGCATGGGTCCGGCCACCTTCACCAGCGCCATGTTGTCCCGGACATAGGCCAGGTGCGCCTCCCGGGTGGCCATGCGCAGATCGAGCGCGTTGGGCTTGTCGAAACAGGCAAGCATGAAAAGCGGCATCGATTATTCCTCGCGAAGGGGTCGGGAGAGCAGGCCGCGGATGGCGTCGTCGACGCCGACTTCCCCGGCCAGGATGGCGGCGGTGGCCTCGCAGATCGGGACGTCGACAGCGAGCTTCTTCGCCAATTGGCGGACAGCGGGCGCAGAGGCGACGCCTTCGGCCACGGAAAGCTTGTCTGCGAGGGCTTCGTTCAGCGTCTGACCGCGCCCGAGCGCCAGTCCCACGCTCATATTGCGCGACTGCGGGCTGGAGCAGGTCAGCACCAAATCCCCGAGGCCGCAAAGCCCGGCTACCGTTTCGGCCTGGCCGCCCAGCGCCACCGCCAGCCTGGAAAGTTCGGAGAAACCCCGCGTGATGAGGGCGGCATGCGCGCTGCGTCCAAGACCTCTGCCCTCTACGATACCGCAGGCGATGGCCAGGACGTTCTTCACCGCCCCCCCGGCCTCCGCGCCGATCATGTCGGTGGCGAAGTAGGGCCGAAAGGCTGGCGTCGCGATCAGCTCTGCGAGGTCGCGAGCGCAGTCCTCATCTGCGCAGGCCAAGGTGACCGCGGTCGGCAGGCCGCGGGCCACCTCACCGGCGAAACTCGGGCCTGACAGCACCCCAGGGGCGGCGGCGGGGATCGTCTCGGCCAGCACCTCGGTCATCAGCTTCAGCGAGCCCTGCTCGACGCCCTTGGCGCATAGCAGGATCGGCAGGCCGTCGCGGGCGTGTGGGGCGAAGGCCGTCAGCGCGGCGCGCAAATGCTGGGCAGGCGCAACGGCCAGCACCACGTCGCTCCCTGCCAGATCTGCGAGGTCGCCCGTGGCGCCGATCGTCGGATCGAGGTCGATCCCCGCCAGGAAGCTGGTGTTCTCGTGGCTTGTGTTGATGCTGGCCACCACCTCGGCCTCGCGCGCCCACAGCGTCGTCTTGAGGCCCGCCCGCGCGCAGACCTGCGCGAGCGCGGTGCCCCACGCCCCGCCGCCGATGACGCCGGCCGTCTTCCTGGAGGGAGGGGGGGTCATGCCTTCGCGCCCTTGCGGCCTGGAATGTGGGTCGGCTTGGAGCTGGCGGCGGCCGCGTCCAGCGGCCAGCGCGGCCGGGCGGGTGCGTCGAGCGGATCGGAAATCCCCAGCGCCAGCCGTTCGGCTCCGGCGAGGGCGATCATTGCGGCGTTGTCGGTGCAGTAGGCGAGAGGCGGCGCCGTGAAGGAAAAGCCACGCGACTGCGCCGTCGCCTCCAGCCGCGTCCTCACAGCCCGGTTGGCCGCCACGCCGCCCGCCACGACGAAACGAAGGCTGCGGCCCTGGTGGGCCAGGGCGTAGGCGATCATCGCCCGGTCGCTCCGTTCGGCGAGTTGGTTGGCGATGGCCCCTTGCACGGCCGCGGCCAGATCGCGACGCTCGGCATGGGTGGTCAGCCCCTCGGCGATCCGCGCAGCCGCGGTCTTCAGGCCGGAGAAGGAGAAGTCACAATCCTTTCGTCCCAGCAGCATGCGAGGCAGCGTGAACCGTGCGGCATCGCCGCCCTCCGCCAGCGCTTCAAGCGCCGGGCCGCCGGGGTAGGGTAGGCCCAGGGTCTTGGCGATCTTATCGAACGCCTCGCCGGCGGCGTCGTCGATGGTCGAGCCCAGCCTGCGGCAGGCGCCGACGCCATCGACCGCCAGGAGCTGACAATGGCCGCCGGACACCAACAGCAGCAGGAACGGATAGTCGAGATCCGCCGCAAGCCTGGCGGAGACCGCGTGCCCCTCCAGGTGGTTCACGGCCACCAGCGGCAAGCTCCGAGCCAGCGCGACGGCCTTGCCGAACGAGAGGCCAACCATCACGCCGCCCACCAGACCCGGGCCGGCGGTGGCTGCGACGCCGGTGAGGTCGCCAAAGCCCAGCCCGGCGTCCGCCAGCGCCCGCGCAACGATGGCGTCGATGTTCTCTACGTGCGCGCGGGCGGCGATCTCCGGCACCACGCCGCCGAAGGGGGCGTGCGCGGCGATCTGGCTCGCCACGATGGAGGACAAGACATCCACGCCGCCGTCCGGCCCACGGCGGACCACGGCCGCAGCGGTCTCGTCGCAGCTCGTTTCGAGTCCAAGGACGGTGTAAGTGCTGACGGTCATCCGGTTGCCGGGGGGCGCCTGCTCCTGTAGCAGGCGCATTCAATCCGCTCCGAGGTAGACCGCCGCCCGTGCCCACGCAACCGCCAGTCCGGATCGGCGCCCGCGGCTCAAAGCTGTCGCTCGCTCAGGCCGGCCACATGCAACGCCGGATCGCGGCCGCCCTTGGCGCCGACCCGGACGTCCCCGACGAGGTCGAGCGTGTCGCGCCTTTGGTCGTGATCACCACCACCGGAGATCGGGTGCAGGACCGTCGTCTGCTCGAGATCGGTGGAAAAGGCATGTTCACCAAGGAAATCGAGGAAGCTCTGATCGCCGGGCGAATCGACTGCGCGATCCATTCGCTGAAGGACATGCCCGCAATCCTCCCGGACGGGCTCTGCATCGCCGCCATCCCTGAGCGCGAGGATCCGCGCGACGCCTTCCTCAGCCACAAGGCTGAGCGACTGGAGGATCTGGCGCAGGGCGCGGTGCTCGGCACGGCGAGCCTTCGGCGGCAGGCTCAGGCCCTGCACCGCCGACCTGACCTTGATGTGCGGATGCTGCGCGGCAATGTCGACACCCGGCTTGCCAAGCTTCAGGCCGGCGAGGCCGACGCGATCCTGCTGGCGTTTGCCGGGCTAAAGCGACTTGGCCTGGCCCACCTGTCGCAAAGCCTGATCGATCCCGTCGAATGCCCGCCGGCTCCAGGCCAGGGGGCGCTTGCCATCGAAACCCGCAGCCAGGACCGCGACGCAGCTTGGGTGCAGGCGATCGCGCACGGTCCTACGACGGTCGCCGTCGCCGCGGAACGCGGCGCGCTCGCAGCGCTTGAAGGCTCCTGCAAGACCGCCATCGGCGCGCATGCGTGGTTCGAGGGCGCGCGCCTGAAGCTGATCGTCGAAGCCTTGTCGACCAACGGCCGCGAGCGCTTCCGGCACGCCGGCGAGGCGGACATGACCGAACTCGCCGATCCGCAAGTCTCGGCACGCGACCTCGGCTTGTCCCTTGGGCTCGCCATACGCGACGAAGCTGGAGACGCGATCCTCGCCTAGCCTCTTGTGGCGGCCTAACGCGACATCCAGGGCTTGGATTTCGACGACGAGTGAGCCGCCGCGGCCTGCTCGCGTTGGAACTTGCCGCCCCTCGGCGGCTTTGGGCGGGCCGCGATCTTCTCGTTCTTCAGACGCAGTACGCGCTGGATAGGGGTCTCGTCGTTGTCATCAGACATCAGGCTTCTCCGGCGGCGTGGCCAGTGTACAGGAATTCCCGCCTCAGCGGCCCCCCGCATGTTGCTCAAGGTATTTGACCAGGCTGGGTATCGACTCAGTGTGAACATCGTCCACGCGCCAGTGACTGTTGAGCCCGACCAGATCCAGACGCATCGTCCTGGGCCCGTCGGGAAACCGGAGGCGAACCGTGGCGTTGGCGCGCGCATCGCCGCCGCCGCTGATCTGCACGTCTTCGACCCGAAGGCCGCCGGCGTCCTGACAGTCGCAGATCGGATCGCCATCGAGGGCGCCGATATCCCCTGCCGGGGTGCGCGCGGTATCCAGGCGAATCAGGGCCAGAATGCGAGGGGAAAATACCGCCCTGGCCTGCCGACCGAGATGAGCCGGCTCGTGTCGCTGATAGGCGGCGTATAGTGCGCTTACGAAAACGTGCGCGTCGGCCAGGTCCTGCGCTCTCGCCGCGGACGCCGACCCCAGGATCAGCACCGCCAGCACGCCGCCGAGGCGCATAGTGAAGCTCCCGTCTGGACAGACCGATCGAATACGGTTTGCAGAAGGTTAAACCTGTCTGCGTTAGAAGGTCCGCATGGCCCGTCGTCGTCAACGAATCTGGATCACCCGCGCCCAGCCCGGAGCCGATGTCACCGCTGAGCGCGTCCGGGCGCTGGGGCATGAGGCGATCGTCGCGCCGCTCTTGGCCGTGCGGGCGATCGAAGACGTTGAGGTCGACCTGTCGGGCGTCGCAGCGCTGGCGTTCACGAGCGCCAACGGCGTGCGCGCGTTCTCCGACCTCAGTGCGGAGCGCTCGCTCAGGGTTTTTGCGGTCGGCGCAGCCACCGCGCAGGCCGCCCGCGCGGCAGGATTCAAGCTGGTGCTCTCCGCTGACGGGGACGTTGACGCCCTGGCCGAGGGCATAGCGCTCCGCCGCACCGAGTTGCGCGGCGCCGTGCTGCATCCGGGCGCAGCCGAACCGGCCGGAGACCTGGCCGGCGCGCTTGAGAAGCACGGCGTGGCCGCCCGCCGGTTGATCCTCTACGAAACCGCGCCCGTGCGATTGGAGGCCGATTTCGCCAGGCAACTGGTGCAGGCGGATGCGGCGCTACTGCATTCACCCCGCGCGGCCCAGGTCCTGGCCACCCTCCTGAAGGCTTATCCATCGCCAAAGCTGAGGGCCTTTGGCCTGTCGAAGGCGGTCGTCAAGCCGCTGGCGCGCATCCCGCTGGCCGCCAAGGTCTACCCTTCCATGCCCCTCGAGGGGGCGTTGCTGAATCTGATAGACCGCAATCCATGATTCCGCCCCTCGACGTCCCCGGGAGCGCCGCGCCGACGCAAGCTCCCTCCGCTAAGTCGCGTTCGGTCTTCGGCTTCACCGTCTGGGCGATGGTGGCCTTCGGCATGCTCTGCATCGTGGCCGGCGTGGGCGTCGCAAACCTGGGACCCAGGCTCTTTCCCCTAAGATCCGCGTCAAAGGCGATTGTCCCGGTCGCCTCGACGACGCAAGCCCCCACTTCTTCCCTCCCCGTCCCGGCCCCGGTCCCGGTCGCCCCGCCGCCCGCGCTACCCTCGCCTGACGTCGAGCGGCTCGCCGCGCGGGTGACCAGCCTTGAGGCGCAGCAGGCGCACACCTCCCAAGCCGCCGCGGCCGCGCTCGCCGCCTCGGTCGTGGTGGAGGCCTCGCAGGGCACGGCGCCCTTCGCCGAGGAATTGGAAAGCCTGCGGGTGATCTCCCCGCCCTCTCCGGAACTGCAGTCCCTCGCCCGCCTCGCCCAGGTCGGCGCCCCTAGCCGCACGGCGCTTGCCGCGAGCTTCCCCGACTATGCGGCCCGTGCCGCCAGCGCTGGGCACGCGCCTGGTGACAAGGCGGGGTTGGGCGATCGTATCGTCTATGCCCTTTCCCGAATCGTCAGCCTCAGACGGGTCGGCGACGCATCCGGCGACGGCGTCGATGGCGTCCTGGCTCTTGCCGAGCGGCAGGTAGAGGATGGCGATCTCGATCATGCGCTGCGCACCCTCGATCGCCTTCCGCCGGCCGCGCGGGACGCCATGGCGCCGTGGCGCGATCGGGCGGAACGGCGCGCAGAGATCGACCGCAACGCCCAGGCGCTCCGAGCCCAGGCGCTCCAGGCGCTCGCCGCCGAGGCGAGAGGCGGCGCATGATCCGCGCAAGCCTGGTGGTGCTGGTGGTTGCTGCGGTTGTGGTCGCCATGCTGGCGCTGGCCGGCGACGCCGGCCACGCCAGTCTCACCTGGCTAGGCTGGCGGGCGGATATGACCGCCGCCACCGCGGTGCTGATCGTGTTTTTCGCGTCGCTCATGGCGACGATTGGCTGGCGGACACTCCTGTGGATCCTGGCCGCGCCGCAGCGCGCCGAACGCGCCCGCGCCGAAAGCCGCCGCCGACAGGCCAACGAGGCCCTGACCCGGGGTTTCCTGGCGGCCGCAGCCGGCGACGGTTCGGAAGCGCGGCGACTGGCCCGGAAGGCCGCCGACCTCGCCGACGAGGCGCCGGGTCTGGTTCGGGTGCTTGCCGCTCAGGCCGCAGAGGCCGCCGGTGACGCCGCGGCGGCCCGTGCTGTCTATTCGGCCATGCTGGGCTTTCCAGAAATGCGCCTTGCTGGCCACAAGGGGCTGATGCAGCTCGCCCTCGCCCAAGGGGAGCGCGAGACGGCGCTGCGCCACGCCCAGGAAGCCTTCAGCGAGACGCGCAGCGCCCGGTGGGCCTGGCGCGCCCTGCTGGAAGCCCGCCTCGACGCGGCCGAATGGAGCGCCGGCTTGGAACTCGTCAAGAACGCCGTCGACCGCAGGATCATCCCCCAGGTGACAGGCGAACGGGCGCGCGCAGCCCTGCTCGCCGCACTGGCGGCCCAGCTTGAACAGTCCGATGATCTCAAGTCGCGTGGCCAGGCGCTGGATCGCGCCGTCGAAGCGGCCAAGTTGCAGCCCGGATTCGCGCCGGGCGTGGCGATGGCCGCGCGCCTGTTGGCCGCTGACGGCAAGCTCGGCCGGGCCTCAGCGACCCTGGAGACTGCCTGGAAGATCGCGCCGCATCCGGCGCTCTGGCTTGCCTACCGCGACCTGAAGACCAACGAGACTCCGCCCGAGCGCGCAGATCGGCTGGTCGCCCTTGCCGCCCAGAACCCCGCGCACCGCGAAAGCCGGATCCTCAATGTCGAGCGCGCGCTGATTATCGCAGATGCGGCCCAGGCGCGTGGCGCGATGCAGGCGCTCGAGGGCGAACCGGTCACAGCGCGAATCGCCGGCCTGCGCGCCCGCGTGGCTTTCGCCTCAGGCCAGCCGGACGAGGCTCGCCTGTGGCTGGCCCAGGGCTTGAACGCCGCTCATGAGCCTGATTGGTCCGACCTGGACCCCGAAGGCCGCGCGTTCGCATACCAGCCGGCCGACTGGTCCCGCCTTGTAATCACCTATTCGGAGACCGGTGAGCTCATCCATCCGCGCCACGAGCGCAACGAACGCGGCCTGAGCGAACTGCCGGAACTTCCGATCGCCTACGCTGACGCCGCGCCGTTCATCATCGCCGACGGTCTTGAGCCCGCGCCTTATCCGGTGGACGACGAGGCCTACGGTGAAGACGATTTGCCGATGGCCGAGCAGGCGCCTTCGCCGCCGCGTCGGCGCCAAAGCCGAGGCCGCTTGGCGAGCGCGCCGAGAGCCGCTAAATAGGCGCTCCTTCGCGGCCGGGCCCTCCGACCGCACCCGGAATCTAGGCCCATGGGCCGCCATAGCTCAGCCGGTAGAGCGGCGCATTCGTAATGCGTAGGTCGGGTGTTCGAGTCACCCTGGCGGCACCACCTTTCACATTTGTCCGGTCCGGACAGATGGGTGACAGGTCGCACCTAAGACATAGGTAACAACTCCGGGCCGACCCAGCCGGCTCGGCCGCCTTGGCTGCTTGCTCCCGAAGCGGATGGAACGTCGTTCGCCTAACGACAGAATCCCATTGTTAAATTCTCATCAGCCGTCAAGGCTACGCCTGACGAGGTGGCGACGTCTGAAATCCTGAGATTTCGAGGTGGATGTCATGGTGGCGTTCTACAATCTCCTTCGTCGCCTAAATCGCCATTTCGACGATGAAGGCGTCGTCCATCTCGCGCGCCGAGCGGAAGAGTTTGCGCCCGGCAAGATGTTGGATCTAGGTTTTCTCGTTGACGACGACGATGGGGACTTCAGGAAAGTTGTCGCCGCGTATGTCGAGAGCATCCCACCTGCAATTCGGGATGGCCTACGTGGGGTGATGTATCTGGCACTTAAAGCGACGCCTCCACGGACCATCGTCTTCGCGTTGGCGCCCGCCTATGACTATGAGCTTACGATCTGGGACATGGCTTGCGGGATCACCGTGCTGTACCGCGGCCGCTATCCAGGGGACGATCCAATTGCCACGGGTCGATGACGGCAAGAACGCCGAATTCTTCGCCGCGATGGCCGAGCGCTCCGCCCAACTTCACAGTGAACCGCTGGTGGCCTCAACGGGCGCCGTCATGGCCTGCCCAGCGAGGGCTATGCCTTCAAGCAGATGGTCCCGGTCAGCCGGATTCGCGGCCGACACGAGGCGCGATACCTGCGCCGTCACCATGGGCACAAGATCCACCGGGATTGCCCGCCGCGCCTCTTCAATGCGCCCCTGGCGCGCCAGGCTCGCACCTAGCACCGCGAAGGCAGGCGGATAGTCGTGCTGCGTGGCCGCGCTGGCATGAGTGCAAGCTTCGGCGTAGTTCCTGGCCAGATAGTGAGCGAGCGCTAGGCCGCACAGCATGAGCCCCATCTGCGGGTCGAACGGGCTGTGCCTCAGACAGCGCTCCAGCGGCGCGATCGCCTCCGCCGGGCGGCCCACATGGACCAGCACCTGCCCGAGCCGATTGTAGCCAAACGCAAAGTTCTCGTTCAGTGCCACGGCCCGCTGGGCGGCATCCAAGGCCTCGGACTGACGCCCGAGATAGAGCGCGGCCCCCGATAGCGCAAAAGGGCCATAGGCGTCGCCGGAATCGAGCCGTATCCCGGTCGCTGCGGACGCGTAGGCTTCCTGAAGATCGCGTCCGGGGTCCGCAGACCAGTTGTACATCGCCCCAGCGTAGAGAATCCGCGACAACCCGATGTGGCCCAGGGCCAACTCTGGATCACGCGCGATGGCCTCCCGGAATTCCGCCTGCGCCTTCTGATAGCCGTCCAGCGACACCTCGTTGAGGTGCGACATCCCACGATAGAAGCAATCCAGGGCAGTGAAGTCCCGGATGTCCTTGCGCGCCACGCGGGCGCCCTCGCGACGCAGCAATGCCGGCTCGATCGCGGCCACCACGAATTCCGTGATCTCGTCTTGGAGCGCAAGGATATCCACGAGGTCGCGATCGAACTTGTCGGCCCAGATATGAGTCCCGTCCGCCGCATCTATGAGCTGAGCGTTGATACGCACACGAGACCCGACTTCGCGAACACTGCCCTCGAGCAGGTAGCGCACCCCGAGTTCGCGCCCAATCCGCATCACGTCCACGGCACGGCCCTTGTAAGTGAAAGCCGAGTTTCGGGCGATGACGAAGAAGGACCGCCATCTAGACAGTGCCGTCGTGAGGTCCTCGGTCACCGCGTCAGCGAAATACTCCTGCTCGGCGTCGGAGCTGAGATTGGTCAAAGGAAGGACGGCAATCGAAGGCTTATCGGGCAGCGCCAGCGGCCCATGCGCAATGCCGCCCCCATTGACGTGCTCCGCCGGCGCGCCGACCAATTCGGCCACGCTCTCGACGACCTTCCGCCAGGCGGGCGCCTGAAGGTCGCCCGTCCAGCCGCAAAGGTCGGCGCATTGGATGCGGTTGAAGGGAAGAGGCAATGGCACGGTGTCCAGATTGAGCTGGACCAGAGTTCCCGCCTCACGCGCCATCTCCGCCTCGGCGCGCACCCACGAGGACTTGACCGCGTCAGTCGACCACAAGACCAGCACCGCCTTCGACCCGCGCAGGCGTTCCTCGATAACGTCTGAGTAGTCGCGATGTACTGGGAGGTCGTCATCGCGCCAGACTGCATAGCCTAGATCCCGCAGGACCTGCGCGATCCGGCCAGCCTCGGCGGATTTTGCGTGGCCGTAAGAGACGAAGACGTCGGACATCCGGGGACGCTTCCGTATCGGGAGCGCCAACCCTACCTTGGCTGCCCCATTCGACAAAGGCGGAGGCGGTAGATTCCGGCCCTCAAGTCTTTCGAGCAACCCAACGGCGCCATCCTTCCAGGGTGGTGAAAAGGAGGCCGTGAGCCGCCGATCCGGGCGCCAGCGTCAAGCCGCTACCCAAGCACCTTGCCCGTGAACGGGCCCGAGAACTCGCGCGGGGCAAGGCGAACATTTACTTCAGCGTAAGCACGACCGGTCCCGACGCCGGGGCGGTGACTCCCTGGCCGCCGCCGAGGTCTTCAAGGGTGTCCCGGAAAGTATCGAGCGTAGCAATCATGTGCGGTCGGGCGGCGGCGAGGGTGTCCATGTCCGCCCATTCCGCGATGATGAAGTAGCTGCGTTCAGCGGTCTTGATGATGCTGGCGTGCCTGAGGCCGGCCCAGTCAGCCTGAGCGTGCTTATGGGCCTCAAGGAAATCCTGTTCGCGCCCCGGTTTGACCTGAAAACGCACCACGTTGAACGCAGTCATGAGCTATCTCCCGAAGAGACGCGCCGATGATGCGTTGCCCCTGCGCCCTAGGCAATGCTTGCGTCCACTTGTCCCCAACGGGTCCGATTTTCCCCGTCGCCATCCCGAGGTCCTTGGCCGGCCGGGGGACTTTACAGCTTCACTTTTGCTACCTGGCCGTTCTTCAGCGTCACGCGACGCATGATCGCCACGTCGCGCCCGGGCGGACCCCCGCCGGCGGCGGGCTTGGCCACCGTGATCACGAACCAGGATCCGTCGGGCAATCCCGCGAAGGTGAAGTGCCCGGCTGCGTCACACGTCGTGCGGCGAACATAGGCCGAATAGTCCTGGCTGCTCCCCGGCGGAGTACGCGCCCGCACCTCGGCCGCCGGCAGGATTGAAGCCTGGTCGGAGTTGTAGAGGATCAGCATCCTGCGCTTCACCCAAGGTGTCTCGGGCGTGAGCACGACGGCAGACGCCGCGCAGCTGAACGCCTGGCCCGATTGGCCATAGGTCAGCTGGCCGTCGATCCCGCCCTTTCCGGGAGCCTGGGACCAGGCGAAGTCGGCGGGGCGGAACACCGCTGTGGTGTTCGCCGCAGCAGCCGATACGGTCGTGGGAGCCTTGGATGGGCCCGCGGGGCTCGCGCAGGCTCCGAGCAGCAGGAGAGCGCCTGTTGCGCAGGCTAGGCGGGCACTCATAGACAACCTCCAGAATAAGCGTGGCTAGAATTGCATGACTACGGCGACGGTGAAAGCACCTAGGCCTTAGCTGCCCCGCAGCAGGCGCCGGCGTCCTGTGCCTTCACTCCAATGGTTCTCCTGGGCCCGCTGTAGTCGGATCGCCGCGCGTGCCGCCTCTTGGTGGGCCTCCAGACTCGAGGCGTCGCCAAGGTCGGCGACGATCGCTTCGAGCCGCACGGCGAGAACGCGGCTCCGCTCAGCCTGCTCACCCAGCGCCAGTGTGGCCTCCAGGGCCAGGCAGGCTGCGCCGATGGCAGGCACGATCGTCGCAGCGACTTCGACGCTTACGCTCAACCAGTGGGGCGTATGGTGGCCCCAGAGCGCCAGGCCGAGAGTGGCCGCGACATAGGTCACCATCAGGACCATCAGGATGCCGACGCTGCTGCTCTCCACCTGGTGGACCTTGTGGGACACGTGGCCATTGATGTGCGACTGGCCGCGGTGATAGGCGGCCTGCCCGGCGATCAGGTCGTCGACCGCCCAGGCTCCCCATGCCTTGACGCGATCGCGGGCGAAGGGGCCGCCGGGAAGACCGGCCTCGCGCCGCACCTGCCGCGCCGGCGGGCTGCTGGAGAGCATATTGGCGCCGTGCGGCACGGTGCTGACGCCCAGCGCCCAGGCCACCCGTTCCATTCGTAGGTCCTCGGCGAGGCGCCGCGAGGCTCCCCATCTCTCGTGACGCCCGGCGCGATCGGCGCTGCGCCAAACCAGATATGCGCCGAACCCCAGAAAGATGACGACGCTCACCATAAGGAGCTTTGTTTGCGGCCAAACGGCTCCAGCCGAGCCGGCCATGGCCGCCAGGATGGCGACGCCCAGCAGGATCACCTGTTGGGAACGATGGACCGACCCCAGCCGGCTCGCCTCCTCATCAGCGATCGCCTGAGCCTCGGTCAGCCGAACGAAACCTGGTTCCGCGGCCAGGTCCGCGGGCGGCGGGAGCGCCTCGAAGGGCGGCGCTCTCCCGCCAAGCGTGCGGCGGAATACGGCGTAGGCCCGCCACGTGCCGTCGAGGTGGCGTTTGCGCGACGCCCTGCCGGCGCCATGCACGTCCACCCCGGCCGGCGGTTCGGCGCGCAGTCCCAGGTCGGCGAGCGTCTGGTGGAGGAGTTGCGGCGTCGCGACGCTCACCAGGGGCTCGCGACCCAGACGGAGTTCATCAAGGAATTCGAGAAATCCGAAGTCCTCATGCAGGTGCTCGGGTCGGATCAGCCGCGGCGGGTGGCGATCGCCCGGCTTTATCCACAACACCGGAAGCCCATGCTCCAGGGCCAGCCGAACCGCGTCCGCGGTGCCGCCCGCGCCGCGTGCATGCTTTCCGGCCCAGACCACAACCAGCAGGTCTGCCGCGCCGATCAGCCATCGCGTCTGGGCCAGGTATGGATTGCGGCCCAGCGTCTCGGTTGCTCGCCCATCCAGCCAGGTTCCGGAGGCCATCAATTCCGCCGCCCAGCCTTCAACTGGATCATCGAGGAACGGGAACACGGCGTGCACCGGTCCCAGCCCGGCTGCCGCCCAGGCCCTGGCCGCGAGCAGGTCTGCGCCGGCTGCGAGGCCGGTGACGAGGCGGGCGTCGCGGACGCCAGCGCCAGCGAGCATGGCGAAGGCGTTATCCAGCCCCGTCGAGACGCGGGCCGGGTCGCCGAGATCTCCACTTCGGTTATGCCCGGCAAACGCGATCTGCGTGAACTGCAGCCTTGGCAGCGGATCGGCCGGGGCCGCCTGGTTTTGGTCGGCAGCCGAGCGGGCGCGCGGCGCGCGGCTCGGACGCAGATCCGCGGCGGTCATCGGTGACTGATCCTCACTCGGGGCGTTCATTCATGCGGGCAGGGCCGGCAACTCAGTAGGGCACGTCCTCGGTCGCCACTGCGGCCTTCGCCTTCTTCTTGTGCGGCGGGGCCTTGGGCGCGGCGTCTAGGGCGGCGTCGGCAGGCGGGGCCGCAGCGTCCAAGGCGGCGTCAGCGGACGGGGCCGCAGCGTCGGCGGCCGGCGCCGAGCTTGGGACGGAAACCCGCTGCAGGTTGGACGGCGGGGCTACCGGCAGCATGGCCATGGCCCGCGGTTCGCTCTGGGCCGCCTTCGGCTTCATCAGGCTGGGCGCGATGCCGATACCCGCCACGATCAGGACAATCAGTGAGATGCCGATGTAGACGGCGCTGCGCCGCGCGCGGAGGAAGGCCATGGCGCCGGCGTTGGGCGTCGTGGCCTCGCCGCTGTCGGCCAGGATCGGCTCGTCCTCGAATGTCGCGATTTCGCCTAGCGGCGCAGCTTCTGCGGCCGGCTTCGGCTTCGCGGGCAGCTTCCGGCTGATCTTCAATCGTTTTGCCAGCGCGACGGCGGCGCCTTCCGGCTCGGGAGCCGACGGCTCGACAGCGAGAACAGGCGGAGCGGGTCTCGCTGGGGATGCGCGCCGAGCCTCCGGAGGCTCGTCATGGGTTGCTGACTCGATGCGCTGGCTAAGCTGCTGGATCGCGAACTCCCAATCAGCGAAGAAGTCGATCCACTGGCGGGTGGCGAACTCATAGGAGAACGCCTCGTTGGGCGTAACGTCCTCAATTCGCAGCGGAACCACGATGAGCTTGCTCTGGCTGGCCAGCGCCAGCTCCTTGTTCATTTCTTCCGAATTGTTGGAATTGTTGGTGAAGACCAGCAGCATGATCTTCGCCTGTCGGATCGCGCGGACGATGGCGACCTGGAAGTTCTCTCCCGGCTGGATATCGCGGGAGGAAATCCAGCACTTGAAGCCGCGGGTCTCGAGCGCCTGGCAAAGCGTCATCGCCACGCGGTGGTCCTGCGAGGCGAAGCTAATAAAGATACTGGCGCTCATTGCCCCCAAAGCCCTAATTCCCAAAGATCGGCGGTTGTTCAGTATCTGTTAAGGTCAGTCGCAAGCAAGCGCATTCTCCTTTGGGTTGTCGCAAACATGGTTAACCGGTTGCGCGAAGTTTAGTTAACGGGCGCCACCCAAACAGAAAGGGGCGCTCGCTTATCGCACGAGGCCCGACGACAGCGCGGCCAAAGCATGCCATTTCACCATTCCACGAATGGCGTGTCGCAAACACGAAGGCGGCCAGGCCGCGGCGAAGCCGCACTTCGGCCGATGGAGGGTGTAACATGGGAATATTGACGAAGCTGTCGGTCATGGCGGCCGTAATGGGTGCGGCGTCGCCCGCGGCAGCACAGGCGGCGCACGCCCCCGCCCACCCTACTCCGGCCCCCGCGGCCGCCGGATCTGCGGCGCTCACCACCGGGGTGACCGGTGACGTTCGCTGCCTGTTGACCATGGGAATGGTCGCCTCGAACAAGGCAAATGCGCAGGCTGGCACCTTGGGCGTCTATTTCTTCGAAGGCCGGCTCACCGCTCGCGCACCGAACCTCGACCTGACGGCCGCTCTCAAGACTGAGGCGGCGCGGATGACCCCTGCAGACCTCCAATCGGAGCTCCGGCGCTGCGGGTCGCTAATTCAGCAGGCCATGCAGTCCCTGCAGACCGCCCAGGCGAACTTCCAGGGCCCGGTCTCCTCGCCGCCGGGAGCGCCGCCGGCAGCACCCCCGGCCGCGCCGGCTCCAAAGTGACGATAGCCCCGATCAGTTGGCGGGCGAGGCCGACGTCATAGCGGGTCCGATCTCGTCGTGCAGTACGAGGTCGGCGAAGCCGTCGAGGTCGGTGGCTTCGCGGTTGACGATGCCAAGCCGCGCGCCGTTTCGCTTGGCGAGCAGCGGGAAACCTGCGGCTGGATGCACCACCAACGAGGAGCCGAGCACCAGGAAGGTGTCGCAATCCAGAGTCGCGGCCTCGGCCCGCGCCATGGGCTCGGCCGGCATCGCCTGGCCGAACGAAATGGTCGCGGTCTTCACCAGGCCACCGCAGCGCCGGCAGTAGGGAATTTCCCCCGCCTTCAGAAAACTCTCCTTCAGCTCGGCGAGTTCGTGGCGTTCGCCGCACTCCAGGCACCGGGCGTAGCTGGCGTTCCCGTGCAGTTCGATCACCTTGTCGGCGGGCACCCCTGAATCTTGATGCAGGTTGTCGACGTTCTGGGTGATCACGGCGGCCACCTTGTCGCGTTGCACCAGGCGGGCGACGGCCATGTGACCGGCGTTCGGCTCGCGGCCCACCCAACCGGCGCGGCCGCTGAACGCCCGCTCCCAGGCTTCCCGGCGCTTGGCCTGGTCGCTAACGAAGTCCTGGAAATAGATCGGCTTCATCCGGCTCCATACGCCGCCGGGGCTGCGAAAGTCAGGTATGCCGGACTCGGTGGAGATACCGGCGCCGGTGAACACCACCATGCGGCGGGCGTCGGCGATTAGCCGGGCCAAGTCGGCCCTGGTCGCGTTCTGGGACATGCCCCATCTTGCCGCAAGGTCACGCGCGAAGGCCAGAGGCGCAGATGTCCAGGCGGGCGCAGACGTGGGGCCGGCCCGGCGCGGTCAAGGGATGCCGAAGGGTCGCCGGGCCGGCTTGTGACCCGTCGGCGGGGGGGAATGCCGAGGGATCGCCGGGGTTAACCGGCGCTACCCCGATAGGTTCCGGCGGTTACGCGAAATCAGCCGTCATGGCGGGGCTGGCCCGAAAGCCGTGGCCAAATCGGCCTCGCTCAGACCCTCGGTCGCGAATCGCTTCAGGCGCGCGGTCCGACCGGAGACCAGGTTGATTGCCGATCTCGGCCGGCCGAGCGCCCTGGCCAGCAGGGCTGTAACCGCAAGATTGGCCAGACCGTCAGCGGCAGCCGCCGCAACGCGGACCTTGAGCACCGCCCGCCCGGCATCGTCGCGCACCCAGCCTTCGATGGCGTCGCGGCCGCCCCGAGGCGTAACGCGGACGCTGAGAAGCATGGGCACGCTCGCCGTCAGGCCGGAGGGATAAGGTAGGAAAGCGCGCCCTGGAGCACGATAATCACGATGACCGGGCTGATATCCACGCCGCCAAGCGGCGGAATGATCCTCTGAACGGGCCTAAGGACCGGCCGCGTCACCGCGTCGAGGAAGTGGGCCACGTTGTAGACGAAGCGGTTGCGCAGGTTGATCACGTCGAAGGCTACCAACCACGACAGCACCGCGCTGACGATGATGGCGAAGATCAGCGCCTGCAGCAGGGCGCGGACGACGAAGATGACGAAGTGGATCGGATCCATGGTCCGCAGGTTCTAGAGCGCTTTGCCGCTCTGGCAAGGCTTGACCCCTGCCGCTGCGACGATGGGGACGCCGCGACTGGCTTGACAGAGCCCGGCCCAAAAGGGTTATTCCGCGCCTTCCTGGGTTTTCCCTAGGGGCCGTAGCTCAGTTGGTAGAGCGCCTCGTTCGCAATGAGGAGGTCAGGGGTTCGACTCCCCTCGGCTCCACCATCCTTCGGGATGGCGGTAGACACCCCAAGTAAAACAGCATCTTAGAATTTCGACGGAGTCAGTCGCCGGAAGCTCCGCGAAGCGGCGATGTCCCGTGTATACCGAGGTCCGATTCGAGCGCGGCTTCCGGACGGATCGGGCGGAACCAAGCCTCCACGAGGGCGAAGGCTCCGAACGCCATCAGGCCAAGGGCGACCAACGTCAGTACGAGATCGCCACCCGACTGCGCGTGCAGGGCCCAGAGCGCGCCGCCGATCCCCTTCACCTCCGCGGCGTGTTCATGCCACCCGGCGCGCAGCATGAAGACGCCAACGGGGAGCATAGCCAGACCGCGTCCGAAGTAGCCGCTCCGCGCGAGCCAGGAAGTCCAGGCGAGGGTCTTTGGATCGCACATCAACGTCGCGCCGAAATCATCGAGCGCCGCGCGGGCCATGTTGCCGAGCCCGCACGCGATGATGAACGCCCCTGTCGCCATGACCACGCTCGATCCCAGCGGCCAGGCGAGCACCGCGGCGACGGTGGCGCGCTCCGCCGCCATTTCATTCGCTCGATGCAGGTCGTGGATCGTATCGATCAGGCCGAACGTGGAGACCGCCAAGCCCCCGTAGATCAGGCCGCTCAGCGCCTGCCCAGCCCTGCTGGCCAAAGCCTTGCCACTGTTTCCCTGTCGATCGGCGTCGAAGACCGACTGCAGCACCCGCCAGCCTGCAAACCCGTAAAGACCCAGGCCGATGAGCCACAGCAAAACGACGCCCATCGGCCAGTGGCCCCAGGCCTCCAGGGCGCCGACGGCGCCGCGCGGTCTGGGCGCGAGGCGCGCCACGGCCAGCAGCGCGATCAGCCCGATGCTCAGGTAGACGACTCCCCTGGCCACATACCCGAGGCGCGCCGCCATCTCGACGGTGGCGGCCCAGGGCGCGCCCGCGAAGCGCCGACGAAGTTGAAGCAACCTCGTCGAGACGCTAGGTCGGATGGTCGTTGTCGTGCGTCCGTCCACCCGCTGGCCGCCTCCTGGTTAGTGCGCGTCGTCCCAGTTGGAAGCGGCGCGGGCGTCAACGACCAGGGGGACCGAGAGCGATACTGCCGGCTCGGGGGCCTTCTCCATGACCTGCTTGGCGACGGCAATGACTGCCGGGGCCTCGGCTTCCGGCGCTTCGAATATCAGCTCGTCGTGCACCTGCAGCAGCATCCTGGCGGTTAATCCGGCTTCGCGCAGCGCCGCCGGCATGCGGACCATGGCCCGACGGATCACGTCGGCCGCGGCGCCCTGGATCGGGGCGTTGATCGCCGCGCGGTCGCCGAAGGCGCGCTCGGCCGGGGACTTGCCCTGGGCGGCCGGGATGTGAACCTTGCGGCCGAAGATCGTGGTCACGAAGCCCTCGGCGCGCACCTGACGCTGCATGCGGTCCATGTAGGTGCGGATGCCGGGGAAGCGTTCGAAGTAGGTCTTGATGTAGGCGCCGGCCTCCTCGCGCGGGATCGACAGCTGGTTGGCGAGGCCGAATGCGGAGATGCCGTAGACGATGCCGAAGTTGATCGCCTTGGCGCGCCGGCGAGTCTCGGCGGGCATGCCTTCGACGGGCACGCCGAACATCTCGGACGCTGTCATGGCGTGGATGTCCAGGCCCTCGGCGAAGGCGCGCTTGAGCTGTGGTATGTCGCCGATGTGGGCCAGCAACCTCAGTTCGATCTGGCTGTAGTCGGCGCTGATCAGCACCTGACCGGGCTCGGCGATGAAGGCGCGGCGGATCTTACGGCCCTCTTCAGTGCGGACAGGGATGTTCTGCAGGTTGGGATCTGAGGAGGCGAGCCGCCCGGTCGTCGCCGCCGCAAGCGAATAGGACGTGTGCACCCGGTTGGTCTTGGGATCGATCGCCGCCACAAGGTTGTCGGTGTAGGTGCCTTTGAGCTTCGACAGCTGGCGCCAGTCCAGGATGATGCGCGGCAGTTCATGGCCCTGGGCCGCCAGCTCTTCGAGCAAGGATGCGTCGGTTGACGCGGCCCCGGTGGCGGTCGTCCTGCCGGACGCCATGCCCATCTCCTTGAACAGCAGATCGCCGATCTGCTTGGGGCTTCCCAGGTTGAATGGTCGGCCGGCGACGCGGTGCGCTTCGAGCTCCAGCTCGCCCATCCGCAGCGAGAAATCGTAGGAAAGCTTGCGCAGGCGATCCGGGTCGACCTTCACACCGGCCAGCTCCATTTCGACCAGCACCTTGGGCATGGGCCGTTCGAGCGTCTCATAGACGGTCAGCAGATGCTCGTGCGACAGCCGCGGTCGCAGGTGCTGGTAGATCCGCAAGGTGACGTCGGCGTCCTCAGCCGCGTAGCAGGTCGCCTCGGCGAGGCCGACGTGCCGAAAGCTTTTCTGCTTCTTGCCGGTCCCGGCGACGGCCTTGAAGCTGATCGGCTCGTGGCCCAGCAGGCGCTGGGCGAGCTCACCCATGCCGTAGCTCTTGTGCAGGCCGCCCTCGAGCGCAAAGGCGATCAGCATGGTGTCGTCGATCGGCGCGACTTCGATCCCGTGCCGCGAAAGGACGGCCAGGTCGTACTTGCCGTTCTGGGCGACCTTGAGAACGCCAGGGTCTTCCAGCAGCGGCTTAAGGCGGGCTAGCGCGTCCTTGAGCGGGATCTGGGTGAGGTCGGGGGGTGCGTCGAGCTGGAGGCCGCCTTCGCCCTCGTGGGCATGGCCGAGCGGGATGTAGCAGGCCTCGCCGGGCGCTGTGGCCAGCGATACGCCGCAGAGGTTGGCGCTGGAGGCCGAGAGTGCGTCGGTCTCGGTGTCGAAGGCGACAATTCCGGCGCTGTGGGCGCGGGCGATCCAGGCGTCCAGCTTCGCCAGGTCCCGGACGCATTCGTAGTCGTTGACGTCGATGGCTGAGTGGACCGGCGCTTCAGGCGCCTTGGCTGCGGGGGGTGTCGGCGTGGTGGCCTGAGCCCGCCCCTCGCGGGCCTCGCTTACCCGCCGCGCCAAGGTGCGGAATTCCATCTCCTCGAGGAATTTCGCCAGCGTTTCTGCGTTGGGTTCTTCCAGCGCCAGCTCGCCGATCGGCGAGGGCAGCGGGGTGTCGCAGTCGAGCTGCACCAGCTGGCGGGACAGCCGGATCTGGTCGGCGAAATCTATCAGGGTCTGGCGGCGCTTATCCTGTTTGATCTCCGAGGCTCGGGCGAGCAACGTGTCGAGGTCCCCATACTCGGTGATCAGCGCCGAGGCGGTCTTGATGCCGATCCCCGGCGCTCCCGGCACATTGTCGACGCTGTCGCCGCAGAGGGCCTGAACGTCGACCACCTTGTCCGGAGTCACGCCGAACTTATCGAACACCTGCTCGGCGCCGATGCGCAGGTTCGGCGTCTTCATGGTGTCGAGCATCGAGACCTTCGGCCCCACCAGCTGCATCAGGTCCTTGTCGGAGGAGACGATCACCACCTCCCCGCCAGCGTCGCGGACCTTACAAGCGTAGGCGGCGATCAGGTCGTCGGCTTCGTAGCCGGGCAGCTCGATGCAGGGCACGCCAAACGCCTTGGTCGCCGCACGCACGAGCGGGAATTGCGGGACAAGGTCCTCAGGCGGCGGCGGACGGTGGGCCTTGTACTGGTCATAGAGTTTGTTTCGGAAGGTCTGCTCGGAATGGTCGAACACCACCGCAAGGTGGGTCGGCGCCGCTTCCGAGGCCCTCATGTCGACCATCAGCTTCCACAGCATGTTGCAGAAGCCGGCGATCGCCCCCACCGGCAAGCCGTCGCTCTTGCGTGTCAGAGGCGGCAGCGCATGGAAGGCGCGGAAGATGAAGCCCGAGCCGTCCACGAGATAGAGCCGGACATTGGGCCCGTCCTGGGTCGGTTCGCGGGCGATGTCGGCGAGGGTTTCGGGCGCGGCGTCGAGCGTGTCGGTCATCGCAGGAAGATAGGCGTGCGCGCGGGCGAGGTCATCTGCGATGGCGACTGCTATTTTCCTTCCCTCGCGAGCGATTTCTGAATGAGCCCCTGGTGGGCCAATCTCGCGCCAGTCGGCTCGCGCCTCATCGCGGCGATCCGGCCCCAAGGCGCGGGCGGCAAGCGGCGCAGGAAGGCCCGTTTATCCGAACCGCTTGTTGAGGTTCGCCAAGCCCTCGGTCATGAACGGATCGACCCGCCCGTCAGCCAGATAGGCCCGCACGGCATTGGCCAGGTGCGCATAGACGCCGCTGAACGGCCGCCCGCCTGAGCTCAACCTGCGCACGCCCAGCTCCTGAAGCCGTGCGGCCGGCGATAGCCCGGCGATCAGCATGATGTTCACGGGCGCTTTGATCGCCTTGGCCAGGCGGCCGATCAACGCATCGTCGGTGGGACCGGGCACGAAGATTCCGTTGGCGCCGGCGCGGCTGTAGAGCTCGGCGCGCCGCACGGTCTCGCCCTCGGCTTCGTCGCCCTCGAAAAGTCGCCGCAGGTAGGTGTCGACGCGCGCGTTGATGAAGAGTGCGACGCCGGTCGCGTCCGCCGCCTTGCGCGCGGCCTCGAGCTTGCGCGCGTGGAGGCTCGGGTCACGCGAGCCATCTTCCAGGTTGATACCCACCGCACCGGCGCCGATCACCGCTCGGATGGTCTCGCCTAGCGCGTCAAGATCGTCTGTATAGCCGCCCTCGATGTCGGCGGTGACCGGCACGGAAACCACCCGGGCCACCGCCGAGACCGTGGAGATCAGGTTCGCGAGGGGCAGGACGTCGCCGTCCGGATAACCGTGGCTCCAGGCCACTGCGGCGGAGGAGGTCGCCACGGCCTTGGCGCCGGCGTCCTCCATCACTGCGGCGCTGGCGGCGTCCCAGGCGTTCGGCAGGATCAGGATCTCGGGACCCCGGTGAAGTCCGGCGAAAGTCTCTGCCTCGGCCTTCTGGTTCATCGCGCCCTCTAATGCTGAGACGAAGACGTAGGTAGCGCCGGGGCTGTGACAACCGCTGGCGGAATCCGGCATCCCTGGCGCCCGGTGCTGAGGCTGCTCGAGGCCGCCTTCCCGCCGCCTCGCCGCCGGCGGTCCGGCGTCTGAAGCCGGGAGAGGTGTGGTTGGAGCGCGCTACGATGCTTTTGATCCGGAAGTCATGACCGGACGACCCTGGCGCGGTTGGCGCTTTGCGGCGTGCTGATACTCCGGCGGATCAGCGTCTTCTTCGTCTGAGGACGTGGCGAACCAACTGCGCTTCAGATCGACAGTCTTGGCGCTCCCGAAGGCGAGTATGCACTGGGCGCTCTCGATGGGCACGACCAGGGTATATTCCCGCCTGACGCCTCCAATCGCGACGAAGACACGACCTGTGCGGGCCTTGACCGAAAAGGTTCCGGCGAGCTCGATCGGTGGGGAGCTGCGTGCGCCCCCGCCGCCCGCCGGCGGGTCGATCGTTTCTACGACAACGCCCCTCTCCGGGTCAAAATCGAGTTCCTGGGAGCCATCGAATCCATAGAAGGGCGAGCACTCCGATAGCTCGGCCGCAATGGAGGATTCAGGAGGCGTGGCGGTCGGTCTCGCGCGCGGATTTCCAGCGCCGACATCACACCGTGCGACAGGCTCGCAGTCCACGGAGCGTCCAACATGGCGAAGCAAAGCCAGGTCCCTCGCGTGGGAACCGGCCAATCCATCGGGACAGGTCAGGACGAACGCGCAGACCAAGGCTCCGAATGACCTGCCGATCATGGCGACCCTTCCACCGATCGGCCACTACCCGTCCCGTCAGGGCTGGCCGAGCGCAGCCCACACTCAGATATGTTCGCGCCGACGACGCCATCAGGCCAAGACCCGAGCCGCGACCCGATTTCGGCCTGACCCCGGGGACGAGGCGGAGCCAGGCCAACCCTGTGTCCCGAAAGGTCGGGCTTTCCTTCTCCCGGGGGCGAGGGCGAGAGAGGCGGCGTCGGTGTAAGCTCGACCATGTCATTTCCGGGTGACCAAAAGCGACTGCTCGCGGAGGGGCGCGTTTGCTACACAAGGCCGGCGAAATCCGGACGTCGACGGCAGCTGGAGGCGGTGGCAAGCTTGCGAGCGAGCCGGGAGTGAGTGGCGATGAACGATCCTTCGCGGGCGGAGTGGGCCATCGACGGCGTCAACCTCGTCGTGCTGGCAGACTGCCACATCCACCCCGGCGGGGGCCCGACGTTTCCCCCAGTCCTTTTCGATGCGCTCGCCGGCAGCGACCTCATCGTGACCCTTGGCGACATGGGCGAGGCTGCAGGCCTGGATCAGCTCGCCGAGATCGCGCCGGTGATTGGCGTTCGCGGCGCCGATGACTCCGACGATCCGCGGACGGACTCGCCGGTCCTTGTGCTGACAAGCGGCGGCCTTGCGCTCGGTTGCGTGTTCGACGCCACCAAGGTCGGGTTGGCGATCTCTTCCTACCCCTTCGTGCCGGCGGCCGATTTCGACGCTGTCGCCGAACGCCTGTTCGGGCGAAGGATCGACCTCTTGCTGCATGCCTCGACCCACCGTGGCGAGGCCTCCAACGCGGGCGATTGCCTGGTCTTCAACCCCGGAAGCGCCGTGCTTCCCGCCGAAGGCTCCCCCGCGACAGTCGCGGCGCTGAACCTTGCGGACGGTGCGCTCGAAGGCAGGTTGGTTCCGTTGGCGTAGCTGACTTCGCTCCCGCGCCCGAAACCCTGTATGACGCCGCCGTGACCGCCACGGCCCTTTCCCGACTGACCCTGACCGACTTCCGCTCCTATACGCGGGCAGACCTCCTGCTGGACGGCCGTCCAGTGTTCCTGGTCGGGCCGAACGGTGCTGGAAAGACCAACCTTCTCGAGGCCGTCAGCCTGTTCACGCCGGGCCGGGGCCTGCGCGGTTCGAGCCTGGCCGAAGTTGGTCGCCGGCTGCCCGGCGAGCCACAAGGGCGCGCCTGGGCGGTTTCGGCTGTTGTCTTGGCGAGCGGCGAGCAGACCCAGCTTGGAACCGGCGTCGAGCTCGCGGGCGCATCGCGGCGCACCGTGCGGATCGCGGGCGAAACCGTGCCGCCGGGCCGGCTGGCCGACCATCTGCGGCAGGTCTGGCTGACCCCGGCGCAGGATCGCCTGTTCCTGGAGGGCGCGGCCGATCGCCGCCGGTTCTTTGATCGGCTGGTGTTCGCCGCGATCCCGCGCCATGCCGCCCACGCCCAGGCCTATGAACGGGCGATGCGCGAACGGATGCGCCTACTGACTGACGAAGGGGTCACGCCCGACGGCGCGTGGCTCGACGCCCTTGAGAGCAATATCGCCGAGTTCGGCGCGCTGATGGCCGAGGCCCGGGCGACGACGCTCAGCGCCCTCCAGGCCGAGATCGACGGCCGCGCCGCGCGGCCCTTTCCCCAGGCGAAACTCTCGCTGACCGGCGAGTGGGAGCAGATTGCGGCCGCCGGCGCTGAATTCGCCGAGATCGAGGCCCGACTCGTTCGAGCGCTCGCCTCCGCGCGTGACCGCGACGCCGCCGCTGGCCGGGCCCTCACCGGCCCGCATCGCGGCGATCTGGCGGTCATTCACGCCGAAAAGGACCGCCCGGCAGGAGAATGTTCCACCGGCGAGCAGAAGGCGCTGATCCTGAACCTGGTCTTGGCCCAATCGGCGCGGCTTTCACGTGCAGAATCAGCGCCAAGCCCTATATTGTTGCTGGACGAAGTCGCAGCACATCTGGACCGCCAGCGGCGGGCAGCGTTGTTCGACGAAATCGAGGCGCTCGGGCTCCAGGCCTTCCTGACCGGAACCGATGAGCACCTCTTCGAAGACTTGAAAGGACGGGCCCAGGGCGTACGCGTAGACGCCTCCGGCCTGACTGAGCTGGATTCCCAATGAGCGAAGAGAACGAGACCAACGGCCTGGCCCCTGAGTCGAACGGTCAGGACGAATACGGCGCGGAGAGCATCAAGGTCCTGAAGGGCCTCGACGCGGTGCGCAAGCGGCCCGGCATGTACATCGGCGACACCGATGACGGGTCTGGCCTGCATCACATGGTCTATGAGGTGGTCGACAACGCCATCGATGAAACGCTGGCCGGGTGGGCCACGCGCGTTGAGGTGATCCTCAACGCCGATGGGTCCTGCACCGTCACCGATGACGGCCGCGGGATTCCGGTCGACATCCACGAGGGCGAGGGTGTCTCGGCCGCCGAGGTCATCATGACCCAGCTGCACGCCGGCGGAAAATTCGACCAGAACTCATACAAGGTGTCCGGCGGCTTACACGGCGTGGGCGTCTCGGTGGTCAATGCACTTTCCGACTGGCTGAAGCTGAAGGTCTATCGCGGCGGCAAGGCCTACGAGATGGAGTTCCGTCGCGGCGATGCGGTCTCGCCCCTGGTGGTCACCGGTGACGCACCTGCGCGTGCGAACGGCGAGCCGCTTTCAGGCACGGAAGTCACCTTCCTGCCGTCGTTGGAAACCTTCGCCTTTATCGAGTTCGACGTGAAAACGCTCGAGCACCGGCTGCGCGAGTTGGCCTTCCTGAACTCCGGCGTAACGATCTGGCTGAAGGACCATCGCGGCGCCGAGCCGTTCGAGGAAGTCATGCACTACGACGGCGGCGTCGAGGCGTTCGTGCGGCACCTGGACAAGGCCAAGACCCCGCTCCTGAAAGCGCCAATCGTGATCCGCGGCAAACGCGAGAACGTCGAAATCGACCTCTCGCTCTGGTGGAACGACGGCTACCACGAGAACGTCCTCTGCTTCACGAACAACATTCCGCAGCGGGACGGCGGGACCCACCTCGCGGCCTTCCGCTCGGCGCTGACACGAATCATCACCGGCTATGCGGACTCCTCCGGCGCGGCCAAGCGCGAGAAGGTGTCGGTGGGCGGCGAGGACGCCCGCGAAGGCCTTACCTGCGTACTTTCGGTGAAGGTCCCGGACCCGAAGTTCTCTTCCCAGACCAAGGACAAGCTGGTCTCCTCGGAAGTGCGTCCGGCGGTGGAAGGTTTGGTCGGCGAGGGGCTGGGCTCCTGGTTTGAGGAGCATCCGAACGAGGCCCGCCTGATCGTCCAGAAGATCGCCGAGGCCGCCGCGGCGCGGGAAGCCGCCCGCAAGGCCCGCGAGCTCACCCGTCGTAAGTCGGCGCTCGACATATCGTCGCTGCCCGGCAAGCTCGCCGACTGCGCGGAGAAGGACCCGGCCAAGTCGGAGCTCTTCATCGTCGAGGGCGATTCCGCCGGCGGCTCGGCAAAGCAGGCCCGCAACCGCGACAACCAGGCGATCTTGCCGCTCCGCGGCAAGATCCTGAACGTCGAGCGCGCCCGTTTCGACAAGATGCTGGGCTCCGAGCAGATCGGCACCCTGATCACCGCGTTGGGCGCTGGGATCGGCAGCGAAGACTTCGATATCGAGAAGATCCGCTACCACAAGATCGTTCTGATGACCGACGCCGACGTCGACGGCGCCCACATCCGCACGCTGCTGCTCACCTTCTTCTACCGGCAGATGAAGGAGGTGATCGACCGCGGCTACCTCTATATCGCCCAGCCGCCGCTCTATAAGGCCGCCAAGGGAAAGTCCGTCCGCTACCTGAAGGACGATGCCGAACTCGAGATTTACCTGATCGACGAAGGTGTCGACGGCGCGACCCTCGACCTATCCAATGGCGAACGGATCACCGGCGCCGATCTCCTGGCCATGGTGCAGACCGCGCGCGGCGCGAAAGCCAATGTCGAGCGGCTGGCGGCCCGGGCGCCGGCCTTCGCCATTGAGCAGGCCGCCCTGGCTGGGTTGCTGGGCCCCGATGGCGATCCGGCCAAGGCCGCGGCGCGGCTCGACCTCTATGCAGAGGAGGGCGACGGCGCCTGGACGGGCGCGGCGGGGGAGGCCAACAGCTTCGTCTTCTCCCGTGTGAAGCGCGGCGTCTCTGAGCGCATTGTGCTGGACGAACTCCTGTTGCATGCCGCCGACGCACGGCGCCTGGCCGAGCGGTCTAAGGAACTCGCCGAGATCTTCTCCGGCCGGGCGACCTACACCCGTAAGGACAAGGCCACCGTGGTCCGTGGTCCAATCGACCTCGTCAACGCCGTGATGGACAATGGGCGCAAGGGCCTGGCCATCCAGCGCTACAAGGGCCTGGGCGAGATGAACGCCGACCAGCTTTGGGAAACCACGTTGGATGCCGACGCCCGCACCCTGCTGCAGGTCAAGGTAACCCATGCGGACGACGCCGACGGCATGTTCACCCGCCTGATGGGCGACCTTGTCGAACCCCGCCGCGAATTCATCCAGGAAAACGCTCTCGACGCCGAGGTCGACGTCTAGGCTCCCTCCAGCGGTCTCGTCATCGGCGGTTACGGCCTTGCAGGGCTCGGCGGCCGTCGAGCCCGAGCGCCGTCGGGCGGAGGTGAGCAGTCCTGCTCGCCGAATGGTGGCGCGGGAAGCTGGCCGCATGTGGCTTGGCGAGATACCGGCATTCCCACGCGGAGGCGTTCATAAGACCAGAGGCCTCTTTGTGTTGCATGGGCGCCGCGCTCGCGACGGAAAAGACACAGCGCTTTCCCCTGCCGGGTCGCAGTAGGTTCGAAACAATGTAGCTTCCGTGACATCGCGCCGATGGGCGCCGGCGCAGCCGAAACGAGGGGCAATCTAGATGAAAAACTGGACATCGCGGCGCTCGGCGCTTGCGAGTGGCGCGGCTGTATCCGCATTCCTGATCGCCTCGGCCGGCGGTGGGGCTCCGGCCTGCGCAGCGGACGCGCCGGCGGCGAATTCCTCCGAGGTGGCCGAAGTGATCGTCACCGCGCAGAAGCGATCCGAGAACATCAACGACGTTCCAGTCTCGGTGACAGCGATCAGCGGCGAGAAGCTGGACGTGATCCGCTCCTCCGGCGGCGACATCCGGGTGCTGTCGGCGCGGGTGCCGAGCGTGCTCCTGGAATCGAGCTTCGGGCGCACTTTTCCGCGACCCTACATCCGCGGCCTCGGCAACACCGACTTCGACCTGAACGCCTCACAGCCGGTCTCATTCGTCTACGACGAGGTCGTTCTCGAAAACCCGATCCTGAAGGGCCTTCCGCTATTCGACATCGACCAGGTGGAGGCGCTCCGCGGCCCGCAGGGGACGCTCTTCGGCCGCAACACGCCGGCCGGCGTGTTGAAGTTCGACTCAGCCAAACCCACCCAAACCTTCGGCGGCTACGCCCAGGCCTCCTACGGCACGTACGGCACGACGAACCTGGAAGGCGCGGTCTCCGGCCCGATCATGCCGGGCGTCCTCGCCGGCCGCTTCTCGGCGCTTTACCAGCACCGCGACGACTGGATCGACAACACCTTCACCCACCAGAACAACGCGACCGGCGGCTATGATGAATACGCGCTGCGCGGCCAACTGCTGTTCACCCCCAATGAGCAGTTCACCGCGCTTGCCGGCGCCCACTACATGCACCTGGACGGCACGCCGCAGATCTTCCGCGCCAACATCATCCAGCCGGGGTCAAACGACTTCGTGCCCGGGTTCGAACCCGACAAGATCGCCCAGGACGCCCAGCCACGCTCCACCCAGAAGGTCGAGCTGAGCGGCGCGAACGTGAAGATGACTTACGACTTCGGCGGGCCGGTCCTGACCTCCATCACCGCCTACGAGCACGCCAAGGTGTTTAGCCGGGGCGATATCGACGGCGGCTTCGGCGCAGTCTTCGCCCCGCCCTCCGGCCCCGGTTTGATCCCGTTCCCCTCGGAAAGCGCCGACGGACTACCCTACCACGCCCAGTGGAGCCAGGAGTTGCGGCTGGCCGGCGCCCGCGACGCGCTCACCTACACGCTCGGCGCCTTCTACTTCTTCGAAGACGTGAAGATCGACAGCTTCGACTACAACACCCTTGCCGGCGGCGCAGAGGACGGCTTCGCCCGCCAGCACCAGAAGACCAACGCCTGGGCCCTGTTCGGCAACGCCGACTACAAGCTGATGGCGGACTGGACGATCGGCGGCGGGCTTCGCTACTCCAACGACCAGAAGGACTTCTCGGCCCAGCGCTACATCTCCCCGATCGGCGGGGGACCCATCGGACCGCTTACCGCCAATCCTTCGAGCGACGACGTCAGTTTCAACGTAAATACGACCTATGCCCTGAACCAGGACGTCAACCTCTACGCGCGCATCGCCAAGGGCTACCGGGCTCCATCCATCCAGGGGCGCCTGCTTTTCGGGGACACGATTTCGGTCGCCACCAAGGAGACCAACATGTCCTACGAGGCGGGCGTGAAGGGCGACTTCTTCGAGCGCAAGGTCCGTATGGACGCTGACGTCTTCTACTACCGCGTCAGCGACCTGCAGCTCACCGCCGTGGGCGGCGGCGCCAACTTCAACCGCCTGATCAACGCCGAGCACGCGGATGGCTACGGCTTCGAGTTCAACGCCGAAGCCCGTCCCGTCGACCGTCTGGTCTTGACCGCGGGCCTTTCCTACAACCACACCCGGATTGATGATCCGAACCTGGCGACGCAACCCTGCGGCGCGCCCTGCACGGTGCTCGATCCGCCCGGCGCCTTGCCCGGCACGGTGAACATCAACGGCAATAGCCTACCCAATGCTCCGCGCTGGGTCGGCAACCTGACCGCCGGCTACTCGATCCCGGTCGGGACCGGCGAGATCTTCGCCTTTACCGACTGGGCCTACCGCTCGAAGGTCAACTTCTTCCTCTATGAGTCGACGGAGTTCAGCAGCGACTACCTACTGGAAGGCGGCCTGCGCATCGGCTACCGCGCGGAAGCCGGCAAGTGGGAGGCGGCCCTGTTCGGACGCAACATCACCAACCACATCTCGCTGGAAGGTGCGATCGACTTCGACAACCTGACCGGCTTCATCAACGACCCCCGCACCTGGGGCGTCGAGGTGAAGACGATATTCTAGAGGCGGCTTCAGCGACGCTCGCGGGATCGCATGGGGGGAGTGGAGAACATTTCCCCCATTGCCCCGCCTTCGGCCGGGGACATTCCCCTACCGGGGAAAACTCTGCCGGCTCAACGCGCTCAGGATCGTGAGCGCGAGAGCCTTCATGTCCTGGCGAAACCCTCGACCACCTCCAGCACCGCAGCGCCGTAGCGCGCGAGCTTGCCCTCGCCGACGCCGTTGATGCGTTCGAGTGCGGCGCGGCCGCCCGGCTTGATCGCAGCGATTTCGGCCAGGGTGCGGTCGTGGAAGATCACATAGGGCGGCACGTGCTGGCTCTTGGCCTCGCCGCTACGCCAGGCTCTCAGCGCTTCGAACAGCGGCTGGTCGGCGGGTGACAGCGTCAGGGTCTCGCGGCCCTTGCGGCCGCGGCGCGCCTTGGCCGGCGCCTCAGCACGGGTCTGGATCGTCACCCGGCGCTCGCCGCGGAACACGGCGCGCACCGCCTCGTTGTCGCCGACACCCACCAGCGGGCGGCCGTCGTTGGGATCCTCCCGAAGCAGGCCCTCGAAGAGCAATTGTTCCACCAGGTCGCGCCAGGCGCTCGCCGACAGTTCCTGGCCGATGCCCCAGGTCGATAACGAGGCCTCGTGGTCGCTGACATCCTTGGTCTTGCCCAGCAGGTGATCGACCAGCCGGCCACGGCCAAACCTGCCGGCCAAACGATGGGCCGCCGAGAGCGCCTTTTGCGCGGCCTCGGTGGCGTCGCTGGTCTCGATCTGGCCGGTGCAGACGTCGCATTGGCCGCACGTCGTGACGCCTTCCTCACCGAAATAGCGGCGCACGGTGGCCGCGCGGCAGCCGGTTCCGTCCAGCAGCGCGTAGAGCTGGCGCACCTTACCCACCTGCACCTGCTTGACGGCGCCGTCCATCTCTCGCTCGCCGATCCGCCGCAGCGCCCAGCTCATGTCCGCCGCCCCATAAAGGGTGATCCCCTCGGCCAGGTCGCCGTCGCGCCCCGCGCGGCCGATTTCCTGCCAGTAGGCCTCGATAGAGGCGGGCGGATCGGCGTGGATCACGAAGCGGACGTCGGGCTTATCGACCCCCATGCCGAAGGCGATGGTCGCCACCATCACCGCCGCGTCGGCCTGCAGGAACTGCTCCAGCCGATCGGTTCGCACCTGGCGATCGAGGCCGGCGTGGTAGGCCAGCGCCGGCACACCTGCGTGGCGCAGGGCTTCGGCGATGGTTTCCGTCTTATCGCGCGACCCGGCATAGACCACCCCGGACCGATCGGGCCGTGCGGTGACCAGCTCAACGACCCGCTTCTGCGCGCTGCCGTGTTTGCGCTCGGCCGACAGCATCAGCTCGGGCCGAGCGAAGCTGGCGACGAACTCCGGTGAGCTCTCCAGCCGCAGCTCGGCGCGAATATCCTCACGGGTCCGGGCGTCGGCGGTGGCGGTGACCGCAAGGCGCGGGACATTCGGGAAGACGTCCGCCAGGCGCCCCAGCATCCGGTACTCAGGCCGGAAATCGTGGCCCCACTGGCTTACGCAGTGGGCCTCGTCGATGGCGATCAAGGCCAGAGGGGTGCGCGACAACCGCTCCAGCATCCACGGCTGCATCAGGCCTTCAGGTGAGGTGTAGAGCAGGTCGAGTTCGCCGGCCTCGATCCGCCGCCAGGTTTCGGCCTTCTCGCTGGGGTCGATGTTGGAATCGAGTCGGGCCGCCGCCACGCCCGACTGCTGCAGGCCGGCCACCTGGTCGGCCATGAGCGCGATCAGCGGCGAGACCACCAGCCCAAGGCCGGGCCGGATCAGGCTTGGGATCTGATAGCAAAGGCTCTTGCCGCCCCCGGTCGGCAGCACCGCCATGGCGCTTCGTCCCGCGAGCACTTCGGCGATCACATCGGCTTGCATCCCCCGGAACTCGGCGTGGCCGAAGGTGCGCCTGAGGATATCGCGCGCTTGATCTAGGGGTGTGGACGGCTCGGCGACGGCGGCGTGCATCGGGTCGTTATGGGGAAGACTCACCCCGATTGCCATCTAGGTTCCCTACGAATGGACGCTCAGCTCGAAATTGACTGGTCGCGGCCTTGGCCTGGTCCAGGGGTGACCGGTCCTGAAATATCCAGGGCTCCGGCCGGCCCCTGATCAGGCCTGTTTGACGCTCTTGTTGGCGAAGCCGGCGATGCGCTCTTCCATGTCGGGGCCGCGCCCCTCGCCGCGGAAGATCTCGTGCGCCAAGCCGGCCGGCAGGGGCAGCCCGTCAGTCTGGCGCACCAGCCGCTTGTTGGCCCGGTGGCTGAACCAGGAATTGCCGAGGATCTCCCGGGCCAGCGACCCGATCCGCGCATCGAACTCATCGTCAGGAACGCAGATGTTCGCCAGGCCGTTGGCCTCGGCCTCACGCCCAGAGATCGTGCGGCAGGTGAACATCATTTCGCGGGCCTTGTAGGTCCCGACCCGGCGCGGCAACCTCTGGGAAAGACCCCAGACCGGCGTCAGCGCCCACTTGGCGTGGGTGTCCGCGAACTTCGCGTTCTCCGAGGCCAGGATGATGTCGCCCGCCAGAGCGAGCTCAAGCGCCCCGGTGTAGCAATGGCTATGCACCGCCGTGATCACTGGCTGAGGTAGGTCTGCCAGCCGCTCGATCACCTTCGATTGGAAGAAAGGCTCTGGCAGCTTCTCGCCGGTGGCGATGTCGCCCAGGTCGTGGCCGGCGGAAAAACATCGGCCGGCTCCGCGCAGGATGACCAGGCCGACCGTGTCGGTTTCGCGGGCGAGGCGCTCCACATGGGCGTTGAGCTGGATGAAGAGCTCGACGTTCAGCGAGTTCAGTTTCTCGGGCCGGTTGAGGGTCAGCGTCGCGGCGCCGTCCCTGTCCTGGCGGGTGACCAGGTCCGTCATGGCGGCGCTCCTTCGTGCTGCTGCTAGTTGGTCGCGTCCATCCGGCTGATCGTCAGCTTCTTCGCCCAGTGGCTGCCCATGCGGTTGACGAACTGGGCCGGCCGGTCGGCCAGGACCTCGGTCTCCAGCCACAGGCGTTTCAGGTGGCGGATCTTCCCCGAGGCGCGGTCATCCTCATAGGCGCTGCGGCCATGCAAGACGTGGTAATTGTTGATGAACTGCATGTCGCCGGGTTGGAAGTCCATGACAACCGAGTAATCGCCGCCTTCGGCCTGATCCTGCATCCAAGTGAGCGCCTCGATGGCCTTTTCGGTGAGGCGTGGGGCGTCGGCGTGGCGCTGTGACGCCAGGATGTAGGGCCGGATCAGACGGATGAAGATTCGGTCGGCGTGGCGGGTGAACACCGGCATCAGGTACCACCCGGGTTTTCCGGGCGCCTGTTCGCCGCGATAGTCGAAGGGTTGCGGCTTGTAGAGCTCGGCGGCGAGGTCCGGGCGTTCGCGGACCAGCCGGTTGTGCAGGGCGACTGAGTTGCAGACGGCTGACAGTCCACCGGAAACGCCAGTCTGCAGGCACATGAGGCCGACCAGGTCCGAGCCGTCGCAGTGGAAGTCTAGGCCCACAAGTCCGATTTCGTTGCCCCGCGACGTCGGGTCGCCCGGGGCCTTGCCGTGATCGGTGACATCGCCCAGCAGGTGGCCCTTGGCGTTCTGGGGCCAGGGCTTGCCCAGGTGCGCCCCGATCCCCCAGTAGGCCATGCTCATCTCGTCGTTCGACCAGCGTTCGCGCGGCAGTCCTCGGACCAGCACGAACCCCCGCCCGTCGATCAGTTCGCGCTCGATGGCAGCCAGCCGGGGTCCCAAGGTCGGCAGCGGGAACTGCGCTTTGCTGATTTCGAGGAAGTCGTCGGAGATTGAAAAGGCGTGCTGCACCGCCTCGTCGAGCTCGTCGGTCTCCGCGGCCGAGAGGTGCTCCGTCCACTGAGTAGGATCGCTCACGTCCTTGGCGGTCCACTCGCAGGCGATTTCCAGGACCTGGGGCGGGGCCTCGGTCGAGACCTGGGCGATGTCGTTCATTTCCTTGCCTCCTATTCCGCCGCCATCGCGGCGGGAGCGGCCTGCCCTCCGCGCAGCAGACGCCCGGGCAGGGCCTCGGTGGGCTCCCCGTCGCGGTAGGTCACCTGGCCGGCGACAAGGGTCGCAGTATAGCCCTCGGCCCGTTGGATCAGCCGGCGCCCGCCAGTCGGCAGGTCATAGGCGACGCTCGGAGCCTTCAGCTTCAGGCGGTCGTAGTCGATGACGTTGAGGTCTGCGCGGTAGCCGCGCGCGATCACCCCCCGATCGTAGAGCCCCACGGTTTCAGCGGTGTCGCGACACTGAGCCTTGATCATCTTCTCAAGGGGCAGTTTCGGCCCGCGGGTGCGGTCACGGGTCCAGTGGACGATGTTGGTGGTCGGGAAGCTTCCGTCGCAGATCATGCCGACATGCGCTCCGCCGTCGGAGAGGCCCGGCACGACGCAGTCGTGCTGTAGCATCTCATAGGCCGGATCGAGGGTGTTCTGGGCGTAGTTCAAGAGCGGCAGGTAGAGCATGCCGCGGCCGTCTCTCAGCAGCATGTGGTCGAGCGCCAGCTCGTAGGGGTCGACCCCGCGCTCGGCGGCGATCGCAGCCAGCGAGTGATCCGGGGTGGGCTCATAGTCTGGCTCCGCGCCCATCGGGTAGATGCGCTCCCAGGCGCGCATCGGTGAGAGACCAGGCGCGCGGGCCGATTCGGCCTCCTCGCTGAGCAGGCGACGACGGAACTCCGGATCCCTTAGCCGCGCCACGCGCTCGGCCAGCGGCAGATCCTTGATCGCGCGATAGCTCGGGTGCGAGCTGAACGGGTTCGCCGTCAGCTCCAACCCGAACAGCACGCCGACGGGCCGTGTCGCCACCTGGGCCCTGATTTGCAGGCCCGCGGCCTTTGCCTCGGACATCCGGTCCAGCATGAACCGCCACTGCTCGGGCTCCCGCGGGCTCTGCACCAGCGAGAAAGACAGCGGCCGGCGGGACGCCTCGACGATCCGCCGCAACATGGCGAACTCCTCGGCCGGATCGTTGAAGTCGGAGACAACCTGCAGGACACCCCGTCCGGCGGCGGCCATCCCCATGGCGATGCCGGTGAGTTCGTCCTCGCCGGCCGTCAGCGTCGCGATTGGCGAGCCGTCGGAGGAGCGATGGTTGAGCGTGCGAGAGGTGCCGAATCCGATTGCCCCAGCTTCCATCGCTCGCTTGGCGATCGCACCCATGGCGCTGATGTCGGTCACCGTGGCGGGCTCGCGGTTGACGCCCCGCTCGCCCATGACGAACACGCGAAGCGCCGCGTGCGGCAACTGGCTCCCGATGTCCACATCGAAGCGGCGCCGGCTTAGGCCCTCGAGGTAGTCCGGATAGCTCTCCCAGTTCCAGGGCAGGCCGTCCGCCAGCACAGGGAAGGGAATGTCCTCGACGCCTTCCATCAGGCGGATCAGACGGTCATGATCGCGGGGTTTGCAGGGCGCGAAGCCGACGCCGCAATTGCCCATCACCACGGTTGTCACCCCGTGCCAGGACGAGGGCTGCATCCGCTCGTCCCACGTGGCCTGGCCGTCGTAGTGGGTGTGGATGTCGACGAACCCGGGCGTCACCAGTTGGCCGCGGGCGTCGATCTCCTCCGCGCCCGAGCCTGCAACTTTGCCCACCGCGGCGATGACGCCATCCTTGATCGCCACGTCGGCCGCGAAGGGCTTGGCGCCTGTGCCGTCGACGATGTTGCCGCCCCGGATCACCAGGTCGTAAGCCTTTTCCATCGCGGGCTCCCTTTGGCCGTAAAGTGCAATCTGCGCTGCCTGTTCCAGGCATTTTGCCGCCCGCAAGGCCCCGTCGGTCAAGCAGCATCGCGTCCCGCCGCTTCGTCCTGCCGGAACTCACGAACGATTCAGCACTCTTGTTCCGGGCGAATTAAGGCAACAAGCTAGAGCATGGGTTTGCG
>NZ_DASXNL010000171.1:0-89126 GCF_036495085.1 Phenylobacterium sp. | reverse complement strand
CCAGCACCACCGCCTTGGCGTCGGCCAGCCGGTAGAGCTCGTGGGCCTCCATGTCGGCGTCCACCAGCATGAAGTTGTCGACCCGCCGCGGCGCCTCGGCCACGCTCGCCGTCGCACTGGCCCCTTGCGCAAGCGCGTTGGGCGAAACCCCGTTGCTGGAGCAGCCGGCCACGGCCGCCGTGCTGGCCAGGAGCGCCAAGACGCCGAGTTTCGCACGCATCATCGGATAACTCCCCAAACCCTGAATCACGGCGCAGTCCTTACACCGTATATTCGACCGACCACGTTACACCAACATTGCGTCGCATGCATGCAAGGCGGCCCTTGTCCCTTGGTCGCCCCCGGATCCGGGTTTGGAGGCGCCGGGATTCACGAACTGCGGAACAGCCCGGGACGCCGGTGGGTTCTCACGGGACTTCAAGGAGTCCCCGCATGTTCATTCTCCCAAAGCTCCCCTACGCCTACGCCGCCCTGGAGCCGACGCTGTCGGCCGAGACGCTGCACACCCACCACGACAAGCATCACAGGGCCTACGTGGAGAAAACCAACGAACTCGCACGGCAGGCCGGCCTGGATGGCCGCACGCTTGAGGAGGTCGTCCGGGAAGCGCACAGCAAGGGTGCGGCCAAGCTGTTCCACAACGCCGCTCAGGCCTGGAACCACGCTTTTTTCTGGCCGTGCATGACGCCCCGAGGCGCGGGGCGTCGGCCTGCGCCGCCCTCTGCCGCATTGAAGGCCGCCATCGAACGCTCGTTTGGCGGATTGAGCGCGCTCAATGACGCCTTCGTGACGGAGGGCGCCGAGCACTTCGGCTCGGGCTGGGTCTGGCTGGTCACGGGTTCGCAGGGGCTGAGCGTCATCTCAACCCACGACGCGGACAGCACCCTCATTCGCGACGGCCTGTTCCCACTGCTGGTCTGCGACCTCTGGGAACACGCTTACTACCTGGACTACAAAAACGATCGGAAGACATTCCTGGAACGTTGGCTCGACGAGGCTGTCGACTGGGATTTCGCCGATCGTCAGCTCGCCGCCTCGAACGGTCACGGCGATGGCTTCCGCTATCCGGACTCTGCCGCCAACGAAGACGCCGGCGCGCGCAAGGGCGCCCGCCGCCTCGGCGACCAACCGCCGCCGGCCTGATGACGGGGCCGACTTTTCAGCCTGCGTAACGTGACGCGTCTGGCCGGCTTTCGCTGTTGCTGGCCCCGGTTGTCGGACCGGGGCCAAGCACCTCGCATAAGGCGCTCACACGTCTAAGTGTTGCGTTCGACCCAAGGTCGTAATCTGAATGACCCCTCCGGGGCCTCCGGGCGGCAAGGGCATGGGGGTTTCGCCCGATGCGCTCGCAGTTTGATTGAGGTTATGGCTAGGGGTCCGATCATCCGGGCTGGGGAGTCGTGAATGCTGCGCATCCTGATTGCGGATGACCATGAAATCGTTAGGAAAGGCGTACGGGATGTGATCGAGGCGCACCCGGGCTGGGAGGTCGTTGGAGAGGCCGGCGACGGGCAGCAAGCGCTTGAGATCGCGCTTCGCGAGAAGCCGGACGTCGCGGTGCTGGATCTCTCGCTTCCGTTGCTCAACGGCGTAGCCCTGACGCGGCGACTGAGGCAGGACAGCCCGAAGACGAGCGTATTGCTGTTCACGATGCACGACGACGACGAGACGGTCAGCGGCGCCCTGGCCGCAGGCGCCCGCGGTTATGTGCTGAAGACCGACAGCGAGCGCCACCTCGAAGCGGCGATCTCCGCGCTGGGCGCCAACCGGCCGTATTTTTCGTCCGTGGTTTCCGAATTGCTCCTCGACGCGGCCATGAACGAGCGCAAGCGGTGGCGGTTGGAAAGCTTCACCACTCGAGAGCTGGAGGTCGCCCAGCTGATCGCCGAAGGCAACTCCAACAAGCAGATCGCGCGCCTCCTCGGGATAAGCATCAAGACCGTGGAGAGCCATCGCTCGGCAGCCATGCGCAAGGCGGGCGCGAGAACGGCCGCGGAATTCGTGCGCTTCGCCATCAAGCACAATTTGATCCAGCCTTAGAAGCGGCCATCGGGGGTCGGCGGACCCCAGAGGCCGGCCGGAAAAAAATTGCAGCGGCACTAGGGCTTCGAGCCCCCAGCGCTTGGGGATTTCCCGGATTGGTCACAGCTCCGCGCTGAGGGAGCCTGAAGGCACGTTCCGGAGCGTGCAGGTGCCTCAATCCGCCTTCGCAGGGTCGGTCGATCAAGTCCGCAAAACGGCGGCCGAAGTCTTCGTGGCCGGATTTCCCATGGTGCTCACCGACGCGGTGCGCCAACTGCATCCCCTCGGGTTGAACCGCATCCTGCACTTGCCGGCCAACCCGGCCGACGTCGCTCCTGGCCTCGCCGACGAAGACGTCTTCACCGCCGGGACGACAGCCTGGATCGACCTTTCCACGGGCCCTGTCGTTCTCCAGTTGCCTGACATGCAGGGTCGCTATTTCAACCTCGCCCTCATCGACACCGCCGGCGCCACCATAGCCGGTTTTGGACCCCGAACCGGTCATGCCGGCGGTGGCGACATCGCCTTGGCAGGTCCCTCCTGGCAGGGCGAAGTCCCCGGAAATCTCGAAGTGGTCAGGGCGCCGAGCGAGCAGGTCTGGGCGATCACTCGCATCAGCGCCAGTTCGGGCGCCGACCGAAAGACCGCTGAACTCCTGGCGGAACGGCAGTCGGTTGCGCGGCTGGAAGGCGGACGCGCAGGCCCCCACGGTCCGATGCTGCGCCTCGACCCGCCGACCTCGACCTGCATCCAAGGGGTGGCGGACCTGGAGCCGGACGCCTTCCTGCACAGGTTCAACCTGCTGATCGACCGCGCTCCCGGCCGGGTCCGCGACGCGATCCAATCGGTAAACGCCTCGGTGTCGGAGTTGCTGGGCCTCTTCAACGAGCGGGCGAGTTCGCCAGTCCACGTGCGCGACGCCGTCCGCAAGGGCTTTACCGACGCTTTCAAATCAATCCGAGACGCCGCGCAGCTGGACCCGGCCGAAGGCTCCTGGCGGGCGCGGTGCGGCGCTGAGCCGTCCTGGCTGGGACCGCTGATGCGTGCGGCGCGGGCTTATCGGTGCCTCGGCGCTCCCCTCCCCGCCGATATTCACACCCTGGTCTGTCAGGTGGATGAATCTGCGCGGCCGCTGCACGGCTCGGAACGCTACCGCATCCATTTCGCACCTGAGGCCGCACCGCCCGTGGAAGCCTTCTGGTCGCTGACCACGACACCACGGCCGGTCGGCCAGCAACGAAGCAACCTCGGCGACCGCCAGGAACTCGCCTTCAACCGCGACGGATCCCTGGACCTACTGATCCAGAGCACGCCGCCTGCCGAGGCCTGGCGGCCCAACTGGCTTCCAACGCCAGCCGCCGGCTTTGTCCTCAGCATCCACCTGCACTGGCCAAAGCCGACCGCACTGGGCGGACCCTGGCGGATGCCGCCCGTCGAGCGCCTCGGATCCGGTTTCGCGCGGCGCACTTCCGCATCGGACAGTGAGCGGAACGACCCGCCCGAGGAGCCGTCTCCGGACGACGAGTTGCGGCCCGTCTCCCTTCACTCCACAGGAGCACCTCCGCCATGACCTCGCCTCTCCTGGCGCTCTGCGCCGCTTTGGCCCTTGGAATGGCCGTTCCAGCCGCCTCGGCCCCGGCCGCTCCGGCGCACAAGCCACCTGCGGCCGCCGGCGGCATGGTCCGCGACGTCAGCCCGGAATCCGCACAAGCCTTGAAGCGCATGAGCGCCTACCTTGCGGCCCTTGGTCCGTTCCAGGTCACGTCCAACGCCAACCTCGATCTCGTGCTGGACGACGGCGAGAAGATCCAGACGGGCGGCGTGACCACCTACAAGGTCAAAGGTCCCGATGCGTTCGTGATCAGCACCGCCTGGGACCGCCAGTCCCGGGACTTCATCTATGATGGCAAGCACCTCACGGTGTACGCCCCGAAGCTCGGCTTCTACGCCACCGCGGCCGCCCCCCCGACCATCCGCCAGACCCTCCAGGCGGTCGACGAACGCTTCGGCATCCAACTTCCCCTCGCCGACCTCTTCCGCTGGGCTGAGCCGGGCGGGGAGCAACTTAATAAGTTGACCTCGGGTTTCCTGGTCGGCCAAGCCACCGTCGACGGTGTGGAGACCGACCAGTACGCATTCCGCCAGGAAAGCGCCGACTGGCAAATCTGGATTCAGCGGGGCGATCAGCCACTGCCGCGCAAGGTGGTCATCGTCGACCGGAAAGATCCTGCTCATCCGCAGTTCGTCGCCACGCTGGATTGGGACCTCCACCCGACGTTCACCGCTGACACCTTCGCTTTCAAGCCGCCAGCCGACGCGCATGCGATCAGGCTGGCGGGACAATGAGGAGTCTTCCGATGCGTCACAGCTCCATGGCCAAGGCGGCTATCGGTGGCGTTCTTTTGCTCGCCGCTATGGCGACGGCGGCCGACGCCGCCCGCGGCGGCGGCGGTGCGCGCGGCGGGGGCGGCGGCGCACGTGGCGGGGGCGGCGGCTACAGCGGTGGCGGTGCGCGTGGCGGGGGCGGGGGCGGTGGCGGTGCGCGCGGCGGGGGCGGCGCCTACGGCGGTGGCGCAGGCGGGGCCGGAGGCCACAACGTACGCGCTTCAGCGCCCACCAACGTCCAGGGCGGCGCCCGGGGCGGCGTCAACAACGGCAACCGCACCAACGTCAACGGCGGTAACCGCACGAACGTCAATGGCGGAAACCGCACCAACATCCAAAACACCAACGTCAACATCAACGCCAACGGCGGCTACGGCTACGGCAACAACAATTGGAACGATCACTACCACCCCATCGCGGCAGGCGTCGCCATCGGGGCGACCGCGGCCGTCACCTCGGCGGTCGTCGGCTCGATGATGTATTCCCTGCCGCCGAGTTGCAGCCCTTACCCCTACGCCAGCATGACCTATTACAGCTGCGGTGGGGTCTACTACGAGCCGCGCTATCAGGGGTCGGACGTGACCTATGTCGTGGTAGATCGTCCGGGTTGACCCCGGATTCAACCTGATTTTCGCGGGGCTTAAGGCGTGTTCAGATGTCCTCGGTCCGCTGAACTTCCCCCCATGACGCCGGACCCCCGCAAGCTCCTCTCCGGGGAGCCCACGGATCGGCCCCGCACGTACGCGTGCGGGGCCTTTGCGTTTCCGTTCTGACTTTTGGATGCCTATGGGGCCGCCGCTGGCCCCGAACCTAGGGAGATACCTGATCCCCGCTGGGCCGTTGGGATGCTGTGTTAGGCCCGTGCTCCGAGTTCTGGAGTTGCCCGGGCGATTGGACGGGGCCGAGCGACCTCCGAATCCAGAGGACAGAGGCAACTCTAGATTTTTCGGTGGGTTATGGTCCTTAAATTCCCAACCGCACGCGCCTCATACTGGTGGGAACTCGAGGCCCACCAAATGAGTGGGAGGCAGTCGATGTCTCAGACCGAGAGCGACCCGACGGTCATCCAGCTGATCAAGAGCGACCCGAATGTCGAGCTCTCCGCGAACCGGACAAGCCTTTCCTTCGAGCGCACCCGCATGAGCGCCGACCGGACCTTGATGTCCATCGTGCGCACGTCACTGTCGCTGATCACCTTCGGGTTCACGATCTACCAGACCTTCAACCAGCTCGCGATGAAGGGCCTGCTTCCCGACGCGCACCGCACGGCCCGCAGCCTGGGGATCTCGCTCCTGGTGTTGGGCATCGTTCTGCTGATCATGGGCATCCTCGGCCACCTGCGTTTCGGGCGTGAACTGACGATGCGCCGGGAGCGCCTGTATTCCGCCCACCTGCTTCACCGCGCCATCCAGTACCGCGCGACCCCTACGTTCGTGGTCGCCAGCGTCCTGCTGTTCATTGGCGTGGCCGCGCTGGCCTCGATCGCCTGGCGCATATTCGGCTAGCGCCATGGGAGACGTTGTCGCCTTCCCCACAGACGCCGCAACCGCTCATCGCGCCGGGATGATCTGGCTCGAGGGCGACATCTTCCGTATGGGGTCGGATCGCCACTATCCTGAAGAAGCCCCCGTGCGGTCCGCAAAGGTCGGTGGCTTCTGGATCGACGCCAAGCCGGTGAGCAACCGCGACTTTGCCCGCTTTGTCGACGAGACGGGGTGGACGACGGTGGCCGAGCTGCCGCCGGATCCGGATATGTATCCAGGCGCCCGGCCAGAGACGCTGGTCCCCTCATCGCTGGTATTCACGCCCACCGCCGAAGCCGTGCCCCTGAGCGAGCCCCTGCGCTGGTGGCGCTACACGCCGGGCGCAGACTGGCGACACCCCACCGGGCCGGGGAGCCATCTGAGGAGCCTCATCGACCACCCGGTGGTGCATGTGGCCTGGGACGACGCGAGGGCCTACGCCGATTGGGCCGGCCTCGACCTGCCCACAGAGGCGGAATGGGAGTTCGCCGCACGCGGAGGTCTGGCCGAGGTCGAATACGCCTGGGGTGACACCTTCGAGCCGGGCGGAAAGGCTATGGCCAACACCTGGCGCGGACGCTTCCCGTTCGAGAACCTGAAGCCGAGTACTGAACGACGGACCTCCAAAATCGGGACCTATCCGCCGAACGCCTATGGCCTCTACGACATGATCGGAAACGTCTGGGAATGGACGAGTGACTGGTGGTCAGCTACGCCGGGTCAGGGAGCCGCAAGCCCTTGCTGTTCGGCGGGCGACCCGGCCGAAAGCCTGCGTGAAGCAAGCATCGACACTCGCCTGCCGGGCATACGGATCCCGCGGAAGGTGTTGAAGGGCGGCTCCCACCTCTGCTCCCCCTCGTATTGCCGGCGATACCGGCCCGCCGCGCGCCACGCACAGCCAGTCGACACATCGACCTCGCATGTGGGCTTCCGCTGCGTACGCCGTCAGCGGTGATCGGCCGCCGGCCAGGCTACCGGCTGGGCGCCGGTTCGGCCGCCGCGGCGATCTTCCTCGGCCTCCCTTAGGTCCTTCCCCAGGAAGAAATTGAGGACGGTGCGGATGGCCGCGATCGCCGCCAGCCGGCCGATATCCTGCCGCGTCGGCGCAATCGCCGTCCGCGCGATATCGGCGGCGAGCGCAAACTCGAGCGGGAGAAGGATCGATGCGGCGAACCGCAACCAGATTTCCTTCTTCAACATCTGGTCGGAATAGGCGCGCCAGCGCCACAGTGTCCGAAGCGCCGCCTCGCCCGCCCCGAGGCCGACAAAGACCACCGACAGCAATTCGCTTCGATCACAGGCGCCGATGAGGTGTGCTCTCAGGTCTCCACCCGATTCAGCAGAGGCGCGCGAGGGTCCACATATCGTCGGTTGTTGTGATCTCGCGCCGCTCCTTTGCCGTGCGGGTCACAAGGAGGTGGGAACATGCCCGCTATGGTCTCGCGCTTCGGTGTGCTCCTCCTTGCATTCACCGCCGGTGTCGCGCTGAGCGCTTGCGAGACGGCCGGCGGCAACGTCACGGTCCTGCAGTCCTCGAGCGTCGGCGTCAGCCCCGGGTCGACCTACGCCTGGGCCCCCATAAGCGAGCAGGCCCGCGCCGCCGCCGACCCGCGTGTCTCCAACGACATCATCCAAGAGCGCCTGCGCACTGCGGTCGATACGGCGCTGGCCGGACGGGGATTCCGCCGGGTCGATGATCCCACGCAAGCTCAGATCTTGGTGGCGTTCCACGTCGGCCTGCAGAACCGTACCGAGACACGGGTCAATACGTGGGGCGGCAGCAGCGGGGCTTGCGGCTTCCGCGGCTGCGTCGGTGGCTGGGGCTTCTATGGGCCGCCGCAGGTCGACGTGAGGAACATCAACTACACCCAGGGCACCCTGATCCTCGACCTGATGGACAGGACCTCCGGGAAGCTTGCCTGGCGCGCCACTTCCGACAAGCGCGTCGACAGCAGCGACGCCACCCAGGAAGGGCTGAACGCCATCCTGCTCGATATGACCAAGACCCTGCCCGGCGCCACGGCGGGCTAGCGACCAGGAGATAATCCATGAAAAGAACCCTCTTCGGCGCTATCGCCGCCGCCCTGCTGGTGACCTCCGCGGGCCCGACGCTTTCCGCGTCGCCACCCGCCACCTGGGACAACCTGAGCAGGGTCGACTCCAGAAACCTGCGGGCGGTTTACCTGCTGCCGGGCGAGAACTTCTGCGCCTACAAGAAGGTGAAGCTGGATGCGCCCCATGTCGCCTTCCAACAGAACTGGATGCGCGACTTCAACCGATCAACGGTGGGCCTGAGTTCGCGGATCACCCAGGCCGACGCAGACAGGGTAATGGAGGAAGCCCGGACAGGGTTCGCGGGGATCCTGGCCAGGGAATTCGCAGCTGCGGGCTTTCAGGTCGTAGACGCCCCCGGTCATGATGTCCTGCAGGTAAGCACCGCCATCATAAACCTCACCGTCTCGGCCCCCGATCGCATGACAGCCGGGCGGTCGCGCAGCTACGCGCGGGAAGCCGGTTCCGCGACCCTCGTCGTGGAAGCGCGGGATTCGATGACCGATGCGATCCTCGGGCGCGCAGTGGATAGCCGTCTCGCCGGCGACACCGCCTCAGCGTTGCGCAACCGCGTAACCAACCGGGCGGATTTTTCCAGGCTCTTCACAACTTGGGCGAGGGCTGCGGCCAATGGGCTGAATGAGCTCAGGGCCAGGGCCGGCGGCCCTTGTGGGGCGCAGCAGACCGCCGCCAAGGAGTGACGCGCTCTCAGGCCTCTAGGGCGCCGGGGCGACGGCCTGGACCAGGAGGCCTTTTCCCCGGGAGCCCAGGGTCAGGGAGCCGCCAAGTTGCGTCATGCGCGCCTGCATGCCCGAAATGCCTACCCCCGGCGTAACCGGGGCGCCGGGTGAAGTATTGAGGCCCATGCCGTCGTCCTCAATCTCGAGGATCGCTGAGCCGTTCTTGTAACTCAGCCGCACCTTCGCCGACTGGGCGCCGGCGTGGTTGTAGACGTTCATCAGGGCTTCCTGGGCCACGCGAAACAGCGCCAGCTCCGTGGCTGACGAAAGGTTGCGGGGCTGGCCGCCGGCGACGACCGAGATCTGCAATCCAGTACGCCCGCCGAACCCTGCGGCGAACTCCTTCAGCGTCTTGTGCAGTCCGCCGACTTCGAGCCACGGCGGATGCAGGAAAAAGGAGAGGTTGCGGATTTCCTTCTGGGCCTCGGCGATCGACCTGCGGGCTTCATCGAGCAACGCCATGACATCCGGAGCGGCTTCGACCCGCCGCTCCACCGCACCGAGGTTCAAGCGGGCGGCGACGAGGAGCTGGGAGGTTGCGTCGTGCAATTCACGGCCGATGCGGCGGCGTTCGTTCTGCTCGGCGTTACTGAGGGCCTGGCTCGCCTCTGCCAGAGCCGCAGCATGCTCGCGCTCGGCGGTGACGTCGCTGGCGACGCCAATCACCCTTTGGACGCCCCCTTGCTGATCGCGGGTGAATACCCGGGTCCGGAGATTCAACCAAAGCCAGCGGCCGTCGGCCCGGCGAAGTCGGAAGGTGTCGCCCGAGACCGCAGCATCGGCCGCCACGGACTGGGCGGCGCCGAACGCCTTGAACCTTTCGACATCGTCCGGATGCACCAGGCTCAAAATGTATTTCGATTCAACGACCCCGCACCGGGGCAGGGCCAAAAGGCGGGTCAACGGATGTGGGCCGTAGCGCAGCAGGCCCGCGCCGAGATCCCGAATGAAAACCAGACCGCGACTGAGAGGGCCTATTTCGGCCAGCACTCCCTCCTCGTTGAGGTCAGCAAGCGCCGGCGGCTTGAGTTCCGTAGCGCCGAGAAGCGCAAGCTGGGCTCCCTCCAGTGCGATTGGCGTGACCTGCACTTCGATGCGGATGATCTCGCCCGTCGGGGCGTCGGCGATCCGCAGATGGATCGGCAGTCCTTCGGAAAAGCAGCGTTCGACGGCCTCTGTCAGTTGATGGCTCGCCGCGCCCCGGAACACCTTGTCGATGCAAAGCCCCTCGGCGCCTCTAGGAGGCAGGCCGAATGCGTGGTCGAAGGCGGCGTTCGAGCGGACGACCTGCGGCGCGGGCCGGCCAGGCGCGACAAGAGCCAACGGACATGGCGTCCCTTCAAAGATCGATTGGTACGCACCCGCTATGGGCGCGAAGCTGCGAACCTCGCGCGCTAGAGACATGCCCCGTCCTCCCGTCGCCCGGGGACGCGAACTCGACCTCGACACAAGGCCGTCAACCGCACGCCTCGGGTAAGTAACCCAGAAACGCTACACCCTCAGGTGTACTCGTGTCTCGGGTGAAATATGGATGTCGCCACAAGGTGAACGGCAAGATGCAAGAATCTTCTAGGGATTTCACCCGATCTCGTTGCTCGCTCCGGTTGTTGCCGTGAGGTTGCCCGGCCTGGGTGAGCCCTCCGGCCACGGGCGGGCCACAACCCACGGACGCCGCCGCTAAAGCCTCAAGCACCCGACGAATCGATATCCGGGTTCGAACGGATGTCTGGCTGTCTGCCGCGGCGCCAGAGTGCCATGTCGTCCGTCGCAAGCTGATCCCCCTTGGCGCAGCGGACGAGAGAGAGCCTGGACTCCAGGCTGGCCCTGCGCCGCACGGCGCAGGGCCGCTTTTTTGAACGTCATCTGGGGCGCCGACCTAGGTCGGGCTCGGGCCGCAACCGGATCGCGCCGGAGCCGTGGAAATGATCTGATCGAAACCGATCTCGATGCTGCGTCGGCGCTGGAGCCTGCAGAACATCGTTCCAAAAAAAGCGCCAAAGCGATGCCGCGGTGTTGATCCGCACCCCGGGCCCCTCCTCCCAACAGGCCCGAAGCGCGCCGCGGCGAGGGGCCGGCGATAGCCGCCGCCGGCCCCTCAGTTTTTTGGGCGATGCCCTCCCCGGTCTCCGTGACGTCTGCCTAGTCCCCGGGATCGGTGGCCAAGTATGGACAACTCCGCGCCACGAGTGGCCATTGTAGTCAGCTCCAGAACTCGCCCTGCCTCCGCGCGGCGTTCGTGGTTCCACCGCTCACCAACGGGCAAAATCGACCCCGAAGCCTAAGACCGCGTTCGACGACCCTTCGGGTTCATCGGCACGACGAGCGGGCGCTCGCCATGTCGGTTCGGGGCGGCGAGCGGACCTACCGGGATAGGCCGCATCTCTCTATCCCGCAGGAGAAGGCGCGTCAGGTGATTACATCATCCCGCAGGAGAAGGCGCGTCAGGTGATGGACATCGCCAAAGGGCCCGTTCTGCGGATCTGATCGTAACCGCCTGACCCATCGCTGTCCTCCTGTTAGCAGGAGTTATGCGGATCACCTCGGCCAGCAGGCGAGGATCCGATGGGCACTTGCCGCGCCAAATCCGCAGGCCGTCACGCCGCACAGAAATCGCCCCTCTTTCAACGAAACGTCGAGACCAATATACTCGCCCATGGTTGTTCTCCGTTCGATGCTTGGGCCCGGCTTCCAGTCGTGAGCCCGTACTTCCATCCTATCGGGGAACAACCACCGCCTCTCATTGTGAACCGGAAGAGTGGGCCTATCGCTCCCGATTACCCATGTGGACGCGTTCGGTGGACGCGTTCGGTCCGCAGCGCGCCCGGAGCGGAACTTGGATCCGACGCGGAACAGGACATCTGGCGACGTACCGGCATGCGGTGGATATGCTCAGCTGACCATTGCGAAAGGTCGGAGCGTGAGCAGTTCTACGGCAGCGGATAACGTCCGCTCGGTCCTCATCGTCGGTGCGTCCCGCGGCCTGGGTCATGCGATGGCGGCCGAGTTCGCCGCGCGGGGCTGGGGCGTCCTTGGCACTGTTCGAGCTGTCCGAACGCCACTTCACGAATTGGCGGCCGAACACCCCGACAACGTCGAGATCGAGACGCTCGACATGACCGATCACGACCAGATCTTGGCCCTGCGCGACCGCCTCTGCGCCCGGCAGTTTGATGTGGTCTTCATCAACGCAGGGATCGTCAATCGACGGCCAGCAGATACGATGGCGGACGTTTCCACGGACGAATTCGCGCAAGTGATGATCACAAACGTCTTGGGCGTCATGCGCGCGGTGGAAGCATTTGGCGTCCTTGCCCGACCCGACGGCGTGATCGGTGTGATGTCTTCCGGGCAAGGCAGTATCGCCAACAACGCCAACGGCGTGAACGACGTCTACCGCGCCAGCAAGGCTGCGCTGAACCAGGCTATGGCCAGCTACGCCGGGCGCCACGCTGGCGAGGGGCCGGCCATGGTCCTGATGGCGCCAGGCTGGATCCGCACCGAACTCGGCGGTCCTGACGCGCCGGTGGGCGTCGAAGAGGCCATGCCGCAGATCGTCAACGTGCTCATCGAGCAGCGAGGAGCGCCGGGCCTGCGGTTCCTCGACCGCCAGGCCCGGACGGCGCCCTGGTGACGCCCAGCGCCCTTGTTGAATGGTGACGTCCAAGGCCCGCTCAGCGCCGATGTGTTGAATAACCCCATTTTCGTTCCGCCCCCTCGGAATTCAGGGTCATGGACGGGCTGATCAAAAAAGGCCGCGGGGGACCTCACGCGATCAAGGTGATGGCCTGGGTGAACCCGCTAGCGTCTGCGCTGTGGCATCGCACTCACATCTTCGCCGACATCGGCGTTTCGGGGTATTTTTCGGGTGCCCCGATTTCGACCTTTTTCAACACAATCCGCCACAAGAAGACATTGGGTTCAGTCCAAGGACCAGACCTTCGAGCGCCCCGCGCTACAGAGATCGGATTCAACCCGTCTCGCCCCTAGGAGAGTCTGCCGCAGGACTATTTCCTGAGGTGGCTTTCGAACCAAGCAACCATCTCGTTCATGGCGTCGATGGCATAGGCGTCGGTCTTGGCCGGGTCGCCCCTGACGTAGAAATCGTGGTCGGCGCCTGCGAACAATTTCAGCCTGTTTTCGACCCCAACCCTGTCGAGGGCTACATGCATGGATTCGGCCTGCGCAGGCGGCACGCCTCTGTCGGCGTCGCCCTGTAGGATCAGCGTCGGCGGATCGCGTGCATCGACGCTGAGGATGGGCGAGACCGAGGCAAGGAGCTTGTCGTCGAAAGCGATGGCGCCGACCTTGGGGCGGCCCTGGAGGAGCGCGGCCAGGTCGGTGGGCGGGAAGTAGGCGACGACGGCCGCAATGCGATTGCCTGAATGCTCCAGGGGGTTCGCGGCTGCCGGGTTTCCGTCATCGGCCATCATGCCGGCGACGAGGGCCAGATGGCCTCCGGCGCTCGCGCCCCACACGCCGATCCGCGCGGGGTCGGCGCCATAGTCGGCGGCGTGCAGCTTGATGTGGCGCATCCCGAGCCGGACGTCCGCAACCGCGTCAGGAACTTGAAAGCGCGGCGCCGACGCGTGGTAAAGCGCGACCACGGTAAAGCCCTTGTCGATCAGCGCCTGATAGCGGGCCTGGCGTTCTTCCGGCGGGGCCCATGACGAATTCCAACCGGCGGACACCATATTGACCACGAGCGCGCCGTTGGCGTTCTTCACCGGCTTGAAGACGTCGTAGGTGAGCGCCATGCCGTCGCGGTGGCCGTAGATGACATCGCGGACATAGGTGGCTGTCTTCAGTTCTGCGGGCGTAGGCGCTCGAAGGGCGCTACGAGGATAGCCGCTGAGCGGCGGGCCGGGGTCGCCGGCCGGCCGCGTCGGAGCCTGCGCCACGGCGGGGCCGGCGCCGACAGCCAATAGGAAGGCGAGCGCCGCACTCCAGAGCCTCTTCACCAAAGGTTCCCCTGTTGTTTTTCTTTGGAGCCTAGCCGCACGGAAGGCAGGACGCCAACACCGTCACGCGCATCATCTGCCGATTTCAGGATGGAGTAACTTCGTTGGTTGGTACGGGCGGCCGGGGTCGAACCGGCACGAGCCTCACGGCCCTACGGATTTTCGTACCACTTCGGCTTTCGCCGCCGCCCGAGAGCGTTCGTGGTCTGGACTATCCCTTCGCCATAGCCCGAAGGCCGTAGGCGCCGCCCGTCTAGTCTCTACACCTTCCCCGGAAGATCCCTTCCGGAGCTTGGCTCGGGATTCCCACTGACAGGGTTCCCCGAATTTGAGCGGTTCTACGTCCGAGGTTTCCCCCGGCGCACTCGAAGCCGAAGCCCAAGTCCGTTGCGTCTACCAATTCCGCCACGCCCGCGTGACGGCTCTGGCTTGCCACAGCCGGGCGAGCCGCGTCCACAGAGATTGGCGCATTCGCGCAGAGCGCGCCTTAGGCGTTCGCCAGCGTACTCCTGAAGCCGGCGCTCTTTCTTCGGGTTTTTCGCCCGTTCGCAGGTGGCCTGAAGAGCGTCCAATACTCCCCGGGCGAGAACCAACCGCGATGGCCACCTTGCCTGAAGCGATAGGCGGGCTTCGGCGCGCCGGAACTGCCGAAAGGCCGTGGAATCGGTTGTGGCCAGTCGCCGCCGTTACTGGTGGATCTGGGCGCGCTCGAGCGCCTGGCGGTCCTCGAACCTTTGCATATCGATATCGGCCTTCGTCCGGCAGCGCTTGACCCCCAGGCGCGAGCCCACCACCACCTCGGTCTTGCAGATCAGGGTCGTCGAGTCATCTGTCTTGGGCTTGGCCGCCGCGGCCGCCGGCGCCGGCTTGGCCGGTTGGGGCGCGTCGGTGGCCGGCTGCAAGGCAGCGGTGGTGTCGGCCAGAAGGACTGCCGCCGCAAGGATTACGCCAATCATCTTACATCACGCTCCGGAAGAATCTGTGAGAGGACGCATAGCGGATCGCTATGGCCGTTCCAATTCGTGCATTTTCGAATGTCGATCCGGGAACAACCGGATGAACGACGATCCGCCGCCCGATCATGCCGCCTCGACCTCACGCACGTTGTCGATGCCGGCGCCGCGCAGCGCCTCCATCAGCTCGCCCACGGTGGCGGTGAGCTCGTCGGGATCGCGCCCGCGCAGGACCAGGTTCGAGCCGTAGCCGTCGGCGCCGAAGAACGGATAACTGCCTAGCGACATGCTCGGGTGCGCCTTGGCCACCGCTTCCAGGGGCGCCGCGATGGCGCCCTCGCCTGAGCCTTCGACGCGCACGGTGCGCGAGACCGTCACGGCCCCGCCCCTGAGTCTGGGCCCCACGTCTTCCAGCATGCCACGCATAATCTGCGGCACGCCGGCGAGCACAAAGACATTGCCGATGGTGAAGCCGGGTGGCCCCTGCACGGGGTTCTTCACCAGTTCGCCGCCCACCGGCACCCGGGCCATTCGGCGCCTGGCGGCGTTCAACTCCCCGCCCCAGCGCGCCCTCATCATACCGATGATCTCGGGGTGTTCGTGGAGTTCCACTCCGAACGCGGCGGCCACTGCATCGGCGGTGATGTCGTCGTGCGTCGGTCCGATGCCGCCGGTTGTGACCACATAGTCGTAGCGTTTGCGCAGCGCATCCAGCGCCGCCACGATCTCCTCGTGGAGGTCCGGCACCGTCCTGGCCTCGGCGAGGTCGACGCCGTGTACGCCCAAATAGCGGGCGATGTCGCGCAGGTTGGTGTCCTGTGTGCGTCCCGACAAGATCTCATCACCGATGATCAGCACCGCTGCGGTGACCCGCCCTTCGTCGCCACTCGCCATCCGCCGATCCCTCGCCTACATCCGATGCTTCCGAACTCCGGACTAAAGCCATACATGGACTTCCCGCAACCGCTCACGCGCGGCGTACTTGTGCAGCGCTACAAGCGCTTCTTCGCCGACGTGGCGCTCGACGACGGGACTGAGGTCACCGCGCACTGCCCAAATCCCGGGGCAATGCTTGGTCTCAACACCCCGGGCCTGCGGGCCTGGATCTCCTACTCCGACAACCCCAAACGCAAGCTCGCCCACACCCTCGAACTGGTTGAAGCCGACGGCGGCTTGGTGGGGATCAACACCATGCACCCCAACCGCCTGGTCGCCGAGGCCCTGACGGCCGACGCCATTCCAGAGCTCACCGGCTACGCCACCCACCGCCGCGAGGTACGCTATGGCGAGAACTCCCGCGTCGACTTCCTGCTGGAGGCCCCTGAGCGGGCGCCCTGCTGGCTGGAAGTGAAGAACTGCCACCTGCGCCGCGCAGGCACACTTGCCGAGTTCCCGGATTGTGTCGCCGCCCGTTCGCTCAAGCACCTGAAGGAACTCACCGCCATGGTCGATGCCGGCCAGCGCGCGGTCATGCTGTTCGTCGTCCAGCGCTCCGACTGCGACGCGTTTGCGGCCTGCCACGACCTGGACCCCGCCTACGCCAGGGGCCTGACGCAGGCCGCCGCGCGTGGCGTTGAGGTGCTGGTCCGAACCTGTGCGATCAGCCTGACTGGCGTTCGCATCGCCCAAGCCATCCCCTGGCGCGGCAACGGAAATGGGTAGACCTTCGCCGCGGTCGGACCCCGGAGAAGCCTATGCGCAATACCTTCAACATCGTCATGCGGATCGTCTCTACCCTTGTCGGCCTCTTGATGGTCGCCATGGGCTGCGTCTGGATGCTGCAGGGTCTGAACATCGCCTTCCGCGTCGGCTTCATGGTCGGCGACCCGCACTGGGTGGTCTACGGCGCGATCCTTGCCACCGTCGGCATCGCCCAGGTGGTGTGGAGCAATACCCGCCAGATCAGGGGCTGACCCGCCAGGGCGAAACGGCGTCAGCCGTGCGGTCTTCCCCCCGCGGCCACCAGGAGCGACGCGGCGAACGCAAGCCCGGCGTCATGATCAACCGCTACTGGCCCGAAGAAGGCGCCGGTCAGCATTTCCACCGGGGGCCGCCGGGCGAGCTGCTGGGCGGCATGAGTCGCCCGTTGAACTTCCGTGCTATCGTTGCGACATAAGACGGCCCCTTCCGGGGCTAACCGATTTTTGAATGAGCGCGGCCCGTGCCGCGGGACTGACGCCATGGCTGACCTCGACACCTCCCCGCTTGACTGGGCCGACGCCGATCACCGGACCGGGCAGATCAAGATCCACGGCCCCGCGGATTTCGACGGCATGCGCGCCGCCGGCAAGCTTGCCGCCGAATGCCTCGACATGCTGACCCCGCATGTGGTCCCGGGCGTAATCACCGACCATCTCGACACGCTCGCCCGCGAGTTCATTCTCGACCATGGGGCGCTCCCCGCCTGCCTGGGCTATCGTGGCTACACCAAGACAGTCTGCATCAGCGCCAATCACGTCGTCTGCCACGGCATCCCGGGCGAGCGGCCGTTGCGCGAGGGCGACATCGCCAATATCGACGTCACGGTCATTGTCGACGGCTGGCACGGCGACACGTCGCGCATGTACGGCGTGGGCCCCGTTGCTCACCGCGCCAAGCGACTGATCGACGTCACCTACGAGGCCATTGAGCGGGGCTTGGCCGTCGTGAAGCCCGGCGCGCGGACCGGCGACATCGGCCACGCCATACAGTCTTACGTCGAGAGCATGCGCTGCTCGGTTGTCCGCGACTTCTGCGGCCACGGCGTGGGCAAGGTGTTCCACGACGCGCCCAACATTCTGCATTTCGGCCAACCGGGCACCGGCGAGCTGCTGCGGCCTGGGATGTTCTTCACCATCGAGCCGATGGTGAACCTGGGCAAATTCCAGGTGAAGCTGCTGTCCGACGGCTGGACGGCGGTCACCCGCGACAAGTCGCTATCGGCACAGTGCGAGCATTCCATCGGCGTCACCGAGACCGGTTGCGAGGTGTTCACAGTCTCGCCCACAGGCCTCTTCAAGCCACCGGTGATCAGCGCCTGATATTGCGGAGACGGGCACAACTCGTTTAGCTCGGCTGCATGAGCCTCGACATCGAACCGCCCCACCACCCGCGCGGCGGCGCCCTTCCGCGGTGGCTGGAATGGGTCACAGCGATTTCGGCGCTGGTGGTGTCGGTCTGTTCGATCTTCATCGCGCTGCGAAACGGCGAGATCGAGAACAGGATGGTGAAGGCCAACTCCTTCCCCTACCTGATCGGCGTCAGCAGCGACGCAACGCCGGACGGAGCCGAACGCATATCGGTCGACTTCCTGAACAACGGTATCGGGCCCGCAGACGAGCAGAGCCTGAGGATTCGCGTCGGGGGCCGATACGTCACCTCGGTCCCGGATCTGATCGCCACGGCTATCGGCCCCCAGGACGCCGGGCCCGCGACGGCGTCGCTGCATTGGCTCCGCAACTCGGTGCCGAGTCGCTTCATCGCGGCCAAGGACAATCAATTCGTCTTCCGGATCAGCAAGACGCCCACAAATTCCGCCTATTGGGACAGGCTCGACCAGACGATCCCAACATGGCACATCGAGTACTGCTACTGCTCGGTCTTCGAGGAGTGCTGGGCGGTGACCAACTTCCGCCACACGCCGGTGAAGGCTTGTCGCCGAGACGAGGCGCATGAGTTCAATCCCTGAGCGCCGCGACCACCCTTGCCGAACCGGTAAAAACGCCCGAACCTCCGCCGCCGTCGCCCGGTGAAGGGATCGCCCCGGTGAAGGGATCGCAATGAAAGTCGCAGCCGCAGCGCTCGCCGCCGTCACATTGGCTGTGCCCACAGCCATACGCGCTGACGCAACCGCACTCGGCATCGGCTACATCTGCGGCGCTGAGCATCCCGGGCCGCTGGGCGGCAACACAAAGGCGGTGATGCTCAGCGGCGTCGGTAACGGCGCCTCACCGGCCGACACCGCCAATTCCCAGGCGCAGGCCTGGTACGACGAAGGCCTCAATCTCTACCACGCCTTCAACCACAACGAAGCCATCGCCGCCTTTGCCAAGGCGGCCGAGCTCGATCCGAATTGCGCGCTTTGCGAATGGGGCGTGGCGTTGTCACTGGGCCCGACGCTGAACTACGGCGTGACACCGGCGCAGACGGCGCTCGCGCTCTCCCACGTCGAGGCCGCACACAGGCTGGTCAAACCGGGCGACAACCGCACCGCAGCGCTTATCGAGGCGCTGCAGCTTCGCTACGGCAAGGAGACGCCCGACGCCAAACGCACCGCGGCCTACAGCAAGGCGATGGACGACCTCGTTCGGCGCTTCCCGTCCGACGACCAGATCGCCGAGCTGGCGGTCCATGCTTTGCTGATCCCCGCGCGTCAGGACGACTATTCCGGAGTTCCGCGCTCCCTTGAGATCCTGAAGACGGTGCTTGCCCGCCGTCCTGACGACACCGCCGCGATCCACTACTACATCCACGCCACCGAGTTTGCGGGCCACCCGGCGGACGCGCTTCCCTACGCCGACAAGCTCGCCGGTCTGGCTCCGGGCGCGAGCCATCTGGTGCACATGGCCGCCCACACGCTGATGCACGTGGGGCAGTACGAACGTGTCGCCATCGTCGACGCCGAGGCCCTCAAGGTCGACGCCGATGTCCATGCGAGACTGGCCTACCCCGGCCCGCTCAGCGCCCAGATGTACTACCTGCACAACTTCACCTTCGGCCTCGCCGGGGCCCTGATGGCGGGTGACGGCAAGCTCGCGGTGAAGTACGCCGACCATGCGGACATCGCCTTCCCGGCTGACGACCGGAGCCCGCTCGTCGTGCCGCCCGGAATCGCCCGGGTCGAAACGCCAGGCAATCGTCGCGCCACAGCCGACGCCAAGAGCATGGTCGCCTATGGCCGGTTTGCCCCGGCCAGAGCGCTGGCGCTCGCCGAGCAGCCCGGCGAGCTTCGCGTGGTCAGGATCTACCGCCACTATGCCCGCGGCGAGGCCTTCGCGGCGCGAGGCGAGGCGGACGCGGTACGTGCCGAGGCCGAGGCCATCGAGCATCTCAGCTCCGAGGCCGCCAAGGCCAACGAGACCAGCAACGTCAGTCTCGCGATGATAGCCTCGGGGGTCCTTTCGGGCCGCGCCGCGCTCCTTGACAATCAGCCCGCCAAGGCGGCCGAGCACTTCGCCGAAGCTGCCGCCCGCCAGGAAAAAGCCTTCCCGATCGCAGACAATTTCGACCCGCCGCCCTGGTGGTATCCCGTCCGCCGTAGCGTGGCCGCCGCAGACCTCAAGGCCGGGAGAAACGCCGACGCGGCCAAGGAGGCCAGGGCCAGCCTTGCAGGCTGGCCAGACGATGCGCTGGCGCTGCGCATCCTCAGCCTCGCAGAGGGCCGGATGGGCAAGGACAAGGCTGCCCGCGCCGATCTCGAAAAGGCACGCCAGATCTGGCGCGGCGACCTCGCCAAGGTTCCGCTCGACCTGACCTAGCTAGGGGGCCGCGCGTACGGAACTTGCCGGCTCGTCGCTGATGATCGCCGTCCCCTTGCCGACCGGGAGCAGATGGTCGAAACCACCGAAATACTCGTCGAGGATGATCGGGTCGTCGAAGTAGTTTGCCACTTCACACTCGAAGTCGAAGTTGTTCTTCAGTTCGACAACGCCCGTGAAAATGGCGTTAACCTCTTGCGGAACGTGGCGGCGGTAGTCTGACCTGACCGGCGGGAACACAACTGTGACCTTGTGTCCGAGCGTGCGGGCCAGACCCAGTATCTTGATCAGGTAGATGTCCGCGCCCCGCGCGCACATTGTGCTTCATGTGCTCCTGCGCGCGCTTCTCCGCGCCATAGGCGGGCGGAAAAAAGCGGCGAGCGTTCGATGCCGCAAAGCCACGATCGCCCTTGATGCTGACGCTGCATCGCCAGGCCGACCACCTGGTGGCCGCGACCTAGTTCAACCTCAAGGCTCTGGCATCGGCGTCGTCCAGCCAGGGGGGCCTTCGCGCCGACGAGGCTCACGGCTAGGTTGGCGGCATGTTCGAGGGCTGGGATAGCTTCTACCTGATGATCGGCGGCGCGGCCGGCGCGCTGATCGGGCTTCTCTTCATCGTCGTCACCCTGATCCGCGGTGGCGATGCGGCGACGAAGCTGCGCACCACAGGGGTCTACATGACCCCAACGGTCGCTCACCTGGCGATGGTGTTGGTGCTGAGCGCAGTGGCCACTGCGCCCAGCTTGTCCTTAACAATCGACGGCGTGATCTTCGGCGCCTGCGCGCTCGCCTGCCTGGGGTTTGCCGCACGCGCGCTGTTGATGTTCGGGATCAGGTCCGTCCAGGCGACGCACTGGTCCGACATCCTGGCCTATGGCATCGCGCCCCTGGCTCTCTGTAGTGCGCTGGCGATTTCCGCCGCCGCGGTCTGGCTTTCGCCGGCCTGGGCCGCCAGGGGGATCGCGGCCAGCCTGCTGGCGCTGCTGCTGCTCGCTATCCGCAACGCCTGGGACCTTGTGACCTGGATCACCGCGAAGGCCGATGAGTTAGATAAGAGCTGACCCGATCGGCTTAGCCAACCTTGCGTTCGGCAATCGCCCTGCGCCTCGCCGGTCCCGTCCCTAGCGCCTAGGTCCGCCCACCTCTCAGTTCAGGGTCTTCCATGATCGATCGCCGTAGCCTTCTTGTCACCGCCGCAGCGGCCGGCCTTGTCGCCGCCAAGTCGCCGGGCGAGGGCGCTACGGGCGCGGGATCCAAAGTCACGGCTCCGCCGGGTGATGCGGCTATCAACCGCTACTTTGACAGCGTCGCTGAGCACGTCCTGCAGACCGCGCCCGAACAGGCGACGTCCCTTGGCCTCGATAAGGGCGCACGCGTCGCCCTGAAGTCGCAACTGGGCGACGCCTCCATGGCCCGGGTCTCCGCGGATCGCGCCTGGTGCGATGCAGGTCTCGCCAAACTGGAGACGTTCCCCGACGCCGGTCTCTCGGCCGCCGCCCGGCTCAACAAGGCCGTGGTGACGTATGCTTTCGAACTCGGCCGCGACGCCGCGCCGTTCGACTATGGCGACAACACACTGGGCTCGGCCATGAGCGAAAGCGCCACGCCCTATGTCGTGAGCCAGCAGGGCGGCGCCTATTCGCAGGGGCCGGAGTTCCTCGACAGTCAGCATAAGATAGACACGAAGGCCGACGCCGAGGCCTATCTGGCGCGCGTCCGCGAGCTGGCCCGCGTACTGACCCAGGAGACCCAGCGCATCCGCAAGGACGAAGGACTTGGTGTCGTCCCGCCGGATTTCATCCTTGCTAACGCGATCGGCCAGCAGGAAGGCCTGCTTGCCATCCCCCCCGCCAGCGCGCGCCTGGTGACCGCGCTCGCGCGCAAGGTGCGGGAGGCAGGTCTCTCGGGCGACTACCAGGCGCGCTGCAAGGCGCTCGTCGAAAAAGAGGTCTATCCGGCGCTCAACGCCCAGCTCGCCGTTCTAAAGGGTCTGCAGGACAAGGCCACTCACGACGCCGGCGTGTGTCGCCTGCCCGACGGTGAGGCCTACTATCGCTGGCTGTTGCGCGAGGGCACCACCACCAGCCTCTCGCCCGACGAGGTCCACAATATGGGCCTCGAGCAGGACCGGGCGATCGAGGCGCGGATGGACAGGCTCTTGAGGGCGCAGGGACTGACCCAAGGCTCGGTCGGCGCGCGCATGACGGCGCTCGGCAAGGACCCGAAATATCTCTTCCCCAATACGGACGCCGGCCGCGAACAGCTGATCGCCTATCTGAACGGCCTGATCGCCGGCGTGCGCCCCAAGCTTTCCAAGGCCTTCGACCTGCAACTGAAGGCGCCCGTCATCGTAAAGCGCGTGCCTGTCGACATCCAGGACGGCGCCGGCCAGGGTTACATGAACACCGGCTCGATCGACGGCTCCCGCCCATCGACCTACTACATCAACCTGAAATCGACGGAGAACTGGCCGAAGTTCTCGCTCCCGAGCCTCACATATCATGAGACCATTCCCGGCCACGCCTGGCAGGGCGCCTATCTGACCGAGACGGGCAAATTGCCGCTGGTCCGTATCCTGCTCTCCGGCTTCAACGCCTATGTCGAAGGCTATGCCCTCTACGCTGAGCAACTCGGCGACGAGATCGGCATGTACGACGGGGACTGGGCGGGACGCCTCGGCTATCTGCAGGCCCAGAAGTTCCGCGCTGTGCGCCTGGTGGTCGACACCGGCCTGCACGCCAAGCGTTGGAGCCGCGAGCAAGCGGTGCAGTGGGCCATGGACAACTCCGGGCGCACTCAAGAGGCCATGACCAGCGAGATCGACCGCTACTGCGCCACCCCCGGCCAGGCCTGCGGCTACAAGGTCGGCCACACCGAGATCAATCGCCTTCGTGACCGGGCTAAGGCAGGGCTCGGCGACAGGTACGACCTGCGCACGTTCGACGACCTCCTGGTAAAGGTCGGCGCTGTGCCGATGACCGTCCTGGGCGATGTCGTCGACGGCTACATCAAGGACGGTGGCGTCGTGAACCTCTAGGTATTGGGCGTCTGATCGAGCGCGGTGCGGCTAAGCCAGGTCCGGCATGGCGGTGCGAGGAATGATCGCCCCCGGGTGTTGCACCACCGCCGAAGCAAGACGCCGCCCGGCGCTCACCGCCTCGCCCGGCGCTCGCCCCTTCAGGCGCCTGGCCAGATAGCCGGCGTTGAAGGCGTCGCCGGCTCCCGTCGTGTCGAGGACAGGGATCGGCGGCTCCGCCGGGAAGGCTTCGACCCGATCGCCGCTCATCACCTCGATACGCCGGTCGTCGTAACGCAGAACGACCTCGACCCCACGCGCCGCCCAACCGCGAGCCAGGGCCGCAGGGTCGCCCCAAGCGGCGACGTCGGCCGAACTGACCGAAAGGTAGCGACTGGTCTCGATCACCGCCCCGATCGCCGCGGCGGCCAGTTCGGGCTCCGGCCACAGGCGCGGGCGGTAGTTGGTGTCAAAGGCCACGGCCACGCCGCCCCTCGCGGCCTCGCGCAACAAGGGGATCAGCACCGCCCGGCCCTGGTCACCGAGCACCGCCAGGCTGATCGCTGAGAGGTAGACCAGGTCTGCCGCCATCAGCGCCGCTGCGAGCTTGGTCACGTCCACCAGTCCGAGATAGTCCCGCGCGGGCGCTTCGCCCCGCCAATAGTAGAAGCTTCGCTCGCCGGCGGCGTCGCGCTGGATTGCGTAGAGACCCGGCACGCGCCCCTTGGCCTCGACGACCAGATCGGCCGCCATCCCCTCCTCGGCCATCTTCGCAAGGATTCCCCGGGTGAACGGATCGCCGCCGCCAAGGGCGGTGGCGTAGGCGGTGGGGGCGCCCAGTCTCTGTAGATAGACTGCGGTATTGAAGGTGTCGCCGGCATAGCCGACCAGCGCCGTCCCCTCCCCCGCCAGGCTCAGCTCCACCATGCACTCGCCCAGCGCGATCACCCCTGCCATCATGCCCCCTTGGTTCAAGCGCCGCGAGTTTGCCGACGTGGCGCACGCGGCGCAACGCAACGGTTGCGCGGAAGGACCTGACCGCAATGGGCCCTCAGGCTAAAATGCTCCGGCCGCGGATGATTCCAGCCCCATTGTCCTGGCGGCAGCGGACGCGCAACCGGCCTCGCGGTTGCGCACGCCCCCACGGCGGTCGATAAGCGCCCCCCCTGCGCAGCCCGCATGAAAGGTCGATATGCTGAACTGGTTCCAGGCGCTCCTTCCGAAGGAGGGCAAGTTCTTCGACCTCTTCGAGGCCCATTCGCGCACGCTATGCGCCGGGGCCCGCTCGCTCCGTCTCGTCCTCGATGGCGGCGACGAGGTTCCCGCCCACAGCGCCGACGTGGCCAGATTTGAGAACGACGCGGACCTCGTCACCCGCGATGTGCTGCTGGCGATCCGGCGGACCTTCATCACGCCCTTCGACCGCAGCGACATCCGAGACCTCATCACCTCGATGGATGACGCCATCGACCAGATGCACAAGACCTCGAAGGCGATCATGCTGTTCGAGCAGCGCAACTTCCAGCCCGACATGATCCGGCTGGGCGATGTGATCGTGACCACCGCCGACCTCATAGCAGAGGCTATGCCGCAGCTCCGCTCGCTTCGCGCCAACGCAGCGCGGCTCAACGTCATCACCGAGGAGGTGACGCGGCTCGAGGACCAGTCCGACGCCCTCTACGACGCCGGCATCTCGGCGCTCTTCCGAGGTCCTGCACGCTCCGACCCGATGGCCTACATCGTCGGCGCCGAAATCTACGATCACCTGGAGAAGGTCGTCGACCGCTTTGAGGACGTGGCCAACCAGATCAGCAGCGTGCTGATCGAGCATCTCTGAGGCGGAGACCCGATGAATTTCGCCGGTCCCGGCCTCCTCCTGATCCTGCTGGTCGCTGTGGCGCTGGTGTTCGACTTCCTGAACGGTCTCCACGACGCGGCCAACTCGATCGCCACCATCGTCTCGACCCGCGTCCTGCAGCCGCGCTACGCCGTCATCTGGGCGGCCTTCTTCAACTTCATCGCCTTCGCGGTCTTCGGCCAGCATGTGGCCCAGACCGTCGGCAAAGGGATTATCGAGCCGGGCATCGTCTCCGATGCGGTGATCTTTGGAGCCCTTGGCGGCGCGATCACCTGGAACATCGTGACCTGGCTCTCCGGCATCCCCTCATCGTCCTCGCACGCCCTGATCGGCGGGCTCCTGGGGGCAGGACTCGCCAAGGCGGGGTTCAACCACGTGGTGTGGAGCGGGGTGTGGAAGACGGTCGCGGGCATATTCGTCTCCCCCGCGCTCGGCTTGGCGCTGGCGCTGTTGTTGGTGCTGGTCGTCTCCTGGAGCTTCGTAAAGGCCACCCCGGTGTTCGCTGATGGGGTGTTCCGCAAGCTGCAGTTCGTCTCGGCGGCCGCCTTCTCCCTGGGCCACGGCGGTAACGACGCCCAGAAGACCATGGGGATCATCGCCGTTCTGCTCTACGCTCACGGAAAGCTTTCCGGCGCCTTCCACGTCCCGTTGTGGGTTGTGCTTTCCTGTCAGGCAGCTATGGCGCTGGGCACGCTGATGGGCGGCTGGCGGATCGTGCGCACGATGGGATCGAAGATCACCCACCTAACGCCGCAACAAGGTTTCTGCGCCGAGAGCGCCGGCGCGCTGACATTGTTTTTCGCCACCAACATCGGCGTCCCGGTCTCCACCACGCACACCATCACCGGCGGCATCGTGGGCGTCGGCGCCGCGCGGCGGGTTTCAGCCGTCCGCTGGAACGTCGCCGGCGGCATCGTCTGGGCATGGGTCGTCACTATGCCGGCGGCCGGCCTCATCGGCGCGGGCTTCTATGAACTGGCCCGACTCGCCGACCGGTTGTGGGGCTGAACATGACCGAACGCCCCTTCAGTCTGCCCCTCAGCCGAGAACCTGACCGCGAGCCGAGGACCCAATACGCAGCCTTGCCCTGGCGCCTCGACGCGGCACGCCAGGTCGAGGTGCTGGTCATCACCTCGCGAGAAACCCGTCGCTGGGTCATTCCGAAGGGCTGGCCGATCAAGGGCATGAAGTCATCCCAATCCGCCGCGCGCGAGGCCTTCGAGGAGGCTGGAGTCGCAGGCAAGGTCACCAAACGTCCGGTTGGCGTATATGCCTATGACAAGCGACTGAAGAGCGGTCGCCTCCAGCACGTCCGCGTCGCGGTCTTTGGCTTGGAGGTGGAAAGTGAGGCTGACATCTACCCCGAGCTTGGCCAGCGCGATAAGGCGTGGCTCCCGCTCGGCGAGGCGGCCCGCCTGGTGGATGAACCCGAACTCATGGTCCTTCTGGCGACCTTCAAACCGTGATGCCCACCCTCGGAACAATCGAAGGCTTCTTCGGCCGACCCTACGGCTGGACGGAGCGCACGGAACTGATGCGGTTTCTCGCGCCCCATGGCTACAGCTTCTATCTCTACGCCCCGAAGGCCGACGCCTGGCTCCGCCGGCGTTGGCGCGAGCCGCACCCGGCGGAGGAGATGGAGCAGCTAAGCACGTTCGGGGCGGCCTGCCGTGAGGCCGGCGTTAGGTTCGGGGTCGGCCTCTCGCCCTTCGAGCTGCATTTCGGCTTCACCGCCGATGCGAAGTCGGCGCTGGCGGACAAACTCGCCGCGCTGGACGCGGCCGGTTGCGAATGGTTGGCGATCCTGTTCGACGACATGCGAGGCGACCTGGCCGACCTCGCCGGCCGACAGGCCGAGATCGTCGCCTTCGCTTCTGAACGCACCCGCGCCAGCCGGCTCAGCGTCTGCCCCACCTACTACACCGACGATCCGTTGCTGGACCGCGTGTTCGGCCCCAGACCGGCGAGCTATCTGAAGGACCTCGGCGCGGCGCTCGACCCGGCCATCGACCTGATGTGGACCGGCGAGGAGGTCTGCCCGCGCGAATTCTCCCCTGGCCACCTGGATCGCGTCGCCCTCGAGATGGGCCGCAAGCCCTTCCTTTGGGACAACTACCCGGTCAACGACGGCCCGCGGATGAGCCGCCACCTGCACCTGCGCGCGTTCACCGGTCGACCGGCGGCCATCGCACCGCATATCGCCGGCCACGCGGTGAATCCGGCGTCGCAGGCGACCTTGAGCGCCATCCCCATGCTGACGCTGGCGGTCAGCTACGCCCACGGTGACGCCTACGCCTATGGCCAGGCCTTCCGCGAAGCAGCGTTGGTGGTCTGCGGCCCTTATCTGGCAGCCATGCTGGCCGCCGACCTGGCCCTTTTGCAGGACGCCGGCGTTGGCGACCTTAGCGGCGAGCGGCGCGACAGGCTGCGCGCCCGCTACGCTGCCTACGACCATCCGGCCGCTCGCGAGGTCGTGGGCTGGCTCGACGGGGCCTACGCCATCACCGGCGAACAGATTCAGACCCAATAATATTCACGATTAACCTGCGTTAACCGAAATTGTCAGCCTTACCTTAGTGTTCTGGCGCCAGGGTCTGAGCTGAATCTGGAGCCTGGAAGCGGTGTCGCAGCCCTACCCCACGGTCGGTCGTCCACTCGTCGTCCTGCACGTTGACGATGATCCCATGAACTTGCGCGTGGTCGAGGAAATCCTCACCGCGTTCAACCATCGGGCGGTCAAGGCCAACTCCGGCGCCGAGGCGCTCCAGCTTGTCGCCGAACAGGCCTTCGACGTGATCCTGATGGACATCCACATGCCCAAGATGAGCGGCATCGAGGCGGTCGAGCGGTTGCGGGCCATGCCCGGTGAGGCGGGCAAGACACCGGTGATCGCGCTGACGGCGGACGTCACCACTCGCCGCCCGAAGGAATATGAAGCTCTGGGCTTCAACGGCTACGTGTCCAAGCCCATTCTGGTCTCCAGGCTGCTGGACGCCATCAAGACCGCCGCCGAGCCGCGGCGCGCCCCCAAGGCCTTCCCCTACCGGGTCATTCGCACCGGCTGACCCTCGCAGTGCGCGACCGGCCGGGTTAACCTTTCCTGTCGGCCGCGAAAGAGCCGAGGAACGGGAGGCCGCCATGCCCAAGCTCGATCGCGACGGAGTCAACATCTACTACGAGGTCCACGGCGCCGGACCGGCGCTGATCCTCACCCACGGCTACTCGGCGACCTCGGCGATGTGGGCCGGTCAGGTCGGGCCGCTTTCCAAGCACTTCAAGGTCATCACGTGGGACATGCGCGGCCACGGCCAGTCTGACTACCCGGACGACCTGGGCGCATATTCCGAAGAAGCCACCGTCGCAGACATGGCCGCTCTGCTGGATGCGGTGGGCGCGCGCGAGGCCGTCGTCGGGGGCCTTTCGCTGGGCGGTTACATGAGCCTGGCCTTCCATCTCGCCCATCCCGAGCGCACGCGCGGGCTGCTGATCATCGACACTGGCCCAGGCTACAAGAACGACCAGGCCCGCGACGGCTGGAATGCCAACGCCGTGCGCCGCGCCGAACGCCTCGAGGCCGAGGGGCTGGGCGATCTCGCCGGCGCCAGCGCTGAAGTCCGCGCCGCACGCCACCGAGACGCCACCGGCCTGGCGCGGGCCGCTCGGGGCATGCTTACCCAGCGTGACGCCCGGGTGATCGAGAGCCTGCCTTCGGTCGCTATTCCCGCCGTGGTGATCGTAGGCGCGAACGACACGCCCTTCCTGGCCGCGTCCGACTACATGTCGGCCAAGATTCCGGGTGCGAAAAAGGTGGTGATCCCGGACGCCGGCCACAGCGCCAACATCGACCAGCCGGCCGCCTTCAACGCCGCTCTCTCCGGCTTTCTCAAGGACGCCGGCCTGATGTCCAGCTGAGATCCAGGATCGTGCGATATCGCAAAGCGCGGCCGGAGCATCTGGCTCCCAGGTTGGCGCGGGCCGGCGAATTGCCGCGCTCCAGGACCACGGATCCGGGATTTTCTCCATGGCTGACGAGCTCCCCTCCCGCCGTCCGGCAGCCCGCTCCGCGGCGTCGCGCCGCGGCTGGCTGGCGGCAGGTGGACTGGCGGCGGCCGTGACCATAGCCATCGCCATCATGCCGCCCGGTGTGTTCGGCCCGCCGGCCACCCGGTCCTTCACCACGGCCCCGGATGAACGCCGAAGCCTCTCGCTGGCCGATGGCTCGAAGCTCGACCTCAACGCGGGCGCCAGGCTCACGGTCACGCTGGACACGCGCGAACGGAGGGCCGTCGTGACCGAGGGCGAAGCGGTGTTCGAAGTCGCCGCCGACAAATCCCGGCCGTTCCTGATCGCCGCCGGCGACAGCACTATTCGCGCGGTGGGCGCGCGCTTCGATGTCCGCCGGCGCGCGGGCCGCCTTTCCGTGACCGTTGAACGAGGCCTTGTCGAGGTTCGGCCCGGCGACAAGGTAGGCGGCGGGGCCATCGTTCTGCGTCCCGGACAGCGCCTGGAACTCAGCGAAGGCGCGTCCGGTGTGCAGGTAAGCCCGGTCGAGCCCATCCGGCTTCGAAGTGACGGGGCAGCGACGCCTTGAGCGGGGCCGGCGACAAACGAAGGCGAGGTGAAAGGTCTCGCTGCTCGCCGACAGCTTCCTATCCGTTCAGCAATCCCGCGATCGTTTGGGCCAGCGTTTCCATGTTGAACGGCTTGCGAAGGATCGTGGCCCGGCCGCCCAACGCCTGATCTACGGCCGCGGTGTCCGCATGGCCGCTGGCGAAGACGATCGGAATCTCCGGCCAGCGCTTCCGAACCAGGCCCGCGAGCTCGGCGCCGTTCATCCCTGGCATCGCATAGTCGAGGAGAAGCAGGTCGGGGCGCTCGGATTCTAGAATGGCGAGAGCGGCCGCCCCACTGTCCGCCTCCAGGACCCTGTATCCCAGAAGCTCCAGGGTTTGAACGGCGAGCGCGCGCACGGGCCCCTCGTCATCGACCACCAATACCGTGCCACCGGTTTCGGGAGCCAGGATCGGCGCCTGGTCGCTGCGCGCCGAATGGGACCCGGCGGCCGCGGTCGATCGCCTCAGCAGGAGGCGCACCACAGTGCCCGCGCCCGGCGCGCTTTCGATCTGCGCCACGCCCCCGGCCTGTCGGGCCACACCATAGACCTGGCTGAGGCCCAGGCCCGTTCCTTTGCCGACGTCCTTAGTGGTGAAGAACGGATCGAACGCCCGGTCGATCACTTGCGGCGACATACCCTCGCCAGTGTCCGCGACACTCAGCTCGACATAGTCGCCGGCATCCAGAACCGGGTCGCTGGCTGACAGGGTGCGGATTCGGGTCGAGATCACCAGCCTTCCACCGTTCGGCATGGCGTCACGCGCGTTGATCGCCAAGTTGAGGATCGCCAACTCCAGCTGGGTGGGATCGCTCATCACTGACGCGCTCCTCTCGCCTAGCTCCAGGCTGAGCGCGATGTCGGGCCCAAGCGTGCGGACCAGCAACTCGCGCATCTCGCCGATAAGTTCGGCCACGACGAACGACCTGAGTTCCAGCTTCTGGCTCCGTGAGAAGGCCAGCAGTTGCCGGGTCAGGCTGGCTCCCCGCTCGGCTGCCGCCATGCCGCTTTCCGCCCAGGCGGCGACTTTGTCGGTGTCCGTCGGCCGGCGACGGATCAGCTCGAAGGCGCCATGAACTACCTGCAGCAGGTTATTGAAATCATGAGCGATACCGCCGGTGAGTTGACCGAGGGCCTCCATCTTCTGACTCTGCCTCAGCGCTTCCTCGGCCTTGCTCCGCGCCGCCATCTCCTCGCGCAGGCGCTGGTTCGCCGCGCTCAGCAGGCTCGCTCGGGCCTCAAGCTGAGATGCCCCGGCGGTCACCACGCCGAGCAGCAGGAACGCCAACACCAGAAGAAGCGCCAGGCCGGAATGGCGGCCGAGCACGGTTGTCCACGGCTCCGGCAAGGTCGCCAGGTAGACCGTTCCCAACCGCTGGCCTTGCTCGGCCACGGGCCGGGCCACTGTCACCCGTCCTGCGGCGAAGTTAGAACCCGCCGCGTGCGGATTCGTGGGCGCAGGAGCCGCGCCGCGGCGGACAAACGTGACCACGGCTTGGTCGGAAGCATCATAGATCGCCGCCGCCGCCACCGTGGGGTCTAGCCTCAGCGCGCCCACATATTCACGCATGGCCTCGCGGTCGTCGAAAGCGAGCGCGGCGCTGACGCTGGCGGCCAGGATATCGGCCTGCACTTCCGCCTGCCGCTGCGCCTGATTGCGGTGGACGATCTCCGCTCGACCCGCCAGCAGCGCGCCAATCGCCAGTAGAGCCAGGACGCTCGACCAGGCAATGTCGAGCAGCCGCCGGTCCGCGAGAGGCGCAAAGCGCCAGTTCATCGCCTTACTCGCACCGCAAGGGCGAGCAGCTTCGAGCTGATGGCCACGCCGTTCGCTTCGGCCTGCCCGGCGTCGATGCTGAACCGCACCTTGCCAGCCTCCACGCGCAGGTGGACGATGCCGATGACGCCTGCGCCGCGCGTTTCATCCGTGACCGTCAGCACAGGCTGTCCCTCCACAGCCTGCAACGCCTGGGCCTGCGTCTGTGCCGGCCCACCAGCCAAATAGGCGATCTCGCAGCCCGAGTCGGGGTCAAGCTTCGGCAAGCGGCGCACGATCACCGGGTGGGTCCCAACGGCCTGTCCGTTCATCGCGCGGTCCAATACGGCCCCGAACGGGTCGGCCCCCTGCACGCAGATGACAAGCGGCGCGTTTGGCCCGGAAAACGCTCCTGGCGGCCAGCTTACGAAGGGTGCGAGCTTGTAGAGGTAGGTCGCCTTTACCTGTAGCTCGAGCTGGCTCGCATCGCCGCGCGAAGCTTCGGCGTGCGCCGCCGAGCCCGATAGGCAGGCTAGCGTCGCCGCTATAGCGAGGCTTCGCCTGGCTGAACTCAAAGTGCTCGCCTCCTAAGTGGGCGGCGCTTGATCCGACGCCTGCCGGCCGACCCCATCGCCTCCGGCAAGTGGCCTTTCATGGAACCTCCCGTTCCCATGTATCGCTCCTCAGGCCAGACCCTCGGCCGCCATGTGGCTCCCCGCCCCCGTCACCCCCGCGCTCGTCAACGGCGGCGCAGCGGCGCCCAGCCGTTCGAGAAGGTGGTCTCCAACCCGAAGGGCATTGGCCACCGTCGTCAGCGTCGGATTTACCGAGGCGATCGATGGGAAGAAGCTGGTGTCCACGACATAGAGATTGTCGAGCTCGTGGGCCTTGCACCAGGGGTCCAGCACGGAGCCGGCAGGATCCGTCCCGAAACGCACCGTGCCTGCCTGGTGCGCGGTTCCGTAGAGCGGCAAGAGACTGCCGAATTCGAAATGGTGTTGCGAGATGGGGTGCGCGTGGTCGACGAACCCGTCCAGCGAGGCGTGCAGCGTCTTCACGAGCCGCTCATGGCCCTCCAGGTTGTTGTAGGTGTAGTCGAGGCAGATCCGCCCGTCGCCGGTGAGCCGCACACGGTTCTCCGGCAGCGGGAGATCCTCGGAGATCACCAGCATCGACAGCATGCGCTCAGCCAAGCCCTCGGAGATGATGTTCGGCACCAGGCCCGGCGGCAACCAATCGGAGACCTGCCCTTCGAGCGTCTGGCCGGACATGTATTCCAGGAGTTGGATATGCCCCATGGGCTTGTCGTAGCCGCCGTTCGGATCGCCCCAGTAGAAATCGTTGCAGGCGAGCGTCTTGGGGAACGTCACGTCAACGTGGGCGCAGGTCAGCGAGACCATCGCGGTCAGGGTGTGGAACATATAGTTGCGCCCGACCTGGTCTGACCCGTTGGCCAGGCCTGCCGGATGGGCCGCATTTGCCGAGGCCAGCAGCACCGCGGCGGTATTCGCCGCGCCCGCCGCCAGCACGATGATATCGCCGGTCCAGCGCTCCTCCCCCTGCTCCGTCTGGCAGACCACCTCGGTCACCGTCCGGCCTCCGGAATCGGTTTCCAGGCGCGTCACCTTTCGCCCGGTGAGCAGCGTGATGTTCGCCAACCCCATCAGCGGTTCGATAGCCACGGTTCTTGCGTCGGACTTGGCCTTCAAGAGGCACGGATAGCCGCCGCAGGTCTTACACTTGATGCAGGCTGACGTGACTGGATGAGCCTGATCGAGGTTGATGCCCAGCGGCAGCGAGAATGGTTTCCACCCTTGCGCCTCCCAGTGGGCGCGTAGCTGTGCAATCCCCGGGTCGTCGTGCACCGCGTCGTAGGCATAGGGCGGTTCGTCGCCCTCCTCGGTCGGGTCCGCGCCGCGCGCGCCATGCACTCGCCAAAGGGCTTCGGCCTTTGCGTAGTAGGGGGACATGTCGGTGAGGCTGATGGGCCAGGCTGGCGATACCCCGCCCGCGTGCTGCACCTCCTGGAAGTCCCGCCCGCGCAGCCGCATCAGGGCTGCGCCATAGAAGCTGGTATTGCCGCCGACCCAGTAGTGGGTGTTGGGCGAGAACGGCTTGCCGTTCTTGTCGTACCACTTCTCCTGGGTGCGGTAGCGGTGCTGGATGAAGACCGCACGGGAGCTCCAATTCTCAGCCTCACGCGGCAGATGCTCGCCGCGCTCCAGGATCAGTATGGATTTGCCGCTCGCCGCGAGCTTTTGGGCAAGCGTGCCACCCCCCGCCCCGCTGCCGATAATCACCACGTCGAAATGCGCCATCGCCGCCCCTATTCGTCCAGATGATACTTTGCCGACGCAGGGCTCAGCACCGCGATCAGCAGCCATTCCGGAAGATATCGCAGCATTGTTGCGGCGATTTTGTTGTGCACGCCGGGAACGATGACAACCTGACCCTTGTCGTTGGCCGCAAGGGTTGTGGCCACCACCGCTTCGGCGGTCTGGAAAAACCGCCGCGGCGCATCGTCCATCACCGCCTTCGTCCCGTTCGCCTCGGCGAATTCGGTGAGCGTGAAGCCTGGGCAGGTCACGGTCACCTTGACTCCCGTACCCTTCAGCTCCGCCGCTAGCGCCTGGCTGAATTTCACGCTCAAGCTCTTGGCGCCCGGGTAGAGGCTATGCCCAGCCACGCCTGGCGCGAAGGCGGCCAGGGAGCCCACATTGATGATCGAGCCCCGCCCGCGCTCGACCATCCCGGGGATCACGTCGTAGGCCAGGCCGCAGGCGTTCACGACGAGGGTCATCAGGAACGCGCGCTGTCGCTCCCAGGGCACAGCGCCGAAGCTCTGGGCGATCGAGAACCCGGCGTTGTTCACCAGCACATCGACCACCCTGCCTCGCGCCGCCACCGCCGCCATCACCTTGGCGTGCGCCTCGAAATCCGCCAGGTCCGCCGGAACTGCGAAGGCGGTGATCCCGTGCGCCGCCGCAAGCTCGGCCGCAAGCGCCTCAAGGCGTTCGGTCCGTCGCGCCGAGAGGGCTAGGTCATAACCCCTGGCGGCGTAGGCCCGCGCAAACGCCGCTCCGATTCCGGCCGAGGCGCCGGTGATCAGGGCAAGGGGCCGGCGGCTGGCGGAGGCTGTCATCGCGCCAGTTGCGGCGTTCATTGGCCTCGCGTCAAACGCGACGTCGTCCGGGGACGCGCCTTCCGATCCCGGGCTATGCGAAACGCAAATGACATAGCGGCGTCACGCGGACATGCAAATCTAGCCGGCGTCCTGCCGTTCGCCCCACGTCCCGCCGACCGGGCTGGGCCATGCTGGTCCCGCTCATGAGGTCGTTCGGTCCGTCGATGAAGGAGCGCCCGAAAGGTGCTGGTGGCTGCCCGGCGTCAGACTTCCAATCCTCGAGTTGCTTGCGGAGACTCAGATGGACCTGAACAAAGCTTCCTCGGCCGAAATCCTCGATCGGCCCCATCGCGCGCCGCACTCCGCTACGCCGCGGCGCAAAGCCCGGCGGGCAATGCCGGTCGCACGGACCACGACGCAGGACGTGCAGGCCGGCATCGGCCTGGCCATCCGCGGTCGGCGGCGGTTGATCGACATGACCCTGCGCGCCCTGGCCGACGCCTGCGGCGTCAGCTTCCAGCAGATCCACAAATACGAATCCGGCCAGTGCAGCATCTCCGCCGTCCAACTCTGGCGGATCGCCAGCGCGCTCGGCGTACCGGTGAGCTACTTCTTCGAGCGTGTGACGCCCGCGGACCGGAGCTGATCATCCGCCTCGCAAGCCTCCCCGATCACCTCGGGCAGGCCGAACCAGGTGAGTTCCCGCTGGCCAAGGCTCCAGTGCTGGAAGGCGCCCAGGAAGCGCCAGGCCGCCTCGTCGTGGACGAGGTGATGGGTCAGTAACCCGATCGGCGCGTCCCACAGGCCGGCTTCGCGTCGACGCCGCATCTCGGCGGCGAGTGAGTCAAGCAACCTGGCTCGGCCCCGGAACCGGGCCCCGCCGCGCCAGCGCAGCAGGTCGAGGTGGACGTCGGCGCGCGCGAGGTCTGCGCCGCCGCCTTGGTCCCCCAACCCTCCGTGCGCCGACCAGCCGTCATAGCCGAGGCTCCGCAGCGCCGCCTCCAGCCTGGGATGGACGTCGTTCCAGGGCGGGGTGAACACAGCCAGGATGTTCGGTAGCCGCTGCAGGCGCCCCCACCCCTGGAGCAATGCGCTCTGGAGCTGTGCTTGCGTCCAGTCGCCCGGAAACTCTCCCGCTGCGTCTCCGGTCCGCCGGTTCTGATGATCGACGCCGTGCTGGACGACGCAGACTCCGGAGACGTGCCTCAGTCTGGCGGCCAGGCCGGGCATGTCGCCGGACGGCACAACCGCCAGCGTCAGGGGAATGCGCGTCTGCTGCGCGGCCTTCAACAGCCGGTCTAACGCCGCCGACGGGGCGCTGGCGTCGTCATCACGCCACCACAGCCGCGCCGTTCGGCCGGCGGCGCGCCAACGCCGCGCCTCGCGCCAGAGCGCCGGGGTCGTCCGCACCTTCGCGCGCTCTCAGGCCGCTCTGGCCAGGGTGCTCGCCGGTTCGGCCGTGGCCGATGTGTCCAGCTCGGCCCTCAACGCCGAAATCAGCGGATAAAGGCCAGCCATCAGCGAGATCAGCAGTCCCCAGCCGCCCTCCCGCCAACCCTCGCGCTTGACGTAGCATTTCCAGAACCGACGAAGGCCGCGGAAGGCGTTGCCGGCCAGGCCGACATTGCCGCCGTGCTCGCGAAGGTCCTGGGCGCGCAGCTCGGTGTAGCGGTCGAGCCTGCGGAACACGTCCGAGACGGTCTCGCCGAACTGGTGGCGGATTGCGCCCTGGAGTTTGGGCCCTTCGGGGCCATCGAAGGTTACCTTTGGATGGACGCGCTCACCGCCCCAGCGCTTCGCGCCCTTTCGGTAGAGCCGCGCGGCCAAGGTGGTTCCGAAAGCCCCGCCCCAGCCGTGGCGTATCAGCCGTCCGCCGACGTAGTTGGCCACAGGCGCCTTGCACCAGTCGAATTGCCGGTCGGCCAGGCCGGCGCGGATCTCCGCGGCCAGTTCCACGCCGATCAATTCGTCGGCGTCGACTTCCAGGATCCAGTCGCCGGAGGCCGCGGCCATTCCGGCCGCGCGACGCGGCCCTTCCAGCGGAAAGACTCCGCTTACGATCACCGCGCCGTGCGCCTCGCCGATCGCGCGCGTCCGGTCGGTGCAACGGTCGAGCACCAGCACGATCTCGTCGACGAACTTCAGGGCCTCCAGGCACGGCCCCAGTCGCCGTTCTTCATTGTGAACACAAAGCACCGCTGAAAGCTTGGTCATGACGTCCCCCCACAGACGGCTGACGCTGCCGGGCAGGTGTCACCTCAGCAAAAAACTTGGCTGTGTCGGATTGCCGCGGCTAGGATTATGCTGAAATTATAAGGATTTGCTTGGTTAGGTTTGTGTTACTCGATCGTTTCAACCTGGCGCTGCAGCGGGTCAGGCAAGCGCCCGCCCGCACCCCGGTCAGCGACCCACGGCCTTAACCGCAGCGCTCACCGCGGGAAAGGTGTCCACGGCCTTGATCAGGAGCCCCAGACCGGAGATCCCAAGCAGGATGAACGTCACCCGCCGGAAATTGATGTCCGACAACGAACGGTAGAGCCTGACGCCCAGGAGCGTGCAGGGCAGCACCACCGGAACGGTGATCGCCACCAGCAGCCAGTAGGTTCGCCCGAAGGTCTCGGGCCGCTGCAGCGCCAGCAGGGTGATCGAAAGGATCTGCAGCACAAAGATGTAGGGTTGGACGATGGCCCGCGACTCCCGCTTGGGCAGATGCCGAAGGCCGCTCCAGACCACGACGGCCGCCCCCGGAAACGCCGTGAAGCCTCCGATGACACCACCGGACATCCCGACGAGCGACGAGGTGAGCCAATTGCCGTTGACCAGCGCGTGGCCGGGGTGCGGCCGCAGCAGCGAATAGGCTGCGTAGAGGACCAGGAATGCGCCGAAAACCAGCATCAGGTTGCCGGTGGGCAGGGAGCTTAGGATCGCCAGCCCGATGGGAACCCCTATGAGGCCGCCCAGGAGGTAGGGCGCGGGTCCGTCTGGCCACCAGTGGCGGATCGGCTGCATGTCGCCCTTGAGCTGCCTCAGCGACATCACCTGGTTTGCGGCTGACAGCGTCATCAGGAGCGGCACGCCCAGCTTCGGCGGCAGCACGATGAGGCAAAGCGCGCCGATCGCTGAGAAGCCGAAACCGGAGAGCCCGCTCATCAGCGCCGAGGCGGCAAGGATCACGACAAGCAAAGCAATCGTGATTGGAGAAAACCCGTCAATCAACAAGTCACTATCCTCTGAAAGCTACTATCGACCTGGGACTCGGGCTCCGGACTCAGCCGGACGCTCGCGTTTGAATCTTGTAGTTGGATCAGGACGCCGGTCGTCGGCTGTCGACGCGGCTGACCTTGATGAGGGGCGTTTGCGGCCTCCACCGCCCAGTTTCTCATCAGCCGATGGAGGCGGCGCCTTTGTCGTGACATTTGGCGCAGGGCGCCGAACATCCCGGGAGGCGCCGCCCGCCCCCCGTCAGAACTTCACCACCAGCCTGCCGTAGTAGAAGCCGCCGTTGATGCCGTAGGGCGAAATGCCGATCGGAGCGTCGTAGACGTTGCTGCCATCCGCCAAGCCACCGGCCGGAGGGAATTGGAGAACGTTCGGAGGCTTCTGATCGAACAGGTTGTTCGCGCCCACCGAAAGCCGAACCTGGTCGGTCACCTGGTAAGCGATGTCCAGGTCAGTGATCCCCGTCACGCCGACCTTGTTCGTGAAGTTCGGTGGGGCCCCGGTGCCATCCGGACTGACGATTTCGGAGGACTCTCCGTAGATCGTCTCACGCAGGTTCACCGCCCATTTGTCCATGGACCACAAGGCGCCGAGCGAGACCTTTTCACGAGGCGAGGCGGTGGTCAGGTCGCTGATCGCTGTCGGGGAGAGCAGCGCGCCCTGCGCAGCCAGCGGCGCCGGCGGCGGCGTCTGCTTTGTGATGGTGGTCTTGTTGTAGTTGGCGGCCAGGCTCCAGTCGATGTGGCCCCAGCCCTCCAGCTCGGTGACGTAGCTGATCGTCAGGTCAACGCCCTGGGTCCTGGTGTCGACGCCATTGGCGAACAGGCTCACGCCCACGAACGTGACCGTCGGATCGAGGACGTTGCCGTGAGCCCTGATGGCGTCGATCACCGCCTGCGACACGACCGTCGTACCATTCAGGCCGAGGTAGAGGCCTGAGCCGATGATCCGGTTCGTGATGTCGATCGAATAGGCGTCGAGGGTTGCGATCAGGTTGGCGGCCGGGTGAGCGACAAAGCCCACGCTGTAGTTCGTCGATTTCTCCGGCTTCAGCGGAGCAAAGCCGAGCAGCGCCGCGGCGGGCGAATTCGGCGGCAACTGGACGACGGCGGAGGTCGGCGAAACGTTGGTGGCCGAATAGAACTCCTCGGCCAGCGTCGGCGCCCTAAAGCCGTTGGCGATCGTGCCGCGAAGCGCGAATTCGGGGTTGAAGTCATAGCGCCCGGTCAGCTTTCCGACCGTGGTGTCCCCGAAGTCGTTGAAGTGTTCGTAGCGCACCGCCGCATCGATCTTCAGGGCTTCGACCGGCTGGGCGGCGATATCGATGTAACCGGCGTAGTTGTTGCGGGTGTGCTTGCCCGCATCGCTCTGTAGGAAGCCCGGGTAGGACTGCCCCCCTTCCTTGTAGGTCGACCCGGCGTCCCCTGCGGTGATTTCGTAGCTTTCACTGCGTTGCTCGAGGCCGAAGGCGACGTTCAGCGGCTGGGCCATGCCGACGTCGAAGGCGCGGCTGATGTCGAGGTTGTTGGTCCACTGGGTCGAAGTGAAAGCGCCGTCGGCAAACTGAGTTGGCGTGAAGTGGGTGTCGATGAACAGCGCCCGGTTGGCTGAATTCAGGGTCGAGATGTCGTCCTTGTCGCGGCCATAGGTACTCGAAAGGTCCCAGTGCCATGCATCGATATCACCGCGCAGGCCGACGGTGAGGCCGTAGTCGCTCTCCACGAGTCCCTCGCGCGGACTGAAGCCGAGCGGGGCGAAGACCACGGCATCGGCCGCGCCGCAGGCGCCGGCGACCCCCAGCACCGGCGAGCCGATGACCTTGCAGGGTACGCGGTAGTTTTCGAAGGCGGAGGCCTTGCGGTAGCTGTAGGTGCCGAAGCTGTAAGCCTCCACTGAGCCGAAGTTGTAGCCGGTATTGTAGGCGATGTTGTCAATGTTCGACTGGGCGTCGCCGACGATGTTGTTGAGGTTAGGGTAGCCCGGGATGTTCGTTGTGACGCCGCTGCCAGGGATCAACGCGCCGGACACCGTCGAGAACCGTGCGTCGGCCCCGCCGCGCCGGCTGAAGCCGTGGAAGCGTGTCTCACCCGTCACGTTCAGGAATCCGGCGGAGCCCAGCGACGTCCCGAAGTTCAGGGACAGCGCGCCGGTGTCCCCATCACCCTGATAGTATTGCCCCGCCGTCGCCGCCACCTGTCCGCCGCTGGAGGCGTTCTTCAGGATGATGTTGACGACGCCTGCAATGGCGTCGGTGCCGTACTGGGCCGCAGCGCCATCCTGCAACACTTCGATGTGGTCGATCGCGTCGACCGGGATAAGGCTGAGATCGGCCGTCGCCGCGCCTTGGTAAGGCCCACCCAGGACATGCAAGTTGCCTGTCGGGTGACGCCGCTTGCCGTTGACCAGCACTAACGTGTCGTTTGGGCTCAAGCCCCGCAGGCGCGCCGACAGCGTCAGGTTGGCGGTGTCGCCGCCCAGCCCTTCGGCCGTGAAAGAGGGAACGGTCTGCGCCAGGCCCTGGATCAGATCCGGCTGGCCGATACGCTTGAAAGAATCCGAGCCGACGACCTGCACCGGGGCCGGGCTGTCGCCGGCCTTCAGGCCGCTCACTCGTGTACCGGTGACGATGACTTCTTCTACATTTCCTGCGGAATCCGCATCCGCGGCTAACGAATTTGAAGCAATACATGTCGCAAGCGCGATTAGGCTCGCGCCAAAATAAGCATACCTCAAGATGAGCCCCCTCTTGTTTATGGACGCCCTCTTGGATGCCTCCCCCTATGTTTTGTTTTGTTGGGTACACGATGGTTGAATTCTGCGACCTGTCCATCTCGGCTTGCTAGAAAGGTCCGAATACGACCAAATTCCGTCGGGTCCGGCGCGAAATTGAACAGAGCGGCGCCTTGGATTTCGGCGCCGGGGGCCAAAGTCCCGCTTTGGGAGGGGCAAGCCATTCAGGGCTTGGTTCACCCGCGCTCGGCCGGGACTCCGGTTTTTTCGCGACGGCAGCGACTCGCAGCAGCGACGATTACCGTGCAGTCGCAACAGGTTCGTCGAACTCGGAGATGTGATAACCGGGATGTCCGGGCGAATGTCGCCGCGATGGGTCGGGGGCGCAGATGGCGGACAAGGTGAAGGTTGCGATCCTGGGCGGCGGGGTGGGAGCGCTAAGCGCAGCCTACGCCCTGAGCGAAGTCGACCCGAACGGCGAGACGTATGAGATCACCCTTTATCAACTGGGCTGGCGGCTCGGCGGCAAGACGGCGAGCGGACGCAATCAGCTCTATGGCCAGCGGATCGAAGAGCATGGTCTGCACATCTGGGCCGGCTTCTACGAGAACGCCTTCACCGTGCTGCGAAGCGCGCTCCTCGCGCTTAACCGTCCTGCCGGCTCCCCGCAGGCGACCATCGAGACGACGTTCGAACGGCAGGATCAGATCTTCCTGGTCGAGCAGTACGACAACCAATGGCTACCCTGGCCGGTGTGGTTCCAGCCTGACCCGGACCCGACCGTCTATCCAGGGCGCGATAATCTCTTGTCGCCACCGGACTCGGTCCTGCCGTCACTGCCGACCCTGATCAGCCGCGGGATCGCCGCGCTCGCCTATAACTTCGAATATTACGCGCACGACTGGGGCGGCGATCCGCCGGCCGAGACGGCATCCAAAATCGCCGCGATGCCGCCACGTGTGAAGGCCGCGATCTCGACCTCCACACCGGCGACGACAGGCCACCCGCTGCTGGCCATCGCCCAAGGGCTCGCTGCTGACATCGCCGCCAGCCAGGGCGGCTTCAGCGAAGACACCCACGACGCTTTGATCGCCGTGGTGAGCGCTTTCAAAGATCTCGTCGAGGATCGCCTGGGCTCGTCAGGCCCCTTCACCGAGTTCCGGCGCTATCTGATCATGCTGAGCTTCGGAACGCGGATCGGCCTCGGCGTGCTGATCAACCACTGCTTCCAGCAGGGCCTGCACGTGCTCGACAAGTACGAGTTCCGACAGTTCCTGGAATTGACGGGCCCCCTCGACCCTGCCGTGGACAACGCGCTGGTCTCTTCGCTCTACGACTACACCTTCGCCTACCTCGAGGGCGAACAGCCCGTACTGTCAGCCTGCTCGGCGGTCCAGGGAATCCTGCGGCTCTTCCTGACCTACAAGGGCGGCTTTTTCTTCAAGGCTACGGCGGGGATGGGCGACACCATCTTCACCCCGCTTTATCAGGTGCTCCAACGACGCGGCGTGATTTTCAAGTTCTTCCATCAGGTCACCGGCCTGCAGCCGACAACCGACGGCTTCAACGTCGGGACGATCACCATGAACGAGCAGGTCGCGGTGGCGCTCGGGATGCCGGCCTACGAGCCGCTGGTGGAGGTGAACGGCCTGCCGACCTGGCCTGCACAACCGAAATGGGAAATGTTGCTGGGGGGCGAGAAGCTGGGCGCTGAGGGCGTCGACTTCGAAGACGTCCTGGACCCATTGCCACCGCCTGCCGCGAAGCTGACCCTGACCCGCGGCGTCGACTTTGACGAGGTCATCCTTGGCATTTCGGTAGGTTCGCTCGCAGAGCTCTGCGCCCCGCTCGCAGCGGTAAGCCCTGCGTGGGCGGACATGCTTGCCAGCCTGGCGACCACCCGGACGCAAGCCTTCCAGATGTGGCTCGACTGCGACCTGCCAGCGCTTGGCGGACCCTACGTCGTGCCGCCGACGCCGCCGGGCGTCTTCTGGCCGATCATCCCGCCGCCGATCATCCCGCCGACAACCTCGACGCCCCCTGCGCCCCCCTCCGCCCCGATGATGGGCCCGATCGCGACCGGCTACCTGAAGCCGTTCGACACCTATTCGGACATGTCGCAGCTGCTTGCCGCCGAAGCCTGGCCGACGCCGGCGATCGGGCCGAAGTCCATCGCCTACTTCTGCTCGACCATGCCCGACAACGCCGCGCCCAATCAGCAGGCGGCCGCCGATGCGGTGGTCAAGCAGAACGCCCTGAGTTGGATGGCTTCGTCGCTCTCGACCCTTTGGCCCAACATCGAGATCAGCGGCGACTTCCAGTGGCAACTGCTGCACGCGTCGAGCGACCTTTCCGGCCCGGCGCGCTTCGATGAGCAGTTCTGGCAAGCCAACATCAACCCGAGCGAGCGCTACGTGCTCAGCCTGCCGGGGACCCTCGGCCATCGAATGGAGCCCGGCCTGTCGGGCTTCGACAACCTCTACCTGGCGGGGGACTGGACGAAGGTCCCGGACGTCAACGCCGGCTGCGTCGAGGTGGCCTGCATGTCGGGTCTTGCGGCGGCCGCAGCGCTTTCGGGTGTCGACATCCCGATCGTCTCCAGCAACACATTGTTCGTCCAACCGCAGTTCGTGAACTTCGGCGGCTGGACCGCGCTTCCGCCGCCGCCTTCGGTGTGCCAGGGGGCGCAGGTCTACAGCTGGGGCTTCAAGGCCGACCACGCCGCCCTGCAGCGCTTCCTCGACCGCTCGTTCAACAAGGTCGCCGGACGCCGCCGCTTCCGGCCGCTTATCGACATGGCTTTCTTCGCGGTTGTGGACTGCGCCCAGCTCAGCCCCGGCACGCCGCCCTATTCGCTCGAGGGTTCGATGTCGGAGACCGACATGGGCTTCTGGATCCTCGTCGGCGCCTACGACATGGGGGACCTCATCCCCAGCTCGATCGCCTGGGTTCCCGCCTGCCTGCTCGTGAATAACGACTATACCTCGGCCTCGGGCCGCGAGATCTGGGGCTTCCCGAAGTATTCAGCCCAGACCAGCGTCCCGGGCGAACCACCCTCGAACGGCCCGTTCCAGGCCTCGGCCGTCGTCATCGAGAAGTTCGCCCCAGCCGCCAAGGCCGCCCTTACGCAGATCTTCAGCATGCAGGGCACGGACATCCGTTTCACCGGCCTCAACGGGGTCGCGTTCGAGATCTTCAAGGCGGTCGCCAAGGTCGCCCACCCCGGCATGCTCGCGGCGCTGGAGCAGATGCATGGCGACCATCCGTTTGTGCCGGGCTCGGGCGGCCTGCCGGCGCCGGTGTTCTTCCTCAAGCAGTTCCGCGCGGCCGATAGCTCCAGCGATGCCTGTTACCAGAAGACACTGACGGGCGCGCTTATCGTCGACCAGGTGCACCGCGGGGGGCTTCTGACTGGCCAATGGCAGCTCGACCTCACCCATACCGACAGCCTGCCGTTCGTCCGGGAACTCGGCCTGGGCTCGCCTACCGACGGCAAACTCGTGCTCTCCACCGATATCGGCCTCTGGGCGAACGTCGACTTCACCGTCGGCCTCGCGAGCGAGTTCTAGCCTCCGGCAGCCGCCGGCGCCGCCCTGGCGGCGCGTTGCCCCTCGGCTAGCTCCACGAACCTTTGGGCGCCTTGCGCTTGGGCGAGCGTGATAGCGGCATTGAGGGACCTATCGACCTCTTCCGGATCGCTGTCCGCAAGGCGCTCCAGAATCTCGGCCCGCCGCCGGTGGATCGGCGACAGCCAAAAGAGCTCGCCCGAGCGCTCGATGGTCTCGATGGCCTGATCGATCGACCGCATTGCGGCGGCCAAATCGCCCAGATCCGCGTGAAGCGACGCCACGGCTCCTTGCTTGTATCCCAGAGTGTGGAGCTGCCCTTGCCGGTTAAGCTCGGCGACGTCGCGCAGCACCATTTCAAGCGCCTCAGCAGGATTTCCCAGGCAGCCGATAGCGAGGTCGCGCATGAACGAGGCATGCGGGGCCACCGCAATGTAGCCCTGCCTGTCACAGAGTCCGACCGCCTCCTCAGCGAAAGTGAGCGCCGTGGCGAACTCGCCGATGGAAATCGCATGGTAGGCGTACCAGAAGAGCCCATAGGCATGGCTGAATGTGCGGTCGAGCAGGCGCGCATGAGCAAGGAGCCGGCGTGAGGCACGATCCGCCGCGGCGTCCTCGCCCATCGCATAGTAGAGCTCCTGTAACGGTCCCAGGCACTGGATCAGCGGGTCCTGCGGCGTAACCGGAGGCAGCTGCGAGCCGTCATTGTCGACGTAGAGCTGCACTGAGGCTTCGAGATGCTTGCGCGCCTCGGCCAATCGCCCCTTGGCCCAGAGCACATAGCCCAGCGCGCACTCGCCTTCGATGCGGTGGACCGGCTCCAGGGTCTCCAGGCCGATCTCGTGGCAACGGCGCGCAAGCTGCTCGGCGGTTTCCAGGTCTCCGGCGACGATGGAGAAGGCGCAGATGCCGCGGAGCACGGCGAACAGTCCCGCGACATTGCCGAGCGCGTCGCAGATCGTGCGCGCCTGGCCCAGCACCATGCCGACCTCGGGAGCCGAGTATCCGCGCGCGGCCGCAAGGCTTACAGCCAGGCCGATCAGAAGCTGCAGCTCGATCGCCACGTCGGCGGGATCGCGAGGTGAGCTGCGCAAATGAGTGAGGGCTCGCTGCAGATAGTCGACCGCCTCGAAGTGCGCAGCTTTGGCCGCTGCCTGGGCGCCCGCCTGAGCCCACAGCGGTATGGCCTCGGCGATTGCGCCTGCGCGAGCGAGGTGGTGCGCCAGGAGCCCGGGATCGAGCATCTCGATATCCGCGACTTCGCTGCGCAGGGCCGCGGCGATGCGGCCATGCAGCGCCTCGCGCTGACGCTTGGGCAAGGAGTCGTAGGCCGCGTCGCAGATCAGCGCCTGCCTGAAGACATACTGGCTTTGGGGCGGGACACCGCTGCTGTCCACCAGGCCCGACTTGACGAGATCGCGCAGCGCCTGTCGCAAATCGGCTTGCGACTGCTCGGCGACGGCGGCGATCAGCTCGTAGGAAAAGCGTCGTCCGATCGCTGCGCCCACCCGGGCCACCTGCTTGGCCGCTCCCAGGCGATCGAGGCGGGCGATCAGCGAGTCCTGCAGCGTGCTGGGGATCGGCAGTTGCTCGGCGCCCTGCGCGCCGCCGGCGTCGGCCAGCGCCTCGAGCACCGACTTAGTGATCTCCTCGATGAATAGTGGGACCCCATCGCCGCGAGCCAGGATCTGCCGGACGATCTCGGCCGGCAGCTGTTCCTCTGTATCGATGGCGCCACAGATCCGCTGCGCATCGGCACGATCGAGCAGGCCCAGGCGGATGTGGGTGACGTCAGAATGTTCGGACCAGCCGCACTTGAACTCCGGACGTGCCGTGGCGACGATCAGCCAGCGCTGGTCAGCTGCGCGCCGCACGGCCCGATCGAGCAGATCGAGCGTCGTCGGGTCGGCCCAGTGCAGATCCTCGACGACGAACAGCGCTGGTCCTTCGGCTCCCCGCCGCGCCATGATCGAGAGCAGCAGGTCGATGGTCATCGCCCGGCGACGGTCGGCGTCAGGTCGGCCACCGGCCTGCGCGTCGACGTCCGAGATGCCAAGAAGATCGCTGAGCACCTCCGGCGCGTGCGGGTCATCGACGTTCGATACGACCAGCCAGCGCGCCAGCTTCTCGCGCCGGACCTCAAGGCCGTCGCGCCTTTCGAATCCGGCCTCGCGCTCAAGCGCCTCGGCCACTGGGCGAAGCGGCAACGCGCTATTGGCCGACCCGCAATTCCAGGTCATCGCGGTCTCGGCGCCGGGCGCGGTTTGCTGGAAGGCTGCGACCAGGACCGACTTGCCGATCCCGGCCTCGCCCTCGACCAGCACAACCTGGCCCGCGCCAACCTGAGCGCTCGCCCAACTGTCCCTCAGCGATGCGAGGTCGCCCGCCCGCCCGAACAGCGCCGCCGCATCGTCCCGGGCGCGGGCCTGCGAGCGGCTGGCGACGTGGATTGCGTCGACGACCTCGAACGCCCCGACCGGCCGTGCGCCGTCCTGTGGTGTCACCGCGCCCATGTCCCGGAAGTCGAACATGCCGTCGGTGATCCGTTGCGTCGCTTCGGCGACCAGGACGCCGTTGACCGGCGCAAGCGAGGCGAGCTGGGTCGCAAGGTGCGGCGACTCGCCCACGATGTTCGGCTCACGCGTCCCGCCAGCCGTTTCTCCGACCACAACGAGCCCGGTCGCGATCCCAACCTGAACCCCGACGCGCAGGTCTGCCGGAAGATCGATATCGACGGCTTCGCGGCAAAGGGCCAGGCCGGCGCGCACCGCATTGGCTCCCTCCTCCTCGTGCGCCCGCGGCCAGCCGAAGTGGGCGAGCACGCCGTGGTCCAGGCGCTTCGCCACCGTTCCGCCAAATCGCGGGATGACCTCCTCGCAAAGCCGGCCATAAGCCTCGACGACCAGCATCAGGTCTTCCGGGTCAAGCCGGCTGGAGAGCGACGTCGAGTCTGCGGTCCGACAGAAAAGCGTAGTGATCTGCCTGCGTTCGGACACCGTTCTTTGGCCGGGCGCGTCGGAAGGCTTGGCCGCCCCAGGCCACGGCCGGTGTCCGGTGACCGCCGCGTAGCTGGCCCTCACCGAGCGCCACTCCGCCGCCTCGGCATCGCCTGACCACGACGAAAGGTCGATGCAGTGGATCTGGTCGTAGGGCAAAGGAAGCGAGCAACCATCGAGCCGGACCTGGACGAGCTTGCCCATTTCGCGGGCCCGTGAGGCTTCGGCGCGCACCCAGTCGGACTTCACCGCTTCTGCCGACCACAGGACCAGGACCGCGCCGGCGGCCTCGAGCGCTTCTTCTATGGCGTCGGTGAACGAGCGGTGCGCCAAAAGGCGGTCATCGATCCAGACGTCGCACCCGTCGCCTTCCAATGCGCGCGCGACCATCCTGGCCCGGTCGGCTGTGGGCCTTGCGTAGGAGACGAAAATCTTCGTGCCTGTCACGCCGCCCCCAAACCAGATGCGCGCACCACCCAGGTGGCGCCAGGACACTACCGGCCGCCTTGTTCGCCCGACCCGGATCGATCCCAGCGACGACCCACCACGCTCAAGGCTTCCTGCCGACGAGTCGAGCCGCTGTCGCGCCTTGCCGCCATGGCCGCCCATCGGCAAGTTGGCCCCAGCCCCTCTTGCGGGCAAGAGCAATCGTCGGGAGCATATCGGTGGCTGCAGCAGCGATATGGCAGTGGTCCGCCGTTCAGACGGCCGATGCGCTCAAAGCAGGCGAAATTTCCTCAGAAGAGGTCGTAGGGGCGCATGTCGAGCGTATGCGTGCGGCCAATCCGGCCATCAACGCCGTTGTCATCGACCTTAGCGGACCCGCCCTCGAGGCGGCGCGGGCGGCCGACCGCGCCCGCGCGCAAGGCGCCGAGCTCGGCGCGCTGCACGGGGTCCCAGTCACGATCAAGATCAACATCGACGTCGAGGGGCAGGCCAACTCCAACGGCGTTGTGGCCTTGCGCGACAACATCGCGCCTGCCGACTCTCCGGTCACCGCCAATTTCAAGCAGGCCGGCGCTATCATCCTTGGGCTGACCAACACGCCCGAATTCTCCCTGCGCGGCTTCACCGACAACCCGCTGCATGGCCTGACACTTAATCCCTGGGACAACACCGTGACCTGCGGCGGCTCGTCCGGTGGCGCGGCCGCTTCCATCGCCTCGGGGATCGGGACTATCGCCCACGGCAACGACATCGGCGGCTCGCTACGCTGCCCGGCCGCCTTCAACGGCGTCGCCACCATAAAGCCGACGCAAGGGCGGATCCCGGCCTTCAATCCGAGCGCGGCCGTCGAGCGCCCGATGATGGCGCAGTTAATGTCGACACAGGGCCCAATCGCCCGCGAGGTGGCCGATGTGCGCCTGGCGCTCGAGGTCATGAGCCGCCGCGATCCGCGCGACACCTGGTGGGTCCCCGCCCCCCTGGTCGGCCCGCCGCCAGCAAGGCCGATCAAGGTCGCGGTGGCCAAGCTCCCCTCGGACATGCAGACCGACCCCGAGGTCATGGCCCTTCTCGGCAAGGGGGCAGATCATCTCGCCGACGCAGGATATGAGGTGAGCGAAGTCGCTCCGCCCGATGTCTCGGCGACGTGGCAGCTTTGGTGCGACCTGATTTCGACCGAGATCTCCACCCTCCAGGCCGGCCAGATGCGCGAGCTCGGCAGCCCGGACTTCAATCACTCGCTCGACGGCCTCCTGGCTCTGGCCACGATCCTCGATGGCGAGGGCTACATGAAGGCCATCGCCCACCGCTCCCGATTGCTGCGCGAATGGCTACTGTTCCTCGAGAGCTACCCGCTGGTGCTGGCCCCGGTCTCAGTCAGGCGAACGCCGGGGGTGAATGCCGACCTCGGCGGCGACGAGGCGGTCCGGGCCTTCTTCTGGAACGACACCCGGTTCGTATCGGCAATCAGCCTCCTGGGGCTTCCCGTCGCCGTCGCGCCGGTGGGGCTCGCAGGCGGCCACCCCGTCGGCGTCCAAGTGATCGGCTCTCGCTACCGCGAAGACCTCTGCCTCGACGCCGCCGCAGCGATCGAGGCCCGCGTGGGCGTCCTGGCCCACACCCTGTGGGCGCGCTAGGCGGGGGCTTCAGACGCTCAGGTCGTTCATCGGAAAAAGCGACTGTCTCTTGTGGCGGCGGAGCTTGTGACCAACCGGGTGCGTTGGGGTGGGGGAGGAATTCATGCGTCCAGGTCTCTTGGGATTGTCGTCAGCCCTTGCGCTGTCCGCGACTGCGGCCGTGGCAGGGGAGGCCTTCGTCGGAGCTTACGCGCATGACGTGCACGTCTTCGCGCTCGGAGGCTACGAGGACGGCGCGCAAATCGCTGCCGGCTACCGGAGCGATCCGCTAAGCTCGCTCCGGGTCGTAGGGAGCCCCAGCGCCTATGGGTTCGCCGCGGCCAACACCGCGGGCGGGGTGAACTACGCGGCGGCCGGACTTTCCTGGCGCTTCGGCGATCGCCTGTTCCTGCGCCCCGGGGTGGGCCTGGCGATCCAGGATGGGGAAGTGCACAAGTTTCAGGAAGGCGACACCCTCAACCTGGGCTCCCGCGTCCTGGCCGAGCTTGAACTGGGACTGGGCTGGCAGATAAACCCGCGCACGTCGGTGGAAGGCTCCTACGTGCATTTGAGCCATGGCCAGCTGGCCGGCCGTCAGAACCCCGGACTGGATGACGTGGGCCTGCGGCTTTCCATCAGGTTCTGACCTGCGCTGCGCCCCTCATTCCTCGAAGCTCAGCCGGTAACCAATCCCCGGTTCCGTGAGCAATAGCTCCGGACTTGCGGGGTTGGCCTCCAGCTTCTGGCGCAACTGAGCCATCAGCACACGGACGAACTGGGCGTCGGCGTTGGTGTCCATGCCCCAGACGGCGGTAATGATCTGACGATGGGTGACCACCTGCCCGGCATGACCGGCCAGGATGCGAAGGAGTTGGTATTCGCGCGGCGTCAGCCTGACCTCCTCGCCCTCGACCAGCACGCGCCGGGCCGGGAAGTTGATCTCGAGCCCCCCGAATTGGAACTTGGGCTGCGCCGAGAAGCGCCTTTCGCGCCCGCGCAACACCGCCCGGATCCGCGCGAGCAGCTCGCCCACCCCAACCGGCTTGTTGACGAAGTCGTCCGCGCCAAGGTCCAGCGCGGCGATCTTCTCGCTCTCGAGATCGCGCGCTGAGAGCACGATGATCGGGGCGTCGGACCACTCGCGGATTCGCTGAATCACCTCCTTGCCGTCGATGTCCGGCAGGCCAAGATCGAGGATCACCACCTCGCTTGGTTCCCCGGCCAGCTGCGCCAGCGCAGCTTCACCGTTTTCCGCCGCGGTCACCGAGAATCCCGCCGCGGCCAGCGCCGGCGTCAACGCACGCACGATCTGCGGCTCGTCGTCGACGATCAGCAGCCTGTCCGACCCCATCATAACGCGTCCCTCGTCACCCTTTCGCCGCTGGGAGCACCAACGACATAACCAGCCCGCTCGGGGCATCAGAGCGCAGCGCCACGCTCGCCTGACCGCCCATGCCCTGCATCACCCCACGCACGATGGAAAGTCCCAGGCCGGTGCCGGGCGTCCGCTTGGCGGCCGAACCGCGGTAGAACTTGTCGAACAGCTTGCCGAGCTCGGCCTGGGCCACGCCCGGCCCCTCGTCGGCCACCTGCACCACGACCTTGTCCTCCTGCGGGAAGCTGACCAACGAGATCGTTCCCCCGTCAGGGCTATAGCGCACGGCGTTTTCCAGTACATTGCCCAAGGCGACCTCGAAGAGCACCGGGTCTCCCATCGCCACACCCGCCCCGTCGCCCAGCGCGCAGACGATCCGCCGCTTGCCGCGCAGGCGCTCAAAGCGCCGGCGCGTGCGGTCGACCACTTCGGCCAGGTCGAAAGCCTCACTGTCGACGTCGAGCGCACCGCTCTCCAGTCGCGTCATATTCAGCAAGTTGGTCACGAAGGCGTTCAGCCGTTCGGTCTCCTCCTGGATGGTTGCGATCAGGTCACTGCGGGTCTTGGCGTCGAACTGATCACCGAACTCCTGCAGCGAGCTGGCCGAGGCCAGCACGGCGGCCAGGGGGGTGCGCAAGTCATGGGATATGGATGACAGCAGGGCGTTGCGAAGGTCGTCTGTACGCGAACGGGCGTCAGCGTCGGCCTTGGCCACCGCCAATTGGGCACGCGCCGTCGCCGCGGCCCCGGCATCGGTCAGGATTTGAAGCAGGCTCTCCTCGTCCGCCCCCAGCGGCGGGTCCGCCCGCCATCCCGCCACGGCTCCGCCGATCATGGCCCGCAGCCGCCAACCTGCCGCCTCGACGGTGCCCGGCTCCTCCGCGCCTTCCGCCGCCAGCGCGCGCGCCGCCGAGAGCACCATGGGCGGGGGCGCTTCGCCGCCGCCGGCCAGGTTCATCACCTCGCCATCCAGCACGAAGGCCCGTCCGCCGGCGGCCGCCGCCAGATGGTCGGCGAGTCTGGCGCGGATCAGGGTCGGATCATCGGACACCGAAAATTCGCGGGTGCCCTCGAACAGAACCGCGGTCGCCAGCGCGCGCGCCTTGGCTCGTTTGGCCTGGTCGCGCACCCGCCCGGTCAGATTGCCCATGAGCACGGCGACCACTGGGAAGGTGAGCAGAACCAGCGCGTCCTCGGCCGTGTAGTGGGCGAGGTTGAACGTCGCCGAGATGTACCAGTTGTAGATGACGAAGGAGATGATCGCGGCGAGGTAGCCTGGCCCCGAACCGACCAGGTAGGAGGTCACCAGCACGCCGACCAAGAAGACGCCGGCGATCCGCGGCGAACCCGTCAGCTTGTGCAGCACTTCGGCTAGCGCCCAGGCGACAGCCACGACGCCGAGAGCGACGGCGTAACGGCCGATTGCGCCCTGCCGGTCGATCCAGCTCGATGACGATGGCAGGCGGCGGGACAAGGCTGAGGCTCGCGAAAAACTTAGATGGGGCTTTGGGCGCGCCCATTCGGCGGCATTCGACGCCGCTGGCAAGGCTAGACTGCAGCGCGGCCGCGGCTGGGCCAACTATGCGAAGGTTATGAAGAGATCAGCTCCGCCATCCGCCGGACCGTGTTCCAGTTCCGCGCCGTCCCACGCAAGCTCAGGGCTCGCTCGATCATCGCCGCCGTGAGCCTGCTCTCGCCGATGCCGTCCGGATAGGTCGCGTACAGACATCCGGGACCTGGGGCGACTTCCTCCCGGCCCTTGATCCGGCCGCGCAACGCCTGGACCTCCGGCGCGCCCGGATCGCCCCTCAGGAACACGACCAGCATGTGGCTGGGATTGTCCCTCGTCATCGCCGCGAAAGGGTTGGCCGCCATAACGGCGGCAAGCTCGGCCCCGTCGCGCGCGTATACCTCGGTGGTTTGGCCCAGCGTGGATTCGAGCCCTGCCGCTATGGCGGCCTCCAGTTCTGTGTCGGCCGAATGGGCTGAGATCACTGCATTGCCGGTGGCGAGCAGCGTCAGGGCGTCCGGATATCCCGCCGCGGCCAGCGCCCGCTTGAAGTCGGCCGAGGTCAACCGACAGCCGGCCAGATTGACCGCCCGCAGGAACAACCCGACCCGCTGCATTCTCAGAGGTCCGCCTGCCAGGCCAGGAACTCCGGCCGCTCCAGCAGCCGCTCGGCGTAGACGCCTGCCGGCCCGGTGTCGCCGAAGTCCGAAAGCTTCACGCCATAGGTGCGAAATCGCGTCGCCACCGGCGTGAAGAAGGCATCAGCGATACCCCACTCCGTCCCGCCCAGCCACGGGCCGCCGAATCGCGAGAGCATCGCGTTCCAAAGGGCCACGATCCGGCGGATGTCCTTGTGCGTCGCCTCCGAGAGCGTGGTCACGTGAGGCTCGCGCATCAGGTCCATAGGGCACTCGCCGCGCAGCGACGCAAACCCTGAATGCATTTCCGCCGCCGCCGAACGCGCATAGGCTCGCGCCTCCCTGTCCGCCGGCCACAGGCCCGCCTTGGGAAATCTCTCCGCCAGGTATTCGCAGATCGCGAGCGAGTCGGAGATCACGACATCGCCGTCCTTCAACGCCGGCACCAGTCCGCTCGGCGAGTGCGGCAGGATCTTGGCCTCGGTCAGACCGTCCGCCTGGCGCAACTGGATCAGCGTCTCGTCGAACTGGGCGCCGGTCTTCTTCAACGCCAGCCACGGCCGCATCGACCACGTTGACCAGGCTTTGGTGCCGATCACCAGTTCCATCGGGTAAGCTCCTCGCCGGTTGCAGCACTCGGGAAACGCAGCCGAGACCTCCGACGAAAGGGCCTAGGCCGGACCGGCTTTCAAGTCCACATCTCGCGCGCCACCACCCAAGGTCGAGCATCAACACCACCTCAAGTCGTAACTGCGGCCCCGGGAGGATCCAAGCTCCGGGGCCCTGACAGTCGTGTAGGAGGACTTCGATCCGCCCGAAGCGCCTTCAGGCTTCGCGTCACGCACGAGCCGGACTAGGTTGAGGCCAGTTGGATCGGGGGATTTCATGCGTACGATATTGAGGGCTGCGGCGCTCGCGGCGACGTCCTTTCTTGCCTTTCAGGCTTTTGGCCCCGTGGCCATTGCTGCGCCGGCTCTGCCGCAATCCACGGCCGCCAATGAAGATGCTCGCTTCACCGCCTTCCTGGACGCCGAGTTCGCCCAGGAGCTCAAGCTCCGGCCTCAACTTGCCACCCGACTCGGCCTCAAGGACGGCGAAGACCAACTCGACGACATCAGCTCTGCCGGCCTCCTGAAGCGCCTTGAATGGCGCCGCGCCAGCGTGGCGCGGATGAAGGCGCAGTTCGACCGCGCCAAGCTCTCGCCCGCAGCGCAGGCCAGCTACGACATCTGGGCGCTTGAGCTCGACCGTGCGGAGCTGACTTACCGCTTCCGCCGCGACCAGCCGCCCTTCTACTCGTTCCTCTATTCGGTCCATTCCGAGCTGCCGAACTTCCTGATCAACACTCACGTGGTGCAGGACGCTTCCGACATGCGGGCCTACGGCGCGCGCCTTCGCGCGCTCCCCGCCGTCCTCGATACGGCCATCGCAGAGAGCCGGCTGTCGAGCGCCGAAGGAATCCGCGCGCCGCGCTTCGAGATGGAGCGGGTGATCTCCGGAAGCCGCACGATCGTCACCGGCGCGCCGTTCGACGGCGGGCCGGACTCACCGCTGTGGGCCGACGCCAAGGCCAAGGTCGCCAAGCTGGAGGCCGCCGGCAGGGTCACGCCGGCGGAGGCGCAGGCCCTGATGAACGACACCCGGGACTCGCTCATTGCGATCAAGCCCGCCTACCAGCGCGTCATCGAATGGGCGCAAGGCGAACTTCCCAAGGCGCCCAGCGGCCGCGTGGGCGCGATCTCGCTGCCGAACGGCAAGGCCTGGTATGCCGCTGCGCTCAGGCTCAACACGACGACCGACCTGACCCCGGAACAGGTCCACCACACGGGGCTTTCCGAGGTGGCGCGGATCGAGGCCGAGCAGGACGCACTCGCCCACAAGGCCGGGTTCAAGGACCGCGAGGCCTATTACGCCGAACGCGCGCGCCTGTTCCCGCCGCAACCCTGGACTGACGAGTTGCGCGCGGACTATCTGCGCCGCGCCAACGAGACCATCGCCCACACCCGCAGCCTGCTGCCCGCCTGGTTCGGCGAACTTCCGGCCTACCGGGTCGAGGTTGTGCGCGAGCCCTCGTTCAGCGAGGTCGCAGGCGGTGCTGCGCATGCGGCCGGCCCCAGTCCCGACGGCGCGCGGCCGGGCCGGGTCTACGTTCACCTCCTCGGCGTGACCGACGACCCGGCCGACGTCTACAACCTGATGTGCCACGAGGGCATCCCGGGCCACGTGCTTCAGGGCGACATCCAGGTCCGGCAGCAGGGAACTCCGAAGTTCCGCAAGGCCTACGGCTATGTCGCCTATGCCGAGGGCTGGGCGCTCTATACCGAGGCTCTCTGCAAGGAAATGGGCGTCTACCCCGACACCGCCGCCGACTTCATGCGGCTCGACGCCGAGCTGTTCCGGGCCGCTCGCCTAGTCGTCGACACCGGCATTCACGCCGAAGGTTGGACCGAGGACCAGGCCGTCGAATACCTGATGACGACGGGACGGCGCCCTGCCGCCCAGGCGCGCTCCGAGGTCCGCCGCTACATCACCTTGCCGGGGCAGGCCACCGGCTACAAGATCGGCATGCTCAAGATCCTTGAACTGCGCCACAAGGCCGAGCGCGAACTCGGGCCCAAGTTCGACATCAAGGGCTTCCATGACCTGCTCGTGGGCTCCGGCTCGCTCCCCCTGACGGTGCTCGAGCATCGGGTCGACGATTGGATTGCGGCCCGACGATGATCTGCCGCCCCTGTCCCCGTGAGGACGTACGAAGCGTCACCCTGTCGCGGCCCCGGCGTGACCTTAAGGCCAGTTATCGGCAGCTTCCCCCTGTTCACCCCCCTGCCCCGTCGCTACCCTTGACCCAAACACCGCCGCCCATTGTCGGGTAGGCGGGGCCGACTTCGGGGAAACGCCAGCAGATGACCGACACCACCGTGGGGACCTTGCGCGCCCCGCTCGCCGCCAAGCCCGCCTACTCAGAGAGCTACAAGCGCCTGGTGCTCTTCCTGCTGGTCGTCGCCTACACCTTCAACTTCATCGACCGGACGATCATCGCGACACTCGGCCAGCCGATCAAAGACACGCTGAAAATCACCGACACCCAGCTTGGCTTGCTGGGCGGGCTCTATTTCGCGCTGCTCTACACGTTGCTGGGAATTCCCATTGCCCGCCTTGCCGAGCGTTACAGCCGCGTCAGCATCATCTCGACGGCGATCGTCATCTGGTCGGGCTTCACCGCGCTCTGCGGGATGGCGACCAGCTTTGCGATGCTGGGCGCGTTCCGCTTCGGGGTGGGCATCGGCGAAGCGGGGCTCTCGCCGCCGGCCCACTCGTTGATCAGCGACTATTTCGAGCCCAAGAAGCGGGCCTCTGCGCTCTCGGTCTACAGCTTCGGGATACCGCTCGGCACCATGATCGGGGCGGTGGCCGGGGGGCTGATGGCCAAGTACCTCGGCTGGCGAGCGGCCTTCATGGTCGTGGGCCTGCCAGGCGTCCTCATCGCGCTCTCCCTGAAGCTCCTGGTCAAGGAACCGCCACGCGGATATTCCGAGCCCGACGCCATTCCCGCACCGGTCGCCTATTCGCTTCGCCGCGAGTTCGCCGAGATGTGGGCGGTGATCAAGCTGCTCTTCGGCAAGTGGCCGATCCTCAACATGGTGCTTGGCATCACCCTCGTCTCGTTCGCAGGCTACGGCGGCGGCCAGTTCGCGCCGCCTTATTTCCTGCGCGCCTTCCACCTCGATTATGCGCAGGTGGGCCTGATCATCGGTCTGGTGGCCGGCGCCAGCCAGGGGCTCGGCACCCTGATCGGTGGGCCGCTCACCGACCGGATGTCCCGGCTTTCGCCACGCTGGTACGCCCTTGTCCCGGCGATCGGCGTAACGCTCGCCTTTCCGGCGCTCGTCGGTGTGTACACCGCCGGCTCCTGGCGCCTAGCCGCGATCTTCCTGCTGCTGCCGGGGGTGCTCTCTTACGTCTATCTCGCGCCCACGTTCGGGGTGATCCAGAACATGGCGCCCAGCCATCAGCGTGCGACAGCTGCGGCGATCCTGCTGTTCTTCCTGAACCTGATCGCGCTCGGCGGCGGCCCTCTCTTCACAGGCTGGGTGATCGACCACTTTTCGGCGTTCCACTACGCTCAGGCCGGCGCGACCGGCCACGCGGGAAGCCTCTGGGACGCGATCAGCGGATTCCGGTCTACGCATCCGGCGGAGTTCCAGGCTGCGTGTCCAGGCGGTAAGGCGGCGGTCGGCGCGAGCGAGGCCGCCAAGGCCGCCTGCGGGGGCGCCCTGGTCCTGGGTACGCGCCACGGCATCCTGGTCGCCTACGCCATCAGCCTCTGGGGCGCCTTCCATTACCTGCTGGGCTCGTTCGGCCTGGCGCAGGCGATGTCCAAGGCGCGCAGCGACCGCGGCGAGCGCGACTAAGGAGATCGACGAGCGTCACAAGAGGAAAGCAGGGCATGCGCAAGGCGGAGCGAACCAAGGCCCTCTACGCAGGCTCGTTCGACCCGGTGACCCGCGGCCACCTGGACATCATCGGCAAGGCGCTGGTGACCTTCGACGCCGTGCACGTGGCCGTCGGGACCAATGTCCGCAAGCAACGGGCGTTTGGCGTCGAGGAGAGCCTGAGGCTTCTCAGGCGCTCGGTCGTCGAACTTTGGCCAGAGGCCGATGGCCGGGCCGACGCGGGACCGGCTGACGGCTCGCTGTTTGCGGGCGCACTGGAGATCGGGGAGTTCACCAATCAGAGCTTGATCAGATACGCCCGGACTATTGGTGCGACCCACATCGTCAGGGGTTTGCGCGAGGCCAGCGACTTCAACGAAGAGTTCAATCTTCACGGCGTCGCCGGGCGCATCGATCCCTCGATACCGATGGTGCATTTCATTTGCGATGCGCGGTTCCTGCACGTCTCTTCGAGCACCGCAAAGGAGTTGGACGCGATGGGCGAGGATGTCGCCTGGCTCGTCATGCCCTCAGTGCAGGCTGCGTTTCGCGCAAGGCGCAGCGTCGGGTAGCGGCGCCGGACGGCTCAGAAGGCCAGCGAAAAGTCGGTTACGAAGGTGAAGCCGTTGCCGCCCACCGGCAGTGGGTAGGCAGTGTAGCCGACCGGCGAGTGGTCGACCCAAAGGCCCATCACATTGACGCGGAGGTCTCTGCGCTCGAACGGGAAATAGTTTAAGCCGAGCGCGACATCCCAAGGATCGCCGTACTTGCCATATATTTGCGATCCTGAGAGGTAGAGTTGCAACGTCTTTGGCAGAAGCATGGCGGAGGCCTGCAACTGGAAGCCGGTGTCATACAAATGAGTGACCGGAACGAGACCTTCTACCTGAAAATTATTTAGCCACCGCGTATAATATTCAAACTCCAGTGCAAATCCTTTGTATTTTGCGGCCGCATCCAGCGCCATCATCTGATACTGGGCTTCGGTGATCCGTCCAGGGGTGTTGAAGGCGTTGACGGCAAACAGCAGGGTGCCGTCGGAAAGCCGGAGTTGGGTGTTTTCGATCGATTCCGTGTTGGGTTGGGACTGAGGGTTTTCCGTGCTGCGGGTGTAGTGAGCGCTGAACAGGGTCGCGAGCTTTTCGTGTCTCTCGAAGTCGCCAAAGCCGGCGCCTGGGCCGAACTCTCCCGTTGTCGGCATCCAGGTGAGCGCGCCGGACCAGGTGTTGAGCTTGGTGTCGAGCTGGCCGGCGTTGACGCCGAGCGCGCTTAGGTTGTTGGCCACCATCACGCGGTATTCCAGGCCCGTAGCAATCTTTCCCTCCGCCCAGATTCCCTGAGTGTACGATCCGCGGAAGAACTCATCGGCGATCGGCCGATTGTCGTTGCGAAGCCAATACGGAAATGTCCGGTTCGTAGATCTGGTCGACGGCAAGGAATGAATTCCGAAGTAAACTTTCAGGGCGTCGCTGAAGGTCCAATTGATGTTTCCCGCCACAACAACCTGAGCACCTAGACCTTGGCTCGCTTGAGATGTCCATACGTAGACATTGTATCCAAATTTCGGATCGAACAACCACCCTCTAAAGGTAAGTTGAACTTTCGCCAACTGGAAGTCTTGCCTCGGTTTAACGTTTAAAACGCGACCGAATGAGTCTGTATAGGTTTTGTCTAGATCTTGTTGATTCAAATATCGCAAATAGCTGACTATGCCCAGATCGACCTCTCCAACATCAGACCGCATGAGGATAAGTCCCTTCCCGGGCTCGAATCCTCCCCACTGGGTCGCCTTCACCTCTGCCTGCTGCGCCGGGATCGTCTGGATTTCGGGCGTAACGGCAGGCGCTGGGGCCGCCGAGGGGACCGCCGATGGCGTCGCACTCCCGTGGAGTTCGACCTCCAGCGCGCGAATGCGCGCGTCGAAGTCGCCCCGCATCATGAGCAACTCCTGCAGTTGCTGCTCCATGCGTTGCCGCTGCGCGTCGGTGACGGGGGTGGCCGCAGCCTGGTCGTCTGCCGCAGGGGTCGTCTCAGCGCCGGCGGACCGGGCGCTGAGCGCCAGCAGACCCAGGCCAAAGCAGACGCCCGCTGCTCCGGTACGTGGCCACGCCATCAGAGGCTTAGCTCTCCCCGCCCTGACCCTCATTCGACTTGTCCCCGACGCCCCGATTGGCTGCGATGTAAGAGCGTTCCCGGCAGGCCTGGGGCCTTGGGAAGCCGTGCGACCTACGTCATTGCCGTCAGAGGGGCGTGCTCGCACTCCGATGCTACCCGTGGGTATCCCCGGGTGATCACCTGATTCGGATCGCCATAATTTCGGGGACGGCGGCAGGTCCGGCCCCGCCCTAGGCGACCAGAGACGGCCCCGGATTTGAGCGCGTGAGTTGCGCCGCAACGCCAATTCGCCCACCGTCGACTCCCCGTCAGCGCAGAGGAGCGCCCGACCACGATGAAACTCTATTCCGGTGATCTCAGCCCCTATTCCGCGCGCGTGCGCATGCAGATCTACGCCAAGGGCATCTCAGACATTGCGATCGAACGCCCCGCGCACTTCGGGACCCCGAAATTCCGCGAGGACAATCCCATTGGCCGCATCCCAGTGTTGGATATCGACGGCGACCTGATGCCGGAATCCGAGGTGATCGCGGAATATCTGGAAGAGATCTATCCCGCCCCCTCGATGTTGGGCGCCAATCCGCGAGAGACGGCCCATATCCGCACGGTCGCCCGCATCGGCGACATCTACATCATGAACAACATGTTCATGCTGTCGCCCCAGAGCCGCGCGGCCACCCGCAATCAAGGAATCGTCGACCTGCTGGCGGGTCAGGTGGTGCGCAACATCAAGGCGCTGGACAGGCTGGTCGGCAAGGACGGCTTCGCCTGCTGCGGCCGCATCACGATGGCCGATTGCGCGCTCGTGCCCGGCCTCTTCCTGGTCGAGAACGTCCTGCCGTCCGTCGGCGTCGATAGCCCGATCCCGACAAACGCGAACGTCGCCGCTTACTGGGCGGCGATCCAGAAGAACGAACATGCCGCCAAGACCCTGGCCGAACTCCACCGTGGCCTCGAAGATCGCCGCGAGATGATCCGCAACGGAACGTTCGCGCGGATGATGGAGGCCGCAGCGGCGGCGCAGGCCGCCGCGGACGCGCAGGCCACGTCGAGCGCGGTCTCGTAAGCTAGGGTCGGAGCGCGAGGGCGTGGGATTCGACGTCCCGTTGAAGGGCGCTTATCCAAGGCAGAAATGACACATAACGACACAAAAGGCGCGCTCGCCGCGGCGTTGGTGGTTGCCGCACTTTTACGGACGCCCTCCATTCATCCGCGCGTTTCTCTCGTAGATTCTTGTTAAATAACCCATTTTGGAGGGACCAGGGGGAGACCCTGAAGGCTCTTCCGTAGGGTCAACTTTGGATTGCCAGAATGTTACAGGTTCGCTTGACAGGTGAACCAGGCGCACCGGTATCCTCCGCCATTGCACGGCGCCCCGCGGGCGAATGGCCGGCGGCGGGCGACCGTTCTGGGGGAGGACAGCATGCAACGCCTTACGAAGGGCGCAGCCCTTCTTGCCGCTAGCGCCCTTGCCGCAGGCGGCTCTTTCGGGGTCGCCCACGCAGAAGTCGCCGGCGCGAGCGCCGCCGGCAGCGCCGTCAGCGAAGTCGTGGTCACCGGGTCGCGCATCCGCACCAGTCCGCTCGATCAGACCCAGCCCGTCATCCAGATCGACCAGGCGGCGGTCGCCAAAACCGGCCTCGTCTCCACCGTCGACGTGCTGCAGCGGATCCCCTCCGCCGGCGGCGGCTTGAACTCGAAGTTCAACAACTCCGGCAATTTCGGAAATCCACCCGATGGGGGCGGGGTCGGCGCCGGGTCGGCGGAGATCGACCTCAGGTACCTTTCCTCGCGGCGCGTCCTGGTGCTGGTCGACGGCCTGCGCTGGGTGTCCGGCGCCGCAGCCTCCGGCGTGCCGGGCGCTGTGGACCTGAACACCATCCCAACCTCGATGATCGCCCGCACGGAGATCCTGCAGGAGGGCGCTTCGCCGATCTACGGCTCCGACGCTATCGCCGGGGTGGTCAATATCATCACCAAGCAGCGGCAGGACGGGTTCGAGGCCAACGCCCAGGTCGGCGGCTTCGGCGAGGGCGACGGCTTCAGCCAGGACTACAACTTCTCCTGGGGCGTCAACCAGGAGCACACCAGCGTCGTGATCGGCGGCGGCTACTTCAAGCAGGAACCGGTGCTGGCGGGCGACCGCGACATCTCCCGCTTCCCAGAGCCCTACGCCACGTCTTGCGTGGCCGGCGGTTGCTCCTCAGGCACGCCCAACGCGCGCGTCATCGTGCATGATCCCAACACCAGCCAGGACCTCGACATGACGCTGACGCAGGCGCTCCAGCCTGGGCAGCGTCCGGTCTATATCGCGAGCAATCCCTTCGGCCCGGGGAGCAGCTACAAGCCGTTCACCACCGGCGACCGCTTCAATTTCCAGCCCTACAACTACATCGAGACCCCGCTCGAGCGGCTGAGCTTCTTCGCCTCGATCGCCTCGGACCTGACCGACAAGATCCACATGCGGGCCAAGGCCAGCTACGTGGAACGGAAATCGGCCAACCAGGCCGCGCCCCTGCCCCTGTTCGTCGGCCCCGACGCCGGCAACGGCAACCTCCTGGACACGGTGGCGATCGACAAGACCAACCCCTACAATCCCTTCGGCTTTACGCTGACCAACGGCACCTATTCCTTCGTTGGCCGCCGCCTCGTCGAGGCGGGCCCCCGCCACTACGAACAGACCGTCGACACCTTTAACGTCGACGGCACTCTGGAAGGCGACTTCGACGTCGGCGCGAACACCTGGCACTGGGACGCGAACGCGGTCTGGGCCCGCAACAAGGCCAACCAAACCTTCACCGGCAACGTCAACGCCGCGCGCGTGCAGCAGGCGCTGGGTCCGCTCTCCGGGTGCACCGGCGCCTGCGTGCCGATGAATATCTTCGGCGGGGCGGGCACTATCACGCCCGACCAGCTGGCCTTCATCGGGTTCACGCAGGTGGACTCCTCCCAGCAGGAGTTGAGCGACTACTCCGGCAACCTTACCGGCGACATCTTCGCCCTGCCGGCTGGCCCGTTGGCCTTCGCCGCCGGCCTGGAATACCGCCAGACGCAAGGCTACTTCCGCCCTGACCCGATCGTCACTGAAGGGTTGTCGGCGGACATCCCGGCCCAGCCGGCCAGCGGCAAGATCACGGTCAAGGAAGCCTACGGCGAGCTGCGCATTCCGGTGATCAAGGATACGCCGTTCATCTATCGGCTCGACGCCTCCGTCGCCGCGCGCTGGTTCGACTACTCGACCTCAGGGTCGGACTCGACCTGGAAGGCAGGCATGAACTGGAAGCCCGTCGACGAGGTGCTGGTGCGCGGATCCTGGGGTCAGGGCTTCAGGGCCCCCTCGATCGGCGAGCTTTTCGGCTCGGCTTCGCGCTTCGACCAGGAAATCACAGACCCCTGCTCGAGCTTCCTGACCAACGGCGCCAGCGCCGCCGTACGCGCCAACTGTATCGCACACGGGGTGCCGGCCAACGGCAGTTACACCCAGCTCAACCCACAGCTGCCGGTGATCACCAGCGGTAACGAGCAGCTCAAGCCGGAAACCAGCGAGTCGTGGAACTGGAGCGTGGTGTGGCAGCCTAAGGCCCTGCGCGACGCCTCATGGGCCAGCGGCGGTTCGATCGAGTTGGCCTACACCGACCTGACGCTCGACAACGCCATCCAGGCGCTGGACGGCCAGACGGTGCTCAGCCGCTGCGCCAACACGGGCGACCCGCTTTCCTGCGGCACCATCACGCGCACCGCCTCCGGCACGATCTCGGCGATCTCCAACCCGCTGATCAACATCGGCGGCATCAAGACCCGGGCGATCGACCTCAACATCGTCTGGACCTCGCCGGCCAGCTCCTACGGCCACTTCACCGTCAGTTCCTACACGACGTTCCTTCTGGAGTTCAGCGAGAAGCAGCCGACCTCGACCGGCTTCACCAACATCAAGCGCGAGGGCACCGAACGCGGCAGTCCCGACCTGGCCTACCCGAAGACCAAGTCGAACCTCAGCCTCGATTGGGACAGGGCCGAGTGGGGGGCTACCGGGACCTTGCGTTACATCTCCGCGGTCGACGAGACCGGGGCTGTGAACCGCCTCGATGCGCGGACCTACCTCGACGCCCAGGTCCGCTGGACGCCGGGCTTCCTGGGCGACCAGTTCCGCATCGCCGCAGGGGTGAACAACCTCTTCGACAAGGACCCGCCGGGTTGCATCAGCTGCGGCCTCAACAACTACGATCCGAACGCCTACGACGCGCCGGGGCGGTTCTTCTACCTGCGGTTCAGCTACCGCCAATAGCGCCTGGAGCAAGAGGCGGGTCAGGCGCAATCGCCTGACCGCTGAAGCCCCGACGCGGGATTTGGACGCCGTCCGCCGCTTGACTCCGGCGGCCGGCGGCGCTCCAAGCCCCGCATGATCCCTCGCTATGCCCGCAAGGAAGCCGCCGCGATCTGGAGTCCCCAGACCCGCTTCAAGATTATGTTCGAGATCGAGGCGCATGCCGCCGACGCCATGGCGGAGCTCGGCGTGATCCCGAAGGAAGCCGCCCGGGTGATCTGGGAAAAGGGCCGCGACGCGATCTGGGACGCCGAGCGCATCGACGAGATCGAGCGCGAAGTGAAGCACGACGTCATCGCCTTCCTGACCCATGTCACCGAAGTGGTGGGCCCCGAGGCCAGGTTCCTGCACCAGGGCATGACCTCCTCCGACGTCAACGACACCGCCCTCGCCGTCCAGCTCTGCCGGGCGAGCGACCTGCTCATGGAGGATGTCGACCTCGTGCTGGCGGCGTTGAAACGCCGCGCCTACGAACACCGCCTGACGCCGACTGTCGGCCGCAGCCACGGTATCCACGCCGAGCCCACCACATTCGGCCTGAAGCTCGCCGGCCACTACGCCGAGTTCATGCGCGCCAAGGAGCGGCTGGCCATGGCCCGTTTCGAGATCGCCACCTGTGCGATCTCCGGCGCGGTCGGCACCTTCGCCAACGTCGATCCCAAGGTGGAGGAGTACGTCGCCGGAAAGCTCGGTCTGGCCGTCGAGCCGGTTTCGACCCAGGTGATTCCCCGCGACCGCCACGCGGCCTATTTCTCAGCCTTGGCCGTGGTCGCGTCCTCCATCGAGCGTCTCGCCACTGAAATCCGCCATCTGCAGCGCACCGAGGTGCTGGAGGCTGAGGAGCCCTTCGATCCGGGCCAGAAGGGATCGAGCGCCATGCCGCACAAGCGCAACCCGATCCTGACCGAGAACCTGACCGGCCTTGCCCGTCTGGTCCGTTCCGCCGTGGTGCCGGCGCTGGAAAACGTTGCGCTCTGGCACGAGCGCGACATCAGCCATTCCTCCGTCGAGCGCGGCATCGCGCCGGACGCCACAGTGCACCTGGACTTTGCGCTTCGCCGCCTGGCCTCGGTTGTCGAGCGGCTGGTGATCTACCCGGAGAACATGCTTAAGAACCTCGACCGCCTGGGCGGCCTGGTGCATTCGCAGCGCGTGCTGCTGGCCCTGACCCAGAAAGGCGTCGCACGCGAGACGGCGTATGCCGCCGTCCAGCGCAACGCCATGCGGGTTTGGCGCGGCGAGGGAAATTTCCTCGACTTCCTGAAAGCCGACCCGGACGTGACGCTGAGCAGCCCCGAACTCGCCGAGCTCTTCGACCTCGGCTACCATTTCAAGAATGTGGATCGGGTGTTCGCCCGCGTGTTCGGCGAGCAGGAGGAGCAGAAAGCATCCCGACCCTCGACGATCTCCGCCGCCTGAGCCTGGCGCTGCCGGGCGCCCACGAGGTCAACTTCAAAGGTGACCCCTGGTTCAACGTGGGCAAGAAGACCTTCGCGCTCCATTTGCGCGGCCGCACGATCATGAAGCTCGACAAGGAGCACCAGCACTTCCTGTTCGAAGTGCGGCCCGAGACGTTCCAGAAATGCCCCGTTGGCGCCGGCGTCTGGAGCTACGTCGCACTCGAGCGCCTGGACGACGGTGAACTCGCCGACCTCCTGCTGGAGGCCTGGTCCACCATCGTGCCGAAGAAGGTCAGCCGCCCCGTGCTCGAAGCGGCAAAAGCTTGAATTTGCGTCGCGCGCCGGGATGACAGCCCGCGATCACTTGCCTTCGCGAACGCCCTCGCGCGCCTGAGCCAGCAGTTCGGCCATCTTCATGCGCACTTCGCCCTCGGAGACCGATACCCCGGCTCCCTTCAGGTCCTCGAAGACCTTCCGCAACACGTCGTCTTCGCCCGGTTGTTCGAAGTCGGACTTGACCACGGCCTGGGCGTATTCGGCGATATGCTTGTCGGCCAGGCCCATCAGTCCGGCCGCCCATTCGCCGAGCGCGCGATTGCGCCGAGCCATGGCTTTGAACTCTTGTTCTTGATCGAGCGCGAAACGCTTCTCGAAGCCACGTTCACGATCGTCAAAGGTAGTCATGTGGTCCCCAGGATGGCGTCGCGTAAACCGTGCGATCGGGCGATCCCATATCCCGCCCCGTGCCCCGTCGCAATCGAAAGGCGGAGCCGCGGCGAGGTTTGCGCCTATGGCGCGCATCCGCTAATTTTGCCGCGCCTCAATTGGAGCGAGACGCCGAGTCGGATCCGCGCGTGGCGGATGATCCGCGCGTGTTCGTTTCGCCGACCGGCAGAGCCCTCGCCCGCGGAGAAGGCACGACTATGACCCGCCGTAAGAAGATCTACGAGGGCAAGGCGAAGATCCTCTACGAGGGACCGGAGCCCGGCACGCTCATCCAGTACTTCAAGGACGATACGACCGCTTTCGACGCCACCAAGAAGGCGGTGCTGGAGGGCAAGGGCGTCATCAACAACCGCATCAGCGAGCACATCATGACGCGGCTGGGCTCGATCGGCGTCCAGAACCACTTTATCCGGCGGCTGAACCTGCGCGAGCAATTGATCCGCGAGGTGGAGATCATCCCGCTGGAGGTTGTCTGCCGCAACGTGGCGGCCGGTTCGCTGGCCACGCGCCTGGGCTTGCCCGAAGGCCAGGCGCTGCCCCGCTCGATCATCGAGTTCTACCTGAAGGACGACAAGCTGCACGACCCGATGGTCTCCGAGGAGCACATCACGGCGTTCAACTGGGCCTCGACCCAGGAAATCGACGACATGATGGCGCTCACCCTGCGGGTGAACGACTTCCTGACCGGCATGTTCGGCGCGGTCGGGATCACCCTTGTGGATTTCAAGATCGAGTTCGGTCGCATCTGGGAGAACGAGTTCGCCCGCATCATCCTTGCCGATGAGATCAGCCCGGACAGCTGCCGGCTCTGGGACACTGCGACCAACGAAAAACTCGACAAGGATCGCTTCCGCCGCGACCTCGGCAACGTCATTGAAAGTTATACCGAGGTGGCGCGCCGCCTCGGCATCATGAAAGAGATGCCGACTGTGATTCAGGGAGGCCTTCACTAGTGCGCGCGACCGTCCACGTTTTCCTGAAGCCCGGCGTCCTCGACGTGCAGGGCAAGGCCGTCGAACAGGCCCTGCACGGCCTGGGCTGGAGCGGCGTCGAGCACGTCCGCGTCGGCCGCACTATTGAATTCGATCTCGCCGCCAAGGACGTCGCCGCCGCAGAAGCCGAGGTAAACTCGATGTGCGACAAGCTCTTGGCGAACACGGTGATCGAGAGCTATCGCGTGGAGGTGGCGTGAGGCGGTTCTCCGCCCTGCTCTTCATCGTTCCCTTCGCTACAGCCTGCGCGCCCAAGGCTGAAACGCCCGCCGCCGCGGCGATTGCGCTCGACTGCGCGCAACCCTTTGAGAGCCAGAGCGCGCGGATTGCAGCCCAGCCGCATCTTGCTCCGGCGCCGAAGGAACCGGGCGAGCCTTATCGCTTCTATTCCACCGCGGACGGTTCGGTATCTTACGTGATCACCGAACTCGGCGCGCCCGGCCATCCGGCGATCATCCGGCAGGACGCCTCAGGCGGGCAGATGAAGACCAGCGGGTGCGCCTACGGAAACAAGTTGGGCTACCAGCAGCTGCAGGCCTATGTCGAAAGCCTGAGGTCGGGAGCAAGGCGATGAGCGGATTTCATCTCGCCCAGATCAACATCGGCCGCCTGCTGGCCCCGGTAGACCACCCGAAGCTTGCAGATTTCGTCGCCAACCTCGACCGGATCAATGCGCTTGCCGACGGCCAGCCGGGTTTTGTCTGGCGGCTCACCGGCGAAGGCGGCGACGCCACCGACATCAGGCCGGTGGAGGACGACCCGATGGTCGCCATCAACATGTCGGTCTGGACCGACCTCGACGCGCTAGCCGCCTTCGTCTACCGAACCGCCCATCGCGAGGTGATGCGCCGCCGCCGTGAATGGTTCGAGGGCATGGAGACCTACATGACGCTCTGGTGGGTTCCGCTCGGCCACAGGCCGACACCGGCCGAGGGCATGGCGCGGCTGGCCATCCTCGAACGCCTCGGGCCAGGTCCCGAGGCCTTCACCTTCCGCAACCCCTTCCCGGCCCCCGATGCATCATCGGTGGCTCCCATCCTGGACGAATGCGCATGAAAGCCGCCGTTATCGTATTCCCTGGCTCGAACTGCGACCGTGACTGCAAGGTGGCCATCGAGCGCTCCACCGGCGCCCACGTCGACATGGTCTGGCACGGCGACACCGCCTTGCCCGACGGCCTCGACCTGATCGTGCTGCCGGGCGGCTTTTCCTATGGCGATTACCTGCGCTGCGGGGCCATGGCGTCGCTGTCGCCCGTCATGACCGAGGTCAAGGCGGCGGCCGAACGCGGCGTCGCCACCGTCGGCATCTGCAACGGCTTCCAGGTGCTCTGCGAGGCGCTGATGCTGCCGGGCGCGCTGCTGCGCAACGAACGCCTGAAATACGTCTGCAAACCCGTCGAGCTGGAAGTCACCAACGCCCAAACCCGCTTCACGGCCGCCTACGCCGGGCGCCGCCAGGTGGCGATGACCGTCGGCAACGGCGAGGGCAACTTCTTCGCCGACGAGTCCACACTCGATCGGCTGGAGGGCGAAGGCCAAGTGGTCTTCCGCTACCTCGACAACCCCAACGGCTCGGCCCGTAACATCGCCGGCATCGTGAACGGCCGGGGCAACGTGCTGGGCCTCATGCCGCACCCGGACCGCGCCTTCGAGGCGGAGTTGGGCTCTGCTGACGGTGCTCTTCTCTTCCAGAGCGCGCTCGCGAGCGCCTAGGCGCCTGTCCCGCGCCTGGTCCAGGCGCAGCCCCGCCGCTACCCCAGCGGGCGGCGATCATCGCTTTGCCGCCGCAGACCCTGGCGACACTGGCTTGGCCGCTATGAGTACCAGGCCGGCGTGGTCGTGAGCGTCACGGTCGCCGATGGGCGCCTCTGGTTGGCGGCTCAGGGCGGCGAGGTCGCGGGGTCGGAAGCAGATAGCCGGATGCAGCTACCCAGCGGGCGCGGGCAAGATTTGCTGCCCTCATCGCCGACGAAGTTCTTCTTCCGTCAGTTCGACGCCTCGGTGGAATTCGAACTTGGCGCTGATGGCGAGGTCATCGGCTTCGTGCAGCGCCAGACCGGCCTGAAAACCCGCGCCAGACGGCTCTCCTAGCGAGCTGGGTGCGGAGGCCCAAGCGGCTTCTGCGCTTCGCGCATCGGCGGCCTTCAAAAGTACACAACATCGGCTACGGTCGCGCTGATGAAGCTCGCCCAAGTTCTGCCGATGGCGCTCGGCGCCGTCCTGGCCCTCGCCGGCCCCGCTCTCGCCCAGACCCCGCCGATGACGCCGGACATCCCTGCGACGTTCGACTTCCCGACGGCTCACAACGACTATGTCAAACGTACTGTGATGATCCCCATGCGGGACGGGGTGAAGCTCTACACGGTCATCGTCATGGCCAAGGGGACGCACGACGCCCCGATCCTGCTGACGCGGACGCCCTACAACGCCAAAGGGCGCGCCGAGCGCTTCTCCTCGCCGCATATCGTCGCCGAGCTCGCCCAGATGGATGAGCCCTTCGTCACCGATGGCTACATCCGTGTCTACCAGGACATTCGTGGCAAGTATGGGTCGGAGGGAGACTACGTCGCCACCCGTCCCCTGGTCGGCCCCCTGAACGCCACCAAAGTCGACCACTCCACCGACGCCTGGGACACCATTGACTGGCTTGTGAAAAATACGCCCGAGACCAACGGCCGGGTCGGGATGATCGGCTCGTCCTACGACGGCTTCACGACCGTCATGGGGCTGATCAATCCGCATCCGGCGTTGAAGGCGGCCGCGCCGCAGAGCGCGATGGTCGACGGCTGGATGGGCGACGACTGGTTCCACTACGGCGCTTTCCGCCAGACCAACCTCGACTACTTCACGCGCCAGATGAGCGCCCGCGGCGAAGGTAAGCCCGTCCCGCGCGAGAGCTTCGACGACTACACGAATTTCCTGCGGGCCGGCTCGGCCGGCGACTACGCCCGCGCCGCGGGACTCGACCAGATCCCCTACTATCGCAAAGTCACCGAACATCCGTCCTACGACGCGTTCTGGAGCCGGCAAGCGCTCGACAGGATCCTTGCGGCTCAGCCGCTCAAGGTGCCGACAATGTGGATCGGGGCGCTGTGGGACCAGGAGGATATGTGGGGCACGATCCACGCCTACATGGCCACCGAGCCCAAGGACGTAAATAACGACATGAACTACCTGGTGCTCGGGCCATGGCGCCACTCGGGCGTCAACTACGAGCAACGCCAGTTGAACGCGGTGAAGCTGCCCGGCGACACCGCCACCGAATTCCGGATGAAGGTGCTGAAGCCCTTCTTAGACGCCCACCTGAAGACCAATGCGCCCAAGGCCGACATCCCACCGGTGTTCATCTTCGAGACGGGCTCCATGGAGTGGCGGCGCCTGGCCAAGTGGCCGCTGGCCTGCGAGGCCGGTTGCCCGGCCAGGATGAAGACCCTCTACCTTGAGCCCGGACTTGGCTTGGGTTTCGCCGCACCGGCCGCTTCCGGCCAAGTCTTCGACGAATATGTCTCCGACCCCGCCAAACCCGTCCCCTATGTCCACCGCCCCGTCCGCTCGGACGACGGCGACCAGTGGCGCTATTGGCTGACCACCGACCAGCGCCACGTAGATGGCCGGCCCGACGTGCTGACCTACATGACCGAGCCTCTGAGCGCGCCTCTGCAGATCTCCGGCGCGCCCATCGTCAACCTGTTTGCCTCGACGACAGGCACGGACTCCGACTGGGTGGTGAAGTTGATCGACGTCTATCCGGACACCGTCCCCAGCCAAGTCGAGCTTGGCGGCTATGAGTTGCCCATCGCCATGGACATCTTCCGCGGCCGCTACCGGGAGAGTTTTGAGACACCGAAGGCGATCGTTCCCGGCCAAGTCGAGAAGTACCGCTTCGTCCTGCCGACCGCGAACCACGTCTTCCTGCCCGGACACCGGGTGATGGTGCAGATTCAATCGAGCTGGTTTCCGCTCTACGACCGCAACCCGCAGACCTTCACGCCGAACATCTTCTTCGCCAGGCCGGCCGACTACGCGAAAGCCACGCAGCGCGTCTTCCACGCCGGCGCCCAGGCGACGAACATCGAATTGCCGGTGGTGGAGGCGCGCTGAGCTAGCGGGCCGCGACCCGGGGGCCGGGCGCGGTGTCGACGAGTTCGTCGCCTCCCAAAGTGCGGTAGAGGGTCACCAGGTTGTCCGCCTTGAGCAATCGCGTCGAGGCGAGCGTTCGGCGCGCTGCATAGAGCGTGCGCTGCGCCTCGAGGCTGTTCAGGAACGGGTCGATTCCTTCCTTGTAACGCGCGTCGGCCAGCGCATATCCGTCGCTGGCGGCGGCCACCAGGGCATTCTGGGCGGCCATCTCGTCATTGATGGTTCCGCGGCGCGCGAGCGCATCGGCGACCTCTCGGAAGGATGTCTGGATCGCCTGCTGGTATTGGGCGACGGCGAGCTCGCGCTGACCGTGCGCCAGGTCCAGGTTCGCCACATTGGCTCCCCCCGCGAAGATCGTCTGCGATGCCACGCCCCCCACCGACCAGTTGAAGTTGTGCCCATTCAGCAGCGCGCTCAGCGCCGGGCTCGCCGCGCCTGCCAGGGCCGTCAAGTCGATGATCGGGAAGAAGTTGGCCCGCGCCGCGCCGATCTGGGCGTTTGCGGCGCGCAGCCGATACTCCGCCTGCACTACGTCGGGCCGGCGCAGCAGCACGCGCGAGTCCAAGCCGGCCGGAAGTTCAGCAAGGTAGCCGTCGACACTCTCGATCGAAGCAGGCAGGTCGGAATCCGGCACGCTGGCCCCGACCAGCAGTTCAAGCGCGTTGCGATCCTGCGCCGCGATCGTCGTCAGGTCGGCGACGTCGGAGTTGGCTTGTTCGAGGACGGTCTCGGCTTGCCGCAGGTCCGTGCGCGGCGCGACGCCTCCCTTGAGGCGAGCCCGCGTCAGGTCGACGCTGCGCTGGGCGCTGATAGCGGTTTCCTTGGCGACTACAAGCAGGCTCCGGTCGGTCGCCAGGGTCAGGTATGCGGAGGCCACCTCGGCGACGAGGGTCAGGCGAGCGGCGTGCACGCCCGCCTCGCTGGCGAGATATTGAGCCTGCGCCGCGTGGCTCAAGGACCTTAGTCGGCCGAAGAGATCGATCTCGAAGGAGCTGAGGCCCAGATTGATCGCGTAGCTGCGGCTCGTCACAAAGGGATTGCTGACGATGCCGGTGGGCGAGATCGCTGTGCCGCGGCCACGGGCCTCGGTCCCCCCGAAGTCGGCGTCGACCTTCGGCAGGAGTTGGGCGCGCTCCACGCGATACTGCGAGCGTGCGATGGTGACATTGGCCAGGGCGATGCGCAGGTCCTGATTGTTGGCGATCGAACGGTCGATGATCGCCTGCAGGTGGGGATCCCTGAAGACCTCGCGGTAGCTGACCGAGGGAAGCGGCGACGCAACGGGGGGAGCATAGGCCGCTCCGACGGGCCAGCTTTGCGGTACGGCGGGCGAGGGGCGCACGTAGGCCGGCTCCAGCGTGCAGCCAGCGAGCGCCGTCGCGGCCAGGACCAAGCCTGCTGCTCGCCTCACAGCGTCGCCTCCGATCCATCCGCTAGAGCGGCGTGGACCTTTGCATGACGGCTCTTGAAGATCCCGCGGACCATCACGAAGAACATTGGAACGAAAAAGATGGCCAAGACTGTCGCCGTCAGCATGCCGCCGACGACCGCTGTGCCGATGGCGATCCGGCTCTGGGCGCCGGCGCCGGTCGCGACGGCCAGTGGCAGCACGCCGAACACGAAGGCCATGCTGGTCATAAGGATTGGCCGCAGCCGCAGGCGGGCCGCCTCGATTGCGGCCTCGTAGGGTTTCAAGCCACGCTTCTCAGCCCCTTCGGCGAACTCGACGATCAGGATGGCGTTTTTGGCCGACAGCCCCATGGTGGTCAGCAGCCCGACCTGGAAATAGACATCGTTGGACAGCCCGCGGGATGCGACCGCGATCGCCGCGCCCAGCAGACCCAGTGGAATGACCATCAGCACTGAGAACGGCACCGACCAGCTCTCATAGAGCGCAGCCAGGCAGAGGAAGACGACCAGCAGCGACACCGCATACAGCAGAGGCGCTTGTCCGCCTGAGAGCCTTTCCTGATACGAGAGGCCGCTCCAGTCGACCGAGACCCCGCCCAGCTTGGCGGCGATCTTGGTCATGTGGTCCATCGCTTCGCCGGAACTGCGGCCTTCGGCAGCGTCGCCCTGGATTTCGAAGGCGCTGACGCCATTGAAGCGCAGCAACGTCGAGGGCGCCCGGCCCCAGCTCGATTGGGCGAAAGCGGAAAATGGCGCCATGGTCCCGTTCGACGAACGCACGAACCAGTTGGCCAGGTCCTCGGGGCGGCTACGGAAGGGCGCATCGCCCTGTACGAAGACCCGTTTGACACGGCCGCGATCGACGAAGTCGTTCACGTAAGTCCCGCCCCAAGCGGCAGTCAGGGTGGCGTCCACCTGGGCCTGGGACAGGCCGAGTGCGCCCACCTTATCCTGATCGATGTCGACCGCGAGGGTCGGGTTGTCGTCGAGCGAATTCTGCCGCACCGAGGTGAGCACAGGGTCATTGCGCGCCGCGTCCAGGAGCTGGTTCACACGGCCCTTGAAGTCCGTACGGCTCAGGCCGCCGGTGTTCAGCAGTTCCATGGTGAAGCCGCTGGACTGACCAAGGCCGCGCACCGGCGGCGGATTGAGGGCGAAGAACTGCACGTCACGCAGGGACGACAACGCCCGGTTGGCGCGCTGTGTGATTGCTTGGGCAGTGTTCTCGCTTCCCTTGCGCTCGCTCCAGTCCTTGAGGTGCATGAAGCCGCGCCCTGTATTCTGGCCGGTGCCGGACTGCGCCTGTCCCAGCACCATGAAGATGTCGCGAACGTTCGCCTCCTCCTTGGTGAGGAAATAGGTCTCGATCGCCTTGACCGCCGCCAGCGTCCGCGCCTGCGTCGCGCCTGGCGGCAGGGTGTATTGCATCTGCGTTCCGCCCTGGTCCTCCGAGGGCAGAAAGCTCGTGGGCAGGCGCAGGAAGGTCACCACCAGGGCGGCCACCAGCACGGCGTAGATGATCAACGCCACTCGCGTCCGGGCGATCACCGCCTTGACGCCGCGCTCGTAGCGCTCCGCGGTCTTGGCGAACCAGACGTTGAAGCGGCCGCCGAAACGGGTCAGCACCCGGTCCATGACGTTGGCTTGATGGTGCTCTTCCCCCGGCCGCTTGAGGAGGGTCGCGGCCAACGCGGGCGATAGGGTGAGCGCCACGATCACCGACAACATCATCGATGAAACAATGGTGATCGAGAATTGCCGGTAGATCACGCCCACCGACCCACCGAAAAAGGCCATCGGCAGGAACACCGCCGACAGCACCAGTGCGATGGCGATCAGCGCCATCTGCACCTGGTCCATCGACTTGATGGTCGCCTCGCGTGGACTGATCCCCGGCTCCTCATGCATTATCCGCTCGACGTTTTCGACGACGACAATGGCGTCGTCGACGAGGAGTCCGATGGACAGCACCAGGCCGAACAGCGTCAGGACGTTGATACTGAAGTGGAAGGCCGCAAGGATGCCAAACGTCCCCAGCAGCACCACCGGCACCGCGATCGCCGGAATGAGCGTCGCGCGCCAGCTCTGTAGGAAGACGAACATCACGATGATCACCAGCACGATGGCTTCGATCAGGGTGATCACGACCTCCTTCACCGACAGCTTGATGAAAGCTGTCGAGTCGTTGGGGAAGGAGTAGCGGAAGCCCGGCGGGAATGCGGGAGCACGCCGCGCGACCTCGGCCTTCACCAGTTCGGCCGTCTTCAGTGCGTCGGCGCCGGGCGCCAGCTGGATTGCGATACCGGCCCCGGGATGGGTGCTCAGGCGGCTTAGCGAGGCATAGCTTTCGCTACCCAGCTCAACCTTGGCGACGTCCCGCAGCAAAACCTTCGACCCGTTCGTCTGAGTCTTGACGATGATGTTCCTGAATTGGTCTGGATTGGTGAGGCGCGAACGCGCAGTGACCGTGGCGTTGAGCATCTGGACGCCAGGCGACGGTTGGCCGCCGATCTCGCCGGCCGCAACCTGGGTGTTTTGCGCCTGAATCGCCGAGATCACGTCGCTGGGCATCAGGTTGAAGCTCGCCAGCTTGAACGGGTCGAGCCAGATGCGCATGGCGTATTGCGAGCCGAATACGTTGAGGTCGCCGACACCAGGGATGCGCCCAATCGCCTCCTGCATGTTGGTCACGAGGTAGTCGGCGACGTCGGCGCTCGTGTGCCTGTCACTCTCGTCGTAGACGGCGACGACCATCAGGAAGTCGGCGTTGGACTTGGTGACGACCAGGCCTTGCTGCTGGACCTCTTGCGGCATCCTGGGCAGCGCCTGCTGCACCTTGTTCTGCACCTGCACCTGGGCGATGTCGGGGTTTGTCCCCTTGTTGAAGGTGGCGGTGATCCCAACCTGGCCGGCCGAGTTGGAGGACGACTGGAAGTAGATCATCCCGTCGATGCCGGTGAGCTGCTGCTCGATGATCTGGGTGACGCTGGCCTCCAGCACCTCGGCCGAGGCGCCTGGATAGGTGGCGCGGATGTTCACCGAGGGCGGTGCGATGTCGGGGTATTGCTCCACCGACAGCGAGCGGATCGCGCCCACCCCGGTGAGCATGATCACGATCGCGATCACCCAGGCGAAGACTGGCCTGTCGATGAAAATCCGGGAGATCATGGCGCCCTACCGCCCACGCTGGGCCTGGCCGCCGCCAGGGCTTACGCCCTCACCGCCAGGAGCTCCCGGCGGACGACGCGGCGGCGAGCCTGCGGGCACCGGATGGATCGGTTGACCGGGCTTCAACCGGTTGATCCCTTCGGTGATCACCTTGTCGCCGGGAGCAAGGCCGGCCGTCACCAGCCACTTGTCGCCAACGGTCTGGTTGGCCGTGACCGTCCGGAGCACCGCCTTGTTGTCCGAACTGACCAGGTAGACCGTGGCGTTGCCGACCGGATCGCGCGAGACCGCCTGCTGGGGCGCAAGGATCGCGTTCTGCGCCGTCGCCTGGGAGAGCCGCGCACGCACGTACATCCCCGGCAGCAACAGGCCGTTCGGATTGGGGAATGTGGCGCGCAGGGTCACCGAGCCTGTGCTCGGGTCGACCACAGGTTCGGCGAACTCAATGCGCCCGGGAATCGGATATTGGCTTCCGTCTTCGAGCGTCAGCCTCACCGTCGCCGACGACGGCGTCACCCCCCCCGAAGACAGTTCCCTTCGCAGGGAGACCAGAGCTGCGCTGGACTGCTGGATGTCGACAAAAATCGGGTCGAGGCGCTGGATGGAGGTCAAGGCGTCTGCCTGACCGGTGGTTACGAGTGCGCCCACGGTCGCCACAGAGCGGCCGATCTTCCCGCTGATCGGCGCAGGCACCTTCGTGAAGCGCAGGTTGATCCTGGCGGTGTCGAGCGCGGCCTTGGCCTGGGCCACTTGCGCGGCCGCCTGGTTCGCCGCAGAGCGGGCGTCGGTATAATCCTGCTTGCTGACGGCTTCGATGTCGGCGAGCGGCTTGTAGCGCGCGGCCTTGGCCTCGGCCGCCTCGCGGGTCGCCTGAGCGTTGGCCAGGTTGGCTTCGGCCTGCGCGACGGCCGCGCGATAGAGGCTCGGATCGATTTCGTACAGCGTCTGGTCCTTCTTGACCACGCTGCCCTCGACGAAGTGGCGCTGCTTGATCACGCCGGACACCTGCGGCCGCACCTCGGAGGTTTCATAGGCCGCCGTACGCCCCGCCAGGTCGAGCTGCAGCGGCACGGTCTGGGCGGCCATCACCACGTAGCCCGCCTCGGGGATTTGCGGCCCCTTCGGGGGATCCTTCTCGCCGCACGCCGACTGGCCGACAAGAAGGGCCAGAAGAGCTAGGGGGGTGAGCTTGTTGAAGGCGCGCAACCGTCAGACCTGATCTGAGAGGATAACCCACGGGGGGTCATGAGGAGGAATCGCCAGCCCTATCGTCCAGCTAGGGCGGCGTGTCGAGCTAGTTGCGCCAAAAACGCGGCTGCAGAATGTCGGATTGTTGCCCAACGGCCGCATCATAAGGCGTCGTGGAAATAAACTAGGCCGCGGGCTTCACCTTGGGGCACGCTTGTTCCTGGAGCGCCGAGCGCTAGGGTGGCGGGCGAAAACGAGCAGGGAGAGCGCGTCATGCCGGACTTCGGAAGCGACCAGCTTGAGGACTTCCGCCAGGAGGCCCGCGCCTGGCTTGCGGCCAACTTCCCGCCGACCCTCAAGGGCAGCGGCGGCCAAGCCCTGGAGGGCGGCGGCGAGGTGGGCGGCGATCTCGCCGCGTGGCGACGGGCCATCGGGCAAAAAGGCTGGGCGACACCGACCTGGCCACCGGAATATGGCGGCGGCGGGCTGAGCGGTCCGCAGGCGCGGGTGCTCGCGCAGGAAATGGCCAAGGCCGGCGCCTTCAATCCGCTGATGTTCGGCATGGGCATCACCATGATCGGCCCAACGATCCTTGATTACGGCACCGAGGCGCAGAAACAAAAGCACTTGCCGCCGATCGTCCGCGGCGAGGTGCAGTGGTGCGTCGGCTATTCCGAGCCCAATGCCGGCTCCGATCTCGCCTCGCTGCAGACCCGGGCGGTGGACGCCGGCGACCATTGGGTGATCAACGGCCAGAAGACCTGGACGAGCGGCGCCCAGTACTCCGACTGGTGCGGCTGCCTGGTGCGGACCGATCCCTCGGCGAAGAAGCACGACGGGATCAGTTTCCTGCTGATCGACATGCATCAGCCAGGCATCGAGACGCGGCCGATCGCGCTGATCGCCGGCGCCTCGCCGTTCTGCGAGACCTTCTTTACCGACGCTGTCGCGCCGAAGGAGGCGTTGCTCGGTCAGATCAACGTCGGCTGGACCGTGGGAAAGCGGCTGCTCCAGCACGAACGGGCCAGCCAGACTGGCGCGCCCGGCGGCGGGCGAACCGTCCCTCTTCCCGAGATCGCCAAACGCTATTGCGGGGTGGATGCCAAGGGCCGCCTCGAGGACCAGGACCTGCGGACCCGCCTGGTCCGCCACCAGATGGACGCCCGGGCACACGGCCTGACCCTGGCGCGCGCGATGGCCGAAGCCAAGGAGGCCAACGGCGCGACCAACGCCGCCTCGGTGCTGAAGAACTCCGCAACCCACGTCGCCCAGACCCGCGCTGAACTGACGTTGGAGATCTTCGGCCACCAAGGGCTCGGCTGGTCGGGCGAGGCCTTCTCCGGCGAGGAGATCGAATCCGTCCGCGGTTGGCTCTTCGGCAAGGCGATGTCGATCTACGGCGGCTCGGCCGAAATTCAGAACAACATCATCTCCAAGCGGATCCTCGGCCTGCCCGACACCACCCAGTCGAGCTAGTCCTGCAGCCCTCGCATCTGGGCCTGCAGCGTCTTGAAGTAGGGCGGGATGTCCTTGTGCTTGAAGGGAGCGAAGGCCGCCTTGGCGGCGTCGAGGCGCCCCTTCATGGCCTTGGCGACGTCGGGGTACACCTCGGCGACGCTATAGTTTTCGGCCGGGTCGGCCTTGAGGTCGTAGAGCTCCTGATAGCCCAGCAGGGACATCGGCAGCTTGAGGCCGCGATAATAGGCGGCGTCCACATACTTCCAGTCCTGGGTGCGGATGGCGATCGGAGTCTCGTTGTCGAACAGCACCAACTCCTGGTGCGGCGAGGCCGCCCCTTCGGAGAGCACCTTGCTGACGTCGCGTCCGTCCAGGGTCACGCCTTCCAGCGGGGTCAGACCGGCCATGGCTCGGAACGTCGGCAAGAGGTCGATGCCCATGACCATTGACGACACGCGCTTGCCCGCGGGAAGGCGCCCCGGCGCCCAGGCGATAAACGGCACCCGGTAGCCGCCGTCGAAGCCGCCGCCGCCTTTGCGCTCGCGCAGCCAGCCCGGCGAGCCCTCGAACCAGGGACCGTTGTCGGAGGTGAAGATCACCACGGTATCTCGATCCAGCTTAAGGGCCTTCAGCTTGGCCATCAGGCGCCCGACGATCGAATCGATCTCCTCCACGACCGCGCCATAGGGGCCGGCGAACGTCTTCGTGTCGAAGCCGGCGTGAGGATGCTCGGGCAGATGGGGGGCGCTCAGCGCCAGTTCGACAAAGAACGGGCGGTCCTTGTTGGCTTCGATGAAGCGCTCCGCATGCTCGTAGAACTGCTGCTGAAGCTGCGGGTAGTCGACCTCGGTCTTGGCCACCTCCTCGCTTCCGGCCCGCGACTCGTAGAGCGCCAGCGGCTTCATGTCGTGGCTGTAGGGAATGCCGAAGAAGGCGTCGAAACCGTGCTTGGTCGGCGGCCAGGCGGGCCCCAGGTGGCCCAGGTGCCATTTGCCGAACAGAGCCGTCGCGTAGGCGGGCTTCAGGGCCTTGGCGATGGTGACTTCCGACAGCGGCAGGCCGCGGTCGTCCTGCTGCATGATGACTTCGTAGCCCAGTCCGGTCCGCACGGGGTAGCGGCCCGTGAGCAAGCCCGCCCGCGAGGGACTGCAAAGGTTGGCGGGTGCATAGTAGTCGGTGAGCACCACCCCTTCGCGCGCCATCCTTTCGACGGCGGGCGTCTTGATCCCGCCGGGGTCGTAGACGCTCACGTCGCCGTAACCGAGGTCATCGCACAGCACGATCACAAAGTTCGGCGGCCTGCCGACCGCGGCCGCGGCCGGCGCAGCCAAGGTGGCCAGCGCCGCGCTCGCGCCCTTGAGCAAGGTCCTGCGCTGCATGATGTTCCCGCTGCTGAAGCCTTCGTTGCGAACCATGCTCTGGTTCAGCTTCGTCAGCCACCCGCCGGATGCGAAAAAGGCAGTCCTTGCGAACTGCCTTTGCCGCTTCCGGATTTCCGCGCAGGACCTAGATCCTGGGAAGCACCGCGGGGCCCCACGCCCTGGCGATCGTAAGATCGATCGCCGTTGCACAAGCTGATCGCGCCGTGAACGCCAAGATGCAAGCGGCACATATCTCAGATGAACAGATCGGCGCCGGCTGTGGCGGCGGCACAACGCCCCGAAATGGCCTCATTCGCGGCCTGAGCCCGACACATCCGCACGGCTATCTACAGACAGTCGGCTGATCGGCATCCGGTCCGGATCCTGAACAGCCCCCCCAGCCCCCCAGATTGGGCGCAGGTCGGCCGACGCCTTTCCCAACATCTCAAGAGCCAACGCCGTCGGTGGTGCGGTTTACGTCGCCGGCAGGCTCGGCCTATCGTCCGCCTTCATTTGGGGACGAGACATTCCATGCGGGTTTGGACGTGGACGGTCGCGCTGGTTGCGGCAGCGGCGCTAAGTGGGTGCGCCACGACGTCGGGGAGCGGCTCGCACCCGGCAAAGGGCAAGGCCGCGAGTGCGACGCCTGCAGCGAAGCCGAAGCCGTTGGCCCCTGGTCTGGATCCGCTGATCCACGCCGACGCCTTCCCCTCAACCTATCGGCCGATGCCAAGCCGTCCGACCGCCGTGGTCGGCGCGCAGGTTTTCACCGGTACCGGGCAACTGATCGAAAACGGCGTCGTGCTGGTCAAGGACGGCAGAATCGCAGCGGTGGGCGTCGGGCTCGCGATTCCGGCCGGCTACGATGTGGTCGACGGCAAGGGCAAATGGGTGACACCCGGGCTTATCGATGCGCACTCGCACCTGGGCGTCTACGCCTCGCCTAGCGTCCCGGCCAACTCCGACGGCAATGAGCTGACCAATCCGGTGACACCGGAAGTCTGGGCCGAACATTCCGTCTGGCCTCAGGATCCCGGCTTCAACACCGCCCGTATCGGCGGGGTGACGACGCTTCTGGTGCTGCCCGGCTCCGGCAACCTGATCGGCGGCCGCGGCGTCGTACTGCGCAACGTGCCGGCCCGCACTGTCCAGGAGATGAAGTTCCCCGACGCGCCCTACGCGCTGAAGATGGCATGCGGCGAGAACCCCAAACGCGTCTACGGAAACAAGGGCCGGGCGCCCTCGACCCGCATGGGCAACGTGGCCGGCTATCGGGCCGCCTGGATCAACGCCGCAGACTACGCCCGCAAATGGGAGGACTACCGCGGAAAGATCGCCAAGGGCGAGAATGCCGACCCGCCGAAGCGCGACCTCGGCCTCGATACCCTCGCCGCAGTGCTGCGCGGGGAGATCCAGGTCGAGAACCATTGCTACAGAGCCGACGAAATGGCGCAGATGATCGATATTTCAAAGGAGTTCGGTTACCACATCGCCGCCTTCCACCACGCGGTCGAGGCCTACAAGATCGCCGACCTGCTGGCCGCCAATGACATCTGTGTCGCCACCTGGGCCAACTGGTGGGGCGGCAAGATGGAGATGCTGGACGGCATCGAGGCCAATGCGGCCCTCGTCCATGCGGCCAAGGGCGGCTGCGCGATCATCAAGTCCGATGACCCCGACCTGATCCAGCGGCTGAACCAGGAGGCTGCCGAAGCGCTCGCGGCCGGCCGCGCCGCGGGGCTGACGATCTCCGAGGCCGAGGCGATCAAGTGGATCACCGCCAATCCGGCCAAGGCGCTGGGCATCGCCAAACAGACCGGCAGCCTCGAGCCCGGCAAACGCGCCGACCTCGTTATCTGGGACCACGACCCGTTCTCGATCTATGCCCGCACCGAGCGGGTCTATCTGGACGGGGCCATCGCTTACGACCGTCACGACCGGCGATTCCAGCCGCTCTCCGACTTCGACCTGGGCCAAGCCGGCGAAGGGAGCCGCTGATATGCGCAAGCTGCTTGCGGGAGCCAGCGCCCTCGCCCTCCTCACCGCCGCCGCCACTGGCCACGCCGAGACGGTCGCCATCACCCACGCCAAGATCCTCACCGCCGGGCCGGCCGGCGAGATCACCCAGGGGACCGTCGTCATCCGCGACGGCAAGATCGCCGCGGTGGGCGCCAGCGCGGCGATCCCGCCGGGCGCGCGCGTGATCGATGCAGCCGGCAGTGTGGTCGCACCCGGCTTCTTCGCCACCGGCTCAGAACTCGGTCTCGTCGAGGTCGGCTCGCTCGGCAACGACGCCACGGTCAACGCAGCCGACCTCGGCGCGGGTTTCGATGTGCAGTACGGCCTCAATCCGGAGTCCATGCAGTTGCCGGTCGCCCGTCTGGGAGGCTTGACCAGCGCGGTGGTCCTACCCCGGTCCGCCTATGACCGCAGCGAGAGCGACGAGGACGAGGCGGACCAGTACACCGCCGGCCCAAGCGGCGACGGCTCGCGTTCACACGCCCTCTTCGCGGGCCAGGCGGCAGTCATCAATCTCGCCAAGGGCGACAACATCTTGACGCGGGCCAAGGTCGGCATGGTCGCGCCCTTCGGCCGCGCCGGCGCCGGCGTCGCCGGCGGCGCACGAGGCGCCGAGATCGTGGCCTTCAAATCCGCCCTGCAGGATGTCCGCGATTACATGAAGAACAAGGCCGCCTACGATCGCGCCGGCTACCGCGGCCTGGCGCTCTCCAAGGGTGACCTCGAGGCGCTGATCCCCGTGGTCGAGGGAAGGATGCCGGTGATCGCCGGCGTCCATCGCGCCGCGGACATCCGAGAGGTGCTGAAGCTCGTCCGGGCCGAGCACCTGAAAGTCATCCTGCACGGCGCCGAGGAGGGCTGGATGGTGGCCGCCGATATCGCCAGGGCCGGCGTGCCGGTGATCATCAATCCGTTGGACGATCGCCCGGAGAGCTACGAAATGCTGGGGGCCACCATGGACAACGCCGCGCGCCTGCAGGCCGCCGGGGTCACCGTGGCGTTGGAGGCCACCGGCGGCTCCAGCCGGGTGCGCGAAACCCGCTACGGCGCGGGCAATGCGGTGTCCCATGGCATGCCTTACGACGCCGCGTTGGCGGCAGTCACCCTCAACCCGGCGAAGATGTTCGGCGTCGCCGATCGCACGGGCTCCCTGGAAGCCGGCAAGGACGCCGACCTGGTTATCTGGACGGGCGACCCGTTCGAGCCGCTCAGCCAGCCCACGGCGATCTTCATCCACGGCGCCCAGCAGCCGATGACCTCGCGCCAGACGGAACTGCGCGATCGCTACAAGGACCTCAGCCGTCCCCTGCCGCCGGGCTACACGCACTGATGAAGCGCGAGGCGGACAGCAAATCACGCCTCGCCTCTCCCCTCGCCGCCCGAGTCCGGCTAGAAGCCGGCCATGAGCGTCGCGTCCTCCAAGACCATGGCCGAGACGGCCACCGAATACGGACTGAGCCCGGCCGAATACGCCGTCATCCTGCAGCGCCTGAACCGGGAGCCCAATCCGGTCGAGCTGGGCGTCTTCTCGGTGATGTGGTCGGAGCACTGCTCGTACAAATCCAGCAAGAAGCACCTGGGGAAATTTCCCACCAGCGGCCCGAAGGTGATCTGCGGGCCTGGCGAGAACGCGGGCGTCATCGACATCGGCGACGGCCAGGCCTGCATCTTCAAGATGGAGAGCCACAACCATCCTTCTTACATCGAGCCCTACCAGGGCGCCGCTACAGGCGTCGGCGGCATCATGCGCGACGTGTTCACCATGGGGGCACGGCCGATCGCGCTTTTGAACGCCCTGCGCTTCGGCGATCCGAGCCACCCGAAGACCCGGCGGCTCGTCTCGGGCGTGGTCTCCGGCATCGGCGGCTACGGCAATTGTGTGGGCGTCCCCACCGTGGCCGGCGAGACCAACTTCCACCGCGGCTACGACGGCAACATCCTGGTCAACGCCATGTGCGTGGGCTTGGCCGACGCCGACAAGATCTTCTACTCGGCGGCCCCGGCCGCTGGCCTGCCGGTGGTCTACTTCGGCTCCAAGACCGGCCGAGACGGTATCCACGGCGCGACCATGGCCTCGGCCGAGTTCGACGACTCCTCCGATGAAAAGCGCCCCACGGTCCAGGTCGGCGACCCCTTCGCCGAAAAGCTGCTGATCGAGGCCACCCTGGAGTTGATGGCCTCCGGCGCCGTAGCCGCCATTCAGGACATGGGGGCGGCCGGCCTCACCTCTTCCTCGGTCGAGATGGCCGGCAAGGGCGGCGTCGGTATCGAGCTCGATCTCGACGCCGTGCCGCAGCGCGAAGAGGGCATGAGCGCCTACGAGATGATGCTCTCGGAAAGCCAGGAGCGCATGCTGGCGATCCTGAAGCCCGGCCGAGAGGCGGACGGCCAGCGGATCTTCGCCAAGTGGGGTCTCGACGCGGCAACCATCGGCAGGACCACGGACACCGGCCACATGGTTCTCAGGCACAAGGGCGAGGTGGTCTGCGACGTGCCGCTCGCACCGCTGTTTGACGACGCCCCGCTCTACGATCGGCCGTGGGTCGCGCCAAAGCTGCAGCCCAGGCTTGACCCGGCGAGCGTGCCGGAGCCCGTCGACTACGCCGAGGCCATCGTAAAGCTGATGAGCAGCCCCGACATGGCCTCAAAGCGTTGGCTTTGGGAGCAGTACGACCGCCACGTCATGGCCGACACGCTGGAGGACTCGGCCACCGGCGCAGACGCGGGAATCGTGCGCGTGCACGGCGGGCGCAAGGCGCTGGCCATGACCTCCGATGTCACCCCGCGCTATGTCCAGAATGACCCCTACGAGGGCGGCAAGCAGGCGGTCGCCGAGGCTTGGCGAAACCTCACGGCCGTGGGCGCAGATCCGATCGCCATCACCGACAACCTGAATTTCGGAAATCCCGAGCGCCCCGAGATCATGGGCCAGATCGTGCGCGCCATTGAAGGGATGGCGGAGGCCTGCCGCGCGCTCGACTTCCCGGTCGTGAGCGGGAACGTTTCGCTCTACAACGAGACCAACGGCGCGGCCATTCCACCAACCCCCGCCTGCGGCGGCGTGGGCCTGATCGCCGACTACGCCCACCGCGCTGATTTCGCCGGTCTGAAGCCCGGTGACAGCTTGATCCTGGTCGGCGAAACCAAGGGCGAACTCGGTGCTTCGATGTATCTGCGCGAGCTTCTGGGCCGCGAGGACGGCGCACCGCCGCCGGTGGACCTCGCCATCGAACGGCGCAACGGTGACTTCGTTCGAAACCTCATCGAATCCGGGCAAGTGTCGGTTGTACATGATCTTTCTGACGGCGGCCTGATCGCGGCGCTGGCTGAGATGGCGCTGGCCTCGGGCGTTGGCGGCCAGCTTCTGCCGCACGCGGGCATCCCGGCTCACGCCTGGTTGTTCGGCGAAGACCAGGCCCGCTACCTGGTCGCGACACGCGCCGGCGACGCCCTGCTCGCCGCGGCCGAAGCGAGCGAGGTTCCCGCCCGTGTGGTGGGCGAGGGCTGTAATGACGTTATCGCCTGCCCCGGCCTCTTCAGTATCGACCTCGAGCGCCTGCGCACCGCCCATGAGGGCTGGTTGCCGAGTTTCATGGGGTGAGCGAGCGGCCACATCTCACCGCAGCGGTTGCGTTGATCGGCGAGCCCGGTTCGCGCGAACGCATCCCGACGCCCGCCGCCGTCCTCGACCTTGACGCCTTTGAGCGCAACATCCTGAAGATGCGCGACCGGGCGAAGGCGGCGGGCCTGGCGCTTCGCCCCCACGCCAAGTCACATAAGTGCGCGGCCATCGCCCATCGCCAGATCGAGGCCGGTGCGGTTGGTATCTGCTGCGCCAAGCTGGCCGAGGCCGAAGCGATGGCCGCAGCCGGCGTCGGATCGATCCTGGTCACTTCGCCCATAGCAGGCGCTCTGTCGGCGCAACGCGCCGCGCGGCTCGCCATGGACATCGCGGACTTCCGGATCGTCGTCGATCACGTCGATGGCGTCGGGGAACTCGCCGCGGCGGCTCAGGGGCCGGTCCAGGTTCTGATCGACGTCGACCCGGGCATGGGCCGCACCGGCGTCGGATCGGTCGAACAGGCCCTTGAAGTCGCCGGCGCCATCGCAACGCATGCCAACCTCAAGCTGCTCGGCGTCCAGTGCTACGGCGGCCACTGGCAACATATGGAAGGCGCCAACGCCCGGGGCGCAGCCGTCGCTGACGGCATGGCCTATCTCTCGACGGTGATCGCAGCCCTGCGCCAGGCCGGCGGGGATATCCAGGTGGTCACCGGCGGCGGCACGGGCAGCTTCGCGGCCGATGCGGCCCAAGGTGTGCTGACCGAGGTCCAGCCTGGCTCTTTCGCCTTCATGGACCGCGAATACCGCGACGCCTTGGGGGAGGATCCCGACGGCGCCTTCGAACAGGCGTTGAGCATCGCCGCCACCGTGATCAGCGCCAATCATTCGACGTGGGTGACGCTCGACGCCGGACTGAAGGCCTTCGCCACCGACGGGCCCCTGCCCGTTGCGCTCACCCCAAAATTCGCCGACTGCGCCTACCGTTTCTTCGGCGACGAGCACGGCCGGCTCATGCGCCCGGTGAGCCAGGAGGTCGTTCGTGGCGAACGCGTCGACTTCGTCCCGCCACATGTCGACCCGACCCTGGACCGCTACGATGTGATCCACTTCGTCCGGCGCGACGTGCTGGTGGAGATTGCGCCGCTCGAAGCACGAGGCGCTTCCCAGTAGCGGGCGCGCGATCGCGCTCGTCAGTGGCGAATATTCGATCTTCCTGCGGCAAAGCTGAACGCGGCTTATGCAACCCAGCCTCTCCGAGGCGCCAAACCGCAGTTTCTGTTGCGGTCGCCGCGGGCGCCGCCTCCCCTCGCAATGTCAGCGCCCAAGGCCGACCCGGCGGCCGGCGGCGACGTAAAGAGGGAATCCCGACGATGAGCGAAACCGCAAACGACCTCCCCCTGGTGGGACGTCGCGCGTTCTTATGGGGCACAGCGCTCGTGGCCGCAGCGCCGATCCTCAGCGAGGCCGAGCTGGCCCACGCCAAGCTCGCCTCCCAGAGCATGGGTGTCTTGCCGCCGGACGCAGTGATCATCAACGCCAATGAAAATCCGCTCGGCCCCTGCAAGGCCGCCTGTGAGGCAATCACCAAGATCCTGCCGCTGGGCGGGCGTTACGACCGCATGGGCGAGCTTGACGCGTTGACCAAGGAATATGCCGCGCTGCATGGGCTGAAGCCCGAGAACATCGCGTTCTACGCAGGCTCCTCGGAGCCCCTTCACTACACCACGCTCGCCTTCACCTCGCCATCGAAGAGCCTGGTCATGGCCGACCCCTCGTATGAGTCGGCCGCCTTCGCCGCCGCCATCTCCAAGGCGCCTGTGCGCAAGGTCGCGCTGACATCCGCCTACGCCCACGACGTCAAGAAGATGGTTGCGGCCGATCCGAACGCCGGCCTCATCTACATCGTCAACCCAAACAACCCGACCGGCACGATCACGCCGCGGGAAGACATTCTCTGGGCGCTGGAGAACAAGCCCGCGGGCTCCGTCCTGCTGGTCGACGAAGCCTACATTCATCTCTCCGACGAACAGACCGTCCTGGACCAGGTGGCGGCGGGCAAGGACCTTATCGTCCTTCGGACCTTCTCCAAGATCTACGGCATGGCCGGCATCCGTTGCGGCGTGGCCATCGCAAGGCCCGACCTCCTGGACAAGCTCATGCCCTATTACCAGAACGCCATGCCGGTCACGGCCCTTGCGGCTGCGCGGGCCTCCATCGCCGACAAGGACCTGATCCCCACGCGAAAGAAGTGGATCGCCGACAGCCGCCTGGAGACGATCTCCTGGCTGAAAGCCAACGGTTACAAGCCGATCGGCGCCTCGCAATCCAACTGCTTCATGATCGACACCGGCCGCCCCGCCCAAAACGTGATCGCCGGCATGCAGAAGGAAAAGGTCTACATCGGCCGCATCTGGCCGGTGTGGCCCAACGCCGTGCGCATCTCGGTCGGCTCGCCTGACGACATGGCCAAGTTCCGCACCGCCTTCAAAAAGGTGATGGACGCGCCTGCGACCGTGGCCTCGGCCGCCGGCCGCCTGGACTCATCGCGAAGGATCGCCGGGACCGGCGGCAGGGCGTTCCTGTCCTAGTCAGAGACCGCCCGAGGCGCCCGCCGACGAGCTGGTCAGCTCAATATGCAGGTGGGCGCCTTGGGAGCCGTGCGCGCCTTCCGCCACGACGCGAGAGAAGCCGCCGCCCACTCGTCTGAGCTTGGCGGCGGCGCTTTCCAGCGACAGGTTGTCGACGACCGCATCGTAGGCGCCAGGCGAGCCTGGGCCGCCCACCGAGTGGAGCGAGGTGCGCCCCGGGGCGACGGTCCCTGCGCCTTGCCGGCGCAGATCATCTTCCTGGGCCTGCGTGCGATAGCCGCTGGTCTGGCGCCACTGCCCCGCGCCGAAGACGCGGTCCATGGTCGCGTGGAAATCGCCGCCGGCCGCCTTGGCCGCGCGCCTGGGATGCGCCGCTGCGAATTCGTCGCCTGCAGAGACGACCTGGATCGTGCCGGCTTTCGCCGCCGTGGCCAGGCCGCAGGCCGTCAGCGCGGCCGCAAGTGTCAATTTTGTTGCGAATTTCATCCCACAGAATCCGGCGCGCCGCGGCGGCTCTCTCCAAGGTCAGGTGGGCGGCTGCCCCACAGATCGGGCGACAATAGGCGCAACAGGCTTTCCAAGAGGTTCAGGGCGGCGCGCCACGGCCATGATGGGCTTTACCTGAACTCTTCGGGGTTCAGTCCGCCAGGGCCTTGTTCAACAGGCCAAGCGCTGCGGCGGTGAAGGCGGTCATGTTGGCGGCGCGGTCGCTCTCGCCGGTCTCGATGGTGAGCGCCATCTCCACAGGGCCCGCGATAGCGATGCAGGTGTGGCCGGCGGCGTCGCCATAGCCATTGCCAGTGGGCCCCGCAGCCCCGGTTTCCGAAATTCCCCAGGTCGCGCCGAACCGCTCGCGCGCGGTACGGGCCAACAGCAGCGCATAGGGTTCGCTTGCCGAGCGCATCCCGGCCACGGCCTCGCGGGGCAGATCCATCAGCACCATGCGCGCCTTGCCGGTATAGACCACCGCCCCGCCCAGATAGTACTTCGAGGCCCCCGGAACCCCGAGCAGGGCCGCGGAGATCAGCCCGCCTGATGAACTCTCCGCCACCGCCACGGTCTCGCCGCGGGCTTTCAGCCGCTCGCCCAGGTCGGCCGCCAGCCCATCGAGGTCAGTCACGGTGAAACTCCTTTTTCTTGGCGGGGCGCCACTTCGGCGCCCATGATGGCGACCAATTAGAACAAGCGCCAATTTTCCGGAGGAGATTTCATGGACGCCCAATCCCAGTGGACGGGCCTCGACGCCCAACGCCTGGAGCGTATCGGGGACCATCTCGAGCGCAGCTACCTTGCAAACGGCAAGATCACCGGCTGCCAGGTCGCCGTCGCGCGCCACGGGCACCTCGCCTACTTCAAGTCCTTCGGCCAGATGGATCGGGAACGCGGCAAGCCCACCGCCGACGACACCATCTATCGCATCTACTCGATGACCAAGCCGATCACCTCGGTCGCGCTGATGACCCTTTATGAGCTGGGCTATTTCCAGCTGAACGATCCGGTGAGCCGCTACGTCCCCTCCTGGAAAGACCACCGGGTATGGGTCTCCGGCGAAGGCGCAGATATGAAGACCGAGGCTCCGACGCGCCCCGTCTCCTTCCGCGACGTGCTCTCACACAGCGCGGGCTTCACCTATGGCGGCGGCCTGCCGGGCGTCGGCATCCAGCACCCGATCGATAAGATCTACCGCGA
>NZ_DASXNL010000170.1:0-19976 GCF_036495085.1 Phenylobacterium sp. | reverse complement strand
ATCCGCCGGCCGCGCCGCGTGGGGATGTGAACTTCAGAAGACTTCAGGACTACCGGGCGGCGCGGTAGGCCGCGCGCGGGCTCAGGCCTTATGCTGTGCGATGTAGGTGTCCACCGCTCGCTCCAGCACGGTCAGCGGCATCGAGCCGGCTAGCAGCACCGCGTCGTGGAACTGACGGATGTCGAAGCGCGGACCGAGCGCGGCCCTGGCCTTTTCGCGCAGCTTCAGGATCGTGACCTTGCCCACCATGTAGCTGCAGGCCTGGCCGGGACTGACGCTGTAGCGTTCGATTTCCTGGCCCGCATAGGCAGGCGGGTCGCCATCGATACCGCTCAGGGTCTCCACCGCCTTCTCGCGGCTCCAGCGAAGCGCATGGATGCCGGTGTCGGTGACGAGGCGTCCCGATCGCAGGAGGGCGTCGTGGACATAGCCCAGCTCGCCGGCCGGATCGTCGGCGTAGAAGCCCATTTCCTGCGCCAACTGCTCGGAATAGAGCGCCCAGCCTTCGATATAGGCCCCAAAGCCGCCGGCCTTGCGGATCATCGGCAGGTCGGCCTGCTTCTGCAGGGTGAGCTGCAGGTGGTGGCCGGGAATGCCCTCATGGAACGTCGTGGTCGGCATGTCCCAATAGGGCGCTTCGGAGGTGTCGCGCAGGTTCAGCCAGTAGATCCCCGGGCGCGTGCCATCGAGGCTGCCGTCGGTGTAGTGCGTCGAGGCGCCGGCCTCCGTGGCCGCCGGGATCCGCCGGATTTCCAGCGGGGTCTTCGGCAGGGCGCCGAAATATTCCGGCAGTCGCTTCTGCATCGCCTGAACAAGCTTGTTCAGGTCGGCGATTTCCTTCGCCTTTCCGGCGTCGGTGTTGGGGTAGATGTACTTCTGCACCTTGTAGAGCGCCGCATAGCGATCTGCGACCGAGCCCTGGGTCATGCCGATCTTCCTGAAGAGCGCATCGGCGCGTGCGGAGAGCTCGCGGGTCTGCTCTAGACCCATCTGGTGGACCTCGGCCGGGGTCATCGTGGTGGTTGTCCGGGTCTGCAAGGCGAGCGCGTAGTAGGCGTCCCCGTCCGGCAGGCGCCAGACGCCGGCGTCATGGACCGCCCTTGGCTTGAGGCCTTCCAGGAGCGCCATCTGGCGCTCGAGCGCCGGCAACACCTTTTCCACGTACACCGCACTCGCCTGCGCCTGCCAGTCGCCGGAGATACCCTTGGCCCTGGCCCGATCCGCCAGCGAACTCACCAGGCTCGACTTGTCGGCCGGGGCGTGCAGCACCTTCATCTGGTTGAGCGCGCCAGCGATGGCGAAGTCCGGCGGGATGACGCCCAGACCGGCGTCGCGCCGACACCGCTCCGCTTCGTCGTCCATCAGCCGCGCGAATTCGCCCAGCCGCGCCACATAGGCTTCGCAGTCGGCCCGCGTCTCGATGGTGTGCTGGCTATCGAGGAAGTCGGGGATTCCCGACCATGCGCCGTTGATCTGGCTGAGCACATAGGGCGAGCCTGCGCCCTCTGAGCCGTAGGCGAACCGCTGGTTGCCGCGGTCGATCATTTCCAGGTCGTAGATCACGGAGTCGAAGTTCACCGCGGGCATGCCGCTCAGCGCCTTGCGGTCGATGACGCGCATCTTCGCCAGGTTCGCCGCGGTCTGCCGGCGATAGCGGTCGAGGTCGGCGACCGAGGCCTTGTGGAGCTTGAACTTCGGTGGCTTGCCGCCGGCGTCGAGGCCCAGGCTGGTGACGAGCTCGGGATCGTCCTCCAAGGTCTGGGCGAAGAGGTCGTCCAGAACCTTGGTGAGCTGAGCTTCCGCCCCGGTCGCGGCCTGAGCTCGCGGAGCGCGCCCGAAAGCCACCGCAGCGCCCGCGGCGGTTAGAAGGGCTTGGCGACGGCTCAGCACGGGGAAACTCTCCAGCGACAACGATGGTGCAATGACTTAGGGGGTCGGGGCAGACCTACCAAGCGGATGGAAATTCCAGGGCTGCGGCCCGGCGTCGCGTGGGATATGCCGAAAGCCTTTCCGCCGGGGGTCCGCTGTTCCATGTCTTTCGCCCGCATCGCAGTCGCAGGTCTTGCTGTCTTCACCCTGGGCGCAGCGCCCGTGCGGCCCGACTCCGCCGAGCGCACGGTCCAGGCGATCATCCAGAGCCCCGCCTTTAAGTCGGCGGTCGCGACCCTCGAGCGCGAGCACGACCGGACAGTCGCCGACATCATCACACTGACAGAAATCCCCGCCCCGCCGTTCAAGGAAGCCGCCAAGGGCAAGGCCTACATGGCCATGCTGAAGGCCGAGGGCCTTAGCGATGTCGAGATGGACGCCGAGGGCAACGTCATGGGCCTTCGCCGCGGGACCGGGCCGGCCGGTGGGCCGGTCGTCGTGCTGGCCGCCCACCAGGACACGGTCTTTCCGGAAGGCACGCCCGTCAAGGTTCGCCGCGAGGGGACGAGGCTCTTTGCGCCGGGCGTCGGTGACGACACCCGAAGCCTGGCTGTTCTCTTAGCCTACATCCGCGCGCTTGACGCCGCCAAGATCAGGACCAGGAGCGATATCCTCTTCGTGGGCGACGTTGGCGAGGAAGGTCCGGGCGACTTGCGCGGCATGCGCTACCTCTTCGGCAAGGGGAAGTACAAGGACCGGATCAAGGCCTTCTTCTCGATGGACGGCAGCGAGGCGGCGCGGGTGACCTTTGGCGCGGTGGGCTCGCGGCGCTATCGCGTCGCCTTCCACGGGCCGGGCGGACACAGCTACGGCGCCTTCGGCATCGTCAATCCGATGGCCGCCATGGGCCGCGCCATCGACCAGCTTTACGCGGTGAAGGTCCCAGCCAGGCCCCGCACGACCTATGCCGCCAGCGTGGTCGGCGGCGGCGTCAGCGTAAACTCCATCCCCGCCGACGTTTGGCTCGAGGTCGACATGCGCTCGGAGAGCCGGGACGAGCTCGCCAAGCTCGACACCCGCTTCCAGGAGATCCTCAAGGAGGCCGCCGATCACGAGAACGCCGCACGAGACACCCGCCTCGGCAAGGTCACCGTGACGCCCAAGCTGATCGGCGAGCGGCCCACGGGCGCCACGAGCGAGGACGCGCTGATCGTGCGCACGACCGCCGCGGCCGCGCGCGCCGCGGGCTACACCCCTGAGCTCGGCGCCTCGTCGACCGACTCCAATATCCCGATCAGCCTCGGCATTCCGGCCGTGACCATCGGCTCGGGCGGGCGCGGCGGGCGAGCGCATTCGCTTGATGAGTGGATCGACGTGGCCAGGCCGGAAAGCGTTCGGGGCATGAGCGTGGGCCTGGCCGCGCTCCTGGCCATGGCCGGAAGCTAGCCCTTGGCCGCCGTCGCCATCATCGGGGCCGGCCCCGCAGGACTGATGGCCGCCGAGGTGCTGGCTGAAGCCAGGTGCGCGGTCACCGTCTATGACCGCATGCCGTCGGTGGGGCGCAAACTGCTGATGGCTGGTCGGGGCGGACTGAACCTCACCCATTCCGAACCGCTTGCGCAGTTCCTTGCGCGCTATGGTCACGCTGCCGGGCGCCTTGGGCCGCTGATCGAGGCCTTTCCGCCGGAGGCTCTGAGCACCTGGTCCAGGGGCCTCGGCCAGGAGACCTTCGTCGGGTCGTCGGGGCGGGTGTTCCCCAAGGCCCTGAAGGCCTCTCCCCTTCTCAGGGCGTGGCTGGCGAGGCTGCGGGAGGCCGGCGTGGAGTTCCGCACGCGCCACGATTTGGTCGGCTGGGATGCAGGCGGGGCCCTGCGGTTTCAGGCTCCAACCGGCGAAGTCTTTGTGAGCCCCGAGGCCACGATCCTGGCGCTCGGCGGCGCAAGCTGGCCGAAGCTGGGCTCGAACGGGGCCTGGGTCGATCTCCTGGCCCAGGCAGGCGTCGGGTTGAGCGCGCTGCAGCCCGCTAATGCCGGCTTCGATGTCGGATGGAGCGAGCTGTTCGGCGACCGCTTCGCAGGGCAGCCCTTGAAAGGGATCGCCGTCACGTTCGGCCGCACGCGCCTGCGTGGCGAGGCGATGGTGACGCGCGACGGCCTCGAGGGCGGCGCGATCTATCTCCTGTCTGCGGCCCTGCGCGAAGCCATCGCCAAGGACGGCTCGGCTCGGGTGTGGATCGATCTGCGCCCCGATGCGCGCGTCGAAGACCTGGCGGCGAGGCTCGCCCAACAGCCGTCCCACCAGTCCGCCGCCAACCGGCTGCGCAAGGGCGTTCACCTGACGCCGCTGGAAACCAACCTGCTGCGCGAGGCCCACGGCAAGGACCTGCCGGGCGAGCCCTTGGCGCTGGCTGCCTCCATCAAGGGCGTTCCGCTGCGACTTGTCGCCATACGGCCTATCGAGCGGGCGATTTCCACCGCGGGCGGCGTGAGGTTCGAGGCGGTCGACGACGAGCTGATGCTCAAAGCCAAGCCCGGCGTCTTCGTGGCGGGCGAGATGCTGGACTGGGAAGCCCCCACGGGCGGCTACCTCTTGCAGGCGAGCTTCGCGACCGGCCGCGCCGCGGCCCGTGGCGTGCTGCGCTGGCTTGGGTCTAGCTGACGGATTCGGCGCGGCGGGCCTGGGGCCTGTCGGCCTGCGTCGGCCACGGATCGACGGTGACCCGGCGCATATGCCGACGCTGACCTGGGTAGTCGTTGAGCGCGAAATGCCAGACCGAGCGGTTATCCCAAAAAGCCACTGATCCGGCCTCCCAGCTGAACCGACAGGTGAAGCCCTCGTAGCGGCAATGTTCAAAGAGATAGTCGAGCAAGGCCTTGGATTCCCGAACCTTCCAACCGTCGATGCGGATCGTGAAGGCTGGATTGACGTAGAGCGCCTTGCGCCCTGTCTCGGGATGGGTGAGCACCATCGGGTGGCGGTATTCGCCGGCCAGTCCGTCGGCCTCGGCGATCGCCATCGACTTTCGCTTCTGCGCCGAGTGACCTTCCGAAGAATACTCCCGCGCCGCGGAATGGATGGCGTTCAGGCCCTCCAGCGTCTTCTGCAGGCCCGGCGACAAGGCTTCGAACGCGGCGGCCTGGCTGGCGAACAGGGTGTCGCCGCCGAAGGCCGGCGTCTCAACAGCGTAGAGGATCGAGCCGATCGCCGGTCGCTCCAGGAAGCTCATGTCGGAATGCCAGCCGCCGCCGAAATTGATCCGGTCTTCCGGCTCCTTGACCACCTCCATGACCTCGGGATGGCCAGCCATGCCGGCGACGTAGGGGTGGACGTTCAGCGGCCCGAACCGTTTGCCGAAAGCGACTTGGCGCTCAGGTCTGAGCGCCTGGTTGCGGAAGAAGATCACCTGGTAGTCCAATAGCGCCTGACGGATCGCCACGATGGCGTCATCCGGCAGGTCCTGGGACAGGTCGACACCAAGGATCTCCGCGCCGAGCGCGCCGGCCGTACGCCGGATGTTCATCGTCGAACTCATGCGCTGGTCTCCCGGCCTGGGTGAAGGACCATGCTACAATAGACGCGGGAGGTCGCGACATGGATAAGCCGACCGCGCTCTTCGACGTAGACGACCACGCCAGGCGCATGCGCGAGCAAGGTTACACCGTGGTCGAAGGCGTCCTCGACGCCGCCGGCCTCGCCGCTTTCCGCGCCGCGCTGGCCCCCCATCTTGGAAGCCACAGCGGCCGCAACGACTTCGAGGGCTTCCAGACCGAGCGCGTCTACACGCTGGTCGCGCGCCACAAGGTCTTCGAGGATCTGGCTGTCGAACCGCGGCTGATGGCGCTCCTGGAGCGGTTTCTGCAACCCAGCTTCCTGCTCTCCGCCACTCACGCCATCAACATGCGGCCAGGCGAGACGGCTCAGTCGATCCACTTCGACGATAGCTTCTATCGCTTGCCGCGGCCGCGCGCCGCCATCGGCTATTCCGTGATCGGGGCGATCGACGCCTTCACCCAGGCCAACGGCGCCACCGAGGTCATCCCGGGCAGTCACCTGTGGGGCGATGAGGAGATCACCCGGCGGCGCGGCGATCCCAAGGCGCTGGAGGCGATGCTCGTGCCGATGGAGATCCCTGCCGGCGCCTGCCTGGTCTTTCCCGGGACGCTGTTGCACCGGGGCGGCGCGAACCGCACCGACAAGCCGCGGCTCGCCTTCACCAACCAATACTGCGAGGGCTGGGCGCGAGCCCAGGAGAACTTCTTCCTCTCGGTCCCCAAGGAGCTCGTGCGACGGATGTCGCCGCGCGCCCAGGCGCTCCTGGGCTATGAGCTCTGGCCCTCGTTCATGGGCATGGTCAGCGGCTCGCACCCGAGGAAGGCGCTCGCCGAAGGCTTCGTTCCGCCGATCGTGACCCAGCAGCCGCGGAGCTAAATCAGTCGCCGCCGCCAGAGCGCGAACAGCCGCTCCCAATGCCGTTCCGCAGCGTCCTTGTCGTAGACCGCTCGCTGCGGGAACGCGAAGCCGTGGTGAACCCCCGGAAAGAGCTCCACTTCCCCTTCCAGCTGCTTGGACTTCACCGTCTGATCGAGCGCCTCCACCATCTCCAACGGCGCATAGGGGTCGTTCTCGGCACAGGCGAAATAGAGCTCGGCCTTGGCCTTTTGCGCCGCCAGATGCGGACTGTCTGCCTGGTCGGTGACCAGTTGCACCCCGTAGATCGAGGCTGCCGCCGCCACGCGCCCCGGATAGCGGGCGGCGAAGTTGATCGCGTACTGGCCGCTCATGCAGTAGCCGAGCGTTGCGATCTTGCCCCTGCCGGCCGCCGGATCGCGATCGGCGAAGTCCAGCAGGGCGTCGCCGTCACTCATCACCAGGGGAATGGTCAAAGAGCCCATCAGTTCGAATATGCGCGCCCGCGCCTCCGACTCGGGCACGGGCGGCAGGTCGGCCAGTTCCATCACGCCCGACCGGTAGTAAAGGTTCGGCAGCATGACGTAGTAGCCGACCGCGGCGATCCGCCGGGCCATGTCGCGCAGCTCCTCGCGGATCGCCGGCGCGTCCATGAAAAACAGCACCACTGGATAACCGGCGTTGCGCTCGGGGTGAACGATGAAGGTGGTCATCACCCCGTGCTTGGTGGTGATGTCGACGGTCTGTTCAATCATGGGCGCTCCCTCAGACAAGCTCGGCGGGTTCGACCTTCTGTTCCTTCAGGAAGGGCTCGGCGTAGTTGATCGTGCCGGTCAAGGTTTTCGGGTCTCCCGAAGCCAGGCGGTAGACAGCTTCGGCGATATACTTGATCGGCTGCACGCGGTCCTTCGTCTGCTCGTTGATGAGCCCGTGCACCGCAACGCCAGGGGTATCGACAAGGCCCGGCGAGACCACGTTGACGGCAATCCCGTCGTCATAGACCTCCGACGCCAGGCCGGTGGTGAAGCGCTCCAACGCGGCTTTGCACATGCCATAGACCGTGCCGCCGCCCCGCCGGGTGTAGGGCGCTTTGGGATGGAGGCCTGCGCCGGAGGAGATGTTGACGATCCATCCCTGCTTGCGCTCGCGCATCGACGGCAGCACCAGCTGCGACAGGTGGAACGGCGCATAGACCTGGACTTCCATCATCAGCTTGAAGCGCTTCTCCGGAAACTCCGTGACCGGCATGAAGTAGGTGATGGCGGCATTGTTCACGAGGATGTCGACCGGCCCGTAGGTGGCCACGGCCTCTTCTACGAGACGCTCGCGCTCGGCGGCCTGCGCGAGGTCGGCCTTGATGAAGCTGGCTTGACCGCCTGCGTTGCGGATGCGGTCGACCGTATCGTGCAGCGTTCCCGGCAACCTGCTCTCTCCGCTTTCGGCGGTGCGGGCGGAAACGACGACGTTGGCGCCTTCCATGGCGAGCCTTGCGGCGATGGCCTCTCCGATGCCGCGGCTGGCGCCGGTGACAAGGGCGTTGCGTCCCTTCAACGGGCCATTCGGGTTGATACGAGCCTCACTCATGACCGGTCCTCCAAATGCATTTTTTTCTAATGCGCCAACGCTCGCGCGGCTGGCGGCGCAACGCAAGAGAGAGGCGCATCACCGGGCGCCCGCTACCGGCACGCCCAGACGCTGGCGACGTCGCCCTGCGCTACCCCGGCATCGATCTGTCGCCGTACGGTGCGAAGGCCGAGACCGGCGCCGCCCCTTAGTCCTTCTCCAGAACGTTCAGTCGCCGCACGGTCAGCTCGTCGATCTCAACGCGCTTCATCCGCACGCGTCCGACCGCCAGGCGGCCGATCGCAAGCGCGCCGATCGAGAGCGCCCCGACGGTGAAGGCGCCGACGGCGGCCGCCCCCGCAGCGGTCGCGAGCCAGGCTCTGAACGGCAACCGCCGCCGGGCGGGAACCAGGTCGTTCATTGCTCGCCTCCGGCCGCCAAGCTTCGTTCGAGCTCCGCGCGTGGCCAAGACGCCAGATCCGCGGCCGCCTCATAGGTCGACTGGAAGAACGCCATGAGCGCGCCGTCAGGGTCGTGGGCGGTCCTTACATCCTCGTAAGCCAGCACGAACTCGCCAAGCCCGGTGTCCCAGCGCGCGGCGCCCGGCAGCACCCGCGCGCCGGCGAACCCTGCCGGGTCCGGGTAGGCGTAGGCGTAGAACATCGGCGCGATCCCGGGCGCTCCCGGCCAAAAACCACAACTCGAAACTTCATGCGAATAGGCCTCGACACTGACCGAAGCCGGCGCCAGGGGCGAGCCGGGATGCCGCGGCGCCCGGCGTCCGGAAAACCGGGTCACAGCCAGATCGAAGCTGCCCCAGAAGAAATGCACGGGACTGGCCTTGCCGATAAAGCGCGCACGGAAGGCCTTCATCACCCGGTCAGCCTGGACCAGGACCCGCCAGAACCGTCGCGCGGCCTCGGGATCGTAGGAGCGATGGACTTCGTCCGCCTCGAATGGGATCGCCCCTTCGATCTCGCAGGGCGTCGTCCAGATGTGCGCCTCGACGCCCACTCGGCCAAGCGCCGCCATAGCCTCACGATAGAACTGGGCGACGCTGATCGGCCGCAAGGCGACGGTCTCCTGCCGGCCGTCGCTGCAGATGATCCGCAATTCGTCGCCCAGGAAATCGAAGACGATCTCCACCCCGCGACCGTCTACCGGAATCGGCGAGGTGGTAAGCCCGCGCGCGCTGACGTAGAGCGGCACGTGCCACCAGTGGTTCACCGGCGGCGTCAGCGCCATGCGCACCTTGCCGACGACCTGCGTCCACAAGTGCAAGGTCTCGGCGGTATCGGCCCAGTCATCGTAGGCGAACGCCGGCCAGTCTGCGGAGACACTTGGAACGCTCATTCGACATAGTTGGAACGCTGCCGAGGTCGTGACAAGCCGCAGGCCCGCCACGCCGATCAGCACGCCGCATCAGGCGGCCTTCTGCAGCTCCTGTTTCACCCGCTCGGCCAGGGTCTTGATGTCGATCGGCTTGGGCAGGAAGGAGACGTTTGTCTCGCCCTCCAAGAGGTCTGAGAACTCGCTTTCGGCGTAGCCCGAGATGAACATCACCGGCGCCGAACCCAGAAAGCCCCGGGCCTGCTTCAGCAGGTCGGGCCCTTGCATGCCGGGCATCACCACGTCGGAGATCATCAGGTCGATCTGGCCGGCGTGGGTCTCGGCGAGCTCCAGGGCCTCCTCCCCGCTCGCCGCCTCGATGACCTCGTAGCCACGAGCGCGCAGCAGCTTGGCCGCCACCCCGCGCACGGCGTCTTCGTCCTCGACGAACAGGATACGCCCGGCGCCCGAAAGGTCGCGCGCGACCGGCCGCTTGGGAGCGACGGCGATCGGGGCGGCCGAAACCATCGCGCTTGGAATATGCACCGGCAGGAAGATGCGGAAAGCTGCGCCTTCGCCCGGCTTCGAGTCCACGGCGATCCAGCCGTCCGACTGTTTGACGATACCGTAGACGGTCGCCAGCCCAAGACCCGTTCCCTCGCCCACCGGCTTGGTGGTGAAGAAGGGGTCGAAGATCTTGTCCAGCACATTGGGCGGAATGCCCGGGCCGTCGTCGGAGACCTCGATCAACGCCTGGTCGCCCTGGGCCGTTGGATAGCCGAAGCCGTGGGCCTGTTCCTGGGTGAGGCGCGCGGTGCGGATGCGCACCGATCCACCCCCATGAGCGCGCACGGAGTCGCGCGCGTTGACCGCCAGGTTCATGACTGCCGTTTCCAGCTGGCCGCGGTCGGCGCGCACCTGCGGGAGGTTGCGGCCATAGTCGGTGATCAGCTTGACGTCCTCGTAGAGCACGCGGCGCAGCAGCACCTCGAACTCGCTGATCAGTTCGCCAAGATCGAGGATTTCCCGCTGGACGGTCTGCTTGCGGGAGAACGCCAGGAGCTTGCGCACCAGATCGGCGGCGCGCGTCGAGGTCTGCTTGATCTCGTTCAGGCCCTCGTAGGAGGGGTCGCCCACCGGATGGCGGGTCGCCAGCACATCGAGTTGCATGAAAATGGCGGTGAGCAGGTTGTTGAAGTCGTGTGCCACCCCACCGGCCAGCTGGCCGATGGCCTGCATCTTCTGGCTCTGCGCAAGCTGGAGCTCGATCTGCTTCTGCTCCGAGACGTCCACCAGGTAGGCCACCCAACGGCCGTCGCTTTTGGAAAGATAGAGATGGGCGATGCGAGCCGGATCGTGGGCCAGGCGGACTTCCACCGGAGCGCCGGAGCCTTGGCCCGCCGCCAGCTTCTGCGAGGCTTCCACCCGGCTGGCCACATCGACCAGGTCGCCGAACACCTGGCCCTTCTCACCACCACCGGCCACGGCCTTCAGCGCTGGGTTGGCCTCGATGATCCTGGCCTCGAAAGGATCCTGGCCTTCGAGCAGGGCGGCGCCGAACGGCGAGGCGGCGGCGAACGCATCGAGCACCTTGGGCGGGGGCGGCATGGCGCCGGAAAACGCGGTCAGCACCTCCAGCGCCGCAGGCGGCAGGGCCAGCGCCCCTGTCGTGTGGCCGGTCAGCCGGACCAGGAACCGCCGCGCGCCAACCGCAGAGACGATCGCCTCGTGCTCAGCGCCGCCGGCCTTGATCGCGGCATGGGCGGTCTCCCCGCGACGGGCCGCTGTCAGCGCAGCGAACAGGCTTGAGGCCGAAGTTCCCGACTTGGGCAATCGGTTGGCCAGGCCGATGGCCGACTTCCACGCCGCGTTGGCGGCATGCACCTTGCCGTCGGGCGCCGCGATTGCCGCGGGCTCGACCAACGCATCAAGAAGGCCGGCGGACCCAGGGTCGTTCTCGTCCGCCGCCTCGCTCGCACCGCGCAGGGTGAAGAGGCCAAGACAGGCCACGCCGGTCAGGCCGATCAGCAGCAGCAGTCCCGCAAGGGTTGTCGGGCCCGCGTTCATCGCAGGGGCGGCGGCGAACGCGACCGCCATCAGGAAGAAGACCAGCACACCGGCCATCAGCGAGTCGAAGCGACCCCTCCGGGCCTTGCGGACCTGCGGCTCAGCCATGGCCAGCGAGGGCGCCTCCTTGCGCATACGCGATGAACTTCCGACGCGTTCGCCCAGCGAATCGCTCATGTGCATTCTCTCACAGGTGTCGCGTTAAAGGGCGCCGGCCCTGAGCGAGCGGGCGGCAAAGCGACGCCCTTTGCTCAGGATGAAGCCGATGATCTTGGCGACGGCCTCGTAATGGGCGGGAGGAATCACTTCGTCGACGTCGACAGCGGCATAGAGCGCGCGCGCCAGCGGCGGGTCCTCGATCACCGGAACGCCGGCTTCCTCGGCGATCTCGCGGATCTTCAGCGCCAGGGTGTCCAGGCCTTTGGCCACGCACAGCGGCGCGGGCGTCTCGTCGGCGTCGTATTTCAGCGCCACGGCGTAGTGGGTCGGGTTCATCACCACCACGGTGGCGCTCGGCACCGCCTGGATCATCCGCCGGCGGGCGCGCTCGTTGCGCAACTGCTTCTGGCGGGCTTTGACGTGCGGGTCGCCCTCGGATTGCTTGAAGTCTTCCTTCAGCTCTTCCTTGGTCATGCGCATCTTCTGCATGAAACGCTGGCGCTGCCACAGCCAGTCGGCGCCGGCGACGATCAGCAGGAAGGCCGCCACTGCGAACACCAACCGCCGCAGGATGTCGGCGGCGAACGCCAACATCGCGATCGGCTCCATGGCCGAGAGGTTCTCAAGCTCCGGGACGTGCGGCTTGAGCACCCACCAGGCCAGGAGGCCCGTCAGCGAGACCTTCACCAGGGACTTGACGAACTGCGCTGCGCCGTCGAGCCCGAAGAGCCTGCTGAACCCGGCCGCGGGGGAAAGCTTGCTGGTGTCGAAGGCCAGCTTCTCCGGGGTGAACATGAAGCCGGTCTGCAGGAGGTTGGCCGCAATGCCGGCCGCGCAGGCCGCGAGCAGCACCGCCGCCATCGCCGGCGCCGCGGCCATGATCGCGGTGTAGAACACCTTCACCCCGCCCTGGCCTGACAGGCTCATGCTGTCCGGCGTGGCCAGGAAGGGTCGAAGCGCCATGACCATGTTGCTGCAAAGCCCGCTGCCGGCCATGGCAGCAACGCTCGCCGCTGCCGCGAGCGAGGCGAGCGAGGCGAGATCGGGCGTCTTGACGACCTCGCCCCGCTCCCGCGCCTGCTGCAATTTGCGTGGCGATGGGTCTTCGGTTTTCGAGGCCGAGTCGCTCGTGTCGCTCATGGCCTCACGCGAATATCGCCAGGAGGTCGCGGTAACGGTCGATCCAGACCATGCCGATAACGCCCAAGCTGAGCGCGAAAACGGACAGGCCCAGGAGCACCATCAGCGGCGTGGCGACGAAGAAGATCTGGAACTGGGGCATCACCCGGCCGACCAACCCCGTCGCGATATTGAAGATCAGCGACAGGGCCACCACAGGGGCGGCAAGTTGCAGGCCCAGCGCGAAGGACTTGCTGACCGTCTGGATCGCAAGCGTGTTCGCATCGGCCAGCGGGATCGCGCGGCTGAATGGGAAGATCGTGTAGGAGCGCACGATCGCCGACAGGAACAGGTGGTGCAGGTTGGTGGTCATGATGAGGACGAGGCCCATCAATCCGAGGAACGTACCCAGCGTCGTCGACGGCTGCGCCTGGGTCGGGTTCGCGGTCTGCGCGAAGGCCAGCGTCGTCTGGATCGATACGATCTCACCGGCGGCTGCGAGCGACGACATGAAGATCCGCAGGATGCCGCCGATCAGGAGGCCGATCGCCGTCTCCTTGATGACCGCCAGCGCCACGCCGGAGACGTCGGCGGGAATCGCAGGGACTTCGCCACCGACGATTGGGAAGAGCAGCAAGGCCAGCGACAGGGCCAGCGACAAGCGGATGCGCACCGGGATGAAGCTCTCGCCGATGCCGGGGATCAGCATGACGATGGCGCCCAGCCTGGCGAAAACCAGGCCGGCGGCGAACACCTGTTGAGCTGTTGCGTAGTGCTCCATGGCGCTCTGGAGGCGCCCCGCCGTCACATGGCCGCGATGCGCGCCGCGATATGGCGCATGAAGCCGCTCATCAGGGCCCCCATCATCGGCAGGAAGATCAACAGCGAGACGAAGATCGCCACGATCTTCGGCGCGAAAATCAAGGTGGCTTCCTGGATCTGGGTCAGCGCCTGCAGGAGGCCGATGCCGACGCCCACCACCAGGCCCACGATCAGCACAGGCGCGCAAAGCTGAATGGTCAGCCAGATGGCGTCGCGGCCGACGTCCAGAACCTCGGCGCCGCTCATAAGGACCTCTTGGAAAGCTTGGCGAATTCGCGCCCCTCGCGAACGCCGCCACCATCGGTCCGGCATGGTTAATGAAAGGCTACGGGCTCGGCAGAATTTGCCGCTCGAGGGCATGCGCGGCCTCGGCCGGGCTAGCCTTCCCCTGATCGCGATCGACGCTGTAGTTGGCCGCCTGCATGATGCTGACGGGGATCTTGCCGATCAGCGGCTGGAGGGCCGCCAGGAGCCGCCGGTCACCGGCCCGCCTGGGCGAGATCAGCACCACAGCGTCATAAGGTGGGATCGCGCCCTTCGGGTCGGAGAGGATCACCAGGTTGTCGGCCGCGATCCGCCCGTCGGAGGAAAACGCGCTGATCACATCGGCCTCGCCACCCATCAGCGCGCGGTACATGAACGTGGGCTGGTAGGACCGCTTAGCCTTGAAATTCAGCCCGTAGGCCACTTCGACGGCCTTCCATTCCGGGCGCGAGAGAAACTCCAGGTCCGAGCCCAGGTCCAGCTTCGGCGCCACCCGCGCAAGGCCGGCGATCGAGGTTACCCCCAGCGCCTGGGCGCGGTCGCGGCGCATGGTCATGGCGTAGGCGTTCTCGAAGCCCAGCGATCCCAGCACAAGAACGCCGTCACGACGCTTCAGCTCGGCGGTAAGTTGTTTCAGGACCTCGGCGCGGCCAGGGTTGTCTTTCCGGTTGAGGACGTTTGTCCACAGTGTTCCGGAATAGTCGACGTAGGCGTCGAGCTCGCCAGCGGCGAGCGCGCGGTAGGCCACGGCCGAGCCCAGGTCCTCCTTGCGGCTGACCTGAACTCCTGTCTCCTCAAGCCGCTCGGCCATCAGCTCAGCCAAGATGTACTGCTCGGAGAAGTTCTTGGCGCCCACGACATAGGAGCCGGCCTTGCCCAGGCCCAGCAAGGGCGCGACCGCCAGGGCGACGCCGCCCAGGAGCCCGGCCGCGCCCAGCGCCACCAGGCGAAGGCTGCGCCGGCGCGTTCCGGCCTCGATCAGGCCCAAAAGCTGGTCGGCCACGAGCGCCAGGGCTGCAGAGGCCGCGCAGCCGAACAGCACGAAAACCCAGTTCTCGGTCTGCAGGCCTGCGAAGATGTAGTTGCCGAGGCTGGTCTGCCCCACTGGCGTGGAGAGGGTCGCCGCGCCGATCGTCCAAACCGCGGCCGTCCTCACGCCTGCCATGATCACCGGCGCGGCCAGCGGCAGCTCGACCCGCAAAAGGCGCTGGCGCGAGGTCATGCCGACTCCGTCCGCGGCCTCCTTGATCGCCGGATCGACACCCAGTATCCCGGCCGCGCCGTTTCGCAGGATCGGCAGCATGGAATAGAGCGTCAGCGCCAGCAGAGAGGGCAGGAAGCCGAGGGCCGAGAAACCCTTGCCGAAAACGGCCAAGCTGAGCGTCGAAAGCGCCAGCAGCAGCGGATAGAACAACGCCAGCAGCGCCAGGCTGGGGATGGTCTGGATCAGGCTCGCCCCCGCCAGAACCGGCCAGCGCAGCCGCGGGCTGCGGCTTGCGGCCACCGCCAGCGGCAGGCTGACCACCAGGCCGAGAACGAGCGCGCTGAAGCTCAGCAACACGTGCCAGCCCAGATATTCGGCCAGAAGCGCGAAGGCCGCCGCCAGGCGAGCGTTCACTCGGCCCCCCCGTTGAGTTTGGCCCGCAGCCGCTCGGCCTGGCGCTTCGGAGCTTCCAGAAGTGCGCGGACTCCGGCGTCTTGCGTCTGGGCGAGAAGCTCAGCGGCCTTGCCGTCCGCCACGATCGCGCCGTCGCGAAGCACCACGATCCGATCGGCCAGAAGCACCGCCTCGGCCATGTCGTGGGTCACCATCACGGTCGTCAGGCCGAGCCGCTCGTGCAGCGCGCGGTAGTCGGCTCCCAGCGCGTCGCGTGTCAGCGGATCGAGCGCGCCGAACGGCTCATCCATCAGCATCAGCTTCGGCTCGGCCGCGAGTGCGCGGGCGACACCCACCCTTTGGCGTTGTCCGCCCGAGAGCGCCGCCGGCGCGCGGGGTCCGACCTCCAGCGGCAAGTCGACGAGGCCCAGAAGATTGGCGACGCGCGCGTCGATCCGCTTGGTTTCCCAGCCCAGCAGCTTCGGCGTGATCGCGATGTTCTCCGCCACTGAAAGGTGCGGGAAAAGGCCAACCTCCTGGAACACGTAGCCGATCCGGCGGCGCAACAGGTGCGGCTCCAGCGCCGTGACGTCCTCGCCAAACACCCGGACCGATCCCGCGTCCGGCGCGGCAAGCCGGTTGATGGTCTTCAGGAGCGTGGTCTTGCCCGAGCCCGAGCTCCCCACCAGCGCGGTGAACTCCCCCGGCTCCACCGACAGGCTGACGCCGGCGAGCGCCGCGCGCGCGCCATACAACTTCTGAACCCCAGAAAGCTCGATCGCCGGCCCCGCCATGAGCAAGCCGTAGCATGACAGCCGGCTTGCGCAGCCCCGGATTTTCGCCTGCGCCTGGCGCTCAGATCGGCATCCGCATGATTTCCTGGTAAGCGCCGATCACTTGGTCGCGGATGGCCATGACGGTCTCGAGGCTGGTCTGGGCGGAGGAGACCGCGGTCACCACGTCGACAAGTTGGGCCTTGCCCTGCACCTGGTTCGCCATTTGGGTCTCGGCGTTCTTCGAGGCCTTCATGGCGTCGGTCATGGCCGATTTCAGGATGTCGGCGAAGCCGCCCGCATGGCCGACCTCCGAACCCCCGAGCCCGGGCTCGACGCCGATCGCTTTCTGAGCGGTGGCGTAGGCCTTGGCGGCGGCGAGCGCGGTCATCATGGCTTAAGCTCTCCCCTAGCGCTTGAGCAGATCGAGCGTGCGCGAATCCATCGCGCGTACGGTCTCGATGACGTTGAGGTTGGCCTCGTAGGCGCGCTGGGCGTCGCGCATATCCATCGCCTCGACCAACGGATCGACGTTGGGGGTCTTCACATAGCCCTGCGCGTCGGCCGAGGGATTGCCCGGACTGTAGTCGGTCTTGAATGGCGTCGGGTCCGGCGCCGCGCGGCTCATCTTGACCCCGGTCGCGCCACCGATCTTGGTCGCCTCGAACACCGGCGCCTGGCGCCGATAGGGATCTCCGCCAGGCGAGCGTGAGGTCGAATTGGCGTTGGCCAAGTTCTCCGCAATGATCCGCATGCGCGCCTGCTGCGCGCGCAAGGCGGAGATCGCGACGGCCTGGGCCGAGGTGGAGATGCTGTCGGCCATCTAGCGTGCGCCTCTCATCAACCGGCGCCCGGCTTGCGGATCGCCAGCTTCAGGATGTCCAGCGACTTCTGGTAGAAGCCAACGGCCGCGTCGTAGTCCATCCTGGCGTCGGTCAGCTTCATCATCTCCTCCTCCAGGACGACGGAATTGCCGTCCATGGTGGTCTCGGAGTCCTTGGTCTTCGCCGGCTTGACGTTCAGGCCGGGCCTGGCGCCCGGCGGGAGCATGTGGTTGGGCTGCGTGACCGCCATGGAGCCGGGACCTTGGGCGGCCTGCACCTGGGCCTGGAAACTGAACGCCTTCAGGTCGCGCGGCGCATAGCCCGGCGTCGAGGCGTTGGCGACGTTCTCTGAGATCACGCGCTGCTTTTCGGACAGGTACCCCATCCGGCTGCGCAACATCGAGAAGATCGGAATGTCGGCAAGATCCATGTGCGCTACGGTGAAGAAACAGGGTTAACTGCGGCTTAAGGGACTCGCTGTCACTTGGCCTCCGTCCGGACCGCCAGCCGCAGAAGCGCCCATGAATTTTGCCGACTTCGCCAGAGCCGCCTTTGCGCTGATCCTCACATTGGGGCTGATCGGCCTGAGCGCGGTGGCGTTGCGGCGTTACGGGCCCGGCGCCCTGGCAAGGTTCGGCGGCCCCGCGAAGGAACGCCGGCTGGCCGTGGTGGAGAGCCTGGTTCTCGACCCTGCCCGGCGATTGGTCATCGTTTCGTGCGATGGCAAGGAGCGCCTGCTCCTGCTGGGCGAAGGCCAGTTGGTATCCCCGCTCGAAACCGTCCCGTCCAGGTCCGGCGGGGCGCGCGCCTGATGTTCGAACTCTTCAAGGCGATCCGCGCCCTGCCCGCCGAGGAATGGCGCCGCGCCGCCCTCCTGGCGCTTGCCACCACCCTGGCAAGCCTGGCCTTCCCGGCCGCGGCCATAGCCCAGGCGGTGAACATCAATCTCGGCACGGGCGCCGGCCTGACCGAACGAGTGGTGCAGCTCATCGGCCTGATGACGGTCCTGTCGCTCGCCCCGTCCATTGTCATCATGACCACCTCCTTCGTGCGGATCGTCGTGGTGCTCTCGCTGCTGCGCACGGCCCTCGGGCTGCAGCAGAGCCCGCCGAATGCGGTGATCATCTCGCTGTCGCTGTTCCTCACCGCGATCGTCATGGGACCAACCCTGGAGCGGTCCTACAACGAGGGGATCAAGCCGCTGCTCGACCAGAAAATGGAGCTTCCCGCCGCCTTCGACGCTGCCGGCGGACCGGTTAAGCAGTTCATGCTGCAGCAGGTCGACCGCGAGGACCTGGCGTTATTCATCAAGCTCTCGAAGATCCCGCGCCCAGCGACGGCCCGGGACACGCCGATCCGCGTCGTGACGCCGGCCTTCATGATCTCCGAACTGAAGCGCGCCTTCGAGATCGGCTTCCTGCTGTTCATCCCGTTCCTGGTCATCGATCTAGTGGTCGCCAGCGTGCTGATGAGCATGGGCATGATGATGCTGCCCCCCGTGGTGGTGAGCCTGCCGTTCAAGCTGATCTTCTTCGTGCTCGTCGATGGATGGCGCCTAGTCGCCGGCAGCCTGGTGGAGAGCTTCCACCACGGGCCAGGAACCTAGCTGGAGCCGGTCAGCGGCATCAGATTTTCGAGGGCCCCGGGTTCCCCTGCGACGTGGCGCACAGCTCAGCGTGCCCCAGGAAGCGGCGGCCCCTTCCTGTTCCCGGCCAAATCGGCTTGATGCCGATCCACCAGGCTTCAGTGGGCGTCAGGCCGGCGGCCAGGCGCCGGACGCCGCCCACGCGTCCGGCATGGCCAGCTGCAGCGGCGCCTTGTCGAAAAGACCCAGCCGCACCCAACCCAATCCGCTCTCTAGGCAGTGCAGGATTCCCCAATCCCAGATTGCGAGCGGATCGCCGCCTCCAAGCGCTGCAAGAATGGAGCAACGGCGGTGGCCTGAGGCCACCTCCTCGCCCTCGAACACCGGCTCGACCCATTCGCGCATGGAGACGGCAAGGTCGAGTTCCCGCTCGGCCGCGACACCATCCGGATCGACCAGCTTGAATGCGGCCGGCGCCGAGGGCGATTCGAGCAAGTTCCATTGATGGGCGTCGCCGTGGGCCAGGACGGCGGCGGCTGGATCGAAGGCCGCGATCCGTCGCTGAGCCGCTTCCAGCGCCAGCTCGACGGCGCGCTCCGAGCAAGGACGCCCCGTCTCGAGCCACAGGGCCTCGATGCGCTCGGCGAACGTCCGGGCGATCTCAGCTCCCGTCGGGAGAGGAAGGTCTCTCGGAACGGGACGCCAGGCCGTCCGCAAGCTCGCGCAAATCGCTGCCAGCCGCGGCCGCTCCGGCAGCGCAAACGAGGCGAGTTGCGGCCCAAGCCGCTCGAGCAGCATCGCGTTCGCCGCCTCGTCCGCGCAGATCAGTCCGGCGTATCCTCGCCCCTCCGCGGCGCGGAGCACCCGGAGCTCACGCCGGCCAGGGTCGAGGCCGGCGATGACGATCTTCAGCATTGCCGGTTCGCCGGCCGCGGTGACGGCCTCCGCCACAAAGGCCTCCGAGGCCTTGGGCGCGGCCGAGCCGACCTTGATCCCCCAGCGGTGCTCCAGCTCAGCGAGCTGCTCGGGCAAACCCTCCATCCACGCCCGGCCCGGCTTGCCGAGCAACTCGGCTTTCAGTCTTACGTTGGACGGGATTTCGGGCGCTGGGTTCACCATCGCGAGCCTGACATACCCGAGGCGACTAGGCTTGCGCTGATGTCCGCCACGCCTGGCCGACCCTGGGAATGTCCGCTCGTCGGCTTCTTCTAGTGCGCGCCCTCGCCAGGTCGTCTACGCCGCCTCAATGTCGGGCAGCTTCCAGCTCGCATCGAAGTAGGGCTGCAGCGGGGCGTAGAGGGGGAAGTAGGTGAACCAGGCCCGGCCCGGGACCGTCGGGATCCAGTTCGACTCCGGCGAACCCTTCGGCGGCTCCGGCGCGAACACGAAGTCCACCGAGCCGTCGGCGTTCTTGGCGATGTCGCTGCGCGAGCCCAGCTCGACCTTGGACCTTGTCGTACTCGGTGTCCTTAACATCTTCCCCCGGCTGAAGCCGGGGGATTTCCCAGGGAGGAAATCCACTGAGGAGTTCGCGCTTCATCGGGCGCCTGACGGCCACCCTCCACGCGCAGCGACGGTGTGTTCCACCGCCGGACGCC
>NZ_DASXNL010000169.1:0-52087 GCF_036495085.1 Phenylobacterium sp. | reverse complement strand
GGCCCCGAAGGTGGCGTCGGCGTTCTGCCAAGAGAGCAGGCCGCTGACCTGCGGCTTCGTCGACTTGGTGAGCGAATTGTAGACGCCCTGGAGCGACCCCTGGGCGGTGAGCGGCTGGTGCAGGTCGAGAGGCCTGCGGGTCAGGATATCGACGGTGCCGGCGACGCCGCCTTCCAGCAGGGACGCGTCCTGGGTCTTGTAGACCTTGGTCGTGTCGACGATCTCGGCGGGCAACAGGGTGAAGCTCACGCTGCGGCCGACGGTCGAGAACTGATCAAGGATGAACCAGTCGCCGGTCGAGACGGGGTGTCCGTCGACCGTCACCTGGGTGAGGCTGGGCGAGGTGCCGCGGATGGAGACGCGGTCGTTCTCGTCGAAGCCGCCTTCGCCGCTGGCCGCCGAGGTGGTGTTCACGCCGGGCAGGCGTTGCAGGGCGTCGGCGACGTTCTTGTCCGGCAACTTGCCGATATCGGAGGAGGAGATCACCTCCACGTTGTTGTCGCTTGCACGCTTGAGCTCGATGGCCCTTTGCAAGGACTCGCGGATGCCGGTTACGACAACCTCGCTCACGGCCGGCGGCGCGTCGGCGGCGAGCGCCGGGGTTGCGGCCGCGCAGACCAGAGCGAGCGCGCTGGCCGAACCGACTAGAATACGCCTACGAACATCCATGGTGCTTTCCCCCATATCGGTTGCCCCGAAATCTCAGCCGTATAAGCCCATTATAAGACCAATAGCGGGCCGCGGCCCCGGACTCATAGACCACAACCGCTCCAGTCACGAAGCTGTCACCAATTCACGCCGCAATGCAAGTCCAAATGCGACCCTTTTGCAGACCAATCAATAATTGATATGCAAGTGGTATTACCCTGTGGCACAAAGATCAGCGACGCCGCCGCCAGTGGGCGCCGCGTCCAACGAGAGGAAGGGTTTTGACGTCGTTTTCCCAACTCGTCGGCGGCCTTAGCGAACAGAACCGCGCGCCCCTGTACCAGCAGCTGCAGCGGGCCCTGCGCGACGCGATCGAAGACAACCGTCTCGCCGCAGACGAGGCGCTGCCGCCTGAACGCGAACTGGCCGAAGAGTTCGGAATCTCGAGGATCACGGTACGCAAGGCGCTCGACGCCTTGGTGGGGGAAGGCATGCTCACCCGCCGGCAAGGCGCCGGCACCTTCGTGGCCGCGCGCAGTGAGAGCCGTGTCGAAAAGAGCTTCTCGAAGCTTTCGTCGTTCTCGGAAGATATGATCTCGCGCGGACGTCGCCCCGAGAGTGTCTGGCTCAGCCGGTCGGCCGGCACGGTCACCCCGGAAGAGGCCCTGACGCTTGGCCTCAGTCCCGGAAGCCAGGTCTACCGTTTCAATCGGATCCGCTACGCCGACGGCGAGCCGATGGCCCTTGAGTATTCCACCGTGCCGGGCTTCTGCCTGGCGAGCGAGATGTCAGTCGGCGAGTCTCTCTATGAAGCCCTTGAACAACGCTCGGTGCGGCCGGTCCGGGCGTTGCAGCGGTTGCGCGCGATCCTGTTCACCGGTGAGCGCGCCAAGCTGATGGGAATTGAGGACGGCGCTCCGGGGTTGCTCATCGAACGCCGCAGCTTCCTCAAAGACGGCCGGCCGGTGGAAGTCACGAAGTCCTACTATCGCGGTGACGCCTACGACTTCGTGGCCGAGCTCAATACCTCGGCCTCGTGAATGGCAGCAGATGAGATAGCGTTGGGTACGAAGCCTCCTTCCAAGTCGACGGACAAGGCGGCCCTCGTGCCTGAGGCCACCATGATGTTCCGCGAGGCTGCGGAGGCCTGCGACGTCATCCGCACGCAACTGATCCGCAACGCCCCGATCGTGGCGGCCCTGGCCAAGCGGCTGCGCGCCGCCCCGCCGCGTGCGGTGGTGACCTTCGGGCGCGGCAGCTCCGACCACGCCGCGACCTTCGCCCGTTACCTGATCGAGACCCGGCTCGGCGTGGTCACGTCATCGGCGGCGCCGTCGGTCAGTTCGGTCTATGACGCCTCGCCCGGGATGGCCGGCATGCTCTGCCTGGCCATCTCGCAGTCCGGCCGAAGCCCCGATCTGCTTGCCGCCGCCCAGGCCGCGTCTTCGGCGGGCGCGCTCGTGGTGGCGCTCGTGAACGATGAAGCCTCGCCGCTGGCGGCGCAGGCGGACCTGACCATCCCGCTCGGAGCCGCCCCCGAGCGCAGCGTTGCGGCGACCAAGTCCTATATCGCCGCGCTCGCCGCAGCCACCCAGCTGACGGCCCACTGGATTGAGGACGGTGCTCTGCTGGAGGCGCTCGACGGCCTGCCCGACCTGCTTGCCGAGGCCTGGCGGCGGCCGTGGACGGCGGCTCCGGGGCGACTTGTCGATGCCCGCTCGCTCTACGTGCTCGGGCGCGGCATAGGCTTCGGCATCGCCCAGGAAGCCGCCCTGAAGTTCAAGGAAACCTGCGGCCTGCACGCCGAGGCGTTCAGCACCGCGGAGGTCCAGCACGGTCCCATGGCCCTGGTGGGCAAGGGCTTTCCCATACTCGCCTTCGCCCAGGACGATGAAACCCGCCCAGGCGTCGAAGCCGCTGTCGAGGCCTGCGTCAACCAGGGCGCCTCGGTGATGAAGGTGGGCGGCGCCGACCAGGCGGGCGTCATTCGGCTGCCCGCGCCCAACGCGCACCCGGTTCTCGAACCGATCGTCTTCGTGCAGGGCTTCTACCGCATGGTCTGCGAACTTGCGGTGGCGCGGGGTTTCGACCCGGATCGCCCGCCACACCTCTCCAAAGTGACCGAGACCACTTGATGGACAAGGCGCTCGTCAATGGTCGGGTGATGACCGATCGCGGGATCGAGGAGGGCTTGGCGGTGCGGCTGAGCCAGGGCCGGATCGCCGCCCTGGGCCCCGCCGCCGAAGTCGCCTCCGGCGCCGAGACGCGGGACCTTTATGGCGGCCTCCTGCTGCCGGGGTTCATCGACATTCAGGTGAACGGCGGCGGCGGCCACCTCTTCAACGACGCGCCGACCGCCCAGACCATCGCCGCCATCGGCCGGGCGCACCGCCAGTTCGGCACCACGGGCTTCCTGCCGACCCTGATCAGCGACGAGCTGTCCGCCGTTGAAGCCGCCATCGTCGGGGCGCGGGCCGCGATCATCGGCGGGGTGCCAGGCGTGCTCGGCGTCCATATCGAGGGGCCGTTCCTCAACCCGAAGCGCAAGGGCATTCACGAGCTCGGCAAGCTGCGCCGCATGGATGAGGCGGCGTTCGAACTGCTGACCTCGCTAAGCGTCGGCCGCACCCTGGTCACGCTCGCGCCCGAAACCACCAATCCGCAGATGATCGGCCGGCTCGTCGCCGCGGGCGTCGTGGTCTCGGCCGGCCATACCAACGCCAACTACGCAACCGTCCGCTCCGCCTTGGACAAGGGTCTCTCCGGCTTCACACATCTTTTCAACGCCATGGCGCCGCTCACCAGCCGCGAGCCGGGCGTGGTCGGGGCCGCCCTGGAAGATGCCGACAGCTGGTGCAGCATCATCGTCGACGGTCACCACGTCGATCCGGTGGTTTTGCGGGTCGCGTTGCGCTGCAAGTCGCACGATCGCTTCATCCTTATCACTGACGCGATGCCCTCGGTGGGCTCCGAGGCGACGTCCTTCGTCCTGCAGGGCAAGGCGATCGCTGTGAGGGACGGCGTTTGCGTCGACGAGCATGGGACGCTGGCCGGTTCCGATCTGGATATGGCCGGCGCCGTGGGCAATGCGGTCAGGCTGCTCGGCCTGGATCTGGCCGACGCCTCGCGGATGGCGAGCCGCAACCCGGCTGAATTCCTTGGGCTGGGTGACGTCATGGGCCGGATCGCCCCCGGTTATCGCGCCGACCTCGTGCTGCTGGACGATAGCCTCAAGGTCCTCGACACCTGGATCGGCGGGGCGGATTCTGAAACGGGCGGTCCTAAGGGCGGGCGGGATGCGGCGGTGCATGGCTAGGCCCGTCCGACGGACCCCTGCCGCCATTCTCGGGCTGCTGTTGGCCGGGCCAGGGCTCGCGCTCGCCCAGCCCGCGGGGCAGGCTGGGGGAGCGCGGATAAACGTCATTCCCGAGCCGCTTTCGGTCACCGAGCCGGCCGACCCGACCCCGGTCGCAATCGCTGACGCTGAGCCCATCGTCGCGCCCCGGGGCGACGCCGCCGCGCAGGCTACGGCGCGCTACCTCGCCGATCTCGCGTTGAAATCTCGCGGCCTGACACTCAAGCCGATGACGAGCGGGCGGACTCCGGCGACGGGTCCGGCGATCGTCATCGAAAGGCGCAGCGGGCTTGGCGCGGAGGCCTACCGACTCGACGTCGAAGGGAACCAGGCGCGGATTACGGCCACCGACGACGCAGGCCTCTTCTACGGCGCGGTCACCCTTTGGCAGTTGCTGACGGCAGACGGCCGGCGCGGGCCGGCGACGCTCACCCCCGCGCGGATCGAAGACAGCCCCCAATTCGCCTGGCGGGGCCTGATGATCGACTCGGCCCGGCATTTCCAGCGGCCCGCCGAGATCGAGCGGATGATCGACTGGATGGCGCTGCACAAGCTGAACGTCCTGCATTGGCATCTAACGGACGATCAGGGATGGCGCCTGGAGATCCGGAAATATCCAAAGCTCACCGAGGTAGGCGCCTGGCGTACGCCGGAGCCCGGCTCCCCTGACGCTGCCCCATCCGGAGCGCCCGGTCGCTACGGGGGCTTCTACACCCAGGGTCAGATCCGCGAGATCGTCGCCTACGCAGCGGCGCGCCACGTGGAGATCGTCCCGGAGATCGAGATGCCGGGGCACGCGGTGTCAGCTCTTCTCGCCTATCCGCAGTTCAGCGCCGGCGCGCCGCCGACGCCGAGCGAGCAGGTCCGGTGGGGCGGCTTTCCCAATATCTACAACGTCGACGAGGCGACCTTCGCCTTCCTTGAGGACGTGCTCACCGAGGTCATGGAACTGTTCCCCGGCCGCTATATCCACATCGGTGGCGACGAGGTGGGCAAGGAGAGGTGGAACACATCGCCCGCCGCTCAGGCGCGGCTCAAGACGCTCGGCAGATCGGATCCCGCCGCTCTACAGGCAGACTTTACCGCGCGGATCGCCGGATTCGTCGAGGGCCGCGGTCGTCGTTTGGTCGGGTGGGACGAGATCCTCCAGGGCGGAGACCTACCGGCCGACGCGGTGGTGATGTCCTGGCATGGGATCGACGGCGCGCTTGCCGCCGCCGCCAAAGGTCATGACGCGATCCTGGCCCCTGCGCCGGTGCTCTATTTCGACAATCAGCAGGCCAGTCGCGCCGGCGAGCCGCCCGGTCGCGGCCTGACCGTGAGCCTGCGCGACGTCTATGGCTTCAACCCTCTTCCAACGATCCTGACGCCGGAGGCGGCCCGCCATGTCCTGGGCCTGCAGGGCAATGTCTGGACCGAGCACGTCCGCACCGAGACGCAGCTCGAGGCGATGGCCTTCCCGCGGATCGCCGCGGTGGCGGAGGCTGCCTGGTCTGCGCCCGAGAGACGCGATTGGACCAGTTTCGCTCACCGCCTCCCGGCGCAGTTCAGCCGCTATGCAGCCCTCGGCGTCGGGGCAGATCCTGCCGCGGTTTCGGTGAGCATAGAGGCCTCCCCCGCCGAGGAAGGTGCGAGCGTCACCCTGACGAGCCAGCTCGGCGTGGGTGAGGTTCGCTACACGCTCGATGGATCCGCCCCGCAGTCAGCCTCGCCGCTTTACAGTCAACCCTTTTCGGTCAAGCTCCCTGCGAGGGTGCGCGCGCTCGTTCTGATGGATGGCGTCGCGGCCGGGCCGGTCGCCGACCAGGCGCTGGACGCCACGACGATCCGCCGGCGCGCGAGCCAGCAGCTGCGCCTCTGCAATCCGGCTCTGGCGCTGAACCTTGGAGGCGCCAGAAGCGGCAATGGGCCCGACCCGGCCTACCTCATCAATCCGCAGGACCGGTGCTGGATCTACTCGGGCGCAGAGCTTGCGGGCGTGGAGAAGGTCACCGTGGCGTTCGTCCGCCTGCCGTTCAACTTCGGCCTCGACGCCGGCCACAACACCACCGTCGTGCGACCGCCGAGGCTGGTCGGCGGCGAGTTGGAGGTACGTCAGGACAGCTGCCTCACCGACCCGCTCGCCGTGGCGCCCCTTCCGCCGGGCGGGGTCGGCGATCGTGCTAGCGTCACCGTGCCGCTGCCGCCGCGAAGCGGCCGTCACGATCTCTGCATCACCTATACCTCGGCAGGCTTCGACCCGATGCTGGCGATCGATTGGGTGCAACTCGCCCTGCCTTCGGGCGTGGCCGGCGGGAGGTCCTGAGGCGTGTCGACGCTCATACTCCTCGCACCAGTCGCCGGCTGGGCCGCGCCGCTCGAAGAGGTTCCCGACCCGGTGTTCGCAAAGGGGCTGATCGGGGAAGGGATCGCCATCGATCCGGTGGGCGAGACGATCCTCGCGCCTTGCGACGGCGAGATCGTCAAAGTCCACCACGCACGCCACGCGATGACCCTGCGCGCGCCGGGCGGCGCGGAGATCCTTATCCATGTGGGTGTCGACACCGTGGCCTTGGACGGTGAGGGATTTGAGGCCCATGTCGCAGACGGCCAGCGGGTGCGGGCCGGCGAGCGCCTGCTCAGTTTCGATCTGGATCGACTCGCCCGACGTGCGCCGAGCGTGATGACGCCGATCATCCTCACCAATCCGGAATCCTTCGCCGTCACATGGCGGCGGACCGGGTGCGAGGTCGCGGCGGGGGAGCCCATCCTTGAGCTTGCGCCACGTGGCGCGGCGCCTTCCCCGCTGGGCGAGCACGCTCTTCATTCGACAGCCTCGCAGCACGTGAGGATCACCCACGCGCACGGCCTGCATGCAAGGCCCGCGGCGCTCATCGCCGCGCAAGCCAAGCGCAGCGCCGCAGCGATCGAAGTCTTGTTCGGCGGACGCCAGGCAAACGCCAGGAGCCCTGTTGCGCTGATGAGCCTCGGCGTGCGCGGCGGCGACGAGATCGCATTGACAGCGCGCGGCGAGGGCGCCGAGGCCGCGCTCGCCGGCGTGGTCGAGTTGATCGAGCGTCAGATCAACGCCGCACCCGAACCCAAGGTCGCGCCGGCCGCCGCCGCACGGCCGGACCCAGTCGACGGCTCGGCCCTGGTCGGCGTCGCCGCCGCACCAGGGTTCGCCATGGGGGTCGCAGTACAATTCATCTCGGCGCCGGTCCATGTGAACGAGGCCGGCGCCGGCGTGGCGGAAGAGGCCGCCCGCCTGGACGCTGCCGTGGCCTCGGCGGCCGCGCGCCTCGCCGCCCGCGCCGTCGCGCTCGGCGGGGAGCGCGGCGCTGTGCTTCAGGCCCACCTCGCCATCCTCGAAGACGAAGACCTGGTCGCGGCTGCGGGCCGCGCGGTCTCCGCGGGCTCCAGCGCCGGCGTGGCCTGGCGCGACGCGATCGAGGGCCATGTCGAGGCGTTGCGGGCGGTGGGAGACGAGCGCCTTGCGGAGCGCGCGACGGACCTGCGCGACTTGCAACGCCAGGTGCTTCTGGAGCTCAGCGGCGAGAGCGGGGCGCAGATCGATTGGCCGGCGGGCGCCATCCTGTTGGCCGACGACCTGATGCCTTCGGACCTCGCCCACCTTGATGAGGGGCAGATCGCGGGCCTTTGCACAGCGCGTGGCGGACCGACATCCCACGTCGCGGTGATCGCAGCAGCGCTCGGAATTCCCGCGGTCGTCGCCGCCGGGCCTGGTGTGCTCGCCATCCCGGCGGGGCAGGCGGTGATCGTCGACGGCGACGCCGGCCTGCTGACCGCCGATCCCGGGTCGAGCCAGGTTGACGCCGCCAGGGCTCGCATCGCTGCGCGCCTTTCGCGCAAGGCGCTGGTGGCAGCGGCCGCCAAGGCGCCCTGCCGGACCGCAGACGGTGTCCGGATCGAGGTTCGCGGAAACGTCGGCTCGCCAAGTGAGGCGCGGCGCGCGGCGGAAAACGGCGCCGAGGGCTGCGGCCTCCTGCGCACCGAGTTCCTGTTCCTGGATCGCCAGACGCCGCCGGATGAAGCCGAGCAGGCGGCGCAATACCAAGCCGTCGCAGATGCGCTGCCGGACCTGCCGGTGGTCATCCGGACCCTTGATGTCGGGGGCGACAAACCCGCGCCCTACATCGACCTGCCCGGCGAAGAGAACCCGGCCCTGGGCCTGCGCGGCGTCCGCGTGGGGTTGAGCCATCCGGATCTGTTGAGAACGCAGCTTCGGGCGATCTTGCGCGTCCGGCCCGCAGGCCAGTGCCGCATCATGCTGCCGATGGTGGCGAGCCTTTCTGAACTCCTGGCGGTCCGCGCCCTGCTCGACGAAGTTCGAGGCGAGACCGGCCATGATGGCGGTGTGGCGCTGGGGGTCATGGTCGAGACGCCGGCTGCGGCGGTCACCGCCGATCTGATCGCCGCCTATGCCGACTTCCTGTCGATCGGCACCAATGACCTGGCGCAGTACGTGCTGGCGATGGATCGCGGCAATCCGGCGCTCGCGGGGCAGGTTGACGCTCTCCATCCCGCGGTGCTGCGTCTTATCGGTCTGGCGGCGGAGGGCGGGCGCAAGCACGCGCGGCCGGTGGCCGTCTGCGGCGCCCTGGCCTCGGACCTGGTCGCTGTGCCGATCCTCATTGGACTGGGTGTCACCGAGCTCTCCGCTGCGCCGGCCATGATCCCGGAGATCAAGGCTCTCGTCCGCACCCTGAACAGCGCCGACTGCCGCAAGCTTGCCGCCCGGGCCTGCGCCGAGGTTTCTGCTGCCGCGGTGCGCAGCCTGGCGGGCGGCCTTAAAGACGCGACGCCGCCCGCGACCGGAGCCCCCTCATGCCCAACCGCCTCCGCCTGAACCTCGGCGCCCTGCAGCCGCTTGGCCGCGCGCTGATGCTACCGATTGCGGTTTTGCCCGCCGCCAGCTTGATGCTGCGGCTGGGCCAGCCGGACCTGGCGTTCGTTCCGGGCCTGGCGATCGCCGGACCTCTCATGGCCGCGGCGGGCGATGCGATCTTTCACAACCTCGGCCTGCTTTTCGCCGTCGGCGTTGCGGTGGGCCTGGCGCGCGGAAACGACGGGGCGGCGGGCCTGGCGGGGGTCGTCTGCTTCCTTGTCGCAACCCATGGCGCGCAGGCCCTGCTCAAAGCGCCGCCCGACGCCATCGCCGGGTTGACCGGCAAACCCGCCGCCCTGGCGGCCGCGGCGTTCAAGGATGCGGCGATCTCCAAGCTCGGCGTGCCGATCGGCATTCTCTCGGGACTGATAGCCGGCGGGTTCTTCAACCGGTTCGGCTCGATACGACTGCCAGACTACCTGGCGTTCTTCGGCGGCCGCCGATTTGTGCCCATCGTCAGCGGTTTCGCGGGCCTGGGTCTGGCGCTGGCCGTAGGGCTGGGCTGGGCCGGCCTCAGCCATGGCATGGACAACCTGAGCCGGGCCGTCGTGGCTGCAGGGCCCGTCGGCCTCTTCGTCTACGGGGTGCTCAACCGCCTGCTGCTGGTCACTGGCATGCACCACATCCTCAACAATATCGCCTGGTTCATCCTGGGTGACTTCCACGGCGTGACGGGCGACCTGAACCGCTTCATGGCCGGAGACCCGACGGCCGGCGCCTTCATGGCCGGCTTCTTCCCGGTGATGATGTTCGGCCTGCCGGCCGCGTGCCTGGCTATGTACCACGCGGCCAAGCCCGAGCGGCGAAAGGCGGTTGGCGGCATGTTGCTGTCGCTGGCGCTGACGGCGCTGCTTACCGGCGTCACCGAGCCGATCGAGTTCAGCTTCATGTTCCTGGCGCCGGCTCTCTACCTCCTGCACGCCCTGCTGACCGGGATATCCATGGCGCTGATGGACGGGCTGCACGTGAGAATGGGCTTCGGCTTCTCCGCGGGCTTGTTCGACTACGTCCTGAACTTCAACAAGGCCACCCGGCCGTGGCTGCTGGCGCCGGTGGGGGCGGCCTACTTCGCCCTCTATTACGGGGTCTTCCGCTGGGTGATCACCCGTTTCGACCTAAAGACCCCTGGGCGCGAGGACGAGGCGGCGCCTCAAGCCTCACGAGTCGCGGCGGCGGGCAGTCGCGCCGGCGCGTTCGTCGCTGCGCTCGGCGGGCCCGCGAACCTGCGCTCGGTGGACGCCTGCACGACGCGCCTTCGGCTGTCGGTCGAGGAACAGGGCGCGGTCGACGAGGCGGCGCTTAAGGCGCTGGGGGCCCGCGGTTTTGTGCGCCCCACGCCGCACGACCTGCAAGTGGTGCTGGGACCCCAGGCTGACGATGTCGCTCGGGAGATCCGTGCCGAGCTGGGCGCCCAGCCTGACGCCCGATCGGCGCAGGCCCCGGTGGCGGGGTCCGCGGCCCTGACGTCGGCGGACCTTCCCGCTGTGCTGGCCGCCGTCGGCGGTCCGGACAACGTCCTATCCCTGGAGACGACGTCGAGCCGTCTGCTGTTGAATCTCAAGTCTCCCGGCGACGTTGACGAAACGGCGCTGCGAGGTTTGGGGCTCCGGGCGCTGGCCCGCCCGGCCTCAGGCGGCCTGCACCTGATATTCGGGCCCACGCTCGCCGGCGCGACGCCGACGAGCGCGAGTTAGAACTATAGGCGTTGTGCAGCCTGCTCGGCGCAAGGCGCCCGTGGATGGTCAATGGGCGACGGCCGATTGCCTTGTCGCGATCCTGACGCGCGGCCCAGCCTCCCACGCTCGTATCGGCCTGCGTCATCGGAATGGCACGACGAGCGCTGTTCGGAAGAACCAGCCGTCGGGGCCTTGGTCGCTCCGCGCAACGACCTGCTCGTAGGTCAGGATTACGCTCGCGTTCGGCGCAAGCTTGAGGGCGCCGGACAGTCCGGCGGACAAGCCGCGGATCGGGTTGTGGTCCGCCTGGCCATCCGTCGTGGTCTCACCGCCCTGCCGATAAAGGATATCGCCGGAAACCCACGCCGATGGACCGAAATTTCGGGTGAGGTGGGATTCCAGAGCGAACTGCGGCGCCTTGGTCACCCGGCCGGCGCCAAAGGGCCTGGTGTTGGCGTCGTAGAAGGTGACGGTCGGCAGGAGCTCGAGCGTGGTCAATGCCGGATCGAGATAGGACTGGCCGAAGATCAGGCCGATGGGCAGCCCGAGCTGGAATGAGTAGCGGTTTGACCCGAGGTTGACCGGTTGGTCGGCGCTGTAGGCCCCCGTAGGGAAGAAGACACGGGCCAACAGTCCAGTGCTGATCAGGGGCCTGAATTCCGCGAAGGCGGCGGGCGCCAAGGCCGGCGCGCCGAAAAGGCCCAGCACGCCGCCGATCTGTGCGTCTCCGAAGCCAGAGCTTTCGCTAACCACGTCTCCCTCCGGGCTATGCACCGTCGAGCGCACGTGACCGACGGGAAGGATGATGAACGGGTTGAGTTGCTCGCCGCCGAGGCTGAAGGTCTGGGCGTAGCGCACCACCACAATGTCGGTGTCGATCTTCGAGCCTACGATGACGTCGCCGCTTTCGGGCGTCTCGTTGCTACGCTTGGCGACGGCGAATCCAGTGAGGTTTTTCGCGCCGAGCGGCGCAAGCTGATAGACCTTGGGGCCGTCGTCCTGGGCCCGGGCGTGCATCGGCGCTGCGAGCAGTGCGGCAAAGACTACGGCGGCGATAATTCGCCACCACGCCCCCTCGCCTCGGGCTCCAGTCACCGCGCTGTCCGCTCGCGCATCGGCGGGCCCCGGCATCGCTCACAGGATTTCTGCAGGCTGCAGCGAGGAGCCCTCTGCGCCTCGGTTCAATCGGCGCGCGGCCGTCACCACCGCGCGGCCCAGGATGCCGGCGTAGGTGGGGAAGGAAAGCGGCACGCGGGCGAACTCGTCCACCCGCAGTCCGGCGGCGATTGCGATGGCGGCGATCTGGACGATGTCGACAGCGCGCTCGCCCACCAGGTGACAGCCCAGGATCCGGTGGCTGGAGCGGTCCACGATCAGCTTGCAGAAGCCGTACGTGCGCCCATCGATGATCGCCCGTGTCATGGCCGCGAAATCGACCTTCACCACCTCGATCTGATGGGTCTCGCGAGCTTGGGCCTCACCCAGCCCGACCTGGGCGTACTCCGGGTCGGTGAAGCTGCCGACCGGGTCGACCTGCTCAGGGGAGGAGAGGGACGCACCGCCGAGCGCGTTCGTCGCGGCCACGAAGCCGGCCTGCAGGGCCTGGCCGGCGAGCATCAGGCGGCCGGTGACATCGCCCGCCGCGAAGACACTCTGCGATGACGTTTGCTGGTGTTCGTCCACGGAGACAAACCCGCGCGGATCGGTCCGGACGCCCGCTCCGGCGAGATTGAGGGCTTCGGTGTCCGCCGACCAGCCGACCGCCGAGACGATGAGGGCGGCTTCGGCGCTGCGTCGCACGCCATCCTTTGCAAAGATCATGCGAATCCCGTCCGCAGTTCGCTCGAACGCCTCGATGTTCCCGAAGCCCTCATGCACCTCGATGCCTGAGGCGCGGAACGCCTCGGCCATCGCAGCCGAGACCTCTGGCTCCTCGGTCGCCAGAATCCGCTCGCCAGCCTGGTATAGCTGCACCCGGCTCCCAAAGGCGTTCAGTACCGAAGCGACCTGGGCGCCGGTTGCGCCGGCTCCCACGACGATCACTGATTCTGGGACGGCGGTGAGGGACCAGGCGTCGCTATGGGTCGCCGTGAGTTCGAACCCGGGGATCGGCAGCCGCCGACTTACCCCGCCGGTGCAGAGGATGAAGCGTTTGGCGCTGAACCTGCGTCCCGTCGCGGTGGTCAGGGTCTGCGGCCCGTCGAACCGCGCCGCTCCGGCGTGTTCGTAGATCTCGGCGCCGGCGGCCTCGATCTGAGGGCGCAGCGCCGAGGCGGCTCCCACTTCGGAGACCACCTCGCGCACGCGCTCGAGCAGGCGAGGGTAGTCGAGCACGGGCTCGCCCACGGACACCCCGTATCGGCCGAGTTGGCGCGCCTCGCGCAGCAAGCGCGCGGCGTGAGCCAAAGTCCGCACCGGCGCCGGTCCGTCGTTCGCCGCCATGCCGCCGAAGGCGTTGTCGGTCACGAGCGCGGTGCCGGCCCCACGGTCTGCCGCCGTAAGCGCCGCCATTGCGCCCGCCGGACCGGCGCCTACGACGACGACGTCATACTGTTGCGGATCAGAGCCGCTCATGTCGCCTCGCCGCCGAGATTGGACAGCCAGCGCAGTCCGCTCAGGCTTGGCATGAAGCCATATTCGCCGCCGCGCGTGACGACGAACCGCGCAAGCCCCTTAAGCCGTCGCGGGATTGGCTTGTTTGGAATGGAAAAGGAGCCGTCCCCAAGCGCAGCGCCTGCCACCGGGTCCCTTGCATCGCCGAGGCCCAGAAAGTCTCCCCCGTTGATCCACTCAGACTGAACGAACTCGAACTGCCGCTTCAGGTGCGCGCCCACGAAGGCGAACATCAGTCCGCGCTCGGCGCCGTCGTCCTCGGTCACGCCTTCCGGGAGCAAAGGCCCGTACGCCGTTCCGCGCCGGATCATGCGGTGAAGGCGCACTACGCCCGCGACGTCCGAATCCCTGGGATTGCAGCGGCGGACGTGGGAGCCCCGTGGGGTGCTGTAGCCGATGGAGTCGTCCTGCCGGTAGAGGAAGGCATTGTTGCGCGTGGAGTCGGCGCCAAGCTCCGGGTCGTCGTGCAGCGGACAGAGCGCCAGGGGTGCGCCGCTCCGCCAGCGGCCCATCATCTTCGCCGCCAGCAGCTCCTCGTCCTGGGTGTCCTTGGCATTGTTCCGCAAGTACCGGCGGAACTCGGCGACGCGCTGGTGAAGCTTGCGAAAGACGACGTAGGTCCCATTGCGTCCGAGCGCAGCCGGCTCCGGCGCCGGTGCGATCGCCCCGAGTTCGTCCTCGTAACCGAGCACCAGCTCTCCGGCTTTGAGCGGTTGCTCATAGGGGTTGTCGCCAGGAATGCCGCTACCTTCGACGGCCGGGTGGCTGATGCCGTCCCGGAAGCCGAAGGGCTCCTTTTCGTCAGGGGGAGCGCGGCAGTCCTGTCGCCAGATTGGGACCACGCCCGTCAAGTCGGCGAAGGCCTGCCGGCCGCGCGCGATCGCCGCCTCAAGCCGCGCCTCATCGGGGGCTACGCCGATCAACACAAGGTGGACCTGGGAGGTGCCGAACGGCTTTTCCCAGAACTCGGGCGCACTCTCGCCAAGGTCTCCGAGGGCCGTGGCGCGGGCGGTCATCCCTTGCTGGAACTCCCAGGCGAAGGAGGCGAGCGAGGCCTCCGGAACGCCCAGCGCCTTCAGTCCTTCATAGCTGAGAGCGACGCTGACGAAGGTGTCGCGATCGGTGGTCCCCGCGGCTGCGGCGGGCGTAACTATGTCCGTCAGCCTGCCGATCAGTTGGCGACCTTGCCGCGGATCATCGATGCGAAGCACGATGTAGGTGGCGGCATATGGCGAGGGGCGAGGGCGCAGTACGCCGCTCTGAATGTCTTCCAGTTCCAGGTGCATCTGCGAGGTTGCTGGCATGCGCCGGGCCTCACCGCGCCGTGGCCAGGTTCTTCCAGAAGCGTTCCAGGCTCTGGTCGCCCCCGAAGAGGGTGCTGAAGATTGTCGAGTCGGCCACCAGGATGTCGCCGGCCCGATCGCCGCGCGGAGGCGCCCAGACGAGGCTGTTGAACTCTCGCTCGCCGGCGTCGCTGAACGGGTGAGGCCTGGTAAGATCCAGGGGCTGTTTCGCGAGCACGAGGGCGGTCCCGTCCTCCCGCGTCACCGCGTAGTGCGGCAGGTGCATGTGGAAGTTGAAGCTCTCGACCCCTTCCAGCCAGCCCTTGCTGTCGAGGTCGCGCGCGATGGTCAGCGGCGCGATCTTGTTCGAACCGGGAAGCATGGCGGGTCTGAGGGCATGGCGGTTCTCTACGGGCACGCCCAACGCCTGCAGCAGTGTGCGGCCATAGAGGCCGAACCGCTGCTGGCGGGGCACCAGAGCGTCACCGTGGTGGGCATATTCGATGGCCCGCCGGTCGAGGTCATCTGCGGAGCCGACGTCATGGTGGGGTCCGACCAGCAGGCAAGTCCCCTCGCGTTTCAGGAACTCGCTCACCGCCTCGATTTCGGCGGCCGAGGGCTCCTGGCCGGTGACGCTGTGGTCGAGACTGAAGACCAGCAGGGTGTCCACGTCGTCGAGAACGCGCTCGTCGAGCGGCAGGCCGAAGCCCGCCTGATCAACCCTCTGGAAGACGGGCACTCGTTCGCCGCTCACCTCCTGGACAAGGGTCTGGAACGGGACCCAGGACCAGAAGAAGAGTTCGAGCGCGCCGGCGATGCCTTGCTGGAACTGCAGCGGGTCGGCGAAGCGGGGGACTTCGTAAGCCGGCCAGAGCACCCGGCGGACCTCGGTCAGCGTCGAAAAGCGATTATCCAACTCGGTGACGTTGCGGTTCGCCTCTCCGGGATAGCTCCAGGAGATATAGATGCTGAGCCGACGTCGTCCCTTGGCGTAGGGGCGCGGCGCGTGGGTCTGATTGTAGGTTCGGGCGGGTTCGCTCACGTCATTCTCCCGCAAGGCGCGGTTAAATCGAGGTTTGGTCGAGGCTCTCGCCGGCGGCGGCCTACTGCATCTGCTCGAGCATCTGGGAGAGAGCCTCCTTCACCGCGAGCGCCTTCTTGATCTCGTCGCTCGTCACGAAGGGGTACTCCCCGTACTCCACGAAGCTCGGGCACTGGTGCGCGCGGACGAACCTGATGAACGCCTCCGGGTTGGTCTTCCAGTCTTCGGGGAAGTCCTCGAGGTTCTCGAAGACGGTGTCGACGCCCGACCGCTTGAACAGGTCGATGGCGTCTTCAGTGTACTTGTCGAAGTCGGTGTCGAAGATGCCCTGGTACATGAAGCGCGTGTCGTCGTCGAAAAGCACCCAACGCAAATAGTGCAGCTTCAATGGCGCCAGCAGGTACGGTTCCTTTTCCAGGGCGCTCGCGAGCTTGGCGCCATAGCCGCGGATGGTCTCAGCGGTCCCGGGCTTCACCTTCGCGATCAGGGTAAACCCGTAGCAGGCCGGCGTCTTGGGCCAGATCGGGCCGTATTTCCCCATCTGCCACGAGGGATCATGCTTGGGGATAATGGCGGCTGCGGGTTTCATGCTGGGGGACCTCTCAGGAAGGCGGGTGGCGCGAACGCGAGGCCGCTATCGGGGGGCAAGGTCCGCCGCGCGCGCCGTCCGGGCCATCGGGTGAAACCCTTGTCGCCAAGCCTCGGCCGCTGTAGTCGTCAAAGGGGGTGGCTACGGAGGATGCGTGGCTCCAATATTTCTGTCCGTGCGCCCACCAGCCCTGACCGCGCCGGCCCGTTCAGGCCGGACGAGACTGCACGTGACCCGGTAAATGCTCGCGGTGATCACGTGCGCCGGTGCGAGCCGGCTCCGGCCCAAGGCCGTCCAGGCGCGGGGTTACCCTGCCCGCAAGATTGCGAACAGAACTGCCCCCAGGATCACGAGCGCCCCCGTGGCAAGGACCAGTCGGTCGGCGAACAAGCGGCGCATCGGTAAGCTCCCTAGACGAAACTATAGCGCTCGGAGTGGTACTTCATCAGGGGCACCCCCAGTTCGGCGAGCGCCGCTTCGATCGCGTCCATCATCACGCCCGGACCGCAGATGAAGTATTCGTGGCCGGCGTAGGGCTTCGGCAGGTGCCGCCTGAGCACGTCTGCGGACAGGAAACCCCGCTCCCCGGTCCAGTCGGCCGGCGGGTCTGCGAGCACATGGACGACCTTCAGGTCGAGCCGCGCCTTGAGCGCGTCCAGGTCCTCGCGAAAGGTGATGAGGTCCCACTGCTTGCTGCCGTAGAGCAAGACCACCGGGCGCTTATCGCCGGCATCGGCGAGCGTGCGGATCATGCTCATCATCGGCGTCACCCCGACGCCGCCGGCAATCAGGACATGCATGTCTGCGGGGTTGCCGATGCTGAAGGCGCCGTAGGGTCCGTCGATGTAGACCCGCCGGCCCACCGGGACATCGGGAATTCCGCTGGTGAAGTCGCCCAGCGACCGAATTGACATCTCGACCCGACCATCCGCCGCCGCGGCGCTGGAAGAGAATGAGAACGGGTGCCCGGTAATCTTGAAGGGACTGCCCCACACGGTCAGCCAGCCGAACTGGCCTGGCCTGAAGCGAAATCCCGGGTGACCCTCCGGGCGCATCACCAGCGTTGTGGTCTCTCCGCGCTCCTGGCGGACTTCCGTTACGCGGTAGGGCCGTCGGAGCATGAACAGTGGCTTGATGATCCGGACGTAGAACAGCAATCCGAGCCAGAAGACCGTCAGGCCCATCCACAGACGCCGCTTCCAGGGGTCCACCAGGTAGAATCCCCACCCGATCATATGCAGAAGCCCGCCTGTGACGGCGATGACCGCCAGCGCGATATGGCTGAGATGCCAGGTCTCGTAAGGGATCCTCAGCTTCGAGCGCCACAGCGCCATCACCACCAGCGCCACCACTGAAAAGACCGATACGAAGGCCGCTACGGCGCCCAACGGGATGTCGCGAAATTCGGGCGCGACGAGCAACTCCGGTTGGACCGCGAACATGATCAGCGGGTGCACGATCACCAGGCCGACCGCGAACAGCGAAATCCGCCGATGAAAATGATAGATTACGTCTTCGCCCCAGGGCTCGGTCACTTGGCGGAAACGCGCCGTAAGCCCGAACTGAAGCCCCATGATCGCCAGCCCTGAATAGCCAAGGGCAGCCGAAAACTCGGTCCAGAAATCGCGCGCGGGCGGCAACGAGCCCGCCAGCAACGCCAATAGCGGCGAGAGGACGAAGAGCAGATATACGGCGATCCAAACGGCACTTTTGACAACATAAGTCATCGCCAGGATCCCATGCGCGCGATCAGGTGCACGTCGTTAGAAAGAGCGCGGGTAGCAGAGTGAAGGCGGTCGTCACGAAAGCCGCAATGAGGGTCCAGACGACAACCCAGCGCAGGAACGAGCCGGTCTGGCCGAGCTCCGGGCCGGAACGAGCCCTCGCGTAGGCGCCCCATAGCCCCGCGAGCAAGGCAAGGTGGGCAAGGATCGCCAAGGTCAGGCTCAGGCGAAGCGCGCCGGTCGGCCAGGCAAAGGTGCAGCCGACGCTATGAAGGACGTAGGCGACGACAAGTGCGCTTGCCCAGATGCAGAAGCCCAGTCCGAGCAACCAAGGCGGATAGAAACGAACTCGACCGGCCCCCTCGGCGCCGCTCCTCGGAGATCTCGGCTGAGACGCTGCTCTCACGCGCGCATCCCCAAAATATCCACGAGCGCAGGCAAGGCGAGCACAAGGCCGATGGCCAGCGCGCCGGTGATCGTCGTGTAGTCGATCCAAAGCCGGCTCAGGCGAAAATCCACCCGGCGCAGCGCCGACACCAGGCCGGAGCGGCGACGCAGCAGATTGCTGAGCAGGAAAAGCAGACCGATCGCAGCATGAAGCGCGACGAAGGCAAGAACGGCCGCAGCCGTTGCGCCAAGCGCATGCACGTTCGGACGCGGAACCACATTCCCGATCAAGACGACGATCCCCGCAATCGCTGCGATCAGGCCGAGCGCCGCCAGCGCGATCCATCGCTCAGGCGGGCGGCCGGCGGCGACCGAGCGCAGCGCTCCGCGCGCGCCGATCGCGGCGACGACAAGCGCGGCCACGGACGTAAGTGCAGGCAGGAGGTGCGTCTCGGGCCTCCCCGCCGGCGGCCAGTTCGGCGCGGAAATCCACAGGTAGAGCAGCCCAAACACCAATGAGGTGAACAGCGTGCCGTCCGCGACCAGCGCGAAGATCAATGCCCACCAAGCCGGCGGATCGGCGGATTCGGTGTGGGGCGCCAGGCTCACGCCTCGGCCGACCGGCATAGGTCCATAGTCACGGGCGAGGCCTGCGCTCTGTCCGGCCAGGACGAACAGACCCGCCGTCACCAGCGCCATGGCAAGGGCGCCCAGATAGAAATGGAACAACATCGAAAGCACCGCGGCGCCTGTCGAAAGCGCTGTCCAGAGCGGCAGGTAGGTCTGCCGCGCCAGCACGATCAGTTGTTCCGGCGCCCCAGTCGTCATGTTGACGCCGAGGGTCTCCTGCCAGCCATTGCGCGCGAACCCAAGATACCCCTCGCCGCGGGCCAGCGAGGGGGCCAAAGCGCCGGCGGCGATCCGGTCCGCGCGAGCCTCGATGCTGGGAAGCGAGGCGAAGGCGTAAGCGGTCGGCGGGATCGGCATGGCCCATTCGAGCGTCGCGGCATCCCAGGGATCGCGCCTCACCCGGCGCCCGAAACGGAGCTGCGCGATGAGATCGATCACCACGAGGGCAAAGCCGATGGTCATGACGAAGCCGCCAACCGACGACAGGAGATTGAGCCAGGTCCAGTTCTCGATCGCCGAGTAGGTGTAGATGCGCCGCGGCATGCCGAGCAGCCCAACCAGGTGCATCAGGAAGAACGTCATATTGAAGCCGACAAAGATCAGCCAAAACGCAGGGATCGACAAACCGTGGACAGCTTTCCGCCCCGTCAGCAGCGGCAGCCAATAATAGAGGGCGGCCAGCATCGGGAACGCCAGAGCGCCGCCGACGACGTAGTGGAAATGGGCGACGACGAAATAGGTGTCGTGGGCCTGCCAGTCGAACGGCACCATCGCGAGCATCACGCCCGTCAGGCCTCCGATTACGAAGGTCGAGAAGAAGCCGAAGATGTAGAGCATCGGCACGTTCCAGCGCGGCCGCCCCTGAGCAAGGGTGGCGAGCCAGGCGAATAGCTGCACCGCAGTTGGCACAGCGACGATCGCCGATCCCGCCGAGAAGAAGGCCAGGGCGAGATGCGGGATGCCCACGGTGAACATGTGGTGCACCCAGATTCCGAAGCTGACGAAAGCCAGCCCGATGATCGCCACGACGACGGCGCGGTATCCGACCAGGGGGGTTCCGGCGAAGACCGGGATCATCGTGGACAGAAGCCCGGCCATCGGCAGGAAGATGATGTAGACGTCGGGGTGGCCGAAGAGCCAGAACAGGTGCTGCCAGAGCAGCGGATCGCCGCCCCGCGTCGGGTCGAAGAACGGCAGGCCGAAGGCCCGTTCCGTTTCCAGCAGGATCGAGCCGAGGATCAATGGTGGAAAGGCCACGACCATCATCAGGGCCGTCACCAGCATGTACCAGCCGAAGATCGGCATCCGGTCGAGCGACATGCCCGGCGCCCGCATCGTGAGGACCGAGACAATGATCTCAACGGCCAGCGTCAGCGCCGATATCTCGACGAAGGTCACCCCCAAGAGCCAGATGTCGGCGTTGATTCCGGGCGTGAAGACCTTTGAGCTTAGCGGCGTGTACATGAACCAGCCGCCGTCGGGAGCGACACCTGCGACCAAAGCCGCGGTGAGGATCGCGCCCCCGAACAGGTAGCACCAGTAGCCGTACGCCGTCAGACGCGGGAACGCGAAGTCCCGCGTGCCAAGCATCTTCGGCGTCAGATAGACCGCGATCCCCTCCAGCATGGGTATCGCGAACAGGAAGAGCATCATCGACCCGTGCATGGTGAAGACCTGGTTGTAGGTCTCCACATCCATGAACCGCGCCTGGGGCGTCGCCAGCTGCACGCGGGTCAGCATCCCGAGCACGCCGCCGATGGCGAAGAACGCGAAGGCCGTCACCATGAAGCGCAGGCCGATAACCGAATGGTTGACCGCCGCGAGGCGCTGCAGGCCAGGGCCCGTGCCCCAGATCTCCGCAAGCTGACGATGCAGCCTAAGGGCCGGGCTTGCGTGGGTGGAGCCTTCCATCGCGGGGCTCATTGCGGCGCCGCCGCGGCTTCGTCGGAGCCGGCGAGCGAGGCCGAGAATTCCGCGGCCGGATGGACGATGACATCGAAGTGCATCGCGCTGTGGCCCATGCCGCAGAATTGGTTGCATAGCCCCTGGTATCGGCCCGGCGCGGCGGCCTGGACCCGCAGGACGTTTGTGTGCCCGGGCACCGCGTCGATCTTGCCGGCCAATCTTGGGATCCAGAATGCGTGGATCACGTCACGGCTCGTGACGACGATATCGACCGGCACACCGGCCGGGAGATGCAGCACGCCGACCGTCTCGGCGCCTTCCAGCGCCGGGTAGCGGAACGTCCATTTCCACTGCTGAGCCTCCGCTTCGATCCGCATCGGATTGGCGGCGCGACCCGGCAAGAGCTCCTCGCCGGTCATGAGCGCATGGGCGACCAAGGGTGTCAGAATGATCCCCGGCAGGCACAGGCCGCCGAGCACGATCCAGCGCGCCGGCGAGACCATCCCTCCCCATCCGGGCCGCATCATCACCAGCGCGAAGAGGATCATGACGAGCGCATAGAGCGCGACGGCGCCGGCCAACATCACCCACCAGAGATGGGCGATCGACTTGGCCGCCGGCCCGGCCGGATCAAGCGTCGACAAAGGACCGGCGCATCCAGCCAGCGCGGTCGATACTGCAAGGATGACTGCCCGGCTTGGAACGATATGATCGGGCCGGCGAGCGGGCTTCGGACGCGGAGGGGTGACCTCATGGCGACAGGCAAGGACGATCCGTCCGCGACAAGTCAAAGCCCGGTTTTGCTCGAGCTGCTTCGCCTCGACACCGGCTCGGCGATGGCCCTGGTCGGCCACCCCATCCACGTGATGATGGTGCATTTCCCGATCGCCTTCGTGATCGCCACGCTTGGCGTCGACGTCTTCTACTGGTGGTCGGGGGATGTCTTTTGGGTCCGGGTGGGGCTTTGGGCGGCCGGCTTCACCTTCTGGACCGGCGTTGCAGCCAGCCTTGTCGGGACCGGGGAACTGCTCTTTGTCCGCGGCATCCGCATGCGTGAAGCGAGCTGGTCCCATGCGATCGCGGCGATGACGCTGGTCGCGACCAGCGGGGCGAACTGGGGCCTGCGGCTGAACTATCCGGAATCGATCCTGCCGCATGGTCTCGCGCTTTCCGCCCTGGCCGCGGCTCTGGCGGGGTTCGCGGGTTGGCACGGCGGCAAGCTGGTCTTCGATCATGGCATCGGAATTCTGGTTTCGCCCAGGAACTGACGCAGGCCCCCAGGCGCGAAGAGACCGACGGCGATCTGGTTGGAATCGATATGGGGCTTGGCGAGCACCACCCATATGATCGACGTGATCAGGATCACGTAGGACCCGGTGAGCGTTACCGAGGCGATGCGCCCGAAGCTCCTGCCGGGTTCGAACAGATGCGCGAGGACCAGGGCGGCGGCGACGTGCAGCATCACCAGGAGTCCCACGAGCACCATCTTCAGAGAGAACCACTCCAGGAACGTGGTCTGCAGGAAGATGAGCGCAGTTCCGCTGCCGATGGCGATGAAGGCGGCCGGGGAGCACATCTCCACAAAGACGAAACGGGTCAGCCGGTGCAGCCGATCAAGTTCCGGCCCTGACGACAAGGCGCGGCGCTGCCAGAATAGGAACGGCAGAACGACCAGTCCGCCTGACCAGATGGCGATGGTGGCGAGGTGGATGAATTTGAGGAGGGTCGTCACGCGACCGACCCGGCCGGCCGCAAGCTCGACCAGGCCAGCCACAGCCCTGCGCCGAGATAGGGCAGGGACGCTGGGGCCCACATCAGGAGCCCAGCCAGCTGCTGGTCGGCGAGCGGGCTCATTCCCCAAGCTTGGGTGCTGGCGAAATGGACCGCGTAGAGCGCGCGCGGTGCGAAGACGATCAGCGCAGCCAGCAGACCCATTTGTGCGATCGTCGCCACGAGCGCGACGAGAGCCGAACCGGCTTGCGTTTTCGACGACAAGACCGCTCGCCACAGGAGCCATGCGCTGCCAAGCAGCGAGGCCTGCATCAGCCAATACGTCGGCACGCTGGCAAGTCCCCACTGGTATGGCGCCGGCATGTGCCAGACCCACAGCACGATGGCGTGGAGGCCGACGAGCAGGGCGATCGGCGGGAATGGAAGCTTCGACATCGGGAAGGAAAGCGCGAGCAACGGCGCAACCGCAGCAATCAACAGCACATGGTGCAGCACGCGCGCCGAGAAGAGCGCCGAGGAGAGTGCGCAGAGCGGTGAGACGAAGATCGCGGTGATCAGGATTGCGGCTGCCCAGCCCGTGCGGGCGTTGGCGCTGCGACCGCTCGCAATCACGATCGCCAACCCCGCGATCGCCGCCAGCACCAAGGGATCAATGTTCCAGCGCGTCAGGAGATCGCCTGGCAGAGCGGCGGGGCCACAGTAAGCGATCGTAATCGGGTCGCGCATTCTTGGTCCTCCGGTGTCAGTTATCGTCTGTCGTTTGCCCTCGGCTGAATGATCGGGTCCTTATACTGTTCGAAGAACCAGATTAGAAGGACGGAGCGATAGTAAACAAGCGCCACAATAAGATGGCGCGCGCATTGACGCGAGGCGGTCCGTTTGTGCGCCTACGCCAATTCTTCGAAAAGCCCGGATCGGCCCGCCATCATCGGTCCGCCTCACGCCTGTCGAATTGAGAGGCCGAATGGCAGGGCGATCGACAAGCAACGTCGGACGCAGGGCGCCCGCACCCGAGGCGGCGCGAGGCGGCGAGCTACGACCTGCGGCGCCGATCGACCCGGCCCTGCAAGGGGGCGGATCGGATTGCGCCTCCACCTGGGGCGTTCTCGAGCGCCTGCAGGAAAGGAACCCTTAGATTACGATCGCGACGACTGGCGCGTCGGCAGCGGCCAAGCATGGCCGCCGTCTCGCCGACGGTTGGACGCAAGGCGGCGCCGAGGCTGCCGCGAGGGCTCTCGACGCCCGCTGGCGGCGCGTATCGCAAGCCGCCGCGGTTAGCCCGCTGAAACGTTCGCCTTAGGACCGGCTGACGGGTCGATGGACGTTGGACACGTCCGCGGCCTTCCCAGGTCATCCTCGGGTCGTTCAAAGTCTCAGAGGAATTGGCAGGAACCGGCCAAGTCCATGCGGGCGACGCCCCCCGGTCGCCGCTGCCGCTGAACTTGGCCGGCGGGCCGGCGACCCTAAGGTCGCGGCCCAAGCCCTGCTAGTAGGTCTTGGTCACGCGCAGGCCAAAGGTCCTTGGCGTGTTCATGAAGCCCCGCATCAAGGTCGCCCCGGTCGACGGGATCCGCACGCCGAAGACCGAATCCAGCACCTGCGGGAACTTGGTGCGGAAGTCGTGTTCGTCGGTGAGGTTCTCGCCAAAGAGCGCCAGGGTCAGGCTCCGGTCCTGGCTCGTCAGGGTCGCGCGGCCGCCCCACAGCGTCGAGCCGTCCGTCCAGCCCTGCGGGTTGAGGTCGTTGGTCGTGTACATTCCGGAGTTGAAGTTGACGTCGCCGCGCAGCGCCAGCGTGAAGCCGCCGAAAAGCGGGTCGGTTTCGTACTGCGCGCCAAAGTTGCCCTGCCACTTCGGAGCGAAGGTGGTCGTCCGGCCGGTGAGATCCTGCGTCATCGGGCAGGAGGTCGCAGCGCCGGTGCATGCCGGCAGCCCCGGAGCGTTTTTGTTGTCGGTGAATTTCGAGTCCAGGTAGGCGGCCGCGAAATCGACGCTGACATGCTGTTCCGGCCGGAACTGGCCTTCGAACTCCAGGCCTTGGGCGCGGACGCTGCCGGCGTTGCGCACGATGAAGCTCACGCCGTCAAACGAGCGGTCCTGGAAGTTGTCGAGTTCGGTGCGGTAGGCGGTGACGTTGAGCAGCAGGCGGTGGTCGAGCCAGGTCGACTTCATGCCCGCTTCCCAGTCGGTCGAAGTCTCCGAATTGAAGAGCCGCTTGGCGCCGAGAGCCTGCGCCCCGCCGGCCGAGTTCAGGCCGCCGGACTTGTAGCCCGTCGAGTAGGTGAGGAAAGTCGTGACGGCCGGCGCGACCTGATAGTTCAGGCTGGCCCGCCAGTTCGGCTGTGAGTCCTTGAAGCTGAGGTTGGGCGTGTTCTCCGCAGCGCGGACAGGGGCTGCGGTGGGGTTGGTGAGGGTTTCGACGAAGCTGCCCGACTTGTCGTCGTGCGTCTCACGTGCGCCGAGGATCAGGCTGAGGTCCTTGGTCAGCGCATAGTTTGCCTGGACGTAGCCGGCGTAGCTCTTCGCTGTCTGTTCGAACGCGCCATTGGCGGCGCCGAGCTTCGGGAAGGCGTTGCAGGCGCCGACCAGCCCTGGTGCGGCCGCGCCGATCACGAAGCTGCAGTACTGGCTGCCGAGGTTGAACCGCTCGGTGATGTGGTAGTCTTCGTCGAAATAGTAGAGGCCGGCGACGAAATCGAGTTTGCCGTCAAGCAGGCCCTTGGGTGAGATCAGCTGCAGTTCGTGGCTCTGGGCCTTGCTGGCGAACGAAGCGTCGCGGTTCAGAATGTCGCGCGTGGTGAACACCACATCGCCGTCGCTCTGCTCGTTCTGCCAGTCGCGATAGGAGTCGATCAGCCGCAGCGTGTAGCCGCCCGCAAAGCTCCAGTTGAGGTCGCTGGAGACACCCCACTGCCGGTCGGAGAGGTTCAGGTTGTCGAACTTCTGGTTGGTGTGGAAGCTCGGCGGGAACGACAGGGTTGTCGGGTTGCCGCCCAGGCGCGCGGTGTAGGCGGCGATCTGGCCGGCCGTGGCGGTGGACGTGTCCACCTGGTTGATCAGCACGCCGTCGCCGCTCGTGTGGGCGTAGTCGACCCGGCCGATCCAGGTCAGGTCGGCGGTGGGCGTCCATTTCGCCGACAAGCGGCCCTCTGCGGTGCTGTTCTTGCCGTAGGTGTGGCCATCCAGCTGGTTCTTGATGAAGCCGTCGGTGGTGTTGGCGAGGGCCGCCACACGGACCGCGAAGTCCTGGGTCACGGGCATGTTGACCATCCCCTCGCCCTGGTAGCTGCCGTAGTTGGCGGCCTGTGCGGCCACCCGGGCTGAGAAACCGGAGGTGGAGGGCGCATAGGTATGCAGCGAGACCGCACCGACCGTGGCGTTACGGCCGAAGAGCGTGCCCTGGGGACCGCGCAGCACTTCGACACCTTCGACATCGAGGAAGCTGGACAGGATGGCGCCTGGGCGGGGGATGTAGACCCCGTCGATGTAGGGCGCGACGCTCGGATCGATAGCGGCGTTCGAACTTGCGCCGAAGCCGCGGATGCGTACGGCGATGCCGGAGGCCTGGGCGATGGAGTCGAAGCGCAGGTTCGGCATGATGCGCTCGAGATCGACGGCGCTCTGAACGCCCTTCGCCTCCATCTGCTTGCTTGAGGCGGCCATGATCGAGAGCGGCACGTCCTGGATATTCTCAGCGCGCTTCTGGGCGGTCACGACCACTTCTTCGACGGCCCCAGCCGCAGCGCCCGCATCGGGCGTGGCGTCGGCGGCTCGGGCGAGCGCCGGCGCCGCGCAGGCGACGAGCACCATCCATGAGGCGCCAAGGCGCCAGAAGTTACGATTCGACATTGTTTCCCCCTAGGCCCGCTGGGGCCCTGTTTGTGGATTGGAGTTACGAAAGCGGCCGCTGAGCCAGAAGACGCCAGCGGCGAAGAGTGCGAAGCAGGCGGCCACCTGCAGCGCAGCTTGGAGACCCAGGCGATCGGCCAGGGCGCCGGTGACGGCGGGGCCGGGCGCGAGGCCGATGAGATTATTGGCAAGTGTCAGGACTGCGAGCGCCGCGCCATGCAGGAGCGGCGGCGTCCGGTCGGCGACGACCGCCCCGGCCGGCCCGGTGGTCCCGCCGGCGCAGAAGAGGCCGATCACCGCACACAGCGTCTGGAGCGCGCCGTGGGGCAGAAGAAGGGCCGCTTCGAGCAGGACGAATGTCGAAAGGCCGAGGGCCGCAGCCAGCGCGGGGCGCCGCTGTGGCCGCGCCTTCGACAGGCGGTCGCTCAATCCCCCCCAGACCACCATGCCTACGCCGCACGAGAGTAGCAGGACGGCGGCCGTCGAGGCCGCTGCGGCTGGTGACAAGGCGTATTGGCGGTTCAGATAGCTGGGCGCCCAGGCGGTGATCGCTCCGAGAACGAAGAGCTGCAGTCCGCTGGCGATGTACGTCAGGACAACGCCGGGATCTCCGAACAGGCCCCGGAGCACGCCGGGCAGGCTGAAAACGGACGGCGACGAGGCCGATTTGACCTGCGAGGCGGGCCGGGGCCTGTCGCGCACGATCAGGACGTAGCCGACCACCAGCGCAAGACCTATGCCTCCCATGACGTTGAAGGACCCGCGCCAGCCCATCTGCGCCGAGACAGCGCCGCCCAACACGAGGCCGATGAACGAGCCGAAAACCCCGCCGGCCATGAAGGCGCTGGTGATGGTGGCGCGCATGGTGCGCGGGAAATAGGTGAAGACCACGGCCAGGCCCACGCTGCCGTAAGCGGCCTCGCCAACGCCCAGGGCCAGGCGTGCGAGCAACAGTTGGCCGTAGCTGGCGGCAAGCCCGCAGGCCAAGGTGGCCACGCTCCACGTGAGGGCCATGGCCGCTACGGAGCGCGCGCGTCCGACGCGATCGGCCAGGAGCGAAAACGGGAAGGTCAGAAGCCCGACCATCAGGGCGACGACGCCGCCCAGAGTACCGAGCTGGCTGTCGCTCAGCGACCACTGGACCTTCAACAGCGGAAAGACCGCTGCGAGGACCTGGCGCGACATGTAGTCCGACAGGAGCAGCGCGAAGGAGACGCCGAACACCAGCCAGGCGCGCGTTGTTGGGCGAGCGGGACTTTCGTCCGCGCTGACCGTGTGGCCGATCTCGATGCTTCTTGCGGTCATCGCCACAGCAGCGTCGCGGCGAGCACGAGCCCTCCGATCCAGACAGTTTCGGTGACGATCAGCGCGACCGGGCGCCAGCCGACCTTCACCAGGGCTCCAAACGACGTCTTCATTCCGAGCCCCGCCACCGCCGCCACGAGGCACCAGCGCGAGAGGGCGGACGCCGCGTCGACCGCGGCCGGCGGCAGCAGCCTGAAGCTGCCGGCCGCGACCAGGACCGCAAAGCCCAGTAGGAAGAGCGGAAAGGGTAGTTTGCCGCGCGCTTCGCCGCTTCGGGCGGCCGTTCCGCGCCAGGCAAGGCCGAGCACCAGGACTGCGGGGAGCAGCAATGCGACCCGTAGCAGCTTCACGTAGGTGGCGATGTCGCCGGTCTGTGGCGAGACGGTGTAGCCGGCGCCCACGACCTGGGCGACATCGTGGATCGTACCGCCCAGGAAGATGCCGGCTTGCGCGTGGTCGAGACCCACGAGGGCCGCAATCAGCGGGTAGGTGATCATCGCAATCGTCGACAAGGCCGTGACGGTCACGACGGCCAGGATCGTGTCGCGCTCGCTATCCTCGGTCTGCGGAAGGATCGAGGCGATGGCCAGGGCGGCCGAGGCCCCACAGATGCCCACGGCCCCGCCGGTCAGGACGCCGAACGCGCGGCTTTGTCCGAACCGCTTCGACGCCAACGCGCCCAGGCTGATGGTGCTGGTGACGGCGACCAGCACCGTAACGAGGGGCATCACGCCCAGACCCAGGATCTGGCCTGCGGTGATTTTCGCGCCAAGCAGGGCTACGCCCACCCGCAGCACCGATTTCGAGACGAAATCGATCCCGGCGACGCAACGCCCCTCCTGGTGCAGGAAATTGAAGGCCATGCCGAACAACAGCGCGAACAGCATCACCGGGACGCGGTAGTGCTGGGAAAGCCAGGTCGCGGCGAGCGCGATGGTCAGTGCGGCGAGCAGGCCGGGGTAGACGGCGAACAGCAGCGCGCGCGCGCCAGACCCGGGTTTGCGGTGCGTGGCCGCGACGCCGAGGGGAAGGCCCTCCATCGCGCCGAGCGACTGGGTGAGGCCGGCGTCGGTCGGCGCGCCTGCCAGGACGTGAGTTGCGCTCAAGCGGCGCCCTCGCGGTCGAGGGCGTGCAGCAGCTCCAAAGCGCCTGGCCAGGGCCCGAAGCCGGCGGCCGGATTAAGGTGTCCGACCTTGCCCAGTTGGACGAGCTGGCTTGACCAGGCGCGGGCGAGATCCTCCGTGCGGTCCGCCGCGGCCAGGGGATCGTTGCTGCTGGCTGCGACGATGCTGGGGAACGGCAGCGGCGAGCGCGGAAGCGGCAACCAGCCATTGGCCTGAAGGTCGGGCAAGGTCGGATAGCCGGCGGGCAGCGGGCGCTCGATGTCGGCCGGCGTGGCCAGCAGCGCACCCTTGATCGGGCGGTGATGCTGTTGGGCCCAGTGCGCCACCATCATGCAGCCCGCGCTGTGAGCGGCCAGGACGACCGGCCCCTCGATCGCGGCGATTGCGCGGTCGAGGGCCTCGATCCGCGCCGCGCAGCTGAGCTTGTCGTGCTCCAGCGGCGCGACGGTTCGCGATCCGGGAAGCTCCGCTGCGAGCAGCGTCTGCCAGTGTTCCGCCACGTGGTCGCGCAAACCCGGGACGAACAAGATCGTCGAGCGCATCGCGCCCCTTTCCTTAGTCATGGTTGAGATTCCGCCGCCGCCCTACGCGTGCAGCAGGAAGCCCTTCTGGCCAGGCTCGCGGTTCGGCGCGAAGCCGTTCTTCGCCAAGGTCTCGTCGACGCTCTGGTAGAACTCGCCGATGCGGTAGATGCGCTTGGCTTCCTTGCCGGTGGCGATCTCGCGGCCGAACTCACGCGAGATCCGGACCAGCTGCTCGACCTGTTCGACCGAGCTCATCTTGTTGCGCTTGTCCTGGGTCCACAGGTTGTCCTCATTCCCGCAGCGGACGTGCAGGCCCATGGCGATGGCCATCATGTTCAGCGGCAGGACGTGGCGCATCGAGGATTCCAGCGTCAGCACCGCTCCATCCGGAACCTGCCGGATGAAGTTCATCATGGTGTAGGGGTTGGGCGCGTCGAACCCGCCACCGATGGCCACCCAGGTGAGGATCAGCGGCCCGTAGAACTTGCCCCGCCGCATCATGCGCTCGACGGTTTCGAGCTGGCTGATGTGGCCGAACTGGAAGTGAGACTGGACACCGTTGGCTGACAGCCTGCGGACGTGCTCCTCGAGCCAGCCTGGGCCGGCCGGGATGGTCATCTCGCGGTAGGCTTCGTAGAGCGCCGGGTCCTCGAACGAAGTGCCCTTGTAGTCGTCGGCGTCCATCAGCTCGACGATGTTGAACTGGCTGGTGTTGACGGCGACCGTCACTTGGTCAGGCCGCGGCTGCAGCTCCGCCAGCATGTGGCGGGTGTCGTCGGAGAGCCACTTGGCCGCCTCGCCCTCGCCCTCGGGCGCAAAGGAGATCGAGCCGCCGACCTGGAGGATCATGTCCGGCACGGCCTCGCGCAGACGCGCTAGCAGTTCGTTGAACATCGACAGGCGCTTCGAGCCCGTGCCGTCCAGCTCGCGGACGTGCATGTGGAGGACGGTGGCCCCGGCGTTGTAACAATCGACCGCCTTCTGGACGTGCTCGTCCATGGTCAGCGGCAAGTCCTCCGGGAAGTCCGACATCACCCACTCGGGGCCATAGGGCGCGACCGTGATCACCAGGTCTTCCTGGTTCTCCGGAAGCAGCGAGTCGTCGAGGAAGTTCATCGTAGCGTCTCCTTGTGGAGGGGTGTCGTATGGAAAGGTGTGCTGGGCGGCGCGGTCAGAACGGCGCGTCCCCGACGATCCCGGCGCGCTCCATCTTGCGGACCGCCGGCCAGTAGTCCTGGACGGCGTAATGCTGGGTACAGCGGTTGTCCCAGATGGCCACGCTGTTCGGCGTCCAGCGCCAGCGGACCTGGTACTCAGGGATCGCGGCGCGGCCGATGAGGTAGGCCAGAAGGTTCGCGCCGCCGGGCGCGTAGTCCTGGCCGAAGCGGACGTTCTTCGGCGTGTGGAAGTTCACGAAGTGCGTCGCGAAACCGCTGACGAAGAGCACCTTCTCCCCGGTCTCGGGGTGGGTGCGCACGACGGGATGTTCGGCGTCCGGGAAGCGCGCCTTCAGGGCGTGGCGTTGTTCCACGGACATGGCCGCCCCGAAGGTGGACTCGATCGAGTGGCTCGCCCGCAGGGTTGCGATCTGGTCCTTGATGTGGGGCGGCAGGTCCTCGTAGGCCCGGGCCATGTTGGCCCAGATCGTGTCGCCGCCGACCGCCGGACCCTCGATGCATCGCAGGACCGCGCCCATCGGGGGCGCCTCGCGCCAGGTCGCGTCGCAATGCCAGGCGTTCTCGTAGTGCTCGGGCGGGCTTTCGAGGTTTTTGTAGATGCGGACCAGGCCCGGGTGCTCCGGATCGCTGCCGACGACCGGATGGTCCTCCAGCGCGCCAAAGCGGCTGGCGAAGGCGACGTGCTCGGCCCGGCTCATGGTCTGGTCGCGCAGGAACAGCACCTTGTGCTGCAGCAGCAGCGCTTTCACCTCCGCGAAGAGGTCGGCGTCCGCCGCCGCATGGGCGAGGTCGAGATTGTTCAGCTCCGCGCCGATGAAGCAGGTCAGTGGCGTGGCCCGGATCGATCCGAGGCCGGTCTTTCGGGGGGCGGTGGTCACGCTGCTGGGCATGGTCCGAACTCCGTGGCTCAGAGGACGAAGATCGAGGAGCCGGTGGTGCGCCGACCCTCGAGGTCCTGGTGGGCGCGCCGGGCGTCGGCGAGTTCGTAGTGCTGGTTGATCTCGATGCGGATGCGGCCGGCGGCGACGTGGCCGAAGAGCTCGCCCGCCAGTTCGGCCCGCTCGGCCGGGTCGGCGATGTAATCGGCCAGAGCCGGCCGCGTTACGAAGAGGGAACCCTTGATCGCCAGCTGCATGGCCTGAATCGGCGGCTGCGGTCCCGAGGCGGTGCCGAAGCAGACCAACAGACCCCGGCGCCTGAGCGAGTCCAGCGAGCCGGCGAAGGTGTCCTTGCCGACGCTGTCGAAGACCACCGGTACGCCAGCGCCGGCGGTCAGGGCCCGCACGCTGGCGGCGACGTCCTCGCGGTCGTAGCGGATGATGTGGTCGCACCCGTGGGCCCGGGCCAGCTCGGCCTTGGCGTCGCTGGAGACCGTGCCGATGACGGTCAGGCCGAGGAGCTTGGCCCATTGGGAAACGATGAGGCCGACACCACCTGCGGCGGCGTGCAGCAGGACGGTGTCACCGGACTGGAGCGGCCAGATCCGCCGCAGCAGGTAAGCCGAGGTCAGGCCGCGCATCATCATCGCCGCGGCGGTCTCGAAGGCGATCTCGTCAGGCAGCTTCACGAGCGAGTCGGCCGGCATCACGCGAGCTGTGGAATAGGCGCCGAGCGGACTGCCGGTGTAGGCGACGCGATCGCCCGCCGAGACATTGTCGACGCCGGCGCCCACCGCCTCGACGACGCCCGCGGCCTCGACGCCCAGTCCCGCCGGCAGCGCCGACGGATAGAGTCCGCTGCGGAAATAGGTGTCGGCGAAGTTCAGGCCGACGGCCACGTGGCGCACGCGCGCCTCGCCGGGGCCCGGTTCTCCCACGTTGACGTCCTCGAGGTTCATCACCTCCGGACCGCCTACCTCGTGGAATCTGATCGCCTTATGCACCCTAGCGTCTCCTCACGGGGTTCCTGCGAACCCTCGTCTCACTGACAAGGAGCTCTAAGGCTTGACGCAACGTCGGTTTTTCATTTGACGACAGGCCATTTTCATTTCACGACAGCCACTTCCGAGGTGACGCATGACGCCGTTCGTCCGCGCAGCCACGCTCTCGAACTATGGTGAGGTCGCCACACAGGTCGGCCTGGATGGCAACGCGATGGTGCGCCGCATCGGCATCGACCGGCGCGCGCTTGACGACCCGGATCTGCAGATTTCGGCCGACAGCGTCGTGGAATTGCTGGAGGCTTCGGCTCAGGCTTCAGGCTGTGAGACCTTCGGCCTGAGGATGGCGGAGTCGCGGCAACTCGCCGACTTCGGCGCGGTGAGTTTGCTGATCACGCACCAGGCGACAATGCGCGACGCGCTGATGACGGTGGTCCAATACCGGCAGCTCTTGAACCCGTCGCTCGTCGTGGCGGTCGAAGAGCATGGCGACGTCGTGGTTGTGCGCGAGGAGCTGCTCGTGAGCGGGAGGCATGACACGCGGCAGGCCTATGAGTTGGCGATAGGGGTCATCTACCGCCTGTTCCGCGCGGTCCTGGGACCGAGGTGGCGGGCGCAGAGCGTGAACTTCAACCACGCTCCGCCTTCAGACCTTGCCATCCATCGACGCGTCTTCGGACCCATCTGCGAGTTCGGCAGCGACTTCAACGGCCTGACCTGCAGTCGCGCGGACATGGATGCGCCCAATCCCACGGCCGACCCGATCCTTGCGCGACATGCGGAGCGCTACGTCCAGACGCTGCCGAACGCCGATCGCCAATCGCTGGCCCAAGAGGCGCAGAAGGCGATCTATCTCCTGATGCCGGTCGGCGAGGCCTCGATCGGCAGGGTGGCGGCCAGTCTGGGCCTCAATGAGCGTACGCTCCAGCGACGGCTCGCCGCCGAAGGCGCCGATTTCTCCGACCTGCTCAACCGGATCCGCCGCGACCTTACGGTCCGCTACGTGTCGAACGAGGGCCTGCCGCTGGCCCGCATCGCGGGCCTCGTTGGCTACGTTCGGCAAAGCTCGTTCAATCGCTGGTTCGCCGCCGAATTCGGCATGTCGCCAAGCCGGTGGCGCGCCGCACGCTCGGCGGCCGCGCCGCCGAGCCCCGCCCTCAATCGGGGAGGCCGCCAGGCGCGTCCTGTGTCGCCTGAGCGTAGTAGTCCGCAATGAATATAAGGATTGCAGCGACCCTCCGGCTCGAGACCGATCTCGAACCGGCCGGTTGAGGCTGGCAATTGCAACCTCCTGCTTCGCGACGCCCGGATCGGACATGGAACCGGCCGGTGGCCTTCAGGGCTGCAGGCTATGGCGAACGCGCTGCCCTGGCCCGATGCGACCCTTGCCAAATTTTATCCAACGACGTTCAGTGAACGGGGGGTTGGTTGCTCATGCGAGCGGGGCCGACCCACCGGGGAAACCACGTCATGAAATCATTTCTTTGCGCCGCAGCCGCGGCGATGGCCTTGTCGATCGCGGGCGCAGGCCTGGCCCAGGCGCAGACCGCAGAGCGTGTCTACGACAACGGCCCGGTCTGGGTGATCAGCCGGGTTGAGACCAAGCCCGGCATGTTCGACGATTACATGGCCTACCTCGCCGGCAAGTGGCGCCAGGTCAACGAGGCCGAAAAGAAGGCCGGCTACGTGCTCGACTACAAGGTGCTGGCGGTCGATTCCCCGCGGGATCACGAGCCGGATGTCCTCCTGATGATCGAGTACAAGAACATGGCGGCGTTCGATCGTCCTCTCGCCGAGAGCGATGCGACCAGCGCCGCCGCGTTCGGCACTGTCGTGAAGAGCAATCAGGCGTTCGCCGCACGGGATTCCTTGCGGACCAACCGCGGCAGCACGACGGCTCGGGAAGTGCGTTTCACCAAATAGCGGTTGGCGGCCGCCGCGCGATCTGGCGGGCGGCCGATCCTACCGACGCGGCTGGTTCAGTCCAAGGCCGGCGGCCATGCCTTAGGTAAGACGTCGCCCTTGAAGCCAATCTGGACGCAGGACAGAGTGGCTGTGCGGTGAGGGTGTCGGCGCTGAATCTGCGGCGCATGGCGCCTGGTCCAGGCGAAGACAGTCGAGAAGTCCCCGGGGACAGCCCCCGGGGGGCAGACCGCCAATCCGCGTCTGGCGAGGCTGATATCTCTTCTCGCCATGCACCAATCGGGCCTCCTGTGACGGATCGCTTGCGATCCAGCCGGGCCCGCCGAGCTTCCTCGCCTTACCCCACAGATCGTAAGCCGCCGGTTCTGGGATAGCGCCGTCGCGCCGTCTTCGAGATCGAGATGATGAGCCTATGGACCTGCGGGCAGGAGGCTGCCACGAACTTCAGAAGGGGCGGTTCTGCGAATCGTCGTGCCGCCAACATGAGGACTGAAATGGGCTACGGGCCGCAGCGCGAGCAATTCGCAAGCGAGGGCTATGCCGTGTTCGAGCGTGCGCTGGAGGGCGAACTGCTCGACTTGCTGCGCGAGCAGTGCGCGGCCTTCGTGGCCCGCGAGGACGCCCGCATGGACGCGGCCGGCGTCGATTCAATGGGCATCAGCCACCGCGGCAAGCGGTACTTCGCCAACGAATGCCAGCGCGAGGCCCCCGCGCTGCGCAGGATGCTGTTCAGCGAAACCATGGCGGATATCTGCCGGGCCACAATAGGCGATGATGCCTACTTCTTCTTCGACCAGTACGTCGTGAAGGGGCCCGAGGGCGGCCTGCCGTTCGGCTGGCACCAGGACAGCGGATACGTGGTCGGGAACGGCGGGCCGGTGGATCACGCGCCCTATCTCACCTGCTGGTGCCCGCTTGACGACGTCACGGTGGAGAACGGGACCGTAAGGGTGCTGCCTTTTTCGCAGACGCCGCTGGCCCGCGACTGGATCCTGCCGCACGAGCGCCAGCCGGGGACCAACGATCTGGTGGGCTGGAAGGGCGATGAAACAGGCGTCGCCGTGGAGGTCCCGGCCGGCAGCATTGTCGCCTTCTCGAGCCACCTGCTGCACGCCACCGGCGCCAACCGCACACCTAACATGCGCCGCGTCTACCTCGCGCAATATACGCCCGAGGTGATGCTCAATCCCGGCACCCGGCGGCTGCGCCGCAATGCCGTGCCACTTCTTCTCGATGGCAAACAGGTAACCCGTGGCTGAAAGTGTCGTCCCCGCGCAGGAGGCTCTCGCGTCAAAGGATGTCCAAGCTGAGCGCCGCCGATGGTGGCTGCTCGGACTGGTGATCACCGCCGGCATACTCAACCTCGTCGACCGCCAGTTGATCTCCGTCCTTAAGCCCCTGATCGAAGTGGACATGGGCTGGAGCGACGCCGACTACGGAAAGCTCGCCTCGCTGTTCCAGTTGTCGGCGGCCCTGGCTTACATTGGCGTCGGCTGGATCGTCGACCGGCTCGGGGTGAAGTGGGCGACGCCGGCCGGCGTGGCGGCGTGGAGCCTGGCGGCCATGGTCCATGGCTGGGCGATGACCATGGGCCAGTTCTCCGCAGCGCGGATCGCGCTGGGCGCGACTGAGTCCATGGGAACCCCGGCATTCGTCAAGACGCTGGGCAGCGTCTTCAGCGCGCGCACCAGGTCCCTGGCGTTCGGCGTTTCCAACGGCGCTTCGTCCATCGGCGCCATCGCCGCGCCGCTGGTCCTGCCGCTCCTCGCCGTGAGCGTGGGTTGGCGAGGCTCCTTCATTTTGGTCGGCGCGCTCGGGTTCGTCTGGGTCGCGTTGTGGATCGGCGTCACTCGTGGTGTCGCCTTCGCCAGGCCCGCGCCCACGGAAGCATCGCCGGGCACGCTGGGCGGCCTCAAGGTCTTGCTAGCCGATCGCCGTACATGGGGCATCGCCGGCGCCAAGGTGTTGTCCGACCAGGTCTGGTGGCTGCTGCTGTTCTGGGCGCCGGACTTCTTCCATAGGGTGTTCGGCATATCGGCAGCTCATCTCGGTCCTCCGCTCGCCGTCGCCTATCTCGGCTCGGCTCTTGGCTCGGTCGCAGCCGGCTGGGCTGCTTCACGCCTGCTGGCGCGCGGCGTAAGCGTCAACGCCACGCGCAAAGGGGTGATGCTGGTCTGCGCCCTGATGGTCACGACCGTTCCCCTGGCGCTCTATACGCACAACCTTTGGATTGCCGCAGGGCTGCTGGCTGTCACGCTTGGGGGCCATCAGGGCTTCTCGATCAGCATTTTTTCGACCATCGCCGACATCACGCCGCGTTCGCGGATCGGTTCGGTCACCGCCTTCGGAGCCCTCTGCGGAAACCTGGCCGGCATGGGCATCGTCTTCCTTGCGGGACAGATCCTGACCGCGGGCCTGGGCTACGCGCCGTTGCTGGCCATCGCCTCAGTCTCGTATCTCCTCGGCCTGGCTTGGCTGCACGCCTGGGTGCCGAAGCTTCAGCCACTGCCTGAAGTGGAGCTCGTATCGCTTTGAGAAACGCTGCATATCGATGCATTGCGACGTAGGCCAGTCTGCGTAAGATGGCCCTTGAGTCCACGACCACCGGAAAGAAGCGGGCTGGACGAACTGGGGGAGGGAAGGCGGCCCAGCCGCTGCAACCTCGATAACACGAAGCGCGCACTGGAAGTGATCCTTCCAGGCCCCGGCCTTGCGCCGGGATCGTGGCGAACCCTTCGAGGGGCCGCGGGCGAACAAAACGAAGGGGATAGTGAGTGCATACCGACCCATCTCGGACGAATTCGGTCCGCCGCCGACAAGCATGGCTAAGAGCTCTTCTGGCTGGCGCTGCAGTCATCGGGGCCGGCCAAGCCGTCGCCGCCGAGGCCGGCGCCGCCAACTCGACGGTCGAGGAACTGACCGTCACCGCCCGCTTCCGCGAAGAGTCGCTGAACACCGTTCCGATCGCGATCAGCGCGCTTAACGGCGATCAGCTCGCGCGCAAGAACCTTAACAACCTGCAGGACATCGCCCAGTCGGTGCCGACGGTTGATTTCCGCACCGGCGCCTCCAACAAAGACCGCACGGTGTTCGTCCGCGGTGTTGGTACCATCACGACTTCGCCTGGCGTCGAGCCATCTGTCTCCACTGTCATTGATGGCATCGTGCTCAGCCGTCCGGGCCAGTCGACCCTCGACCTGTTGGACCTGGAGCGCATCGAGGTGCTGCGCGGACCGCAGGGCACTCTGTTCGGCAAGAACGCCTCGGCCGGGGTGGTCAACATCATCACCAAAGGCCCGACCGCCGACCTCCATGGTTATGTGGACGCTTCCTACTACGAAGGCGACGAGACCCGCCTCAAGGCTTCCGTCTCAGGGCCCCTGATCGCCGGCAAGCTCAACGGCTTGATCTCGGCGGTCACCGCCAGCTACGGCGGCAACGTCGACGACGTCCTGCGTAACTCCAAGATCAACGGCTACACGCACCACGGCGTGCGGATGCGGTTGGAGGCGACCCCAACCGACGAGCTGACCCTGAATTTCGGGGCCGACTACGCCGACGGTAAGGAAAGCGCGCCCAATGGCGTCTTCTCCTCGACCAACCGGGTGGCCTATCCGACCAACGTCGTGACGCCCAACCCCGCGCTCGCGACCCTGTTGGCGAGCTATGGCGTCACCCCCGGCGCCGACAACAAGTCATCGGTGGCGAACATCGGTTCGACAGTGAAGGACCGCAACTACGGCGCCAATCTGCAGGCCGACTACAAGCTGGGTGAATTTGTGCTGACCTCGATCACCGGCTACCGGATCTGGAAGAACCACCAGGTCCCGGACTTCGACAATCTGCCGGTGGTGACCGCCGCCTTTCCTGACGTCCGCGACGATGGTTTGGTGGACTCCAACCAGACATCCCAGGAATTCCGGATCACCTCGCCTAAGGGCGGCTTCTTCGATTACGTAGCCGGCGCCTACTATCTCCGGGAGGTCACCGACGAAGTATACCGCCGCGACCTTATTCGCCTGGTCGGAGCCGCCCCAGTCTCCGACTTTGGGCTCGCCGACTACGGGATCAAGTCGACCAACATGGCGCTCTACGGGGAGGGCAACTTCAACATCACCCCGGCGTTCCGCGCCATTCTGGGCGCGCGCGCGATCCGCGATGAGTTGTCCTACTACCATACCCGGGTCGCCTCGACCGCGGTGGCTCTGACCGGCATCCGGCCGTTCCACTCGAGCGAGGGGTCCACCACCGACGACAACTGGAGCGGCCGCGCGGGCCTGCAATACGATCTCAACGATCACTCGATGATCTATGCGACCTATTCCCGTGGATATAAGGGCCCGGCCTACAACGTCTTCTTCAACATGCAGGCGATCGACGAGATCGCGCTCCAGCCCGAGACGTCCAACTCGGCCGAAGTCGGCATCAAGGGCAGCCTGCTGAGCGGCAAGCTGTCCGGCGCGCTGGCGATCTTCGACACCAAGTTCGATAACTACCAGGCGAACTTCACCGACACCGTCGCCGGCGGCCTCGTCACGCGCCTGATCAACGCCGGTAAGGTCTCTTCAAAGGGCATTGAAGGCGACTTCAGTGCGCGGCCCATCGACGGCCTGGACCTGGATCTCTCCTTCGCGCGGACCGATGCCAAGGTCGATGACTTCACCTGCCCGGTCGGCTCACCGGTAAGCTGCAACATCAACGGCCAGCCGCTGCCGTTCGCTCCGAAGCTCAAGGTCCACGCGGACGCCAACTACACCACCCGTCTGACCAGCGACTGGGACCTCCAGTTCTCCACCGACTACACCTGGAAGGACAAGACGCAGTACTCCCTTTCAGAGACCCCGGACACGATCCAGCCCGCCTACGGAATCTGGAACGCCGGCGTCGCACTGCTGGGGGCGAACAACGGCTGGCAGCTGCGCGGTGTCGTGAAGAACATCACCAACCAGCACTACTCGCCCTATATCGCCTACGGCTCGGTCGCCGGGGTCGCCCGCTTCGTGCCGCGCGACGACGACCGCTATTGGGGCGCGACCCTGCGCAAAGACTTCTAGAAAATCCCGAGGAACCTCCGGCGATACGGCCGGTGGTTCCTCGGGCTGGCCTTTAGAGCCCGAACTCCGACATGTGGACGACGCGCTTTTCCCGCGCGCTGAGCTCGGCGGCTGCGCCCATTGCGACGGCGCGCAGGCCGTCTTCGGCGGTCACCTGCACCGGTCCGTCGCCGGCCACCGCTTTGAGGAAGGCTTCCAGCTGATAGTAGGTGGCTCCATGGTGGGACCCCGCGTCCAACGCGGCCTGATCGACATCGATGTGGGTGGTCTGCACCTGCTTCGGCTTGCGGAATCCGACCCTTGGGGAGAACACGAGGTCGCCGTCGGGGATCAAGGCTTCGAGTCGCGCTTTGTCACCCACCGCGGCCAGCTCTTCCTGGTTCCTGGCGCCCTCTGCGAACATGTTGAGGTCGAGCATGGCCCGCTGGCCGCCGGCGAAGTCCACGACGGTGTAGCTGTTGTCGATGATGTCTGGCGTCTCGCCGCCGTAGCGCTCGTCCAGGTGGTTGACGTCCATCGCGCCCGAACAGAAGACGCGCACCGGCTCTTCGCCGACGATCAGGCGCATGAGGTCGAAGAAGTGACAGCACTTTTCGACCATGGTGCCGCCGGTGTTGCGGCTGAAACGGTTCCAGTCGCCCACTTTCACGAGGAACGGGAAGCGGTGCTCGCGGATCGAGAGCATGACCAGGCGTCCGACGCGCCCTTCCTTGACCTGATCGATGAAGGCCGCGGCCGGGGGCATGAAGCGGTATTCCATGCCGGTCCAGAAGACCGCCTTGCTCGCGGCTGCTTTCTCAACCGCCCAGCGCGCGTCTTCGACGGTGGTGCAGAGCGGTTTCTCGCACAGGATGTTGACCCCGGCCTCGAACAGCGGCTCGAGCACCTGGCGATGGGTGAAGTTCGGCGACGCGACGATCACGGCGTCCAAGCCGCCCGCGGCGAGCATGGTCTGAGGATTTTCGAAGATTTCCGGAGCCCGGCCTTTCGCTTCACGGGCCGCGGACTCCAGCGACGCAGGGGTCGGATCGGCCAGGGCTGCGATCTGGACCTGGGGAAACAGCAGGAGGTTGCGGATGTGCTCTCGGCCCATCATTCCTGAGCCGACAATCCCAACCCGGACGCTGTTTTTCATGCCAATTGCCCTTTTCCGAAACGATGCGTGGTGCGCCCAATGACTGTGGCCTTGTTGAATGAACCCTTCCCGCTGGGCAAGACCGGCATAAAGGTCTCGCCGCTGGCCTGGGGGATGTGGCGCTTCCGTGGCGAGGACGTTGTGGCGGCGCAGGCCCGGGTCGAGGCGGCGCTGGCGGCGGGCATGACGCTGCTGGACACCGCCGACATCTACGGACCCGACAACAACGAGCCGTTCGGCGCGGCCGAAGCCCTGCTGGGTCAGGTTCTGAAAGCCCAGCCATCGCTACGCGAGCGGTTCGTACTGGCGAGCAAGGGCGGGATCGTCATGGGCACGCCCTATGATTCCAGTCCCGCTTACCTGGCTGGCGCAGTCGAGGCCTCGCTCCGGCGGATGAATGTCGAGCGGATCGACCTTTGGCAGATCCATCGCCCTGACAGCCTGGCCCACCCGGCTGAGGTCGCCGAGGCCCTCGCGGGCCTGCGCAAAGCCGGCAAGATCGGCGAGGTCGGCGTCTCTAACTACACCGCTGCCCAGACGGCGGCCCTTCAGGCGCATCTGCCGTTCCCGCTGGCCTGCATCCAGATCGAGTTCTCTGCGCTGACGATTGACCCGCTGACGGACGGGACCCTCGACCAGGCGCTAGCCACCGGCATGGGCGTGTTGGCCTGGTCGCCGCTGGCGCAGGGCCGACTAGGCGACGGCGAAACGGCGGACCCTCGTGTTCGTGCGGTCCGCGACGCATTGGACGCCTTCGCCAGGGCCAAGGGCGTCTCCCGTACGGTCGCCGCCTACGCCTGGATCCGGCAGCATCCGAGCCGCGCCATCCCCATTGTAGGCTCCCAGCAACTCGCGCGCATCGCCGAGGCTGCTGAGGCGCTGAGCGTCACTTTCACCCGGCCCGAATGGTACGCCGTCCTGATCGCAGCTCGAGGAGTTCCGCTGCCGTGAATACCCTGCCTTGCGAAGTTTCCTGGTTCTCCGCGCTCTGCGACGACGATTATGAGTTCCTGGGGGTTCCGGACCCGCTGCTCCAGTCGAGCTGGGAGCATTGCCGCAATATTGCGCTGACGGCGGAGAAGAGCGGGTTCGACAACATCCTGCTGCCGTCCGGCTATGCGCTTGGTATCGACACCCTGGCCTTCGCCGCCGGCATCGCGCCGATGTTGAAGAAGATGCGCATCCTGGCCGCGATCCGTACGGGAGAGATGTGGCCCCCGCAGATGGCCCGCCAGCTCGCCACCCTCGACCAGATGATGGGTGGTCGGTTGACCGTGAACATCATCTCCAGCGACCTGCCCGGAGAGACGCTGGCCAGCGCGCCGCGCTATCGCCGTACGGTCGAGGTGATGCAACTCCTCCGAACCCAGCTGAACGGCGAACCCGTCGATTTCGAAGGCGAGTTCTACAAGATCAAGGTGGATCCGCCGCGCGTCCGCACCGTCTCGGGGCGTTCGCCGGCGTTCTATTTCGGCGGCCTGTCGGAGGACGCCCGAGAGGCCGCGGCGCAGGGCTGCGATGTCTATCTGATGTGGCCTGACAAGATGGAGGCGGTGAAGGAGATCGTCGGTGACCTGACGGCGCGCGCGGCGAAACACGGCCGCAAGCTGAAATTCGGCTATCGCGTCCATGTGGTGGTGCGCGAGACTGAAGAAGCCGCGCGCGCCGCGGCCGATAGGCTTCTGTCACGGCTCGACGCGCCCACGGGCGAGGCAATCCGCGCCAAGTCTCTGGATTCGACGTCGGCCGGGGTTCGCCGCCAGGCGGAGCTGCGCGAGGCCGCTTCCGATGACGGATATGCCGAAGAGAACCTCTGGACAGGCATAGGGCGCGCGCGCTCCGGCTGCGGCGCCGCCATAGTCGGAGATCCAGACCAGGTGCTGAAGAAGCTGCAGGCCTATCAAGCCCTGGGCATTGAGGCCTTCATCCTGTCCGGTTACCCGCACCAGGCCGAATGCGATCTCTTCGCCCGCCATGTCCTGCCGAAGCTGCACCACGGGCCGTTGTCGATCGGATGAAAGGCGCCCGACCTAGGGGCCGTAGACTTGGTCACGCCAGGCGGCCAGCCGAGCCGACGATTCGTCTGCACTGATCGCCGGCCGGAACGTGCGGTCGTGGCGCACGAAGCCGGCGGTGTCGGATGGCGTGAGTAGGCCTACGCCTCGCCCTGCGCAGATGGCGGCCCCACAGGCGGTCGCTTCGCGCAGGACGTGGCGCGCCACCGGCGTGCCAAGTATGTCCGCCTGGGCCTGCATAAAGACGTCGCTGTTGGTCAGCCCGCCGTCGGCGCGCAGGACGTCCGGCCGGCTGAGGCCACTCTGAGCGTAGATGTGCTCGATCACTTCGCGAACGCGGAACGCCACGCCCTCGACACCGGCGCGGGCGATCTCACCTGGGCCCGTGGCCAGGGTGAGCCCGCCGACGAGGCCCCGCCGCCCAAGATCACCGTGGGGTGCGCCCAGGCCCTGAAGCGCAGGCAGCATTACGACATGACCGCTGTCGGGCGTGGTCGCGGCGATGGCTTCGAAACGGCTGAAGCTACCCAGCCGAAAGCTTCTCCTGAGCCAATCCAGGGCTGACCCCGCCGAATAGACCATCCCTTCGATGCAGAACCGGGTCTCTGCGCCAACCGACGACAATATGAACGGCGGAATGGTCGGTCCGCCGTAGACGAACTGGGCGCCGGTGCTCACGTCCACCGTCGCCGAGGTGCCGAGCGTGATCTTGCAGGCGCCGGGCGCTTCGGCATCCTGACCCACCAGGGCGGCCTGCTGGTCGGCGATGTTGGCGGCGATCGGTGTCGCAGCGCCCAGGACGGCGGGATCGGTGCGCGCCATCTCCCCCCAAGTGTCCACGAGCGCGGGGAACGCACTCTCGTCCAAACCCTGATGTTCGATCAGCGCAGCGTTCCAGTTGAAGGTCCCCAGGTCGAGATATCCGGTGGGCCATGCCTGGCTGCGGTCGGTGACGTGGGCCGCGCCGCCGCTTAGCTTCCAGATCAGGAAGGAATCGATGTTGCCCCATGCCAGGCGACGTTGGGCGAGCAGTTGCGCCCGGTCGGCCACCCCGATCCAGAGTTCCTCCAGCTTGGCGGCCGCTTGCTGGGCGACGATCCCGTAGCCGGCTCCCCGCAGCTCGCTCGCCCGCGCTGCGCCGCGCAGGTCGCTCCATACCACCAGAGGCGTCAGGGGTTGGCCGGTGGCGCGATCCCAGAGCACGAGACTGGTGCGCTGCGACGTTATGCCGATGGCGGCCAGGTCGTTGGCGTGGCGGCCCGCACCGGTGAGGGCGCGCCGGATCACCCGGCGGGCCGAGCGCCAGATGCCTTGCGCATCCTGCTCGACCCGTCCCGGTGCGGGCGTCATCGTCCGCACCGGGGCCGCAGCCTGGCTTAGCCGCTCGCCGCCGGGCGCGAACAGGCAAGCCGTGAGGGTCGTCGTGCCAACGTCGAGACCCAGTAGAAGCTCAGGCATCGGGTAGCAGAGCGCCGGGGTTCATGACCCCAGTCGGATCCAGCGCCTTCTTGATGCTCCGCAACAGACGTAAACCTTCCGGGTTGAGTTCCTGTTCGAGATAGTCGCGGCGCACCCGGCCGACGCCGTGATGGTGCGCGACGCTCCCGCCGCCCTTCACTGTAGCTTCCATGATATGGCGCCAGGCCTCGAAGTACGCGCCTTCAAGCGCCGCGGCCTCCGCGCGCTGGACCGCGAAGGTGAAGTAGAGATTGAGCCCGCTTCGGTAGACATGCGAGCTATGAGCCGAGGCAGCGAGGCAGCCTTCCATCTTGCCGACCGCGGCCGTTGCGGTGTCATAGATCCCGGCGATCCGGTCCCATTGGGCGGAGATCTCAACGGTGTCGGCCACGATGTTGCGGCTGAGGAGCTGGTCCCAGCCCGCGACATGGTTTCGGTTCTCCAGCCAGTGTTCGACGATGGTCTCAGGCAGGGGGCTCAGGCCGGCTGAGGCGGCCATCTGGGCGACGGCGGCCTTCTCGACGTCCACCAGTTCCTGTGGGCCCTCGTGGACCATGATCACAGTGCAGTTGCGCGCCGCCTCGTGCAGTCGGCGGCTCTCGCGCTCGTCGTATTGGCGCACGACCGGCGGCCGCCAGCCGGTCTGCACGATCTCCCGCTGGAAGTCGAAGCCGGTGCGCATGTCCGGTGCTGCGAAGGCCGATCGCGCGCGGGCCGGCGCCGCGCGGCGCAGGGACAGGGTGACGCCGGTGACGACCCCCAGCGCGCCTTCGGAGCCCAGCAACAGGTGGCGCAGGTCCGGCCCCGCCGATGCTCTTGGGCCCTTGCCAAGCGTAACCAGCTCTCCATCGGGCATCACCGCCTCGACGGAATAGACGATGTCTTCGATGTTGCCATAGGCGCTGGAAAACTGGCCCGAGGCGCGCGTTGCGATCCAGCCGCCGACGCTCGACACCGCGATGGACTGCGGCCAGTGCCCGATCGTCAGACCCTGGGCGGCCGTTTCCTGCTCTGCTTCCATGCCGTTCTTGCCGGCGTCGAAACTCGCCAGCAGGTTTTTCGGGTCGATGAAGCGCGTGCGGCTTAGCCCGCCGAGGTCCAACAGGATCGCGTCGGGCGTGGTCAGCACGCCACCAACCACCCCACTGCCCAGGCCGAACGTGATGAGAGGGGCTCGCGCCGCAGTGGCGATGCGCACGACGGTCCGCACTTCGGCGACCGTCGTCGGCCGCACGACGCAGGCGGGGAGCGGGGCTTCTCCACCGACGCGATCGCGCAGGTGGCTGACCATCCAGTAGTCATGGCGTCTGGATTTCAGCGTGGCCTCGTCGACCGCCACCTTGTCCTGACCGAGCGCGGTCAGGAGCTGCGACACGTAAGCGGCGGACATGGATCAGGCCTCGTTCTTTACCGGGTGCAGGGCGGCGCGGCTCGCCGTGTTCAGCGCGCGGCAGGCATCGATCTGACGATTCGTCTCCTGAGGCGACCAACCGAGGAGCCCAGCCATCTCCGTGGCCGCCGGGCCCAGCGCGTCGAGGCCCGCATTGTGGTCGAACCAGGCGCGCGCGCTGCGACGCACCCAGTAGTCCTCAAGGGTGACGGCGCCCTCAAACAAGACCGCGTGGCGGGCTTCGACGATCGGTCCCGCGCCGCCGGCGGCGAGGTCCTCCGCTTCGGCGCCGTAGAGGCCAACCAGGCGTTCTGCGGCGTCGCGCGAGCCCAGCTTGGGTTCGAGGCGCGCCAGCACCACGGCCGGATCGAGGTCGCCGCCGATCAAGGGGGTTTGCGCCGTGGCAGCAGCCAACGGCTCCTGGCCAATCGCCTGCTGCACCATATCCACGATCCGCTCGGCCATTTTGCGGTAGGCCGTGAGCTTGCCGCCGGCGATGGAGAGCACGCCGGCTGGCCCGGTCCAGACCTCGTCCTTGCGTGAGATGTCCGAGGCCGACTTACCCTCCTGGGCCACCAGGGGACGGACGCCCGACCAGGCCGCGACGATGTCCTGGTGGCCGAGCGGCGGCGTCGCAAACCGCGCCTGGGCTGCCGCCAGGAGGTAGTCGACGTCGGCAGCTTCGATGGCAGGCCAGTAGTCGCTCTCGGGATAGAAGGTGTCGGTGGTGCCCAGGTAGGTGAACTCTCCCTTCGGCACGGCGAACACGCTTCGGCGATCCGAGGCGGGCATGATGATCGTGCGAGAGACCGGGAGGCGGTGACGTGGGACCACAACGTGGACGCCCTTGGTCAGCTGGAGTTGCGTCCTGGCCGCGCCGTCCTCCAACCGCCGTACGGCGTCGACCCACGGCCCCGCGGCGTTGACGATCACACGTCCCGACAGCCGCGCCCGGTCGGCGTCTTCGCTGGAGAGCGCGTCGCTGAGCACGACGCCAACCGCCTTGCCGTTCTCGACGATGAGGCGGCGCACCGGGGCATAGCTGATCACCTGCGCGCCATAGGCTTTGGCGCTGCGGACGTTGGCGAGCGTCAGGCGGGCGTCCTCGGTGAGATATTCCGGGTAGACGACGGCGCCGGAGAATTCGCGGGCCTCGACCGTCGGCTCGCGGAGCTCCAGATCGCGCCGGGTCCAGACCTCGTGCCGGCGATCCTTCGGTACGCTCCCAAGCTTCTCGAACGCCCACAGTCCGGCCCGCAGCTTCGCTGTGACCGCCGGTGTCTTGGCCGGGATCACGAAGGGGGTCTGGCGGGTCAGGTGGGGGGCGATCCGTTCCACCGCCTTGCGTTCCGAGGCCGCCTCGTGGACCAGGGCCAGGTCGCCCTGCGCCATGTAGCGCAAGCCTCCATGGATCATCTTTGAGGATCGGCTGCTGGTTCCAGACGCGAAGTCGCGGGCTTCCACGAGCGCAACCTTCAGACCGCGCATGGCGGCGTCACGGGCGACCCCGGCTCCAGTCACTCCCGCGCCGATCACGATAAGATCGAACGACTCCCCGTCGAGCCCATCGAGCACCCGCCTGCGGTCGCGGAAGTCCAACGCGCCACTGTCCATAACTGCCCGTACCTGTTTGAGTCCAAATCGCCGGACACACTCTACGAAGCACGCCTCTGGGCCAATGCTCATCGCGCGCAGGGCGGCGCGGGGTGAGTCCTGAGCCGGTGCTGGACCGGTTCCGCCTGAGCGCCGAACCTAGCCGCAGCGAGCGTGTAGCGCCGCGAGTGCGACCCAGGCTGAGAGGCACGCAAGCTGCTGCTCTTTGCGCCAAGGCCTGCCGGCGGTCACACGAAAGGCTCGCAACACGCTGTCGATATCTGCTGAGGGTTTCCGCAACGCCTTCGACGCAGCCTCCTGGAGAGACTTCTCGTCCATTTCAGCGACTTGAATACCGCTTCGACGGAGTGCAAACCGCAGCGCCTCACGCACGGCGAGTCCTTCGGCGACCGCGGGATGTTCGGGTGCGGAGAGGCTGTACGCCAGCAGATCAGTGATCCAGCCGGCGCGATTGACCAGTAGCGCCGCGGTGACAGGCTCGTATCTCGCTTCCTCTAGCCTCCGGACAATGTCGCCCAAGCCCTGCGCCGCCAGTTGGCATTGCCGTTTGCGCCCTTCAGCCACGGCCGCGGCGGCGCCGGCCGGGACACCGTCACTGGGACCTCGCTTCATTTCGGCGGCGAGGTGATACGGCTCGAGCGAGAGACGATCTCCTTGCGCCGCCGTTGCGAGAAACGAAGACATGACGACGCAAGGCTCGCCGTCCTCAGCGGTGACGCCGATGACCACGCTGCCGCCTCGGCCCGCGCGAAAACCCAGCCCGATGGGGGTGGCGCCGCTTTGCCGCTCCCGCCTCATGGGTGCGTCATCACCGGCGCAAGGCCGGGGCCCAGGCCCTCAAGGCCGAGCGCCTTGGCAAGCAGCAAGGCGAGTTCACGCCGCGCCGGATCCTGGTGAATCTGGAAATAGCGCGCCCAGGCGAGGAGGCGACCCTGTTCGTCAAGCGGCGGTGTCGTGGCGATCTCCCGCATTCTTGCGTCGAACATCTTCGGGAAGTCCGGCACGCGGCCATCGACATCGGTGAAGCCGTACTCACGAGCCAGGTCGGAGGCGAAATGAATGAGCCCCGCCTTACGGCGTACGTCGGGATCGGCGGTCAACGCCACTACAGCGCGGCCCACAAGTCGAGGAGATTCGGATTCCGCGAAATAGGGGTCTTTCGCTACGGCCTCGGGCCAGGACTCTTCGTGGACTCCAAAGTGGTCGAGCACGGCCTCTGAACGAAGAAAGCCTGGCGAGAGAGAAAGGGCGGTGACCCCGGTTCGCGCCAGCTCAACGGCCATTCCGTAGGCGAGGCGGGCCAGCGACGCCTTGACGAGGTCGTAGAGGATGTTCCCGCGATATCCCGCGAAATGGCCGTCGATCACTTCGACGATCAGGCCGTGGTCGGCCTCGACCATCAGCGGAGCCAGATGTCGGTTGGTGACGATGTGGCTGATAAGGGTCTGGTCGAGATAGGCGTGAACCTTGGCGAGATCGATGTCCCAGAAGGGACGCCCCCAGGCCATCAGGGAATCGGCGCCCCAGATGCAGTTGACGAGCACGTCCAGGCGCCCGGCGTCTCCCCGTACCCGGGTCGAGAGGTTCGCCACCTCTTCTTCGTGGGTGTGGTCTACACGCACCGCGACGGCGCGACCGCCGGCCTGTTCGATCAACGCGACCGTCTCGTCGAGGGTCTCCGGGCGATCCAGGCCCTTGGGATGCCCCGCGGCGCTGCGCCCCGTGCAGTAGACAAGGGCTCCGGCCTCACCAAGCGATCGGGCGATGCCTCGTCCGGCGCCCCGGGTTGCTCCAGCCACCAGGGCCACCTTACCGGCCAGGCTCAAGCCTTCTGGGGTCATGCTCACGGCATCCTCCACTGCAGCCTTGGCGGCTTGGACGAACCCCTCTATTCTGTTTATAAATGAACATTCACTCATAAATAAGTCAAGATGCCTCGCCCTCGACGGATCAGCGATGCGGCCGTGCTCGCAGGGGCGCTGCGGGTGATGTTCCGCAACGGGCCCGCGGAGTTCACGCTGGCGGCCGTCGCGGCGGAGGTGGGGATCGCGCCTTCGACGCTGCTGCAGCGGTTCGGCGACAAACGAGGGCTGATCTTGCGCGCCCTAGCCCAGGACAACGGCGAGTTCGCAGCCGTCATCGCCGAGGCCCCGCGGATGCGCGGACGCGCTTCGGTAATCAACCTGTTCCGGCTGCTGACTCCCGACATCCAGGATCCCGACGTACTGGCCACCGGACTGCTATGGCTGCGCGAGGACTTCCGCGACCCGGAGCTGAACGCCCTGGCGCGCGAACGTTGGCAGATGCTGCGAGAGGCGGTCGCCGAGCGGTTGGAGCCATTGCCGGTGGCGCCGGAGCTCGCCGCCCGGCTAATCGAGGCGCAGTGGCAGGGCGCGTTCAACCAGTGGGGCTTCTTCCGGGAGGGACGGCTGCCCGACTTTGTCGCAGAGTCGCTGGAGGCCTGGTTCGACCTCGCCGAAGCCGGCGGCCGTTAAGCTGCGACAAGGCTACCGGCCGAAGGCGCCCGTGACTCGAGTTCGGCCCAACGCCGCGATCGCGACATTGCGGCCTGGTGATCGCCTGGGCCAATCGCGGTGGCTTCCGTGGGACGCCTAGGACCGACGCCAGAGCCAGACGATTCCGGCGCCGAAGAGCACGGCGACGCAGCCCGCCATTGCCGCGAAGAGCGCGTAGTCGACAACAGTTAGCGTACCCATGTTATTGGAGTAACATGTTTTTCGAGCATTATCTGCACTTTTCGCCAGGACGGCGAGCGACCCGGTCGGCCACGTCATCAGGATTCAAACCGCTGACGATCGGCCGATAATCCGGAATGGCCACTCGCTCGCCTGCGGCCCGGAGCCGTTCGGCTAGGGCAGGGGTGACGCCGCGCCGCCAGCGGCGCTCCGATCCCCTTCGGTGGCGGTTATCTCCGCAATCAGGCGATCGTAGCCGGCGATGTGCTCGCGAACCCGGGCGAGCGCGTCTGTTGTGCCACCGACATTGTTGGCGCGAGTGCGAAGGCTGCTTTCTAGAGCCTCGATCTGGCGCATCAGGCCTTCGCGCTGCTCCGCCCACCCTGTCAGAAGCCGGGCCAGCGCTTCGGAATTCACCCGGCGCCGCGCGCGGTAGAGGGCCTGACGTTCCGCGTTGGATAGAACCATTTCCGTTACGTAACGACGTGCCCGACGTGCGTCAACTTGCGTTACTAACAGCCGGCCTGCGCAAGGCTATCACCTCGCTCCGGACCGACCCGAAGCTCGACCGCATGGAGATCGAGAATGCGCCAGGCTGTCGAACAGCCCAGCACGTCAAACGTGCTCGCCTTCCCAACGACCCGGAAGGGGCCCTATCGCCAGCCTGAGGGCTGGCGAACGCAGCCGCTCCCTCACAACGTAGTTAAGCTGGCCACGCGGCCGCTCCCGGACCCAGAATTGGACGCCCGCCCGAGATACACCGCCGTGGGCTGGTTGGTCCCCGAAACTCACGAGTCTCGACGGGTCAGGGTGGACGCCCGTCGCCGCACGAAGGTCTGGAAGGCGCTCGCCACCGAACTGGAAGCGGCTACCGACCGAGTCGCCGCCGCCCTCGAAGGGGATGACGCAGAACTTGAGGCCGCGGTACGCGGTTATCGCATCACCGCCGGTCGTATCATGGCTTGCCCGACCGACAGCACGTCGGTCCTTCGCACCAAGCTCAGCCTCGCGGCATGGCTTGCGGGCGCCCGGTGCCCGATCTGGCTCGAGCCGGATAACAACCCCAGCAGGCTTGAAGCCATTTTCTGCGTACTGGACGCGGCTCTCTCCCAATATCACCGGGGCGAGCCAGCGCGACTTCAGAAGGCCGCGCGCCGCCTGGCGACTCGGAAAGGTTCAGCGCCGCTATAGTTGTTGGTTGACCCATATCACCCGGCCCACAAGCTCCGGCGTTCAGGCCGGAGATAGGGCCAGGGCGCGTCTGCGCCTGTAAGAAGTCTTCAATCCGGCGTGCGCTGCTGCTCGATGTATTGGCGGATAATGGCGAGTGGTGCGCCCCCACAAGATGCGGCGAAATAGCTTGGGGACCAGAGAACGCCGTTCCAGTATCGCCGCACGAGCGGAGGATGCATCCGGCGCAAGCGACGGCTGGACACCCCTTTGAGGCTGTTCACCAGGCTGGAGAGCGAAACTTTCGGCGGATAGTGGACCAGCAGATGGACGTGATCGTCCTCGCCGTCGAACTCGACCAGCTCAGCCTCGAAGTCCGCGCAGACCTTGGCGAAGATCGGGCGCATATCGTCCAGGATCGTTGCGGTGAACACCCGCCGACGATATTTTGCGACGAAGACCAAGTGCGCATGAAGCGCGAAAACGCAGTGTCTTCCCTGTCGATATTCATTGTCAGCTTCCATAGGCCAATCTAGATTCGTCTGGTGCTGCTTCGCAAGGCCAACACCTATCGGCTCTATCCGACGCCGGAACAGGCGGCGGAACTGGCGCGCACGGCGGGAGCCTGCCGGTTCGTCTACAATCTGGCCCTGGAGCAGCGCCGGGACTGGTGGCGCGCCTATAAGGCCAACACCGGCCATGCGATCAGCTTCGCCGGCCAGTGCCGCGAACTTACGGCCCTGCGCGCAGAGGTGGACTGGCTGAAGGCCGCGCCGATCCACCCGTTGCAGCAGGCGCTGCGCGACCTCGACCGGGCCTATCGGAACTTCTTTACCGGTCGCGCGGCCTACCCGGGTCCACGCAAGCGTGGTGTGAACGACAGCTTCCGCTTTCCCGATCCGGTCTCGCTCCGCGTCGAGCGCACCGGCAGGTCGACGGGGCGGATCAAGCTGCCCAGGTTCGGCTGGGTGGCGATCCGGGGCTGGTATGCTGTCCCGGGCGCGATCCGCAACATCACCCTCTCCTGCCGCGCAGGGCAGTGGTTCGCCGCCGTGCAGTGGGAGGTTGCAGTCGACGAGCCGCGGCCGTCCATCGCCCCGGCTGTCGGCATCGACCTGGGTGTGGCGGTGTTCGCCGCCCTCAGCGATGGAACCAGCATCACTCCGGCCAACCACGGCAAGAAGGCCCTTCGAGCCCTGCGCAGGGCCCAGCGGGACCTGGCCCGCAAAAAGCGCGGCAGCGCCAACCGGCGCAAGGCCATGCGGCGCGTTGCGCGCATCCACCAGCGGGTGGCCAACGCCCGC
>NZ_DASXNL010000168.1:0-10485 GCF_036495085.1 Phenylobacterium sp. | reverse complement strand
GGTCTCGGCCTTCACCTCGGAACGCCGCGACCTGATCGGGATCACCTCGATCACCGACATGACCAACTTCACGCCGGGCCTGGAATACAACGCCGGGAACGATCGCAACACACTGCGTGGCGTCGGGCGCCTGACCAACGTGCACGCCGCCGACATCAGCGTCGCCCAGTACTCGGACGGTATCTACACCTCCTCCACGGTCGAAGCCGGCAAGACGCCGCTGTTCGTCGACCGGGTGGAAGTGTTGCGGGGTCCGCAGGGCACCCTCTACGGCCGCAACTCGATCGGCGGCGCGATCAACATCATCTCCAAGCGCCCGACTGAAGACTGGTACGGCGAGGTCCGCGCCAACTATCAGAACTACAACCACTTCATCCTTGAGGGGGCGGTATCCGGCCCGACGGCCATCCCAGGCGTCCAGTTCCGCCTCGGCGCCAACTGGGAGAAGCAGACTGACGGATACTTCCACAACGTCGTGCCCGGCGGGCGTGACGAAGGCGCGATCATCGACCAGCAGTACGTCGAGGGGCAGTTGAAGTTCCACTTCAACGACAACTTCGACGGCTGGGCGAAGCTGGCCTGGGCCCAATGGCACAACGACGGCGGCGGACCAGGGCAACGGACCTACTGGACACCCCACGCGTTCCCGACCTACGAGTTCAACAGCCCCGGCTTCTACGTAAACGCCGCGTACGCGTGCGCGGCGAACACGACCGCCACAAAGATCGTGACCGCGGGCAACGTCTCCGTCGCCCAGGCCTGCAGCAACCCCGCGATCAATAATGCGCGGGATTTCTCGTCGACCACGAACGCCGAGGCGAACCTGGTGGCGACGTGGATCGCCTCGAGCGAGTGGACCTACCATTTCCCCGGAATGGATCTGAAGTACGTCGTGGGGGGGACCCACTATAACTACACCGCCGTCCTGCCGACGAACGGCGGCGGACCGGGCGACCAGCCCGGGATCACCCAGTTCACGATCCCGAGCGTCTTCGGCCTCCCGGGAGCAGTGATCGACCCGCGCGAAATCTCAGAATATCGCGAGGCGCTGAAATGGATCAGCCACGAGGTCAACCTGGCCTCCACGGGCAATGGACCTTTGCAATGGATCGTCGGCCTCTACTACTACTCTGAGAACTACGTCCAGCCGACGGCGGGCACGCTGATCGACCAGCCGCAGATGAACACCTTCGGCGCCCCGCAGCTGACCAACGCCGTTTGCGCCTTTACCGCCGGTGTCTGTCCGAACCTCGCGGGCACGGGGCGGTTCTACGATGACCGGCCGGACATCGACACGACCAGCAAGGCCGCGTACGGCCAGATCGACTGGAACTTCGCCGAGCACTGGAAGGTCACGGGCGGTCTTCGGTACACCTACGACCAGAAGCGGGGCACCGAGGACGGCCGACTGCTCTGCTTCAGCGTGTCGGCCTGCAGCGGCGGCTTCGGGCCTGATATCCTCGGCGCCTTCGTGATCGACCTGACCCAACTTCCTTCGGTCACCAACAACCTCCTTCCGGGGCCATTGCCGAAGGGCGTCTCGTCGCTCACGACCATCGACCCAGCTACGGGCTTCGCGCACCGGAACTATGACGACCACTGGTCAGCCACGACCGGAACGGCCGGCGTCCAGTGGGATCCGGACCCCGACACGATGGCCTACTTCCGCTACAGCCGCGGCTACAAGGCGGGCGGTTTCAACGTCGGAGCCAGCGCCTTCTTCAACCTCACGCCGGAGACCGATCCGGAGCACGTGAACGCCTACGAAATTGGCCTGAAGAAGAACCTCGGCCACACCTTCCAGGCCAATGCAGCGATATTCTACTACGACTACTCGAACATGCAGGTGCCGATCGACATCGTCCCCACCGGTGGCGGAATTGGTCTGACCGAGACCGTGTTCTACAACGTGCCCAAGGCGGTATCGCAGGGCTTCGAGCTGGAAACGACCTGGCAACCGATCGATCACCTGCAGATCCTGTTCAACTATTCCTACCTGGACGCGCACATCACTTCGGCCCGCGGCGTCGTCGATCCGGCCGACCCCACCGCGGAGCAGCCCGGCGCCAGTCCCAACACGCCTGGCGGCACCTGCGTGACAAACCCCACCGGCTCGTGCGACGTCTTCACCGGCAATATCCAGCGCGGCCAGAATCTGTCGGGTTACAACCTGCCCAACGCGCCGAAGAACAAGGTGGCGTTGAACGTCAACTACACCTTCGTCCTCGACGCGGGATCGCTGACACCCAGCGCCAGCTATGTCTGGCGCGACAAGCAGTACGGCTCGATCTTCAACCGCTCATACTACATGGCCCCGTCCTACGATCAGGTCGACCTGCGCGTCTCCTGGAACGGCGCTAACAAGAAGTACACCGTCGTCGGCTTCGTAAAGAACGTCTTCGACCGCCTCGGCTACGAGGGCGGCGCGGCCGGGACGCGGCTGGCCGGCTTCAATGGCAACACACCCGTGCTCCAGGGCATCGAAAGCACTTATTCGCTCACCCCGCCCCGGACCTACGGTGTCGAGCTGCAGTACAGGTTCTTCTAGGGGCAAGCCTTAACCTGGCGAAGGCGCTCCGCTCCGGCGGGGCGCCTTTGTCGTATCCAGGTCCCCGCCGCCGCTGAGCGCGGCTGCTAGAGCGCCTTTTCGATCGCGCCGGTGACTTCCGGGGCTTCCGGATCGGTGCGAGGCCCGAAGGCCTGCAGCGCCTCGCCGCCCCGGCCGATCAGGATCTTGTGGAAGTTCCAGACCGGAACCGCGGGCTCGCCCAGTTGCTCCTGCGCCCACTTGTAGAAGGGGTGCGCGCCCTCGCCCTTCACTTCGACCTTGGAGGTCAGCGGGAAGTCGACGCTGAAGCGGGTCTCGCAGAAAGTCTTGATCTCGGCCTCCGTCCCCGGTTCCTGGCCGGCGAACTGGTTGCAGGGCACGCCCAGCACCACGAGGCCCTTTTCCCTGTAGTCCGAGTAGAGCTTCTCAAGGCCGTCATATTGCGGCGTCAGTCCGCAGGCCGAGGCGGTGTTCACCACCAGGACGACCTTGTCCTTGAAACTGGTCAATGGCAGCGGCGCGCCATCGATGGTGTTGAACGCAAATTCGTAGGCGTTGGCGGTCATTTTTTAAGTCTCCGGGGCAGCTTTGGAATTGATCTTCGCCCAATCCGTACAAGCTTCAGCATAAACGCGGGTGTTTCGCACTGTTGCATCCCTGTTAGCCACTTATGGCTAAGCTGTTACTTTTGTAACACTGTTATTTCATTACCGTTGATCAGTTGAGGATCTGAGATTGACGCTGTGAAGAGCGCGGACTGAGCTTTTCCGAAAAACGCAGCCAATAGCGCCACAAACGGTTTGGGAGGTCTCGCATGAATTTCCAGCATCGCCTGATGTTGACGAGTGCGCTTGCCGCGAGCGCCTTGGGTCTCGGGGCCCACGCTCAGACCCGCAGCGGTGCATCGGCGGCAGCCACCAACACCATCGAAGAACTCGTAATCACAGCTGAAAAGCGCGAGCAGAGCCTGCAGGATGTGCCGGTCGCGGTCTCGGCGTTCACCGACGCCAAGCGCGAGCTTGTCGGGATCAACTCGATCCAGGACATGACCAACTTCACACCGGGCCTGCAGTACAACTCATCGACCGACCGCATTTCGCTCCGCGGCGTGGGCCGCCAGACCAACGTGCTCTCGGCCGACGCCTCGGTGGCCAACTACAACGACGGCATCTACGAGACCTTCGCCGTCCAGGCCGGCCGCTCCACCCTCTTTCTGGACCGTGTCGAGATCCTGCGTGGCCCGCAGGGCACCCTCTATGGCCGCAACGCCATCGGCGGCGCCATCAACGAGATCTCCAAGCGTCCGACCGAAGAGCCCTACGGCGAAGTCCGCGTGAGCTACGCGAACTACGACCACTCGACCATCGAGGGCGCCTATTCAGGTCCGATCAGCGACAAGGTCCAGTTCCGTATCGCCGGCGACTGGGAGCGTCAGGGCGAGGGCTGGGCCAAGAACATCGTCCCGGGTATGCCGCAGGAGGGCAACGTCATCGACGAGTGGTTCCTCGAGGGCCAACTCCAGATGAAGCTCTTCGACGACAAGATGGACGTCTGGCTGAAGCTGGCCGGCGGCCTTTGGCGCAATGGCGCGGGCGGTCCCGGGGCAGCGTCCGGCGGGTGGACGCAAGCGCCCTATCCGACCTTCGAATACGGGCCGACCGCCACGGAGCTGAACAACGGCTATGGGTGCAACCCCAACACGACCCATGTCGTGAACGCCTCACCACAGGGCTGCGTCAACCCGGCGCTCAACAGCCCCTGGACGATCGCGCGGGTTGTTCCCTACGTGGTGCGCCTGCCGCTTTACGAAACCTTCGCCGGCCACTTCACCTGGCACGCCAAGGACTTCGACATCAAGTACATCACCGGCGGCGTGGACTATCACTACGAGCTGACCGGCCCCACCGGACCAGGGCCGCTGCCAAACACCATCGCGGCCCCGATCACCTCCTACACCCTGCCGGGAGGGCTGGTGATCAATCCGGCGGAGAGCTTCGACTATCGTGAGAACAACGGCTTCTGGAGCCACGAGCTCAACCTGATCTCCACCAAGGACAGCCCGCTGCAGTGGGTGGCCGGCGCCTACTATTTCACGCAGCACTACACGCAGCCGGTCTACACCACGAACCCGAACCAACCCCAATGGAACGGGCCTTTCGGCCTGCCCGGCTTCTTCTGCGCCCAGACCTTCGGAACGTGCGCGCCCGAAACGAACTTCCGGCGGTTCGACAACCGGCCGGATGTCCACGCCGAATCCTACGCCGGCTACGGCCAGATAGACTGGAAGGTGGCCGAGGCGTGGAAGCTCACCGGCGGGCTGCGCTATTCGCACGACCGCAAATACGGAACCGAGTCGGTACGGCTTCTCTGCTTTGCGGTGCCGGCCTGCCTTGCGGCGCCCGAAGTCCTTGGGACCGCCACCCCCGCGGTGGATCTGACCCAGTTGCCGACGGTGGTCTCCGCACCGGCCGGCACGGCGGCCGACCCGCTCCCCAAGGGCGTGACGAGCCTCACCACCTATGATCCCGTCTCCGGATTTGCGACGCGCCATTATGACGCCAGCTGGAGCGCCTGGACCGGCACCGCCGGCGTCGAGTGGCAGCCCGATCCCGACACGAACGCTTACTTCAAGTACAGCCGCGGCTATAAGTCTGGAGGGTTCAACATCGGCATCTTCACGGTGCTGAGCTTCGAGCCCTGGACGGACAAGGAGACGGTCGATTCCTTTGAAGTCGGCTTCAAGAAGAACTTCGGCGCAACGATCCAGACCAACATCGCGATCTTCCACTATGACTATCACAACCTGCAGATCCCGATTCAGTCGGTCTCGACAGCCGGCGGCCTGACCCAGGCCTCGACGAATTTCCTGAACATTCCCAAATCGGTATCGCAAGGCGTCGAGCTGGAAGCCACCTGGCAGCCGATCGACCACCTGCAGTTCCTGTTCAACTACTCCTACCTCGACGCCCACGTGGAAGAAGGCTCGGCCGTCGACATCGCCGACCCCGCCGCCCTGGCCCCGGGCGCCAAGCCCCTCCCCTGCCCGGCCATCGGCTGCGCGGCCGACATCTACACCGTCGGAATTCCGGGCGGCGGCCTGCAACGCTTCCAGAACCTGTCGGGCAATCGCCTGCCCAACTCGCCGAAGAACAAGGTCGCGTTCAACGTCAACTACACCTGGCCGCTGGAGCATGGCTCGCTTGCCGCTTCGGCCAGCTACATCTGGCGGGACGTGCAGTACGGAACCCTGTTCACCCGGCCCTACAACGAGGCGCCGTCCTGGGATCAGGTGGACGCCCGGCTGACCTGGACCTCAAAGGACTCCAAGACCAAGGTCATCGCCTACGTGAAGAACATGTTCGACCGGCTGGGCTACGACGCCGGGGCGACCGGCTACCGCTTCGCCGGCACCACCAACGACGCCTCAGGCGTGGGCACGAACGTAATCCAGGGCGTGTTCAAAAACTATTCGGTGACACCGCCGCGCACTTACGGTGTCGAACTTCAGTACCGGTTCTTCTAGGGGGCCGGGGCGGCGGACCCGGATCAGCCTGGGTCAGCCAGCGCCTGTTCCACGGCCAGCGCCAGGTCGAGCGCGCGGATGGCCTCTTGGAGCGTGACGATCGGCCGAGGCGCCTCGCCGCGCACAGCCTTCAGGAAGCCCTGGACGCTGACGCCCAGGGGGTCGGTCCCGGCCGGGGTTCCAGCCAGGTCGGCATTCAGCGGAAAGGGCGTTGTGTTGCGGTAGGTCCTGGCCATGAAATCGATCTCGACCTCGCCGGACGGATAGACGATCCGCATGGTGCGTTTGCGCTCCGGCGCCTGTCGCGAGACGTCGAAGACCGTCATGAACCCGTCCTCGAAGCTGACTTCGGCGCGCGCTACGTCCCAAACGCCATCGCCGCTCAACCTGCCCTCCCCTTCCGCCGTCACCGGGTCGGAAGCCGAGATCACCAACGCCAGGTCGATATCGTGGATCATCAGGTCGAGCACGGCGGAGACGTCACGGCTGCGCTCCGAGGGCGGACCGTGCCGCAGCGCCTCCAAGAGGAGCGGTTGCTCGGGAATATCCAGCAGCCCCATGGCCTGGAAGCCCACCCGCTCCTGGTGGCCGCAGGCGACAACAAGGCCCTTGGCGGCGGCCGCCGCGCGCACCCGCTCGCCGTCGCCTACCGAGGTCGCGATGGGTTTTTCGACATAGACCGGCTTCCCGGCCGCCAGCGCCGCCAGCGCGTGTTCGGCGTGGAAGGTCGCGGGCGAGGCCACCGTGACCACGTCCACCGCCTCGAGGAACTCCGCCATGTCCGTGAAGCCTCGCCCGCCGAGAGGCATGGCGACCTTGGCGGCGCGCTCGGGATGGGTGTCGAGGACAGCCGACAGGACGACGCCGGGCAGCCGGGCGTATTGGTTCGCATGATAGCCGCCGAACACGCCCGCGCCGATCACGCCGCCCCGCAAAGGTTCAGACATGGGAGGACTCAGCCATGGATTTCTCCGAACAGGGTCCGCCGCCTAGCAGGTCATGGTCCTCGACGCCACCCGGGCGCCCAAGCTAAACATTCGTTTGAACGGGCCAGTCAGGTCCGAGGGAGCCCAGTGTCATGACCAATGTCCGTGAGATCCGCCTGAAGAGCCGCCCGTCCGGCCTGCCTACGGCCGACAACTTCGAACTGGCGAGCGTCGAGCTCACCGCGCCCGGCGCCGGCGAGGTGCAGGTGAAAAACCTCTGGATGACGGTCGACCCCTACATGCGCGGCCGCATGAACGACGTGAAGAGCTACGCCCCACCCTTCCAACTCGGCAAGACCATGGACGGCGGCGCGATCGGCGAGGTGACCGCGACCAACGATCCGTCCCTCAAGGTCGGCGATCTGGTGCAGTCGGGCTTCGGCTGGCGCGAGGGCTTCAATGCGCCGGCCAAGGCGTTGCAGAAGCTTGATCCGCGCGGTCTGCCTGTCCAAGCCTTCCTGGGCGCCGCAGGCATGCCGGGCCTCACCGCCTACGCCGGCCTCCTGAAGGTCGCGGCGTTGAAGGATGGCGACGTGGTGTTCGTGTCCGGAGCGGCCGGGGCCGTCGGCTCGATGGTCTGCCAGATCGCCAAAGCCAAGGGCCACACGGTGATCGGTTCGGCGGGCGGCGCCGAAAAGGTCGCGTTTCTCAAGCAGATCGGAGTCGACCACGTGATCGACTACAAGGCGCAGAAGGACCTGAACGCTGCGCTGGCGGCGGCCGCGCCGGACGGGATCGACGTCTATTTCGACAACGTCGGCGGCGATCACCTGGAGGCGGCGTTGAATTCGGCGAAGCTCTTCGCCCGCTTTGCGATCTGCGGAATGATCTCGATCTATAACGCCACCAAGCCGGAACCTGGCCCCACGAACCTGGCCCAGCTGATCGGCAAGAACATCCGCATGGAAGGCTTCATCGTCTCGCACCACTTCGGAATGATGCCGCAATACATCGCCGACCTCTCGACGTGGGTGGCCGAGGGCAAGGTCACCTGGAAGGAGACGATATTCGAAGGCATCGAAAAGGCGCCCGAGGCTTTCATCGGCCTCTTCAAGGGTGAAAACCTCGGCAAGATGCTCGTGAAGCTCGGCTGATCAAAAGCATCGTTGGCCGGCAATGGCAGAGACGCTAGAACCGCTCGTCCCTCGCCCCCGGAGCTTGCCCAGTGCCGCGCCTTTTTAGCGCCTATGTGATCGTCGACTGGAGCGCGGCCTCCAAGCCGACCACCGGGGCGGACTCCGTTTGGATCGGCGTGCTGAAGCGCGATGTGCGCTTCCGCATGGCCTTCGAGGGCTTCAATGTCGCGACCCGCACCGAGGCCGAGAAGCGGCTGGGCGCGGTCCTCGACGACCTGAAGAAGCGTTCGGAGCGCGCGCTGGTGGGTTTCGACTTCCCGCTGGGCTTTCCGCGAGGCTTCGCCGAGGCCTTGAAGCTTCCGGGCGAAGCGCCCTGGCGCGCCGCCTGGGACCAGGTCGACAAGATGGTCAAGGACAAGGTCGACAACACCAACAACCGTTTCGGTGTGGCCTCCGAGATCAACCGGCGACTGACCGGGGGCCCCTTCCCGTTCTGGGGCTGCCCTCCGCGCGATACGCTGACGACGCTTCAGCCGAAGAAGATGCGCCCGCACGGCCCCGACGACCTGCCGGAGTTCCGCCACACCGATCTGGCGGCGAAGGGCGCGTCCTCGATCTGGAAGCTCTACTATAACGGCTCGGTGGGCGGCCAGGCGATCCTGGGCCTGCCTGTGGTGCGCCGCCTGCGGCTTGCGCGCGAGGCCAAGGCCTGGCCGTTCGAAACCGGCTTCAAGGCCCTGACCGAGGCTGACCTTGCCGGCGTCGACATGGTGCTGGCCGAGGTCTACCCCTCGCTCATCAAGGGCCAAGCGCTGCCGGGAGAGGTCAAGGACCTGACCCAGGTGCGCACCACCGCAGAGCACTTCGCCAGACTCGACGAGGCGAACAAGCTTGGCGAGCTCTTTGGCCCGGCTAAGGGCACGGCGGCTGACGCGGTGCTGGATGCGGAGCGCGAAGAAGGCTGGATCCTCGGCGCCGGCTAGAGCCTGGCGCGATCAGAGGCTCTCTCTCGACGAGCGGTCAGCCCCTGCGGCTCAGGATCCAGAACCTCCCCATGAGCAGCACCGCTGAGATCACGCTGGCGATCACCACCGCCCAGACAATGCCGATCAGGTGCATGCCCATCGGGATCGCCAGCCACCAGGCGAGCGGCATCATGACGACGATGTAGCTCGTCATATGCGTGCCGGTCGGCAGCCAGACATCACCGCGCGCCCGAAGCGACTGGGCTATGACCACCTGCAGGGAGTCTGGAAAATACATCAGGCAGGAGAGCGCCAGCGCCGGGACCGCCATGGCCAGCGTGAGCGGGTTTTCGGTATAGGCGCCGGCGATCAGGGCCGCGCTCGGCCAGATCGCGAGCGAGACCATGACGCCGAACAGACCGGTCACGGCAAAGGCGATCAGGCCCGCGCGGATCATCCCGGCTGGGTCGCGCGCGCCATAGGCCCGGCCGACCCTCACCGCGGCCCCCGTCGAAAGTCCGAGCGGAACCATGAAGACGATCGCCGCGACATTCAGCACGATCGCCCAGGCCGCGACCGCCAGGCCGCCGATCCAGCCGGCAATGATGTTCATGCTGGAGAAGGCCGCGACTTCGAAGAAGTTGGATGCGCCGGCTCCGAAACCGATGCGCCGCTGCTCAGCCTCAGCCGCCCGGTCGCGCGGGGCTTTTTTGAAAACGCCCAAAAGACGCGCCTCGGGCATCAGCGCGATATAGCCCAGCATGTAGATGGCCAGGAACGTGCGTGCCCCGGTCGTGGCCCACGCGCCCCCCATGGCCCCCAGGGCCGGCAGGCCGAAGGTTCCGGGGACCAGCAGGAGATCGAGCGCCAGGTTGACCCCGTTGGCGATCCACATCGCCCAGGCCCCGGGTCCCGGGCGCGACAGGCCCTCCATCCAGAAGCTTGCGCTGGTGCTGATCATGTAGCCCGGCATCGAAAGGCAGAAGACCAGCAGGACGCGGCTTGCGCCGTCAGCAAGGCTCTTCTCCAGTCCGATTGTATGCAGGAACAGCGGCCCGGCCGCCGCCAGCACGGCCGTCGAGACCAGCGCAATCCAAAGGCTGTAGACAAGGCCGCGCCGCAACACCGCGCCGGTTTCGTTGCGCCGCCCCTGGCCTATGGCTCGCGCCGTCATCACCTGCACGCCGGAAAGCAGGCCGATGGCCATGGTGACCACGACGCTGGTCGGCGCCCAGCCCAGTGCGTGATAGCCGAGCTGCGTCGCAGAATAGCGCCCCACGACGATCGCGTCGGTGAGGCCCATGGACATGATGCCCAGGCGCGAGATCACCACCGGCCAGGAGAGCTTCAGGAGCTCGGCCAGTTCGGTGCGGATGGGACGGGGGCG
>NZ_DASXNL010000167.1:0-15506 GCF_036495085.1 Phenylobacterium sp. | reverse complement strand
CCGTAGCCGCCCAGCGATGCGCCCCACTGGCTTTCGGCGAAGGTGTCGCCGGCGTGGTCGGAAGCGACCACCCCGGTCAGGATGTGGTGCACGACCTGGCGATCGGAAATCCGGAAGGTCGTGGCCTTCATCCAGCGGCCTTCGGTCATGGCGTTAGCGACCACCGGATGCTGGTAGTCCATGACCCCCGAGGCGGGGATTTTCACGTCCGGGACGTTCAGGACGATGTCAGGCTTGCCGAGCGGCCAGTCAGGCGCCTGGAACTTGATCTTCTTCAGCGGGTCATCGCCCGCGCCGCGCGGCGCGCCGGCGTCGATCCAGTGGACCAGGGTCTTCATCTGCTCGGGCGTGAGGCGGTCGTCGTCCTGGAAGGCGCCGACCGTCTCGTCGGCGAGGTAGGGTGGCATTCGGTGTGTGCGGATCACCTCGCGGATCATCGGCGAGAAACCCTTCACCTGCTCATAGTTGTTCAGCGGCATCGGGCCGATGCCGCCCGCCTGGTGGCAGGTGGCGCACTTTGCCTCGATGATCGGGGCGACAGTCTTGGCATAGGATATCGAGGCGAAGGTTTTGGCCCTGGCGCGCTCGGGGAACGCAATGAGCTGGCCCTTGGCCTGCTGCGACGACAGGGCGACTTTCTCACCTGCCACGAGAGCGTCGAGCGCCGCCTTCGCGCCGTCGACGGGACCGCGGTAGGCGATGGTCCAGCCGCGCGGGTCGACGACGATGACCTCGGCGGCGCGGGTGATCCCCAGTTCCTCTCCCACCAGTTGCTCGTAGTCGAACAGTATGGGCATCTCGAGACCGGCGGCCTTGGCGTCGGCGATAACCGCATCCCGCTTGTCGCCGATGCGGCTGTCCACCGCCAGCATGTCGACTTTCTTGTCAGCGTAGGCGGCTTTCAGCGCCATCAGCCCCTTGGCGTCGGCGCGCAGCGCCGCATCGCCGGTGGCGTAGGTCACCAGCACCACGGCCTTGTCATCGCTCATGCGGTAAAGCTGACGGGCGAGCAGGTTCTGGTCGGCCAGCATGAAATCGTCGACCCGGGCCGGCGCGGCGGCGGGCGCAGACTGGGCCTTGGCGCCCGACAGTCCGTGCGAGGCGCCGCCGATGGCCAGCGCCGCGGCGGCTGCCGTCATGCCCGCGAAACCGACACCGGCTGCTCTGCGTGAGATCTTCATCCGCCCGTTCTCCAGTCCCTGATCGGCGTGTGATCTTCGTCCACGCCGTTGTCGCTATTGTTGCGCCTGGGGTCAGCCGTCGCGAGTCCTCGGTCGGTGACGCCGTCCTTGGAAATGCGGTAAGGCATGGCTGCGGCCGAGGCGACGAGCGTCCCGTCGCCAGACTTCCATCTATCCGATTTGCAGTAGCTGATTGCCGTTTGCGAATCGCAGGCCATCCAGCGGCCCCAGTTACGATATACTGTGGATCATAACGGACGATCAGCACCTAATGTCAACCGTCTCAGATGCCCGGGTTGTGCGAACGCGAGCGGCGCTCCGCGAAGCCATGACCGTGCTTGCGGCGGAAAGCCCCCTGGACGCGATCACCGTGCGGGCGATCGCGGCTCAAGCCGGCGTGGGCTACGCGACCTTCTTCCGCCACTACGGCGACAAGGACGAGTTGCTCGCCGACGTCGCCGACAAGCTCACCCGTGACCTGCTGGACCAGGTGCGTCCCCTGCTGATCGAGCGGGACCGTCTGGCGGCGGCACGCTCGCTCTGCGACTTCGTCATCGAGCATCTGGCGATATGCAAGGCGCTGATCGCGGGCGGGTCGGGCCACACGGTGCGCGCCGAGATGCTGCGCCAGTCGATGGCGACGGTCGCCATGGTCCGCCATCGTGCAGCTGACAATGTTCTGGACGACCTTGTGCTGTTCCACGTGGTCTCGGCGACGCTGAACCTCCTGGCTTGGTGGCTGCGGCACATGGATGAAGTCAACGCTGAGGCTATGGCCGAGATCATAGAGCGCGTCGTCCTGACGCCGACCGGCGCGCTCAGGCTCAAGCCGCCGGCATCACTCTAAAGCGTATGGGTCGCGCCCGACGCAGCGTTGTGAGTGAACTCCGGGGCCCTAGGCGCCGACATGTCCGGGCGCGGGATGGCGAGACTTCATCAGCGCCTGATAGACGCTTGAAACCACGATGCCTGTGAGCAGGAACATGATTTCCGCCGGGACAACCTTTGGATTGTCGAAGTTCGTCTTGGCGATCAGGAAGGCCATTCCGGGGTGTCGAGTCGCCGCGGCGAAAGCCAGCGCCATCCGGTCGACCTGTTCCGGGCCGCCGAGCAGGTGCCCGGCCGCGAGCCCCGAGGACACGACCAGCACGATCGAAAGGAGCGCGCCGTCTCCGACCAGCGCCAACATTGGTTTCGCCAGCACGATCAGCACCGGGACGATGAACACCAAGAGGCCGATATTGCCGACGAGCTTGGCGATCCGCGCGGCGGGTTCAGCAAGCGCAGGCGCGAGGCTACCGATCGCTAGGCCGATCAACAGCGGCAGCAGGACCGAGGTCAAAACCAGGTTGGCGATAGCGGCCGGCGCGATCGAGGCTTCGACGCCGAAGACGCGACTAAGGAGATAGACGGCGAGCGGGACGGTCACGACCGCCAGCAGCATCAGGGCGACATAGAGGCCAACGGCGAAGGAGTTCTCCGCGCCGGCCTTGAGCATCTTGCTCGGGGCAAATGGGGCAAGCGGTGATACGGCCATCAGGACGATCCCGACTTTCACCGGATCGGGCAGCGGCAGAATGGCCACAAGAACGGCAGCCACGATCGGCGGAACCACGTCCACCGCGATGATCCCGCGGACGAGCAACGCCGGACGGCGAAACGCGTAGGTGATGTCCCCCCACCGGCTCTGCAGCCCCACGGCCGCCACCAGCAAGGCGAGGCTGACCTGCATGATCAACGGAAGGAGCTGCTTCAGGGTATCCATGGGGCGACCTTCGCGACCTCGCAGCTAGTGGCATCGACCGAAGGCTAGGGCCTGATCCTGACCCGCTCCTATCGGGCGAACACCCCAGAGGCGGCGCCGCGACGGGCCCATGTCTGCTCGCCGGATCGAAGAGCTCAGGTCTTCGCCCCGCCCCGCCTGGGGGTCTGACGGGATGGCTCGAGCCGAGAGTGCGTGGTCCGGTCGAAGCGGCGCCGGTCCGGCCCGGTGATGGGGTAGCTTCATGCCACGCTTACGTTTCCTCGCAATCGCCTCCGTTGTGAGCGGCCTCGTGTGGCCGGCGGCCGCGCTCGCGCAGATCGATACCGACCAAGGTTGGCAAGTCAGCGTGACGCCCTACCTCTGGCTGCCGGGGGCAAAGGGCGACCTGGGCGCCGCCGCCGGCCTCCCACCCACGCCGGTCAACGCCCACTTCTCGGATCTTTTCAACAAGCTTTCGGGCTTCGGGATGATCAAGGGCGACGTGCGCTATGGCAGCTTCGGCGCACTGGCCGACTACACGACGATCAGCATAGCGGGTGACCACGACCTCAGCACGCCGGGAGGGCGTCTGAACGTGAGCGGCGAGGTCAAGGCTTCGGCCGATGGCGCCACCCTGGCGGGCTTCTACCGGTTCTATGCCAGCGAGCGCTTCAACGGCGATGTGCTCATCGGCGCGCGTTACACCGAAGCGAAGATCAGTGCCGAGGTGGCCCTTAACAACCTCAGCGCTTCTGGCTCCAATAAGATCAACACCTGGGATCCGATCATCGGGGTCAAGGGCGCGATGCGGACCGGAGAGCACGGCTCGCTCACGGGCTACGCAGACCTCGATCCGTTCGAGTCCCGCCTCCCCGTCTGGCAGGTCAGCGGGGCCTACAACTATCGTTTCACCGACCTGCTCATGGGATCGCTAGGTCTTCGCGCCTACGGCGTCGACCTCCAGGAGAACGGCTTCGAGTACCGGCTTACGCTGTTCGGCCCGCTCGTCGGGCTCACGTTCGTCTTCTAGAGCTACAGGTTCGACATGTACTGGCTCCAGCACGCTCCGATCTGGCTGATCGGCGTTTTGCTGCTGCTTGTGCTTCTCATAGCTGAGCAGACAGGGTTCTGGATGGGCCGGCTCTCGGCTCAGAAGGCGCCTTCCACATCGGGCTCCGACGGAGCGAGCTATCTGCTTTCGGCAACGCTGGGGCTACTTGCCTTGCTGATCGCCTTCACGTTCGGCACGGCCGCCGGCAGGTTTGACGCGCGCCGCACGCTTGTGCGCGACGAGGCTAATGCGATCGGCACGACCTACCTGCGGATACAGACTCTCGACGAGGGGCCGCGAGACGCGCTGAGCCGGCTGATGGTCCAGTACGCCGACGCGCGGAAATCCAGCTCCGCCGGGAGCGAAGACGTGACTCAGCTCAGGCAAGCCGACGCCCAGACCATTGAGATTGAACAGCGCATTTGGGACCAGATCGTGCCTGCGGTGCGCGCCCAGCCGAACTCGACCCTCAACGCGCCACTTCTGGAGACCACCAACCAGATGTTCGACCTGGCGAACTCCCGGCGCATCGCATTGGAGGCCCGGGTGCCGATCACGATCATCCGTTCACTACTGATCTACTTCGTCGTCGCAGCCTGGATCCTTGGCTACGCGATGGCCCCCGGCGGCCGGCGGCCGGTCGCGTCCGCCTCGCTCTTTGTGGTGCTGGCTTTGGCCTTCGGCATGATTCTGGACCTGGACCGGCCGAGTTCCGGCCGCATCCAGGTCAGCCAAGAACCGATTGTGCGCGCCGCCGCGAACATCGAGGCGGGTGAGGCCGCCCGTCAGGCCGCCGCTAGCGCGGGGAAAAAGTAGGGTTTCAGAAGGCCAGCGACCCCGAAGAGTTACGTTGCGGGTTCTCAGTCCCCCACCCTAGGGGAATCCCGGATGCCGTGAGCGTCACGGCGAACCGATCCTTTCGGCGCTTCAGGGGGCGCGCCGCCAGGCGGGCTCGGCACAAGGGAATCGACGCCATGCACCGTTTCTATGGCGAGCGCCGACACAGCCTGATGTTGGCCGCCGCCGCAGGCGCCTTAGTCGCCGCGGCTTCGCTAGGAACCGCTGGGGCGGCCTTTGCACAGGCCGCCTCGGCTGGACTCACGCCTCAAGAAGTCGAGCAGCTGCGGGCCGATCTGGCGGCCGTCCGCGCCGAAGCCGCCTCAGCCCGCGCCGCAGACGCCGAGCGAGAACGGAAGATCGACGCGATGCAGCGTCAGCTTGCCACTGCGACCGGTGGCGCGCCGCCCGTCGAGCAGATCCCCGCGCCGGCGGAAGGCGCAAAGGTCGCGCGCACCGAAGGTGGTCCGAATTTCGAGATCTACGGCTTCGCCCAGCTCGACTTCACCCAGGACTTCAACCGGGTCGATCCCGCTTGGGACGATGCGCTGCGGCCGTCCAAGATTCCCACCACCGACGGCGAATTCGGCAGCAACGGGCAAAACAGCATCAGCGCCAAGCAGAGCCGCTTCGGCATCAAGGGCTCGCAGGACATCGCCGGCAAGCCACTCGAGTTCAAGTTCGAGTTCGATCTCTTCGGCGTCGGCGTCGATGCCGGCCAGACCACGATGCGGGTACGCCACTTCTACGCGTCCTGGGGTCCGATCCTGGCCGGTCAGACCAACACCAACTGGATGGACATCGACATCTTCCCCAATACCGTCGAGTACTGGGGCCCGCCGGGCATGGTGTTCCTGCGCAATCCGCAGATCCGCTACACCTTCAAGTCGGACAAGAACGAGTTCGCCATCGCCCTCGAGAAGCCGAGCAACGACGTCGATGCCGGCCAGATCCGCGAGTTCGACCCAGAGCTCGGCAACAGCATCCAGGGCCACGAGGACTACCCGGATCTGACCGGGCATTGGCGGTACTCGGACGATTGGGGCCACATACAGCTGGGCGCCATCCTGCGGCAGGTGGGGTTTGACAGCGCCGGCACCCCGGACAATGAGCCCAAGGGCCACAAGACCGGCTGGGGCGTCAACCTGACGGGCAACATCAAGACCTGGAACAAGGACACCCTGCACCTGGGCGTCGTCTACGGCGAAGGCATCGCAACCTATATGAACGACGGCGGTGTGGACCTTGGCCCGAAGGGCGCACCGATTGTGACTCAACCCATTGGGGGTGGGCCGGTGGTGATCCAGGCGGGCACACTCGCCCCCGATGTCGTGCCCCTGCTGGGGCTGCTGATCTACTACGACCACTACTGGACCGACAAGTTCAGCACCTCGCTCGGCTGGAGTGAGACGAAGGTCGACAACCTGAGCTTCCAGGCGCCCAACGCTTTTCAGTCGGGCCAGTACGCCTCGATCAACCTGCTGTGGGCGCCAGACAAACGCATCCTGATGGGCGCTGAATATATCTGGGGCCGTCGTGAAGACCATAACGGGCAGTCCGGCCAGGACAACCGTATTCAGGCGTCCTTCAAATACAGCTTCTCCAGCAACGACTTCTTCAAATAGTGGCCGTCACAGGAAGTAACCCTATGCTTCAAGTCAACACTTCCCGCCGGGACCTCGCCAGAGGCCTCGCCGCACTTGGCCTGACGGCCGCCGTCTCACCCGCGCTCGCCCGCGAGGCAGCCGCAGGCAACCTTTCGCCCGCCGCAATCGATGCGGCGGTGAAGGCCGCGTACGAGAAGTACCGGGGCTTGAACGAGGGCAAGAACGCAGACTACATCCCCGCGCTGGCCAAGGTGCCCTCGACCTATTTCGGCATCGCGCTGGTCACCCCGCAGGGCAAGGTATCCGCCATCGGCGACACCGAGCCGACCTTCTCGATCCAGTCGATTTCCAAGGTCTTCACGATGGCCCTGGTGCTGCAGGAATCCGGAGAGCAGAAGATTGTGGACTCGGTCGGCGTCGACGCCACCGGCCAGGTGTTCAACTCGATCGTCGCCGTCGAGCAGCACAAGGGCAAGGAGATGAACCCCTTCGTCAATCCAGGGGCCATCGCCACCACCGGCAACGTCAAGGGTTCCAGTCCCGACGAGGTCTGGCGCAAGATCCTCGCCATCCATTCGGACTTCGCCGGACGGCCGCTGGAAGTGAACCAGGAAGTCTACAAGTCGGAATCCGACACCAACCAACGCAACCGCGCCATCGGCATGCTGATGTCGGCTTACGAGCGCTTCTCCAGCGACCCGGCCGTGGCCACCGATCTCTACACCCGCCAATGCTCGATCGCGGTCAACGCCAAGGACCTCGGAACAATGGCCGCGACCCTGGCCAACGGGGGCAAGAACCCGGTTACAGGCAAGCAGGTCATCGATCCCCGGCACATCCCCGGGGTCCTGGCGGTGATGGCGACGGCCGGACTCTATGACGACTCCGGGGTGTGGCTATTCCACACCGGCCTGCCCGCCAAAAGCGGCGTGGGTGGCGGGCTGATCGCCGTTTCGCCCGGGAAATTCGGCATCGGCACCTTCTCCCCGCCACTGGACGCCGCCGGCAACAGCGTCCGCGGGCAACGGGCGATCACGGACATTTCCAACGCGCTGGGCGGCAATCCCTACACCGAGCTGCCCGCTTAGCCGGGCTGGCGGCCCGGAGGGAGTTTGGAGCCTGCGCCCAGCGCACGGGCCGGCGTCGACCCCGCTGGCGGAGGAAGGAAGATGCGCCGACGCTCAGGATCCTGCGCTGCCGTGGTGTTCGCGGCGCTGGGCGCACTTGCGGCGCCCTCAGCCGCGTCGGGTCAGTCATGCGCCGTAAAGGGCGACTTCAACGACTCCCACCTGCACATGACGAACTACATCCAGGAGGGTGTCACACCGGCCAAGCTTCTTGAGGTGATGGGCGAGCGGGTGCCACGCGCGGTGCTGTTCGGCATCCCGCTGCAGCAACAATGGTCCTACACCCTGACCGGGGAGTTCGCGCCGACCTACTATCTCGATAGCGACGCACCGCTCTACTACTACTCCTTCACCGATGCGGTCATTGCGACCTCCTACCTGGCCCTGCCCCAGGCCCAGCGCGCCCGGTTCGATCCGATGATCACCGGCTTCAATCCCGCCGACATGTATGCCGCCGACCACATACGCCGTGTACTGACGACTTTTCCGGGCGTGTTCGAGGGCATCGGCGAGTTCTCGATCCACAAGGAGTTCGTCTCCTCGAAGATCGCCGGCGGCCCGGCGAGTCTCACCGATCCTGCGCTGGACCGGATACTCGATTTCGCCGGTCAGGTCGGGCTGGTGGTTATATTCCACAACGACATCGTCATGCCGTTCACCAAGCGGCAGAATGAAAGGGCCTATTTCGACCAGGCCAAGGCGGTGCTGTCGCGCCATCCCAACACCGTCATCATCTGGGCCCATACAGGCCTTGGGCGCGTGGTCCAGCCGCCCAGCCAGCATCTGCAATTCCTCGAAGAGATCCTTTCGGATCCGAAGCTGAAGAACATCTACTTCGACATCTCCTGGGACGAGGTCGCCAAGTACATCGTCAGGGATGACCGCACGGTCGCAGCCACCGCCGACCTGCTCAACCGCCATCCGGACCGCTTCCTGCTGGGAACCGACTGGGTCGCTCCGACCGACCCGGCGAAGTACTTCTCGCTCTATGACATGTACAAGCCGCTCTGGGCGAAGCTGACGCCAGAGGCCAGTGGCGACGTCCGCATCTGCAACTACCAGCGCCTGTTCGACGGCGCCCGCATCAAGGTGCGGGCCTGGGAGCGGGCTAACCTGCCAGCCCAGAAGACGGGAGGCTGACCCATGTCAACTGCCACAACCGTGCGCGGCATCGCGTTCGCGGTCGCCCTGATGGCGAGCGGCCCTGCCGCGGCGCAGCCGACAAGCCAGGTCCACCTTGCCGACGGCCACGACTGGACACGCTCGTCGAGCGACCAGCGGCGGGCCTACCTTGCAGGCATCTCCAACGTGATCTCGGTCGGCGCGGCCTGGGATGGCAAGAACACCCCCGGCCAGGAAGACACCTTCAGCCGGACCGCCCAACGCGGCCTGAAGGATGTACACGTCGAGGAGGCTGTCCAGGCGGTCGACGGCTGGTACCGGGCCAACCCGACCCAGCTCGACAAGCCGGTCCTATCTGTGATCTGGCGCGAGCTCGCCAGGCCCCGGCTTCCGGCAGCCAAGTGAGGAGCGGAATGATGAAAAGACTTTCCATCGCAAGTCTGCTCGCCGCCCTGATCGCCCCGGCGCTGCTAAGCTGCGCCACGGTGGGCGGCGCGGCCGTTGGCGCGGGCATTGGCAGCCTCTCGGGCAATGCGGGACAAGGCGCCGTGATCGGCGGCGCGATCGGCGCAGTGGTCGACATCGTCAATTAAGATAGCAGCCGCCGTCGGGCTCGCACCGGCACGCCTTGCGCTACCGGATTTTGAATTTAGCGCGCCTACCAGTTTCACCACGCCCGCATCGGCGGACCTTCAGCATGACCGATCACGCCGATCACAAGGATCTCAGCCTGAAACGACGCGGCCGTGGCCCCGCCTGGCTCTCCCTGGCCTGGCGCATCGGCCTGGCCGGGGCGCTGATCGCCGTGACGGTGGCGGTGCACTGGTTCTGTCGCGCGGGCCTCCGCGACGCGAACGGAGGACCGGTCGGTCTGCTGGGCGTGATCTACTTCACGATCATGACCGTGACGACAGTCGGCTATGGCGACATCGTGCCGGTCACGCCGACCGCGCGCGCCATCGACACCTTCGGCCTCACCCCGATCCGCATCCTGCTGTGGCTGATCTTCCTGGGGACGGCCTACGATTTCCTTTTCAAAAACGTCTGGGAGCGATGGCGCATGAGCATGATCCAACGGACCCTCATGGGTCATGTCATCGTCGCGGGCTTTGGCGTCAGCGGCCGCGAAGCGGTGGGAGAGCTGCGACGCCAGGGGACCGACGCCGGCCGGATCGTCGTCATCGACGAGCAGGCGGACGCCCTGGCGGCGGCCGCGATGCAGAACGTCGCCATCCTGTCCGGCGACGCCACGCGTGACGCCACGCTGGAAGCAGCCCGGGTCGACAAGGCCAAGGCGATCCTGGTGGACGCCGGGCGGGACGACACCTCGATTCTCATCGTCCTCACCGCCCGCCGCCTCGCGCCGAAGGTGGCGATCAGTGTCGTGATCCGATCCGCCGACAACGAGGCGCTGGCGCGTCAGGCCGGCGCGGAGGTTGTGATCAATCCCGCCAGCTTCGCCGGCCACCTGATGGCGAGTTCCAGCCAAGGGGCGCACGTCGCCGACTTCATGGCCGATCTGGCCGCAAGCGGCGGCGCCTTCACCCTGCGCGAACGGCCGGTGGCCGCCTCGGAGGTCGGCCGACCGCTTTCAGCGCTGAACAGCGGGGTTGGCCTGCAGCTCTGCCGCGACGGCAGCACCTACAACTTCGCCACGCCAGAAGCACGAAGCCTTGAGCGCGACGACATGATCCTGGAGGTGGTCGCGCGCTGACGCGACCCAACGCTGTCGAGGAACCGAACGAGCGCCGGACGCGATGCGGAGCCGAAGCTCTGCGTCTGCTCCTCATGAAGCGCCGTACCCTGGCAAATGAGGCTCAGGGGCTTGGCATTCGCCAGCGCCGGCATAGCCACCGCCACCGCCATAAAGACCCATCGCGTCTCCACCACCCCTCCCGCGCCACGCGCAAACTCGACGCGAGCTCAGCCGCCGCAGCACTCCGACGAAGCTCAACTGTGCCGGGCGGCGCGGCCGTGGTTCTCCGCAGCCGTCACCTCAGCGCCAGTAGCGCAAAACGGTCCTGGGGTGGCCTATGCAGACGCCCTATTGGCCGGCCACGCGGGTCGTCCAGGTGTCGCCCGCGATCATGCGCATGGGCTTCCCGGGCTCTTCGGTGAAGCGCACGACTTCGCCAGCCGCGCGCCCACCAGTCGGCGACATCAGGCGGAAGCGCCCGCCGCCCAGCGGCTGCAGCGTGACAGAGTCGTCTATGGTGGGGGCGTTGGGGTTCATCAGGATCAGCTTCTTGTCCAGCAGCACGACTTGGCTGTCCCCGAACACCCCGCGATAGAGGCCCGCAAAGCGCGCCCACTCAGGGTCCCAAGCGACCTCCGCCGGCTTGGCCGGCGCCGCCGCGGCGACCGCCTTGCCCACCGTAGCCATCAGCTGGTTCGCAATCTCACCCGGATTGGAGTCGTTGGTGTTGGTCAGCACAATGACGGCAACCTTGTCGTCAAGCTGCGCCAGGGTCTGGGTGGTGTTGCCAGGATAGCCGCCACCGTGGCCGACGTAGGTGCGGTCCTTCACCCGGTCGATATCGAACCCGAGGCCGGTGCCTGACTTCCAATCCTCCTCGACCGAGCGGACACGTAGCATTTCGCGCCACGATCCGCTCGAGACGATCTGGCCTCCACCGCGCGGACCTCGCCGAAACCACGCGGAGATGAATTTGGCCAAGTCGTTGACCGTCGAGGTCACGCCGGTCGCCGCCGCCATCCCGTGCGAGTCGATGAACGGGATGACTTCGCGCGTCCCGTCAGGCAGTCGCCGGCCGTAGGGCGTGGCCAAGCCGAGCATGTTCCGGTCGATACTGGTGTCGCGCATGCCCAGCGGATCGAGAATGTTGGCCTGGACATAGCTCGCGTAGCTCTGGCCGCTCACCTTCTCGACGATCAGGCCGGCGACAGCGAAGCCCAGGTTGGAGTACTTCCACCGAGTAGCCGGCGGAAATGCCGCCTGGCGCTCCGCGTAGAGGCGCTGCAGCTCCTCGCGTGTCGGGAATTGGTACGACGCCCAGTGGTCGCTCGCCTCCCGCTGCAGGCCCGAGCTGTGGGAAAGCAGCTGCTCGATGGTGATCGGGCCGTCGTCGTCGCCCGCCGGAGCGGCCTTGAACCAGGGCAGGTACTTCGTCACCGGATCGTCCAGCCGCAGCTTGCCCTCTTCGCGCAGTTGCATGATCGCGATGGTGGTGAAGATCTTGCTGTTCGAGGCGATCCGGAACTTGGTGTCCGCGGTCATCGGCCGCTTGGCCGCCAAGTCGGCATAGCCGAAACCCTTCGCCCAGATCACCTTCTGATCGCTGACGACCCCCACCGCGACCCCCGGCAGTCCGCGATAAGCGATCTGGCTCTCCATCCACGCGGAAAACAGCCGCTCGGCCCCCAGCACCGCCGGCGCCTGCGCCGGATCAACGGGCGCCGCCGGCGGCGGACTTGTCGTCTCGGCTCGCGCCGCAAACCCGGCCAATGACCAGCCCAAAACGAGCGCGAGCCCTGCCCGCAGCAGCACACGTTTCATGTAGGGTCCCCCCGACCAACGCCACCGACGCTGCAGCGAAGCGCCGGCTTCGGATTGCAACCGCCGCAAGTATTCAGATTTCTAACGCGTTTCGTCCAGACGTCAGGAGCAGACATCTCGCGGCAGACTTAGGTTTAAGCGGCGGCAGAGCTCTCCGAACATTGTCAACGAGCGGCGGGGCCTGGCCCCTTCAATTATCAGAACGCGAGGACCGCCTGGACCATCGGCACCCAAGCTGTCAGGCCGGCCGTATAAGGGGTGAAGACGCCGCCATAAGGCGTGTTGACCACGCGCATCAACTCCGCAGACAGCCACATGCGCTCGGTCGGAACGAAATACCACTTCACGCCGACGCCCGCCTCCCAGGAGTCGCGGAACTCTCCGAACACCATCGAGCCGCGCCCGTACGCCATCAGCGTCTGGGGCACGATGAACCCGGCAGCCGACAGCTCGAAGCCCTGATCGAACATGCTCTTGATGGGAATTGGGCCGTCGGCCTTGAAGTCATCCACCCAGCGAAAATAGTACTGTCCATTGACCGACCAACCGGCCCGTTTCAGGCCCCAGTCGATCGCCCACATCCGGTACGTGGCGTTAGTCACGGTCACGCCCAGCGCGAAGGCGCCGGTGGCGAAGGTCTGCACGCCGTCCGAGTTGTGCATCGAGGTGTTCTCGGGGCTCGACGTGTCGAGGTCTGAAAAGCGATCTTCCTTCGACCAGGTGAACGAAGTCCCCAGGCGAATGCGCAGGTCCGGCGAGGATAAATAGTCGTCGTACATGTTGCGCGACTTCCCGGGCGGGCCGTAGTCACCGAGCGGTTCCCACCAGATGCTGCCGGAGCCCATCAGATTTTCATCGATCTTGGCTGCCGAGATGTTCAGCGTGTTCAATCCGTTGCCGACGAAAGCGATGTAGTGCAGTTCGTGGGGGAGATCCCCGTTGGCCCAGATCCCCTGCGTGAACCCGGGACGGAAGAAGTTGTCCGCCAGGGTCCGGTCAGTCGACTGAAAGAACGGAAAGGTGTTCACAAGCGACCGGCTGCCGGGGACACCTGTGTAGCCAGCCGTCAGCGTGAAGGCCTTGTTGAATTGCCAGCCGATGTTCCCTGCGATGACGATCGAGTTCGCCCCCGCGGACGTCCACACGGTGGAGCTGTAGCGTAGTCTCGGATCGAAAATGTAGCCGCCCAGGATGAACATCGTGCGGTTGACGGTGATGTCGTTGCGCAGATTGACACTACGAACGACGCCCAGGTGGTCGGTGAAGGTTTCGCTGCCCGAGGTGGTGTTGAGGTACCGGACCTGCGAGTTGATGTTGTACCTCAGCAGGAAAGGAACCTTTGCGTCGTTGGGTGTCTGCCAGATGACGATCCCATCCTGGTAGCGTTCGGCAACCTTCTCCGTGATTGAACCATCCGACTCTTTCGCGACGGGCGGCGCTGCGAGCGCCACCTGCGGAGCTGGTGTAGCGGCTGGCGGCTGCGGCGCGGGTTGCGCGGCCGTTGGAACAGGCTGACTAGCCAACTGCTGCTGCAACCGGTCCAGCGTCTGTGTCAGGGTCTTTTGCTGTTCCTGGATGGTGCGAAGCTGCTCCTGCAGCACCGTGACTTGCTGTTCCAGTTCGGCAGGCGTGGCCGGCCGCGCGGGAGCCTGCGCATGGGCGGCGGTCGTGAAGACGGTTGTCAGGGCAGCGACCGCAACTGAAAGCCCGACGCGCGGGCGAAGCCGACCGTTGATGCCTCGCTGAGCTGCGGCGCCGCCACCGCCGGCGCCGCGCGCATGACGTCCTGATGCAATTAGAACACCGAGCAGATCAGCGGCGCGACGGCGATCACGCGACCCGGGCTCGCGCCCTTTTTCGCCGGTCTGGACCACCGGCGTCGCCTCAACAGAGGGTTACGGAGACGGCGAGGCCGCCCTCGGAGGTCTCCTTGTATTTGGAATTCATCTCCTTGGCTGTCAGCGCCATGGCGTTCACGGTGCTGTCGAAGTCCACCCGCCGATTCACCGGGATTTCGTTCTTGGCGATCAGGTAGCCGGTCCAGGACTTCACCGCCCCGAAGGCGCAGCGCTCGATGCAGGGAACCTGGACATAACCCGCCACGGGGTCGCAGGTCATGCCCAGGTGGTGCTCGAGCGCCCCTTCGGCAGCGTTCGCGGCCACCTGCGGCGGCTCGCCGTAAGCCTGCGCGATGCACGCCGCACCCATGGACGAGGCCACGCCGATCTCGGCCTGGCACCCGCCTTCAGCGGCCGACAGGGTCGCGTTGTGCTTGCACAGGTAACCGATCAGCGCGGCGGTCATCAGCCCCTCGCGGATCTTGTCCTCAGGCAGCTTCGCGCCCTCCGGACCGAGGGAAACGATGACCGCCGGCATGACGCCGGCCGAGCCGCCGGTGGGCGCGGTGATCACCAGATGGCCGCGGGCGTTCTCCTCCGAGCCCGCGAGCGCGTAGGCTGAGACGAGGCCGATGGCCTTGCGCGCGGTCCCCTCCTGCTTCAACGAGTTCTGGTAGACGTCATGCGCCTTGGTCTTCAGCTTGATCGGCCCCGGCAGGGTCGTGGTCGGCGCCGCCAAGCCGGTCTTCACCGTTGCGCGCATGGCGCCCAGGATCTTGTCGCAGAAGGCGTTGATCTCAGCCTCGCTCTTGCCCGAGACGGCGACTTCGTTGGCCATCGCCAACTGCGCGATGGAAATCTTGTCCCGGTTGCAGTGATCGATGACTTCCTTGATCGTCTGATAGGGGTATTTGGGCGCGCCCTTCTTGGGCGGCGTGTAGCCCTTCCATTCAATGAAGCCGCCGCCGACGGAGTAGTACTCCTGTTCGAGCAGCACCTGGTCGCCGCCCAACAGCCTGCATGTCATCGTGTTGGGGTGGGGAAAATTGCCCTTGGTGGCGTCGTAGACGATGTCCTTGAGCGAGACGTTGAAGGTCGAGGTTCCCAGCTTCACGGGAAACACCTGGTTCGGATTGGCCGCCAGGCTGTCGAGGAAGGCGGGATCGACCGTCGCAGGCTCCTTGCCGACAATCCCGGCCAGCGCCGCGCGCTCCGTCCCGTGACCCTTGCCGGTGGCGCTCAAGCTACCGAAGAGGTTCACCTTCATCGCGGTGGCCTTCGCCTGTACGTCCGCAGGCAGCTTCGTGCAGCGCTGATAGAAATCGTAGGTGATCCGCATCGGCCCGATCGTGTGCGACGAAGAAGGGCCGGGCCCGACCTTGTAGAACTCGTCGATCGTGGTGACGATCGGGCCCTTGGATTTCGCCACGACGTCCAGCTTCGGGTCGAGCGTCACCGGGGCCCCGCCCGGCGACTTGGCGG
>NZ_DASXNL010000166.1:0-5185 GCF_036495085.1 Phenylobacterium sp. | reverse complement strand
GAGTCGATCCCGGTCGCCAAATCCGGGCCGCTGACAGTGCTCTATCCGCAGTGGCTGCCCGGCAATCACGCCGCGAACGGCCCGATCAAAAACGTTGGCGGCATCAGCTTCAGCGCCAACGGCAGGGCCATCCCCTGGATGCGAGACCCGGTCGACGTCTACGCCTTCCACCTGGACGTGCCGCAGGGCGCATCGAGCATCGACATCGACTTCGACTTTCTCTCCCCGACCACCGGCGACCAGGGCCGGATCGTCATGACACCGGAGATGCTCAGCCTCCAATGGATCACTCTGGCCATGTACCCGGCCGGTTACTTCACCCGTCAGATTCAGATCGAGCCGAGCGTCCGCTTCCCTGAGGGCTGGACCAATTACTCAGCCCTGGAGACCGCCAGCGTGGAAGGTGGCGTCACCCGCTTCAAGGCGGTCGATTTCGAGACCCTGGCCGACTCCCCAATGATCGCGGGGCGCTACGCGCGCCAGATCGAACTCGACCCCGGCGCAGCAGCCCCGGTCCGGCTCGACGTGATCGCTGACCGCCCGGAGTTGCTGGAGGCCACACCCGACCAGATCGAAAAGCATAAGGCGCTCGTCCAACAAGCCTACAGGCTCTACGGCTCGCATCACTACAATCACTATGACTTCCTGTTCTCGCTCTCTGACCGGATGGGCGGATCGGGTCTGGAGCATCATCGTTCCAGCGAGGACGGGACAGTTCCCGACTATTTCACCGGTTGGTCCAAGACGGCTGCGTCGCGCGATCTGCTCCCCCATGAGTTCACCCACTCCTGGAACGGCAAGTTCCGCCGGCCGGCCGACCTGTGGACTCCGAACCTCAATGTGCCGATGCGGGGATCTTTGCTCTGGGTCTACGAGGGCCAGACCCAGTACTGGGGCTTTGTGCTTTCCGGCCGCTCGGGCCTCTTGAGCCGGCAGGAGGCGCTCGATGCGCTGGCCGCCACCGCGGCGACGTACGCCAACCGCGTCGGCCGCGAATGGCGCCCAGTCGAGGACACCACCGATGATCCGGTCATCGCCTCACGCCGGCCGATCCCGTGGACCAGCTTCCAGCGCAGCGAGGACTACTATTCGGAAGGCCAGCTTGTCTGGCTCGACGCCGACACTCTGATTCGTGAGAAGTCGGGGGGGAAACGCTCCCTCGATGATTTCGCCAAGGCGTTCTTCGGCGTGGAGAACGGCAGCTGGACGCCGGTGACCTACACCTTTGACGACGTGGTCGCGGCCCTGAACAAGGTCGAACCCTACGACTGGGCCACGTTCCTCAACGAGCGGATAAACCAAGTCGCCCCGAAGCCGCCGCTGGACGGCTTGGCGCGCAGCGGCTGGAAGCTGGTCTACACCGAAACACCTACCGACTACTTCAAGTCGGCCGAGAGCCGTCGCCATATGACGGACCTGACCTATTCACTCGGCCTGACTCTGGGACGCGAGGCCGACATCACGGCTGTCCAATGGGAAGGCCCGGCCTTCAAGGCGGGAATGGCCGTGGGCGGCAGGCTACTTGCTGTCAACGGTATCGCCTATGACGCCGATCGGTTGAAGGAAGCCATCACCGAGGCCAAGAAAGGCGGCCCGCCGCTCAACTTGCTGGTCAAGACGGGCGACCACTACCGCACCTTCGCGGTCGACTACCACGGGGGCCTGCGTTACCCGCGCCTTGAGCGTATCGAGGGGACCCCGGATCTGCTCTCGGCGATCTACGCGCCAAGGAAGTAGCCGCCGAAGAATCCGTCAAAACGAAGAGATGGTCTTCAGCGCCCGCCAGATTCGGGCGGGCGAGACCTGACCCTCAGGACTTGGCAGGCGCCCGGTCCGGTGCGAGGCCCAGCCGACGGTACTCCGCCGTCAGGCCCGGCGCGATGGCCAGCGCCGCAGCCAGATCTGCGTCGCCCTCCGCCTTCTGCCCTTTCTTCAGTTCCGCCAATCCGCGTCCGTAGAGGGCACGGGCCGCACGCGGCTGGGCCTTGATCGCGGCTGTGTACTGGGCGATCGCCTCGTCCAGCTTGTCCATCCGCAGCAGCACGAGACCGCGCGTCTGCATGGTCAAGGAGGTCTTGTCCTTTCGCATCGCCACATCGCAGTCGGCCAGGGCGATGTCGAGCTCCTTACCCCAAGCGGCGCGCGCGTAGCAGCGCGCTGCCAAAGCTGCGGGCAGATCCTCATCTTTCGGATGGGCGGCGATCCAGGTGTCCATCTGGCGGATGGCGTCTTCGTAGAAGCCCGCCCGCGCAAAGGCGACGCCCGCCTGCTGGACGAGGTTCGTATTACCCGGAGCCAGTTTCATCGCCGCATCGAAATCGACCTTCGCCCGCGCCGGATCGCGGGTCGTCAAATATAGCTCGCCGCGCGTCATCAACGCTTCAGGATCGTTCGGCTCGCGCTTGAGAGACTCGTCGAGATCGGCCATCGCGAGCACCGGCTGGCGCGCCGCCAGGCGCACCATTGCGCGGGCGCGGTAATGCCTGGCGTTGTCGGGCTCCAACGCGATGGCGCGGCCGTAGTCGTCGATCGCCGGCTGGTATTCACGCCGCGCCGCGAACGCCGAGGCCCGCCGCGCGAAGTCCGCCGCGGTCTTGGGTTCTTCGCCCGTAGCTGGTGTGGCCGCCGGGGCCGTCGCGGTCGCTACGGCGATGCCGGGTGCGACATCGGGCGCAGCGGGAGCTGCCGATGCGGCAGCCTGCGCCTGCCGTTGCGAGGCCTGGTCCAGGCGGAACACCGGACCGCCGTTGTAGGTGAAGTAGAGCCTGTGCTGGCTGCTGGAGACCAGGATCCGGTGCGAAAGAAAGAAGTCCATGCCCAGCAGCATGTCGCTGTCGCCCAGGCGCATGTCGGCGATCCGCAGCCGAGTGTTCTTGATCTCCTCATCGCCGATCTTGAAACTGGCGAACGGCGCCAGAAAGGTTTCATAGCCCTGGCCATAGATGCCGTGACCGATCCCTGCGGCCACTACGCCCTCCGAGGAAATCTGCACGCCCGCGCGGCTCGCGGCGTTGCGGTTGAGAGTCGACAAGGGGGCGCCGCTGTCCAACGTCACCCGTATCGTATGTCCATCGACCTCCGCCGTCGTGTTGATCTGCTGTAGGAATCGCCCAGGTACGTCGAGGCGGGTCCGCGACAGCGCCTGACCCGCGGACCAGTAGGCAAGGTTTGCATCGCCGCAGCCTTCCGGCTTGAAGAACCGGATCGCGCCGTTGGCGAAATCGTATTCGACATCGAACGGGCCGAAGATGTTCTCCCCGACCAGGCCTGCAATCTCGCCGCGGCCGACACGGCCGCCCACCAGGAATTCTATATTGCGGAAGCCGGCGTTGGCGAAGGTGAACTCGTCGGCCTTGACCGCGCGTGCGTCGCGGGAGGCCCCGCCGACCCCACGGATCTCAAGCCCGAAGGGCGCCACCGTGGGCCGCATGGCGAACGCCTTGGCCGCCTCGTCGGACACGGTGCTGAAGAAAGCGCCGGTGTCGACGAAGAGCTTTGCGTCATGGCCGTTGATCTTCACGCTCACCACCGCGCGTAAGCCCTCCATGGTGACCGGGACTTCGCCGACCTTCTGGAGTTTGCATTCGGCTTGGGCGGCGGAGCTGGGGACCAGCAGGGCGGCGGCCGCCGCAAACGCCAGGGCGCAGGTTTTCGTCTTCGCGTGGAATACCCCCCACCTTCGATGACAGGGGCGCAACGCCGCCCGTCCGGCGCAGATTGGATTAAAGGCCGTCATCCGCACAATTTCTCGTCCATCCAGCCGCCCGCCACGGCGATCGCCCGCCTCGCGGCGTTCAGCTGGCCGCCGAAGGCGTGCCAGACGTGGATCATCTCGGGCCAGACCTCCAGGCGGACCTCGACGCGGGCGTGGCCGGCCCGCTCCGCCACCATCAGGCTGTCGCCCAGCAGCGCCTCCTCCGAGCCGACCTGGATCAGCATCGGCGCCACACCCGCAAAGTCGCCGAACACCGGCGAGGCTCGCCAGTCACGCGGATCGAGCCCACCGAGATAGGCGGCCGCACTCTCGTCCAGCCGGTCCTTGGCGATCATCGGATCGTCGCCGGCCTTGCTCCGGTAGGTTTCGTGCGACTGCGTCAAGTCGGCCCAGGGGCTGATCACGAACAAGCCGGCCGGCTGCGGAAGGGCCTCGTGCTTCAAGGCCAGGGCCAAGGCCAACGTGAGGCCGCCGCCCGCCGAGTCACCGGCGACCACCAGGCGTTCCGGTTCGGCCCCCTCGTCGAGCATCCAGCGATAGACCGCCAGCGCATCGTCCAGCGCTGCGGGACCCGGATGTTCCGGCCCCAGTCGATAGTCCGCGACAATCGCCGTGGCCCTGGCGGCATCCGCCAGCCTCGCGACCAGCGGTCGATGGCTCCGCGGGCTTCCGCCGACGTAAGCGCCCCCGTGCAGGTAGAGGAGGCTCCGCCCGTCGAGTGCGCCGGCCGGAACTATCCGCTCGCACTTGACCGCGTTCGCGCTCAGCGGCTCGTGCAGGCAGCCCGGCGGGAGCGATCCCAATTCTCCGAAGGCGTCCATGGCTGCGCGCCGCTCGACATAGGTCGGCGCCGGCGCGCCCGGCGCAGGCTGACGCGAGGCGAGCAGCGCTCGAACGCCCGCGATCTCCGGATCCTTCCAGCTCGACATCAAAGCCGCCTCCGCCCCTGCGATAGGAGCGCGGCTGAGCGCGGCTGTCGAGAGGCCTCGCTATGTCCGCAAGCCCGCGCCGCATTGCCTTCGCGAGCTTGGCGATTCATCGAGTCCCTCGCGAGAAACCCCGTCCTTCCGGGCGGGGAGGTAAGCGAGCGCGGCCGGCGGCCGCTTCTCCGGGGTTGAACAGCACGGTGACGCCTGTAGATTCGAGGCGATGATCCATCGCGGCTTCCGCTACAAATTGGCCCCGAGCTGCGAGCAAGAGGGGCGGTTCCGGCAGTTCGCGGGGGTCTGCCGCCTGATCTACAATCTCGCCCTCGAACAACGCCGCGACTGGGGGCGCCGGTTCGAGCGGCAGACCGGATCGAAACTCACCTACGTCGCCCAGGCCGGCGAGCTGACCGCCCTGCGGGCTGACTACGACTGGATCGCCGCCGTCTCGCAGACCTGCCAACAGCAGGCCCTGCGCGATCTCGACAAGGCCTACGGCAACTTCTTCGCCGGGCGCGCCGGCTATCCGTCGCCGCGCAAGAAG
>NZ_DASXNL010000165.1:0-1910 GCF_036495085.1 Phenylobacterium sp. | reverse complement strand
GCCGTCAGCGAAGGTGTCCTGTTTCCCAAGTATCGGGCCGACCTGGTAGCCTGCGCCGCCGTCACCCGCGCCATGCACGACGGCCACATCGAGTCCACGCGCTATCCTCGCAATCCCCTCGATGTCCTGGCCCAGCAATTGGTGGCCACGGTAGCCAGTCCGCCGCAGAGAGCTTTACCCGCCCGGCGAACGAAATCCCGAAAAGCCCCAGAACAGGCCGACCCTGACCAGACCGATTCTGAACCCGGACTCGAAGTCTCGGTCGAATCCCTGTTCGACCTGGTGCGCCGCTCCGCTCCGTTCGCCGAACTCACCCGCTCCGCATTCGAAGGGGTCCTCGACCTGCTCAGCGGCCGCTATCCCTCCGATGAGTTTGCCGAACTGCGCCCGCGCCTGATCTGGGATCGCATTCGCAATGTGGTCACGGCGCGCGAAGGGGCCGGCCGGCTGGCCATCCTGAACGCCGGCACCATTCCTGACCGGGGGATGTACGGAGTCTTCCTCGCCCACACCGATGGCAAGTCGGTGCGCGTGGGAGAGCTGGACGAGGAAATGGTTTTCGAGAGCCACACCAACGAGACCTTCATCCTCGGCGCCTCGACCTGGCGCATCGTCGACATCACCCACGATCGGGTGCTGGTAGAACCGGCCCCGGGCGAACCAGGCAAGATGCCGTTCTGGAAGGGAGACGGCCCCGGCCGCCCCCTCGAGTTCGGCCGACGCATCGGGGCCCTGGTCCGCGAACTGCGCGAGATGCCGCCCGCGGCAGCCATGACCCGCCTCGTCACCGAGCACGATCTGGACCCCGGGGCCGCCGACAATCTCCTCCAGCTCCTCTCCGACCAGCAAGCCGCCACGGGCTCGGTTCCGGATGACCGCACCATCGTCATCGAGCGCTGCCGCGATGAGCTGGGCGACTGGCGCGTGTGTGTCCTCACCCCCTTTGGGAACCGCATTCACATTCCCTGGGCCATGGCCGTCGCGGCCCGCATCCACGCGGCCGGCGGAGCGGACGTCGAGACCCTCTGGGGAGATGACGGCTTCGTCCTGCGCTTTCCCGATACCGATGCGCCGCCCGACCCGGACTGGTTCCTCGTCGAGGCGGCCGAAGCCAGCGACCTCGTACTCCGCCAACTCGGCTCCACGGCGCTCTTTGCCGGCCGATTCCGCGAAGCCGCCGGGCGCGCACTACTGCTGCCGCGCCGACGCCCCGATGCCCGCTCAGCCCTGTGGCAATTGCGCAAGCGGTCCTACGACCTGTTGAGCGTCGCCTCCCGCTATCCTTCCTTCCCGCTGCTGCTCGAGACCTACCGCGAGTGCCTGCGCGATGTGTTTGACATGCCGGCCCTGCTCGAAACGTTGCGGGCCATCGAGCAGCGCCAGCTCCGCGTTCACGTGGCCGATACCCGCAAGCCGTCGCCGTTCGCGTCGTCTCTGCTCTTCAGCTACGTGGCCAACTTCGTCTACGACGGCGACGCGCCACTGGCCGAGCGCCGCGCCCAGGCGCTCACCATCGACCAGGATCAGCTGCGCGAGATCCTGGGCGAAGCGGATCTGCGCGAACTGCTCGACGCCGGCGTCATCGCCGAGGTGGAAGAAACCGCCCAGTGCCTGGCAGAAAACTACCGCGCCCATTCCGCCGACGGCCTCCACGACCTTTGCCTGCGCCTCGGCGACCTGTCCCGCGACGAACTCACGCGCCGCGTTGCTTCGCCCGATCTCATCGCACAAGCCGACCGTCTGGTCCGCACCCGGCGCCTGCTCGAAGTCCGCATCGCCGGCGAACGCCGCCTGATTGCCGCCGAAGACGCCGCCCGATATCGCGACGCGCTGGGGGTACCCCTGCCGCCGGGGGTGCCCGCATCGCTGCTGGAGCCGGTGGCGCACCCGGTGCTCGAACTGGTTCGCCG
>NZ_DASXNL010000164.1:0-6906 GCF_036495085.1 Phenylobacterium sp. | reverse complement strand
GCTCGAACTTCTGGAATAGGCCGTTCAGCTTGTCGGGGGCGACGCCGATACCGGTGTCGGCGACGCTCAGCACGAGCCGCTTGTTGCGCCGGCTCACCGCCACCTTCACGCCGCCTGTTTCCGTGAACTTCAGTGCGTTCGAGACCAGGTTGTAAAGGATCTGCCGGACCCGCACGCTATCTCCCCGATAGACCCCGCGCGCGCCGCGAGCGACCTTCAGCTCGAAGGCGAGGCCCTTTGACTGGGCGGTCGCGGTAAAGGCGGCCAATGCGCCGCGTGACAGCTCGGCGATGTCGAATTCCGCCTGCTCAAGCTCCAGCTTGCCCGCCTCGATCTTGGAGAGATCGAGCACGTCGTTGAGGATCGCAAGCAGGCTTTCGCCGGATTGACGGATCACATCCAGTCGTTCGCGCTGGTGTTCAGCCAGATCGCTCATGGCCATGGCCTGGGCCATGCCCAGGACCCCGTTCAGAGGCGTGCGGATCTCATGGCTCATGGTCGCCAGGAAGGCGCTCTTGGCCCGCGTGGCGCTCTCCGCCTCATCCTTGGCATCGACGAGCGCGCGCTCGGAGGCCTTGCGCTCGGTGATATTCTGCAGCGCTCCAATCATGCGCAGGGGCTTGCCATCGCCATCCTGCAGGAAGCGGACAGCGCCTTGCGCCCAGACCTCCTTGCCGTCCGTCCGCTTCACCCGGTACTCAGGCCGGAAAGGAACGCCCTCTTCCACGTGGCGGCCCCACTGCTCCATGGCCCGGTCGAGATCGCGCGGATCGATGGTGTCCCAGATATTGCGATAGAGTGTCTCGTAGGTCATCGGCTCGCTGAAGAAGGTGTCTTCAGCGCCCACCTTGATCAGCTCACGGCGCCGATAGTCGAGCTCCCAGACATGGATGTCGGCGATCTCCATGGCCAGCCGCAGCCGTTCTTCTGAGCGCTCGGTTCGCTCCAGGGCCTCGACCATTTCGGTCACGTCATGGGAGGTGATGATGAGGCCACCGATCTCGCTGGCCGCGCCGCGCCAGGGCGTCAGCTCCACCTGCAACCAAACGACGGAGCCGTCCTTGCGGACCAGTTCCACTTTGTCAGCCCGCACAGCCTCGCCGGCCAGGCATTGTTCGTAGACATCGCGCCACTGCCCGTGGGTGTTCGGGAACAGATCGTAGAGGGAGCGGCCGATGACTTCCTGGCCCACGAGTTGACGGCTCTCGATCCAGCGCGGGCTAGCGGACACGACCCGCATCAGCCGATCGGTCATCAGCAGCGAGATAGGCGCGGTCTGGATGATCTGGGCCACGATCTTCTGGGCCACGTCGCTCTCGCGGCGAGCCGCTTCGCGGGCGATCTGGGACTGGAGCCGGCTCCACTCGTCGGCCACGAAGTCGGCGAGATCTTGCAGGCGCCCGGCGAGTTCCGCTTCGAAGGTCCGGGGCATACAACCGGCGACCGCCAACACGCCCGGGATCGAGCCGTCTTCCAGGCGGATGGGCGCGGCGACGTAGAAGCGAACATGCGGCGCACCCGTGACCCTTGGACGGTCACGGAACCTGGGGTCCTGGGTCGCGTCAGCGAGCCAGAAGAGGCGGCCCGCCTCGATGGCGATCTGCGCGACCGGCGCATCCTTCGGCAGGGCGCTGTCCGGATCATGGCTGCGCCAGGCGGCCCCTTGGTTCACAAGCACCACTGAGGCTTCGACGTCGCCGAACAGCGTCCTGGCCAGGCGCCGTGCCCGGTCGAACACGGGCCCGGACTGCTCCAGGCCTTTGGGTGTCTTCAGGCGACCTGCGCCAGCCATGCATCCCCCCAGGGATGGTTTCCACGTTTGTTGGTCGACTGTCTTCCACCCGGGTTAAGAAAGGCCTCTAGGGATCCTCGGCCAGGCGCTCCATCGCGGCGACCCGGTGCAGGACGATGCCGCTGGCCGTCGCGACATTCAGGGAATCGAAACCGCCGGCCATCTCGATGCGCACGGTGCAGGTGCGTGAGAGCACCGCGACCGGCAGCCCCGGGCCTTCTGCGCCAAAGAGCACCGCGGTCCGCTTGGCGGGCTTGAGGTCGGCTAGTGTCGCGCCGCCGGCCGGCGAAAGCGCGACGATGGAGAAACCGGCCTTTTCGAGCGCGGCCACAAGGTCGGCCCCCGCCCCGCCTCTCGCGAAGGGCGTGGTCAGGGCCGCGCCTACCGAAACCCGGATCGCCTTTCGATAAAGGGGGTCGCAACAGCTGGCGTCCAGCACGACGGCGTCGGCTCCAAACGCGGCGGCGTTGCGAAACAGGCCACCCATGTTGTCGTGATTGGCTATGCCCACCAGCCCCACGACCAGCGCCCTCTCAGGCAGGTCGGCCAGCAAGCTCGCCAGGTCCGGTTCTGCCCGCGTCCCCGCCGCCAGCACCCCGCGGTGGATCGGAAAGCCGACGACGGCGTCCATCACCGCCTGGCCGGCAACATAGACGCAGGTATCGTCATCCAGCCCGGCGAACAGCGACGCCAGCGTCGCAGCCCGCTTTTCGGCCACAAGCACAGAACGGATCGGGTGGCGACCAGCGGCGATCAGCTTCTCGAGCACCACAACGCCTTCGGCGATGAACACGCCCCGGCGGCCGATCATGTCCCGCTCACGGACCTCCCGGTAGTCGGCGAGCCGCGGGTCGCCAGGGTCATCGATGGTGAGGAGCATCGGCATGCCGCGCTTGTCTCACGCGGCTGTGTCCGCCTCCAGTCCGGAACAAAGTTGACGCCAGCGTCACGTTGCGATCTATGCAATGCTCAAATCAGGAGGACGCACCATGGCGGACGGTAATCTGGCGAACCTCGCCGAAGCCCGGGAAGCGGCCTATTCGACGCCGCTGGAGTTGCTGAACCCGGCCCAGCCGGCGCTCTTCCAGGCCGACGCGATGTGGCCGATCTTCGAGCGGCTGCGCAAAGAAGATCCGGTGCACCACACCGCCGAACACGAGTTTGGACCGTACTGGTCGATCACAAAATACACCGACATCATGGCGGTCGACACCAATCACCAGGTGTTCTCCTCCGAAGGCGGCATCACCATCGCCGAGCAAACGCAAGGCGACGGGCCACTGCCGATGTTCATCGCCATGGACCCGCCCCGCCATGATGTGCAGCGCAAGACCGTAAGCCCCGCCGTCTCGCCGACCAGCCTGCAGGTCATGGAGCCCCTGATCCGCGAGCGAGCGGCCACGATCCTAGACAACCTGCCGATCGGCGAAGAGTTCGACTGGGTCGACAAGGTCTCCAAGGAACTGACCGGCATGACGCTGGCCACCCTCTTCGGCATGCCGCAGGAGGATCGCCGCCGGCTGATCTACTGGTCCGACGTGGTCACCGCCGTCCCCGGCCAAGGTCTGATCGACTCCATCGAGCAGAAGATGCAGATCTTCGTCGAATATCACTCGTACTTCACGAACCTCTGGAACGAGCGGGTCAACGCCGACCCTACCGGGGACCTTGTCTCGATGCTGGCGCACGGCGAGGCGACCCGGAACATGGAGCCGCGCGAGTACTTCGGGAATATCGTGCTCCTGACGGTTGGCGGCAACGACACGACACGCAACACGATCTCCGGCTCGATCCTGGCCCTGAACCGAAACCCCGATCAGTACGCCAAGCTGCGCGCCAATCCCGAGCTGATACCCTCGATGGTCTCCGAGACCATCCGCTGGCAAACCCCCCTCGCTCACATGCGCCGCCGCGCGCTGCAGGATTTCGAGTTCCAGGGCAAGCAGATCAAGAAGGGGGACAAGGTCATCATGTGGTACGTCTCGGGCAACCGCGACGACGAGGTGATCGAGCGGCCCAACGAATACATCATCGACCGCGAGCGGCCGCGCACCCATGTCTCATTCGGCTTCGGGATCCACCGCTGCGTGGGCAACCGCCTGGCTGAACTGCAACTGAAGATCATCTGGGAAGAAATCCTCAAGCGCTTCCCGGCTATCGAAGTGGTGGGCGAGCCCAAGCGGGTCTACTCGACCTTCGTGAAAGGTTACGAGACCCTGCCCGTTATCATTCCAGCGCGGAACTGACGGGTGCGCGCAACCGAGGAAGCTGGCAGATCCTGTCCATGATCTGGACGAAGGGCCGGTCGTGACGGCGGAGTTTTTCTAGCGGTCCTCGGGTCCCTCGCGCACGCGAACGATCACCGACTGGCTGGCGGTGGCCATAAGCTCTCCGTCCTGGGCGAACAGGTACATCGCCCCGTGGCCGAAGCCGCCATGAACACCCAGGATGCGGATGTCGCAGAGCACCCACTCGGTGGGCACGATCCGGCGCACGCGCAAGGTGTTGTCCAGGCTGTTGCCGCCGGCGTTCTTGCCGATGGCGTTGCCGATACCGGAAGGTACGAAGTCTGCCATGACCGCCAGCATCGAGGCGTCTATGGCGAACCGCTCGCGCGGCCGGATCCAGAGCAGCAGGCGCCCGTCAGCCTCGGGGTTGCCGTCCCGGTCAGCGCCATAGCGGCCTTTGGCGACCCTGACCTCGATGCGGTTGTGAAGGCCGCGGCCGGAGCCTCGCCAATGTTCCGCCGGCGCACAGTCCTCCGGACGGGGCGCGTCGGGCATCGCGAGCCACTGGCGCGAAAGCTCGCTCGGCCGCAGCCCGAGCGCGGCGTTGACCGTGAAGATCTCCTTATCCTCGACGTGTCCGATCACGCGGGCCTGGGTGTTGTGCTTGCCAACGGCCGGCGTCCAAACGTCGAGGTCCACAACGCTGGGCGGGCGGGCGTAGGAGAGGTACTGCGCCGTCGCCCAGATCACTGGGCGCCCTGACGTCCGCTCCATGGCCGCGATCGCCGAGGCCAGCCCGACGCCTCCGAACATGAAGAGGTTCTCGCCCGATCCTACGCAGACGTCGGGCGTCAGCGGCATGAACCAGCGGTGCGGGTTGTGGGTCGCACGCAGGTCGAAGAAGAGCCGATCCATGCCGCCTTCTTGACTCCACCGGAGCGCCGTTCGCAAGGCGCCCCGAAACGACGATGGCCGCACTCCCGCGGGAATGCGGCCACTTTCCGGGCCAGGCCTTGTTGTGATCAGCGGCCGTGCGCGCGCCAATCGCTGCGGCCATCGTGCGAGCGGTCGTAGGCGTTGGAGACGTAGCGGGCGTCGTAGCCGCGGGCCTCGTAGCCGTAGGCCGGCTGGGTGTAGCCGTAGGCCGGCTGGGCGTAGTAGCCGCTGCCGTAGACCGGCGCGTGATAGATGGCGCCATAACCTTCTTGGAAGCCGCAGGCCTGGCCAGAGCTGCGTCCGATAGCGTTGCCGAGCACAGCGCCGGTGACGGCCCCGATGGCGGCTCCGCCGGAGCGGCCGCCGTGGTGAGCGGCGAGGTTCGACCCCAGCACGGCTCCAGCGATTCCGCCGATGATCGTGCCCGCCGCGGTGTTACTGCGTTGGTCCGCGCGGCAGTCGCCGGCGTAGCCATAAGGTTGGGCGAAGCTGGGGGTGGCGACGGCGCCGGCCACCAGGGCGGCGATCACAGCGCCGGAAATCGTGGCGACCTTCATGTCATTCTCCAGTCCATGTCTAGCGCGGAGCTTTCGGCGCCGCTGATGGACCGATTAGGGGGCCCGGCCGCTGAACGAGGTCTGAGGTCGTCGTTATCTGCGGTTCACAACCTGCAGCATCCGGCTTCGCGCGCGGCGGGAACCGCCTATATGGACGCCATGCCCTTCAAGACCGTCAAAGCCTTGCACCCGGCCGCCCGTGACGACATCGGCGACCTGATCACCCGCCGCCCAGTTCCGGGGCCAGGCCTGCAGCAGGTTGACCCGTTCCTCTTCCTGAACCACCACGGTCCGCAGACCTACGGACCCAACAACCGCGGCCTGCCGTTCGGACCGCACCCACACCGCGGCTTCGAGACCGTGACGTTCGTAATGGATGGTGAGCTGGCCCATCGCGACTCCGCTGGCCACGAGAGCGTGATCAAGGCGGGCGGCGTGCAGTGGATGACCGCGGGCTCTGGAATCGTGCATGCGGAAGTCTCGCCCGAAGACTTCCTGCGATCGGGCGGGCGACTGGAGCTGTTGCAGCTCTGGGTTAACCTGCCCGGCCGCCTTAAGATGACCGCGCCGCGCTATGTCGGCCTGCAGGCCGATCAGATACCCGCCATCCCGGTCGATCAGGGCGCTGCGCTCGTCCACCTGATTTCCGGCGCCTGGAGCGGCTACAACGGTCCGATCACCTCGCTGACCGGGGTCTTCATGACCACCATCGACCTCAAGGCCGGTGGCCGGGCGGGATTCGGCTCCCTCGCCGGCCGCAATGTCTTCCTCTACGTCGTCTCGGGTGAGGTGAAAGTGAACGGCCTCGCCGCGAGCGCCTGGCATCTTGCCGAACTCGACCTCGAGGACGACACGGTAGAAATCGAAGGCGCGACGGATGCCGTCGTCGTGTTCGGCCACGCAGAGCCGATCGGCGAACCCGTAGTCGCCCACGGTCCCTTCGTGATGAACACGCGCGAGGAAATCGTCCAGGCCATCGGCGACTACAACGCGGGCCTCTTCGACAAGATCGCCGTCTAAGCCGCCGTCGTCAGGCGGCCCAGGTAGGCATGGATCTGCGCCACCACCGCGGCCCCCTCGCCGACCGCGGCGGCCACCCGTTTTGTCGAGCCGGCGCGAACGTCGCCAATAGCAAAAACCCCGGGCAGGGCTGTCTCCAGAGGAAGCGCCGCCGCAGCGCCCGTCACCACGAAACCCTTGTCGTCGGTCTCGACGCAGCCTTCCAGCCAGTCGGCGTTAGGTTCAGCGCCAATGAACAGGAAGAGGTGGCGCAGCGCCCGGGTCTTGGTTTCGCCCGTCTGGCGGTTGCGGCACGTGATCGATGAGACGCCCTTTGAACGTTCGCCGCCGATCCCGACGATCTCGGTATGGGTGTGCAACTCGACGTTTGGCA
>NZ_DASXNL010000163.1:0-3531 GCF_036495085.1 Phenylobacterium sp. | reverse complement strand
CTGCGCAGGGACGATCATTCGGCGATTTCCTCCGACTAGTTGCAGATTTCCGTTGACTTGGTCGGCGAAATCCGCCGAAGATTACCTGAAATACCGTCACAATCCAGCTTGGGCGCAGGGAAGGCTTCCCTGGGCCGGAGGCCTGCCGTGCGTAAAGGTAGCCAAGGTCACATCGACCTTACTCGTCGTGCGATGTTCGCGGCAGCGTCCCCGCCCGTCTTGAAGTCGGAGTTAGCGGCCGCGGCTCCGATGATTGGCCCGCATCGCTTCGAGGCCTGGGAGTCCCAACGGGCCGAGTTGGAACGCCAGATCGACCATATGCCCGAAGCTGAAGGGGGGCTGCGTGAGCAGCTTTTGGACCGCAGCTTTGCGCTTGAAAGGCTGATCTTCGCAACGCCCTGCCTCGATCCGGCAGCCATCCGGGTTAAGGCGCGGCTTCTGCTGTGGTTGATGGAAATGGAGCGGGCCGATGGCCTGGCGGCGATGCGGGACATCTACGCCTATCTGATGCGCTAGGCCGGCTGCCAGCGCTCTTTCGGATCCCAGCTCCAGGCGCCCAGCCAGCGGTTGTGTGAGCCCTCGGCGCCCAAGCCCACCAGTAAGGTAAGGGGTCTGGCCTCCGTACGCCCGGCCTCGATCTCCAGCAGGTTGCGCGCGGTCTCGATGGCTGCCTCATCGGACTCCAGCGCCAGAACCCTTGTCCACACTGGGGCGAAGCCGCCGGCCAGATAGCTGAGCGTGTAATCGTTCGCCATCGCAGCGCCTCCACCGAGGAGGCCAGCGTTCGACAAAAAGCGAAGGTTGGCAATCGTTCGGCCGCGGCCTGCAGTCGCAGAAGACCGATTTCGGTCGATCGCGTATCGAGTTATTTACGAAGATCGGCGATATGAGCGCCTCAAGCCCGCGGTGATCGACGAGGTCCTGCGGCAGGCCACGACTGGCCCACCTCTTGCAATACGTCGGTCGGAATGACTGGCGCCCGTCCGGAAGTGAGACGCTTCGCACGGGGGCACTCGAACAGACTGAATTTGGAACAATCGCGGCCAAGGCGCCGCCTTAGGTACGAGACTGGGATTTTAATGAAGAAGACTGCTCTCATCGGCGCAGCCCTTGGCTTGGCGCTCTCGTTCGGCGCCGCCAGCATGGCCAGCGCCACCGTCTATACGTTCACGCAATCCGAAAGCTTTGGGGCTGGATCCTTCGGTCAGGTGACGGTGACCCAAGACGCGACGAATGCGAACGCCTTGGACTTCCTCGTCCAGATCAACCAAGGCGAACTCTTCCATGCCGCAACCGACGGGAACCACCATGCGCTGACCTTTGATCTGGTCGGCAACCCGGACATTACGATCTCGGGTCTTCCCACGGGCTTCACCCTGAACGGCGACCAGTCGAACGGAAGCAATAAGGCCTCGGCCTTCGGCAACTTCGACTATGTGATCAACCTGCCCGGCAACGGGACGCCCTACGCGCCGTTGAGCTTCTCGTTCGTCGCCACGAACAATAACGCAGTCCCGGCCCCGCTGGTGCTGGACTACAACACCGTCGGCGGGAACAAGATCTACTTCACCACAGACGTCAGCACGAGCGGCGCCACCGGCAACGTCGCCGCCACCTACACCGGGGGCAGCCTCCTGAAGGCCGGCGTTCCTGAGCCTGCGAGCTGGGCGATGATGCTGCTCGGCTTCGGCGGCGTGGGGGCGATGCTGCGTCGCCGCCGCAGCCACGCCCTGGCGCTCGCCTAGCTCTGAATTCCGGCGGGGGAATGGTCCCTGACAAAGGGACAAAGCCCCGGCCGCAAGGCCGGGGCTTTTTCACGAGAGCGTGCTCGCGCGGGGACACGTCGCGCTTCGTCGGTATTAACCCTTTCCGAACCCGCCAGATCTAGCTTGCAAGCTGCGCCGTGGCCTCCGCTCCGGCTCGGGGACGCTCGGATGGCATCGGCGCCGCAGGGTCGGGAAATCGCTGCTGGGCAGGATGGCTCGGTCGAAGGCCTCGTGCGGTTGGTCGAGCTGCAGACGATCCCGATGCCGAACGGCATCTTAGGCGTCGCCGAGGTTTCCACGCACATCGGCTTCCCGGTCCACCGGGCCTACTACATTCGCGATGTGCCAACCGGCCAGAGCCGCGGCGCCCATGGCCACAAGGCGCTGCGCCAGTGCTTCCTGTGCCTGCGCGGCAGCGTCAGCCTGAGCATCTCCAAGAACGGGGTGACCGAGACCGTGCGCCTTTCGCGGCCCTCGCAAGCCGCGGTCGTGCCCGCGGGCTGCTGGCGCGACCTCAGCGATTTCTCTGAGGATTCCGTGGTGATCGTGCTGGCCTCCGACGAATACGACGAGGGCGACTACATCCGCGACCTCGGCGATTTCGTCCGCTGGGACGCCGGCGACGAACCGGTCGCAGCCGTGCCTTACCTGGACCTTGGCCGCACATCCCAGGCGCTGGGCCCGGAGATCGAACTGGCCATGCGCCGGGTGGTGAAGTCCGGCTGCCTGATCGGCGGCCCGGAGGTCACAGGCTTCGAGGCGCGTTTCGCCGGGTTTTGCGGCGCGGACCACATGGTGGGCCTTGGCAACGGCCTGGATGCGCTGGTCATCGCTCTCAGGGCCTGGGGGATCGGGTCGGGTGATGAGGTGATCGTACCGGCCCACACCTTCGTCGCCACCTCGCTTGCCGTCGACGAGGTAGGCGCGACCCAGGTGCTGGTCGACGTTGAGCCGGACACCGGCCTGATGGACGTGGGCCGGGTAGCCGCGTTGATCACGGAACGGACACGGGCGATCATCCCGGTCCACCTCTATGGCCACCCCGTCGACATGGATGCCCTCAGGGCGCTTGCGGCCGGGCGCGACATCCGAATCCTGGAAGACGCCTGCCAGGCGCACGGCGCGCGTTACAAGGGCCGGCGCTGCGGCGGGCTGGGCGATGCGGCGGCCTTCAGCTTCTACCCCACCAAGAACCTCGGCGCGCTCGGCGACGGCGGCGCGCTGGTTACGGCGGACGCCGCCACCGCCGAAGCGGCCCGGATGATCGCCAACTATGGATCGCGCGAGAAGTACCGGCACGAGGTCGCCGGGCGGAACTCGCGGCTGGACCCGCTGCAAGCGGCGGTCCTTTCGACCAAGCTCGAACATCTCGACACCTGGAACGCGCGCCGAAGCCAGCTTGCGCTGCGATACTTCCTGGGACTGGCCAATGTGCGGGGCCTCGAACTTCCCGCCGTACGCGCCTGGGCCGAACCGGTCTGGCATGTCTTCCCAGTCCGCGCGCCGGGTGTCCGCGATGAGCTGATCGCCTACCTGGCTGAGAACGGGGTAGGGACCAACATCCATTATCCGACGCCGGTGCACCTGCAGCCTTGTTATGTCGGTCGCTGGCACGTGGGTGATTTTCCGGTGGCTGAGGCCTTGGCCTCTTCCCTGCTCAGCCTTCCCCTCGATCCCACCCATACCGACCGCGAGATCGACTTCGTCATCGCCCGCATCTGCGAGTTCTTCGCCTGGGCCCAAGCTGCGCCGTAGACCTCAGCGC
>NZ_DASXNL010000162.1:0-4608 GCF_036495085.1 Phenylobacterium sp. | reverse complement strand
AAGTTCAGCTCGCAGTCCCTCGCAGACCTCGCCGTATTTCGCCGGCGCTCGTGGGGATGTGGCGCTCACGCTCGGTTCCTCCCTTGGCTGGCTTCTTCCTGTTATCGGTGCGCTCAATCTCGGCTGAAGCCAATCCGGGGGTAAGGTTCGCTCGGCGGGACGCCACGTGAACGGCCGAACCGGGAGCCACACATGCCCGGCTGATCCCTCGTCGCACCGATGCGACACGCCAAATTGCCGCGGGACCGCCAAAAAGCGGCGTCAGCCGAGCACGGCTCGGAAGATCTGCTAGTCCTTGAACTCACTTCGCGAGGCGACGACCTCGCGACTGAAATCGATGAATGCCACGCCGAGAAACACCAGCGAGATCGTGAACAACGCTGGAAGACCACGTTGCTCGGTAATTTCGAGCAAGGCGTAGCAAAACGAAGCCACAATCAACGTTGCAGCCAATGCAGCGCTGATAAGCGCCAGGATCGTTGCTCGATTTAGAAACCTCGCCCGACGCGTAAGAATTTTCCTTTTCATTTGGAGAACTTGGTCTGGCTCGGACGCGCTGATCAAATTCCTTTGGTCGATTATCCGGTTGTACCGCAAATTCAACACTGAGAGGAAGCTCGCCACGGCTCCGAGCAGGAACGCCGGCGCTACGGATTGCTCAATGACGTCAGAATAGACCAAGGCCACACCTCAAGAAGACTGGCGTGGTCGCGCGCTACCGCGCGCTCGGCGGCTGAGGCCGGATTTGAGAGTTCCGGCGGACAGGCAATCATAAGGGCAGCCATTCTCCATTAGCCCGCGTCTTGGAGCAGCCGCGATGGGCGGCCTATCAGGTGGACTACTTGGTTGGGGCGCGGCCAACCCCTTGCATGCTCCGTCCGGGCGCCACGGCGCTCGGCGTCGAGACGCCCAGTTGCGGCCGGCCGGAGACCTCCCGCCCTATGGTTTCACGAGCTGGTCTGCGAACCTCGAAGCGCTAAGTCGACAACGCCTATAAAACTGACGAGCCAGACACAGAGGTCGCCCCTTGCCCGCCGCCTTATTCGCAAGTCTGTCGCCCCGCTGAGGCCGAGCTTTGAACGGATGGCTACTCCAGAACAACATTCCAGGCCGTCGTGCGTCGGACGATCAACCCTCGACGGTTGCTGATCTCACCATCGAGGCGATCTTCCCGGCGTCGGCCGGTGTCGCGGGATTATAGACGAGCAGGCTGAGGTCCGGCCGGGCGTCTACCGCGAAGGCGGAATACTCGAAGGCGATGGGGCCAAGGACCGGATGGCGCATCTGCTTGACGCCTTCGCCGTGGCTAAGGACGTCGTTCTCTCGCCACATCGCAGCGAACTCCGGACTGCGGCGGCTGAGTTCATCCACCAGCGGCGCCACCTCCTCCGCCGCGCCGGCGCGAGCCGCATCGACGCGGAAGGCGCTGACCACGAAGCGCGCCACGCCCTCCCAGTCGTAGTGGGCCTCGCGAACCCTTGGATCGAGGAACATGAAACGCAGGACATTGCGTTCTTCCGCCGGCGCCGCGGCGTAGTCCATCAGCATGACGGTCGCCGCGCGGTTCCAGGCGACGACGTCCCAGGTGGCGGTGCGGATCAGAGCGGGACAGGGTTCCAGCGCATCGAGGACCCGCTGCAGGCGCGGCGTTACCCCCTCGTCTCGCCGATAGCGCACCTCCGGGGGACGGCCGAGGCCCAGCAGGAAGAGATGCTCGCGCTCGGCTTCGGTCAGCACCAGCGCGCGAGCTATGCGCTCGAGAACGTCGGCAGACGCCGCGCCGCCGCGCCCCTGCTCAAGCCAGGTGTACCAGGTGGGGCTGATATTGGCCCGCTGGGCGACCTCCTCGCGGCGAAGACCGGGCGTGCGACGGCGCTCCGGCGGGAATCCGAACGCCGCCGGGTCCAGCCTTGCGCGGCGGTCCTTGAGGTAGGTTCCCAGCCGCCGGTCGTTAGCTGAGAGCGTGCTCATCCTGTTAGCTTCTATACCATGATATGATCACTACTTTACCAGGATACTCCAGGCTCCGATAGTTGTCGCCGATGATGTGATCTCGTGGAGATTTGGCGATGCGTGTGTTTGTGACCGGGGCGACCGGGTTCGTGGGGTCGGCGCTCGTGGCTGACCTGATCGCGGCCGGACATCAGGTATTGGGCCTCACGCGATCTGAGGCCGGCGCGCGGGCCCTGGCGGCGGCCGGAGCCGAGGCGCACGAGGGGTCGCTGGCGGACCTGGACAGCCTCAAAAGCGGCGCGGCGCGCTCGGACGGGGTGGTCCACCTGGCCTTCAACCACGACTTCTCGACCTATCTGGCGAACTGCGAGGACGACCGACAGGTCATTGCAGCGCTGGCCTCGGCGCTGGTGGGCACAGACCGGCCGCTCCTCGTCACGTCGGGGACGGGAATGAGCGCAGGCGGTCAAGGCCAGCCTGTCAAGGAGGACGATCCCCCGGCGAGCGCCGCAGCGGTTCCTCGCGCCGCCTCGGAAGAAGCGGCGGAAGCCGCCGCGGCCGAGGGCGTCAATGTCTCGGTCGTGCGCCTGCCCCAGGTGCACGACACGGAGAAGCAGGGCCTGATCACCTACGCGATCGCCTCGGCGCAGGAAAAAGGCGTGTCGACCTACGTGGGCGCGGGCGAAAACCGCTGGCCGGCGGCCCACCGGCTCGATACGGCGCGGCTCTATCGGCTGGCGCTCGAACGCGGCGAACGCGGCGCGCGATATCACGCGGTGGCGGAGGAAGGCGTTCCGATGCGCGCCATCGCCGAGGCGATCGGCCGGCGCATGGGCCTGCCCACGGCGTCCATATCGCCCGAAGAGGCTCCCGCGCATTACGGGTGGCTGGCCGGGTTCGCCATGCTCGACCTCCCGGCGTCGAGCCATGAGACACGCAAACGGCTGAACTGGCGCCCTACGGGTCCGGGCCTCCTTGCAGACATCGAGCACCTGCGGCGCCAAGGCGCGTAACGCCTACCGGCGGCTGGTGCGGGGCGGTTATGCGTGTTGGCCCGCCCCCCACGAGACGCGCCGAGCGTCGGTTAAGGCTCGGCGCGAAACAGGACTGACGCGATCTTTTTGAACATCGGAAGCACGCCCGCCGAGCCTTGCGGCTGAAGGTCGTAAGAAGGGCTAGCCTGGTGGTGGCGCCGCTTGCGGCTCTGCGGCCTGCAGTTCGTGGACCTTGTCGAGGCTTGCCTGGACCTTGGGGATGCGTTTTGCGGCGGCAGGCTTGATGTCGGTGCTTTCGCCGCCGTCCGCATAGACACGCAGCAGGGTGAGTTCGGCCGCCTGGGCGGCTTGCTGCTGGTTAAGGTAGGTCTTGTCGAATTCCGCCGGGGGCGCCGCGTTCAGGGCGTCGATCATCCGCTGGCCGCGAGGACCAAGTTCTGTCGGGACCTTCACACTGAGGACCACGAACAGGTGCTTCATCTGATTGGTCGTGGCGGTGTGGTCGACGACCATCGCCTTGGCAAAATCCTTTACGGCCGGCGCCTGGGCCTTGGCCTCGGCGATCTTGCCGGCCTGGATCTGGTAGAGGTCGGTAAGCGCCACACCGTTGATGACGTCCTGGGTCGCCTCGGTCGCGCCTGCCTTCTTGGCCGCAGGCGTCGGCGGCGCGGCGGCGATTGCGGCGGGAACCGGGTCGATGGGGCCGGCGGCGACTTCGGCGTCGGGAGTTGCGTTTGCGGTCTGGACGGCCGGAGCCGGAGCGGCCGCGGGCGCGGCCGCAGCTTCGGGGGCGGGCGTTTCCGGAGCGGCAGGCTTCTTCTGGCACGCGGCAAGCGATAGCGCGGCCGCGGCGGCCGCCCCGAGTAGTACGGCTTGTTTCATCGTCGCATCTCCTGCGAATTTTCGGCGGTCCAACAACGCGCTACTGGCTGGCCCTGGGTCAGCGTGGCGCCAGGACCGCCCGAGCACGGAGCCCTTCTACGTCTGCGAACCAGCGTGGGAATATCGGGTGGAACCCGGCTCTCGCCGCCAAGGCCGGCGGTCGGCGCCCCGCGAGGTTCGTTCGACCGCACCCACACGCGTGGGCGCGGCCTTCACACGAATTCGGAGCAGCGTCATCAGGGTCCAGGACCTTTCCGTAACGCGCCAACTCTGCGGCTGACGAAATGGCCGGACCAGTTTCGCCAGACCCCTTCGCCAAACTAGCTGCGCCGCCGAGTGGCGTCCTGCAAACGGGGGCGCAAGGATCCGAAGGAGAGTTCGATCTGGCTCTGGCGGCTCCAGGTCGTGCTGCAACGGAGCCGCGGAGCAAAAAAAGCCCCGGCTCAACGGGGAGCCGGGGCTTGGTTCGATCTTATCGGCGCGGACGCCGAAACGGGGATCAGACGGCGAGCGCGAGACGGCGCCGACGCAGCATGGCGCCGAGGCCGCCGAAGCCGGCGAGCATAAGGCTCCAGGCCGCGGGTTCGGGAACACCGCCGCTGGTCCGCGAGCCCACGTTGGTGAAGACGAAGGTCTCGTCGTGGTAGTTCAGGTCTGAGGAGGTGCGCGGCAGATCTTCGAACGCCACGTAGACACCGGCCGGAATGCCGAAGTCGCCCCCCGCATAAGAGGTCGAATAGATGTGCTGGCTCGGCGTACCGCCGGGGCCATCAAGGTT
>NZ_DASXNL010000161.1:0-31477 GCF_036495085.1 Phenylobacterium sp. | reverse complement strand
GGCACCCGGGCCTCGAACTCGCGCTCACCGACGCTGGTCTGATCGTTCTTGGTGAGCGCGGCGTGCAAGCGGACGACCACCAGCGGCGGCGCTTTGGGGCCGGAGTCGTAGCGCGCCTCGAAGTTGCGGACGTCAATCCGCAGGGCATAGCCGAACCGGCCCTGCTGACCGCGGGAGAGCAGCCGCACAGGACTTGCGTCGAAGGCCTGCACCACCGCCTGGCTGAAGAGCACCTCGGCGGGCGCGACCCAACGGCTCTGCGCAATGTAGGCCGCCCTGCCGCCATCGACCGTCAGGATTCGGTCATCGGCCGCCTCGCTCTGGAACGCGCCGTTGGTGCGGTAGACCGCGACCCCAGACTGAGCGGGCGCCGTCGTCGGCGCGGTAGCCGGCGAGGCCGTGCCGAACCTGTAGAGCTGGGCCGGGGCGGTCTTCGGAAGCAGCGTGATACAGCCGGTGAGCCCAAGGGCGCAGGCGGCGACAGCGACCAGGCGGAGCAACGGGCGGATCATGGCTTCACCTTTATTTCTTCGGCTGCGGGCTTGCCGAGCGCGCCGCTCGGGCTTCGCTGTATCTCGTTCACCAGCCGCTGAAGCGACTCCACCGCCGTCTGCAGCTGAACGATCGCCGCGGTGATCTGCGGCAGGCCCGTATTGGCGAAGTCGGACGTCGGCCCTTGTAGCTTGTCGACCAGAGCGCGGAGATCCTTGGCCGTATTCTTGGCCTCCTCGGCGGCATCGGCGATCGACTTCACGCCGCGCCGACCGTCGGTGTCGACGATGTTCTGGGTCGAGGCCAGGATCGCGTCGGCGCGTTGGGTGGCCGCGTCGAGGTCCTGGATCAGCTTCTGCGCGTCGGCGACGATCGCCTTGCGCTCGCGAAGCTCGGCGCTGATCGCCTGGGCGTCGGAAAGCGTCGCGGAGAAGGTCTTGATGTTCTGGTCTGACAGCACGCGGTTTACGCGGTCCAGCGCCTCGATGGTTCGTGTCAGCACCGTGCCTCCGCCCTCGAGGAGGTCGGCGAGCGCGCTCCGTTGGCTATTCAGGATCGGGATGCAGGGGTTCAGCCCCTTGGCCTCGCACCTGGCTTTTTCCGCGATCTTCAGAAGCGGTTTGGAGGGCGTGCCGGCGGTGATCTGGATGTAGTTCACCCCGGTGATGCCTTGCGGCTCGAGGGTCGCAAAGGAATCGACGCGGATCGGCACGTCAGAGGTCACCCGCGCGCGCGCGATCACTCGGCTCGGATTGGTCCGGTCCAGCGCGATCTTCGTCACTTCGCCGACCTTGATGCCGTTGAAGTGCACTTCGCCGCCTTGGTTGAGGCCCCGCACGGGGCCGTCGAAGACGATGTCGTAGAGGTCGTACTCCTGGGAAAAGGAGATCCGGGCCAGCCAGACGACAAAGACCACCAGGCCGACGAACAGGATCAGCGATGAAAGGCCCACCAGGGCGTAGTTGGCGTTCTTTTCCATCAGGCCTCTGCCTTCACCTTGGCCGCGCTGGCGGCCCTGCCGCGTGGGCCAAGGAAATATTCGCGGATCCAGGGATGGTCCGCATGTTCGAGTTCCCGCACCGGCGCGGTGGCGACCACCCTCTTGTCGGCGATGACCGCGACGCGGTCGGTGATCTCATAGAGGGTGTCGAGGTCGTGGGTGATCATGAACACCGTGAGGTCCAGGCTGTCGGAGAGGTCCTTGATGAGCTCGTCGAAGGCCGCGGCGCTGATCGGGTCCAGGCCCGCCGTCGGCTCGTCGAGGAACAGGAGTTCCGGATCCAGCGCGAGTGCGCGTGCGAGGCTGGCGCGCTTGCGCATGCCGCCCGAAAGCTCCGAAGGCTTCAGGTCGCCCGCCTCGGGACCCAGGCCCACCAGCGTGATCTTCAGGTCCGAGAGGTCGTAGATCTCACGCCGGGTCAGCATCGTGTGCTCGAAGAGCGGGGCGGCCACGTTCTCGCGGATCGTCAGGTTCGAGAACAACGCGCCTTGCTGGAACAGCACCCCCCAGCGGCGTTCGATGGCGGTCCATCGGCGGCTGGACGCATGCTTGATATCTTGCCCGAACACCCGGACCGTCCCCGCCTGCGGCGCGCGCAGTCCGATGACCGTGTTCAGCAGCACTGACTTGCCGGCGCCGGACCCACCGACCACGCCCATCACCTCGCCGCGAAGAACGGTGAGGTTGAGGTTGTCGTGGACGACGGTGTCGCCGAAGGCCGAACGCAGGCCGCTCACTTCGACCACCGGTCCTTCGGTGTCGAGCAATTCATCGTCGGATAGGTGGTTCTCGTCGACGCTGGTCATACGTTCAGCTTCATGAACAACAGCGCAAAGGCTGCGTCGATCATGATGATCGCGAAGATGGCGTGCACGACCGAGGCGGTCACCCGCCGGCCGAGGGATTCCACGTCGCCGCCGACTTCCAGACCCTGACGGCAGCCAATACCTGCGATCACCATCGCCATCACCGGCGCCTTGGAGAGGCCGACCCAGAAATGAACCGCACCCACATTGTCGACGATGCGCTGCAGGAAGAAGGTCGGACCGAGGTGTAGCACCGACCAGACCACCACCATGCCGCCGAAGAGGCCCGCCAGCGTGGCGACGAAGGTCAAGAGCGGGATCGTCAGCAGGAGCGCAAGGAAGCGTGGCAGCACCAGGGCCTCGAAGGGGTCGACGCCCATCACCTGCATCGCGTCGATCTCCTGGTTCATCTTCATCGAGCCAAGTTCCGCGGCGAAACTCGAGGCCGAGCGGCCGGCCAGCAGTACGGCGGTAATGATGATGTTGAACTCGCGCAGCACCGCGATGCCGATCAGTTCAACCGCGAAGACCTCGGCGCCGAACTGGCTCAGCATGTTGGCGCCCAGGAGACCCACGACGGCCCCGATGAAAAACGAGGTCACCGCGACAATAGGAATGGCGTCGAGGCCGGCGCGCTCGGCCAACGAAAAGATCGCCGCCCAGCGAATGCGTTTGGGGTCGGTGAACAGGAACACCGCCGTACGCGCGACGACGACAAGCAGGTGGCCGAGGAAGGCCAGCGTGTCGATCCACTCATAGGCGACGTTCACCACGCCCTTGCCGATGCGCACGGTGAGTTCGTGGAAACCGCGAGGCGGGTTGGCCAGCACGGGCTTTACCCGCACCGCTGCGCCGACCAGTTCCAGCAGCCGTTCGTTCTGCGGCCGCGCAAGCACGGTCTTCAAGTCGAAGGTGGGGCCGGCGGCCCGCACCAGGGCGAAGGCCCCGGCGGTGTCGAGGCGGCGCACCTTACGGATGTCGACGGAGAAATCGCTGTGTGACCGCATAGCCTGGGCGAGGCGGCTCGGCGCCTCGCCTAAGGTATTGGCCGTCCAGTCGCCGACCAGCGAGACGATCGCTCGCCCGCCCTCGTCTCGAACGCTGAACTCAGCCGGCTTCTCCACAGTCTTTGGGGCTCCGATGTCTGGGAGGTCGACTTTCGAGTCGCACTCCTCTGGGAGATGTGAGCCTAACAGAGGCGGCGCGTCGCTCGAACGTCTTACGGCGACGCCTGTTCCGCTTTTGGTCTTTTGTGGCCGTTCTGCGCAGAAAGGTCCCCCATGGCCAAGCTAGGCCCATTTTTGGTCAAGGCCGGGAGTCAGCATGCGTCGCGGCCCCTTGCCGGGGCCGAAGATCGTGTTGCCCCGGGGTGGAGAGTTTCGTTGACCCGTCAGTATGAGCTAGCCGGAAAATCCGGCGCCCGATATCGCTACACCCCTCTGGAGGAGGCGCGCTTCCTGCCGCCGGCGGGGGCCAATTTCGTCATCGCCAAGATGACCAAGGAAGGCCCCACAGTCGTCTACGCCGGCGAGACCGATAACCTCGCAAATCAGACTTGGCGCGTTGCGCTCGAGAAGGCGCGCGCCGCCTACGGGGAAGCGGCGGTTCTCACGCGTCTGAACGTAACGCGCGCGGTTCGCGAAGCGGAGCGCTCAGATCTCATCGAAGAGCACCAGCCGCCGATGAACCAGGGCAGCGGACGGCCCCGGGCCTGACAGCGATCTGGCGCAAGGCGCCAGGGGCGGCCATGCTTACGGCATGGAGCGGCCTGTCATCGTGATCTTCGGCGCTGCCGTCTTGGCTGACGGCCGGCCTTCGCCATCGCTTCGCCGGCGGATCGGCTACGGAGCGAAGGCCGCGCTGGCGTGGCCGGCCGCGCCAGTCCTCTGCTGCGGCGGCGTCGGCGTGGTTGGCCCCTCCGAGGCTTCGATCATCGCAGACGGGCTGGTCAGCCGCGGGATCGCGCCCGAACGGCTGATCCTGGACGAAGCCAGCCTCGACACCCTGCAAAGCGTCGTCGCCGCGGCGCGCTTCGTGCGCGAGCGCGCCCTGGAGGGGTGCGTCGTCTGCAGCGACCGCTATCACATCCCCAGGATCCGTATGCTGCTGGCTGCGCTCGGTACAAGGAGCAAGAGCGGCCCCACCGCCCCCGGCCTTGGCGGCACGCGCCCCTACTACTGGGCGAAAATGCATCTGCGCGAGGCGCTGGCCATCCCCTACGACCTGGTGATCGTGCTTGCGCGCCGCGGCTACTTCCGCTCGCTCAGCTAGTCCTCGCCAAACTTGATTTCACTGCTGCCGGCCGGAAGCTCGATCGTCATCCCGTCGCGCGACAGCCGCCAGTCGAGGGGGCCGCCGCTATCGACTGACGCACCTGGGGGTCGCAGCGGCGCAACGGGGACGGGGCCTTGCGTTCCTCGCCGAAGCCAGCCGCACGATCTGGGGCGGGGATGTCGGTAACTGGCATGAGGGCGGCCACCTGGCGGGGGGCGGCCGAGCGTGCGGGCCTCGATTTCACCGAGATGTCCGCCGCGGTCGACGCCGATCCGAAAGTCTTCGCCGCCATCGTCGAAGAAAACCAAGTCGCCCAGCGCGCGGCTGGTCATTGGGATGTCCCGATGATGGTGTTCGGTGGCGAGGCCTTCTTCGGCCAGGACCGCTTCGACCAGCTGAAGTGGCGCATGCGGCACCAGGGGCTTAAGGCACGGACCTAACCGCAGCGAACTTCAGGCCTTGTGGTTCGTTCCGGCGCCGACGCGGTGGCGCAGCATGTGCATCTCGTAGAGGTCGCTGCGGCTGAAGCGCAGGTGCGGCTGGATCGCGTGCCGGGCGGCATGGCCGATCGTGCGGCCAAGCTGGTGCAACCGCTGGAACTCAGCGTGCTCGGCCTCGCCGACCTCGGGCCGTTCTCCGCGCTCGAACGCCAGGATGATCTCTTCGGCGCGAAGCACGAGCATCAGCTGCAGCTCGATCCATGCCCCGACATCGGCTCGAATGCGGGGTGGAAAGCGCTGCGCCGTCGCAGTGATCGCCCGCCCGTCCTCGGTGTCGGCAAATCGGCCCGCCCGGATGTCGGCGAGCATCCGGGCGTGGCCTTCATGATCGTGCTCCAGCCATTCGTGGGCCGTCGCCCCGCCCCTCGAGAAGACCGCCAAGAGGGTGATCGGGATGACCACCATAGCGGCCAGCATCGCCAAGAGTGGGTCGCCAGGCAGATGATTGAATGCCGAATGGATGGCGATCGCCACCATCAGGCCCGGGAGGAACACCCACGGATAGAGCCGCGAGTGGCGGCCCTGGTGATGGGCCTGGTGCTCGGAAAATTCATGGGTGATCACGGCGAAGAGGGCGGTCGCGCCGCCGTGCATGACCGCCGTCCCGAACCCGCGCACAATCCAGACGCCCAGGTTCGCCTCGCGGAAGAGCCACAGATAGTAGCCGTTCTCGAACACCGAGAAGCCTGCGCCGACCGCGAAGCCGGCGATTGCCGCATCGAGCTTGAAGCCCACCCGGTCCAGGGCGAAGAGGCCGACGATGATCAAACCCTTGAGCACTTCTTCGATGACCGGCGCGACGTAGCGGCTGTAGTCGGTAAAGCCGATCGGCAGGCCATCCATGACGTGCCCGTTGACGGCATAGCTGAGCGCGGCAAGGGCGGCGCCTGCAGCGGCGTAGGCGAGCACGCTGCCTGGGCTGACGAGCCGGAAGACGTCCAGGCGTTCGAAGACGACCAGCAGCAGGATCACGGGCGCGAGCGCTACGGCGAGCTTGAGTAGGAGCGCGGTGTCCATCAGAGGATCTTGAGCGAGACCATCGCTTCGTTTCCCTTGTGGCGACCTTCCTCGAAGCCCGCCGCACCGCCGAGGGAAAGCACCATCGGCAGGCGCAGCGCAAACGTGAAGTTGAAATCGAGCTGGGCGCCCAGCGTCTCCAGGGTGCGGGTTCCGCCGGCGCCCGGGTCGAGCGCCATGACGCCGCCGAAGAGCGCCGGGCGAAGCGAGCTCAGGAAGAGGCTCGGTCGTCCGACCTCGGCGAACCGGACCGGCGGCAGGTTGAGCTCGAGCAGCGACTTGCCGAAGCGCCGCCCGGCGAGTTCGTCGATTCCGAAGCCCGGGAAGCTGCCGTATTCGCGGTAGCGCTTCACCTCGCCGTTATCGACGTAGTTGTTGCCGAAGCCGCCGAAGTAGAAATTGCTCAGCGGGTTGGTCTTGTCGCCGCCGCCGGCGCCAAGCGCGTTGTAGAGCCAGATCGAGGCGTGATTGACCGGCAGCGGCGAGCCGAAGTCGAAGGTTCCGTAGAGCTTGGGGAAGAAGTCTCCGGACCCGAAATCACCAGCGCTCAGCACCGACCACCTCACGCCTTTCTCATAGTCCAGCGCGCCCAGGCTTTTTTCGGTCGCGGTGTAACGCAGGCCGATGAGGCCCGAGACCAGGTTCTTCGAGGTGGTCGGGATGTTCTGGGCGAGCGGCAGGGTGTCGAGCCCGCGAAAGGCGGCGAGGTCGGCCACGAAGTCGAGCTGGTTCGGAGGGTCGTAGATCAAGGCGTTCTTGTAGCCCACCAGCACCGCATCGCCCCGCCGGCTGCGATAGGTGGGGCCGAAGAGGTCATAGAAGTCAGCGCCGTTGTGCCAGTAGCGCAGGCGCCAGCGCAGGGTCTTGTATTCCAGGTTCACATGCAGCCGCTCGTCGCTGGGGACGTCATCCGCGGGTGAATATGAGACCGTGGCCATGAGCTGGTGGAACTGCAGCGGATCCTCGAAGATCGCGTGCACGCCGGCGGCCACGTCGCCGCGGTAGCCCTCGATGATCGGATAGATGGAATCGAGCTTCATCTCCCGGGTCGGAAGGTACTTGCCTCGCTCCAGGACCAGGCTGTCGAGGGGCACGTTCGCCGGAGATCCCACGGCCCACTGCTTGACGATCGGATGCTTCGCCGCGACCTCGGCGCCCAGGAACTTGATGGATCCGAGGTCCTGCAGGGGCGCCGGATCGATCACCCCCGGGGCGAAACCTGCGCCGGTGTACTCATAGACCACCAGCTTGCCGTCCGCGCGCGGGATCGGCCGGAAGAACCCGGTCGAGGCGTTGGAGACCGCCTCCACCTTCTGCGTGGCGATCTCGTAGCGGTAGATATTGGAAACGCCGGTGTAGTAGCTCGAGCCGAACAGGAACCTGCCGTCCGGTGAGAAGACAAAGCCCTCCGGGGTGGATGCGCCCAGGGTGAACTGCGCCTGGGGGTGGATCTGCCCGACGTCGAGGTCGGCGATACGGTAGATGCGCACCGACTGCTCGCCGTTCACCTCACCGACGGAGGCCGACAAAAGCGTCCCGTCGGGCGAGATGTCGAGGTCGAACGGGATCTCGCCATAAGCGAAGGTGTGGACCTGGGTCCAACCTTTGTAAGGGGGCTCGAGCTTCACCAGCGTCACCAGGCCGTTGAGGTGGCGCAGGCCCCAGAGTGTCTTGTCGCGCGGGTTGAGGGCGAGGTCGCCGATCCGGGCGTCCTTGAGCAGCGTGCGGCTCTTGCCGCTGGCGACGTCGAGCTCCATCAGCTCGCGGAAGGCGTAGTTGTCGGTCGTGTAGTAGGCCTTGTTCGCCGTGACGTCGTAGGCGAGCGAAGTGACCCGATAGAGCATCGCGCCCTTGATGTCGGCCAGCCGGCGGATGTGGCCGTCGCCGAATGAGAGGACGCCGACGTTGGCGATGATCCCAGGCGCCCGGAACGCGCCGATCAGGCCCTGTCCATCCGGGGTCAGGAAGGCGCGCGAGATGGATCCGAGGCCCGTTTTCGCCAATGGCTGGATGGGGGTCGCGGGATACGTCCGCACTTGGGCAAGGTTCGCGGTCTGAAAGACGTGCTCCCAGGCGATCCAGTCTCGCCAGGCCTTATCCAACGAGCGCCCGAAGACCCGCTCGAACTGGGTCGAATAGTAGCCGGCCGAGCCCTCGTCGCGGCGGAGCCACGCGATCACCTTCTCGGGTCCGTAGACCAGCGCCAGGTAGGAGAAGAACCGCGTCCCGTAGAGATAGTCGTTGACCCCCACCTGGAAGTCGATCGACGTACCCTCCGCTTCCAGGCCCAGCGGCGAATAGAAGGTCGCGTTGTCGCGGACCATCGCGCGGAAGACCATCTCGTCGTAGCCGCCCTGGGCGCGGCCATAGCCGCCGGCCATCCAGGTCTCCATGAAGACCGCCGAGCCTTCCAGGTACCAGCGCGGCGAGTTCACCCGCGGCGTGGCCAGGAAGTTGTAGAGGATCGACTCGGGATGTTCCTCGATCGGCATCGGCTTGCCGTGGAACAGCCTGCGCCACCTGGCGTCCGTCTCGTTCCAGACGTCCATCGTCGCCACGTGCACCGGCTCGTGGTTCAGGAGGGTGAAGAAGCGCTCTCCCGGGCTGAAGGTCTCGAAGGTCTGTGGGATCGGCGCCACGTCCAGGAGGATCGCGTTGTTGGGCGTGACCCGGGCCGCTGCGTTCCCGTAGTCGGAGAAGTCCTTCAGGAGGACCGTCGTGCGCTCCCAGGGCTTCCAGCCGAACAACTGGCGCTGGAAAGCCATGGAGTGCTCGAACGTGCGGGCGATGTAGGGCGTAAGGTAGGTCTGCGCCGGGTCGAAGTAGAGCAGCGACATGTCGGCGGTCTTGATCGTCGACAGGTCGATCTCTGCGGCGCTGTGGGCCTTGGGCGGCCCCGGCTGGTGGGGCCCTTGCTTCTCGACCCCAGGCTTCTCGACAACAACGGGCGGGGTCTCTGCAGCGGGCGCCGGCGCCGGCGCAGGCTCCGCCGCGGCGGCCAGGCCCAACGCCCACCAAGCCACGGCGACAGAACCCAGCCGCCAAACTCCAGTCACCATACGCCCCCCAACTCAGACGCGCCCAGGCCTACGCGCCGGGCTCCGTCCCTATCCCCTTAGTTGCTTAGCCGCTTAGTTGTGCATCTGCGCCGCGAAGCGCTGATCGCTCAGCATGGCCGAGAAGGCCGCGTTCGAGGTCAAAGAGGCGAATGCTCGCGAACCGGCGATCGCCTGCATCGCCTGCACGTTGGCCGCCAGCATCGACATCGCCTGGGCGTTGGAGGTCAGCGCGACGAAGGCTTGCGGCGCCAGGGCCATCTGCGCGAACGCCTGCGGATAGGCGGCCATCGCCTGAAGAGCCTGGGCGCTGGAATTGCCCACGGCGACGGCGCTCGCCGAAGCCTGGGCCGCCACGGCTGCGGCCGACTGGAAGGCCAGCGCCTGTTGCGCGATCGCCGCCATGGCCTGTGGGTTGAGCGCGAGCACGTGGAAAGCGGTGGCGTTGGCGGCCATCGCGTCGAAGGCCATGGCGTTGGAGGCGATGGCCCGGAGGGACGCCGCATTAGCCGCCAGTCTGCGGAACGCCACGTCGTTGGCGGCGAGCGAGGCGAACATCTGGCTGTCGGCTCGCAAGGCCGCCATGGCTTTCACGTCGTTGGCCAGGGCCAGGAAGGCGGCCGGAGCCGAGGCCATCCCGTCGAACGCCTGCGGCGTCGAAGCGGCCATGGCGAAGGCGTTCACATCGTTGGAGAAGTTCGCGAACGCCCTGGGGTCTGCCATCATCGCCTGAAGCGCGGCCGGATAATGCGAAAGGGCGGCGAACGCCTGGGCGTGTTCAGCGATCGCGGCCATTGCCTCTGGCTGCCCGGCGAGCGCGGCGAACGCGACTGAGTTGGCCGCGAGAGCCGAGGCGATGGCGTCAGTGGACACCGCCTGGCGCATGATCCCGCTGGCGGCCAGCTGGCTTTGTACGGCGACCGCATTGGCCACCATGGCCTGGAGGGCTGCGGGATTGGCGCCGATCATCACGTAAACGCGCGCGTTCGCCGCCATGGTGGCGAACACCTGCGGGTCGCCCTTGATCGACGCTACGGCCCTGGCGTCGTTCGACAGGGCCAGGAAGGCTTGCGACTGGTGCGACATGGCGTCGAACGCAGACGGATTGGCGGCCGCGGCGAAGAACGCTTGGGGGTCCTTGGTGAACTGCTGGAAGGCCTGCGGGTTGGCCGCTACGGCCAAGAACGCCTGCGGATAGGCCGCGAGCGCCTGCATCGCCTGGGCGTTCCCGACCATCGCGGCGAAGGCCCGGGCGTTGGCCGCCTGCGCCTCCGGAGTGAGGTTGGCGTAGGCTTGGGCGTTCTCCGCCAGGGCGGCGAACAGTTTCGGATCGCCCGCGAGTCGCGCGAACGCTCCCGGGTCCTGGGCGATGGCCGCCAGCGCCTTTGGATTGTGCTGGGCGAGCGCGGTGAAGGCAGGATCGGTCGCAAGAGCTCTGAATTTCGGATCCTTCACCATCAGCTCGAAGGCGTCGGTCTGCATGAGCTGGGGGACGGTCGTGTCGCCCAGGACGACGTCGCTACTGGAGATCTGGCTGGCATGGTACCGCTCGGCCGGAGCAATGGCGCCGGTCATCCCGCCCCCCTGAGGGGGATAGACCCGGCCGATGCCATACGCGCCGCCGGCGACGACCAGGATTGCGGCCCCAGCCACCATGATCTGCGTGTTGTTGGAAACTTTCGCGTTCATGAGCTTTGCCCCAGAAAGGTCAAGCTACGGAACAGACGTTGCGAACCGCGTTACGTCAACTGGAAATCATTCCCTCTACAGAGTACTTTGCGCGCTTTGATGCCTAAGGCCGCGCCGTCCGAAGGAAACACAGGATCCCCCTCCGGCGCGCCCGGCTTACCGCCTGGAATCGAGGGAGCCCTATTCGAAGGGGCGCATGGCGCCGGGCTTTCGAAGACATGGGCCGCTCCAGACGGGGAATCCTGCCCCGGCCGCAGGCTTATGGGCCTTGGAGGAGAACATCGGCCCGATGCTCCAGTGATTTGGCCAAAGCCGTCGCCCCGCCGGCGGCGAGGGTCGTTGCGAACTCCGAGCGCTGGCCAAGCAGGGAGCTGACGGTGCTGTTGTAGTAGACATCGATCACCTTCCAGGTCCCGGTCCCGGCGCTCTGACGCATTCGGTAGGTGAGGTCGGTGGTCGTGCCGCCGCTGTGAAGGCGGGTATGAACCAGTTTGTCGGGGCCCCGGGTATCGACCTTTTCGAGGCTGAAGGTCTCGCCGTTGAACCCGTCGAAGTTGTGGGCGTAGGTCGCCACCGTCATCCTTGTGAACGCTTTCACCAGCATCGCCTGCTGGTCGGGGGGCAGGCCGCTCCAGGTCGTGCCGACCGCGAAGCGGGCCATTGTGGGCAGGTCAAAGGCCTGCTCGATGGGCGGGCGCAGCGCCTCGTAGCGGCCCTTCGGGCCCAGGACCTTGGCGCGCCGCATCACATCAAGGAGCGCGCCGTGCAATGCGGTGATTTGGGCCGCCGCTGGATCGCCGGCCTGGGCGCGAGCAACAGGGGCGCCCAAGAGGATGCTGAGGGCCGCCAGGAGAAAAAGGAGCGGTGTGCGATGCATATGGTTAGGCCGTCTCGGCGAGGCTTGTCTCGACAACATGTACGATGTCGGCGGCGTTCAGACCGGCGCGGGCGTACTGCTTGATCATGACAACCCCTTTGACCCAGTGTTGAGTTTGACGTCAGGAGCGGCGGCCTAACAGATATTGGGGGAGGGCCCTTAGACAGTCAGCCTCCGGCCCGAAGGGCGATAGCGCCGCAGAGGCGCTCTCAGCCAAACGGGCGGCCTTTGACCGGGCCTCCTCAACACCCCACAGCGATACGAGCGTGGCTTTACCGAGATCGGCATCCTTGCCGACCCGTTTTCCCGCCTGCTCGGCAGATCCCTCGGCGTCGATCAGATCGTCGCTGATCTGGAAGGCGACGCCGAAGTCGCGGGCGTAGGCGAGCAGACTCTCGCGCGCGCCGGCGGGCGCATCTGCGATGACGGCGCCGGCGACGCAGGCGAAGGCGAAGAGGGCGCCGGTCTTCTTGGCCTCGAGCTCAATGATCTCGTCTACCCCGAGGCCCAGTCCCGGCGCGGCGATGTCGATCATCTGCCCGCCGATCATCCCATCGCTTCCGGCGGCGCGCGCTAGCAGCGTCACGAGTTCGCTCCGCGTCTCGGCGCGTGGATGGGTGGCCGGATCGGCCAGGACCTCGAAGGCGAATGTCAGCAGGGCGTCCCCCGCCAGGATGGCGGTGGCCTCGTCGAACTGGCGATGGGTGGTCGGGCGGCCGCGGCGCAGGTCGTCGTCGTCCATCGCCGGCAGATCGTCATGCACGAGCGAATAGGTGTGCATCGCCTCGATGGCGGCAGCGACCCGCAGGGCGCAAGAGCGGGGCGCATCGAATAAGCGCGCCCCTTCGAGGACGAGGAACGGCCGCAACCGCTTGCCGCCGGCGAAGACGGCGTAACGCATTGCTTCCTGAACCCGACGGTGAAGGCCGGCGGGGTGCGGGAGCAAGGTGTCGAGGCTCGCCTCGACCGCGCGGGCGGCCTCGCCAAGGGCGGCCTGCACGGCGGAAAGGTCAGGGGCGTCCGAATGCGCCTGCTCCGGCGCGGACGCTGCGCCGGACAGGCCCTGCTGTGGCTCGGTCGAGAGATTCGCCATCTAGACCCCGACAGACTTTCGGCTGGCCGCGGCCTCAGGGGCGGCCTTGGGCTCCGCGGCGCGGGCTCGGGCCAACTCGACGATATGGTCCGCCGGAACGGCTGTTTGATCTTTCGGCGCCGGCACTTGCATGAGGGCCCTTCGTACCCAGCTTACCACTCAGGTGGTATAATGTTGTTGTAAGGCTCCGGTTATGTGGAACGACGATTGCGCCGCCGGCTGACAATCTGAATAGTAGGAGCGCCCGCGGTCGGATCGCAAGCGAGCACATGCGGAGGCAGTCGATGAGAGTCGTTCTTGCGCAACCCCGCGGTTTTTGCGCAGGCGTGGTGCGCGCGATAGACATCGTGGAACGGTCGATCGAGAAATTCGGCGCTCCCGTCTATGTGCGCCATGAGATCGTTCACAACCGCACCGTGGTCACCGACCTCGAACGGAAGGGCGCTCGGTTCGTTGACGAGCTTGATCAGATCCCCGACGGCGCGGTGACCATCTTCAGCGCCCATGGCGTGCCGCGAGCCGTGGTCGACGGCGCCCGCGCGCGCGGCCTGCCGGTGCTCGACGCCACCTGCCCGCTGGTGTCGAAGGTGCACTCGCAGAGCCGCCGTTATGTCGCCCAGGGCCGGACGTTGATCCTGATTGGCCACGCCGGCCATCCGGAGGTGGAAGGCACGCTTGGCCAGGTGGACGCGCCCGTCCGGGTGGTCTCGACGGTGGCCGACGTCGAGGCGCTCGACCTGCACCGCGACACTCCCGTGGCCTATGTCACCCAGACAACGTTGAGCGTCGACGAAACGCGTGGCGTGATCGCCAGCCTGAAGGCGCGCTTCGACGACCTTGCGGGACCAAACCTCTCGGACATCTGCTACGCGACACAGTTCCGGCAGCAGGCCGTGCGTGTGCTGTGCGAGTCCGTCGAAGTGCTGCTGGTGGTCGGCGCGGCTAACAGCTCCAATTCCAATCGTCTGCGAGAGATCGGCGTCGAGCTTGGGGTGCCCAGCTATCTGATCGCCGATGCCACAGCGCTCGATCCCGCCTGGGTGCGAGACGCCAAGGTCGTGGGCCTGACCGCCGGCGCCTCCGCCCCGGAAGCGGTGGTGTTGCAGGTGATCGACGCGCTGCGCCGGCTCGGCGAGGTTGAGGTGACCCAGATGGATGGGATTGAAGAGACGGTTTCGTTCCGGCTACCGCCGGAGCTGCGCCAGACTGAAGACGAACCTGGCGGCGTCGCCTAGCTCGGAGGACAAACGCGATGGCTATCCCGTTGCGGCAGGCGGCGCATATCGGCGCCTACGTGGTCAAACAGCACCTGATGGGGCGCAAGCGCTATCCGCTGGTGCTGATGCTGGAGCCGTTGTTCCGCTGCAACCTGGCGTGCGCCGGCTGCGGGAAGATCGACTATCCCGACGAGATCCTCAATCAACGCCTGAGCTACGAACAGTGCATGGGCGCCATCGACGAGTGCGGCGCGCCCGCCGTCTCGATCGCCGGCGGCGAGCCGCTCCTGCATCGCGACATGCCGCGCATCGTCCAGGGCTTCATCGCCCGCAGGAAGTTCGTGATCCTGTGTACGAACGCACTCCTCCTGGCCAAGAAGATCGACCAGTACAAACCCTCGCCCTACCTCTCCTGGTCGATCCATCTCGACGGCGACCAGGTCATGCACGACAAGTCGGTCTGCCAGGCCGGGGTCTACGACAAGGCGGTCGAGGCGATCCGGCTGGCTAAGTCCAAGGGCTTCCAGGTGCAGATCAACTGCACCTTGTTCGACGGCGCCGATCCTGAGCGGGTAGCGGCCTTCTTCGACACGGTGACCGAACTGGGCGTCAACGGCATCACTGTCTCGCCGGGCTACTCCTACGAACGCGCGCCGGATCAGGCGCATTTCCTGAACCGGACGAAGACCAAGACCCTGTTTCGTGAAATCTTCAGGCGCGGCAAGAACGGCCGGGCGTGGTCCTTCACCCAGTCGGACCTGTTCCTGGACTTTCTGGCCGGCAACCAGACGTTCGAATGCACGCCCTGGAGCATGCCGGCGCGTACGGTCTTCGGCTGGCAAAAGCCCTGCTACCTGCTGGGCGAGGGCTATGTGAAGACCTTCAAGGAGCTGATGGAGGACACCGCCTGGGAACGCTACGGTGTCGGCCGCTACGAGAAATGCGCCGACTGCATGGTTCACTGCGGTTTCGAGGGTACCGCGGTCCGCGAGTCGGTGACCAATCCGCTGAAGCTGGCCAAGGTCGCGATCGGCGGCATCCGCACCTCCGGACCGATGGCGCCGGACATCCCGCTGGATAACCAGCGTCCGGCCGACTTCGTCTTCTCAGCCCACGTCGAGCGGATGCTTGGGGAGATCCGGCAGTCCAATCCTCGGGCCAAGAAGACGACGCGCGTCGGCTAGGGCGCGAAAGGCAAGGTCGGCGTTCCGACCGGTCCGGATGAGCGCTGGCAGCTGGCGCGGATCGCGCGCCAGAGCGCTCAGCACGGGACCCAGCGCCATGCTCCCGTCCGGATTGAGGCCGACGCGCACCGCCGGCGGCAGGTCGTCGCCCGCCGCATCGGAGATCACCCGGATCGCCACGAAAGGGACGCCGAAGCGGGCCGCGGCCCGGGCGGCCAGATGGGACTCCATGTCCACCGCAAGCGCCGCCCAGCGATGGCGCGCCGAGGCCTTCTCACTGGCGGCCACCAGCATAGCGTCGGCGCCCAACAGCCGGCCATGGGCGCGCGGCCGCAGCCGGCTCATCACGGCGGCGGTCCATCGCGCGTCGGTCGGCCAGGCGACGTCTTCGCCGACCACCTCGGTGGCGATCACCCAATCGCCGGGCCGCAGCGAGGCGTCGAGCGCGCCGGCCAGGCCGATGCTCGCCACAGCCTCCGGCGGCGCAACATCGCGCAGCGCGGCTTCCAGCACCGAGCGTCGGCCGCCGCCGACCGCGGCCGCCACCTCGGGACCGCTGACCAGCCTCGCCTCACGCTGCAGACCACAGACCGCCAGCAGGGTCACATGCCGACGCCGACATGACGGCTGTTGGTGCGGGCCAGCCGTCGATAGCGGGCGAGCGCCCAAAGCGGAAAGTACTTCGAATAGCCGTGGTAGCGCAGGTAGAAGACGCGCGGAAAGCCGCCGCCCGTATAACCCGGCTCCGGCCAGAAGCCCTCGGCGTCCTCGGTCCGTAACAGCCAGGCGATCCCGCGCACGACGGCCGGGTGATCGATTTGGCCCGCAGCCATCAGACCCATGACAGCCCAGGCGGTCTGGGAGGCGGCGGAGGGCGCAGCGCGATGACCCGCGTGGCCGAGGTCATAGCTCTCGCAACCCTCACCCCATCCCCCGTCTTCGTTCTGTATCGCGATCAGCCAATCGAGCGCCCGACGCACCATCGGCGCCTCGGCGCTCAGGCCTGCAGCGTTCAGCGCGCACAGCACCGACCACGTGCCGTAGATATAGTTGACCCCCCAGCGCCCGAACCAGCTGCCGTCAGGGCGCTGGCTTGCGGCGAGGAAGGCGAGCGCCGCGGCCATCCGAGGCTCGTCGCGGGGAACGCCGAGTTGGGCCAGCATGCTGATGCAGCGGGCGGTGACGTCGTCGGTCGGCGGATCGAGCAGGGCGCCGTGGTCCGCGAACGGGATGTTGTTGAGGTAGTGATAGGTATTGTCGGCGTCGAAGGCGCCCCAGCCGCCGTTGCGGCTCTGCAGCCCCTCGACCCACTCGCGGCCGCGCGCGATGGCGTGCGCCGGATCGCCGCCGCCCTCGGTGCGGGCGCGGTCCATGGCCATCACCACCACGGCGGTGTCGTCGAGGTCGGGATAGTAGGGATTGGCGTATTGGAAGGCCCACCCGCCGGGCCGGACCCCGGGCCGCCGATGGGCCCAGTCGCCCTCCACATCCAGAACCTGCAGCGGTTCAAGCCAGTCCAGGCCGCGCGCTGCGGCCCCAACTGCGGCCTCGTCACCGAGTTCCAGAAGCGTGTGACAGGCGAGCCCGGTGTCCCACACAGGCGAGATACAGGGCTGGCAGTAGGCTTCGTCTGGTTTGACCACCAGGAGGCGCTCGACGGATTCCCGGGCGATGGCGCGGTCTGGCTGCTCTGGTGGGACCCCGAGCGCGTCATACATCATCACGCTGTTGGCCATCGCCGGGTAGATCGCTCCCAGGCCGTCGCGACCGTTAAGCCGTGTCTCGACAAAGGCGCGGCAGGCCGCGATCGCCCGGGCGCGCAGCGTCTTCGGCCAGAACGGTTCGATCGCCTTCAGCAGCACGTCGAGCGCGGCGAACCCCCAGGTCCACAGACGCTTCGGGTCCGCGGCCTTGGAGCCCGGCTTGATCTCGGCGGCGCCGTCGTACAACTCAGCGACGCCCACGCCGCGCGGGTTGCGCGCCACCGGCCGTGACGTCTGCAGCACCAGGAGCGGCACGATCACGGTGCGCGCCCAGTACGACATCTTGTTGAGGTGGATGGGAAACCAATCGGGCAGGAGGATCAGTTCCACCGGCATGGTGGGGATCCGCGCCCAGTCCATCTGCCCGAACAGGGCGAGCTGGATTCGGGTGAAGACGTTGGCCGCGTTGGGACCCCCATGTGCGCGGATCGCTGTCCGCGCCGCGGCCATGTGCGCAGCATCGGGATCGTCCCCGATCATCTTAAGCGCGTAGTAGGCCTTGATGCTGGCGCTGATGTCGAAGGGGCCGCCGTGGACCAGCGGCCAGCCATGGTGCTCGCCCTGTCGGCGCCGCAGGTAGACCCCGATCTTGCGTTCCAGAGTTAGGTCGTCAGGCTCGCCCAGGAACTGGCGCAGGAGAATGTATTCCGCCGGAATCGTCGCGTCGGCTTCGAGCTCGAACACCCAGTGGCCGTCAGCCTGCTGCCGCGACAGCAAGGCCTTGGCTGCGCGCTCGATGCGCCGATCAAGCTTGAGGACCTCGCGGGCGGCGTCATCGAGGTTGTTCATGTGAAGGCATCCTGCGCCAAGCGCGCCGCCAGGGCGCCGGAGCGAAGTGCGCCCTCAATGGTGGCGGGCAGGCCGGTGTCGATCCAGTCTCCCGCCAGCACGAGGTTGCGGAACCGGGTGCGAGCCTGCGGCCTCCGCGCGTTCTGCTCGGCGGTGGCCAGGAAGGTGGCGCGTTTCTCCTTCACCACCTGCCAGGGCGGTAGCGCGTGCGCCAGGTCGAGCACCTGGACCACATCATCCCACAGGCGCCGCGCGGCGACTTCGCGCGGTGTGTCCATCCAGCGATTGGCGCCGCTGACCGTAACGGAGATGCGGTCGGGGAAGCAGAAGATCCATTCGGCCAACCCGTTCAGGACACCGGTGATGGGCCGCGAACCTGCCGGCGCGCGCACGCGGAAATGGCCGTTGAGGATGGCCTCGAAGCGATCCGGCGTCGGCAGGCCGGGGAGAAGCTCTGCGGTGATCCAGGGCGGTGTGGCCAGCACGACCCGGTCGTCGGCGGCCAGGGCTTGCCGGCGGTCGGCGAAAACGAGGGCGAGGACCTGGTCGTTCTCCGCCTCGATTCCCAGCAGTCGGCGCTTCATGCGGATCCGCGCGCCGCGGGCCTGCAAATAGTCCAGCGCCGGATCGACGTAGGTGGCTGCGAGACCCTGCGCAGGGAGCCGCGGCGCGTAGGCCGCGCCGCCCCGCGCCAGGGTTTCGCGGACCACTTGAGCCGCCAACTCGGCCGAGGCGGTCTCCGGTTCGGCATTGAGCGCTGCGAGCAGGAAGGGGCGCATCAGCCGGTCCCAGACCGGACCCTGGCAACGGATCGCCTGGTTCACGGACTGACCGGGTTTGGCGCGCAACAGGCCGGCCATGGCGAGGAAGTCAGCAAAGCGGGCCCCCGGCACGCCCCGCTCGGCGCTCAGGACCCACCACGGGACCGCGCCCGGATTGGGGCGCACGGTCCAGGCTTGCCGCGTGGCCAGGTCGATGAAGGGGAATTCCGCCGCAGGCGGGCCGATGAGGTCCTGCCGGGCGCCGATCCGCTCGAGGTATTGGTGAACCGCGAGGTTGCCGGACAACACCAGATGGTTGCCGTTGTCGATCGTCAGGCCGATCTGGCTGTCGAAGTAGGAGCGGCAGCGCCCGCCGGCGAGCGCAGCCGCCTCCGAGAGTTCGACCGTCAAGCCTTGCGCGGCAAGCGCCGTGGCCGCGCCGAGTCCCGCAAGGCCCGCCCCCACCACATAGGCCGTCATCCGAACAGGGTCTCCCGCGCGACCTGCCACAGGAGCCTGGTCTTGTTCACCTTGACCTTGGCCCGTGGCGTCGCCCAGCCGCGACGGCGCAGACCTTCCAGGACGCCGCCATAGGCGGCCGCCATCAGCCTGGGCGGCGCCAGGCGACCACGCGGCTTGCCGGCCAGTACGGCCTCGGCCGCGCGATAGTGGGCGTCGGCGCATTCGGCCAGCGCCTCGCAGACGCTGCCCAGCCGCGGATCGCGAACCGCCTCGGCCGGGTCCCTCGTCAAAATCCCGGCCTTGGTCAGGAGTTCGGCCGGCAGATAGAGCCGCCCCATGTCGGCGTCTTCGTCGATGTCGCGCAAGATGTTGGTCAGCTGCAGGGCTCGGCCCAAACTGTGGGCGAGCGCACGGCCTGGCGTCTCGTCCATGCCGAAGATCCGCACGGAGAGCCGTCCGACCGCGGAGGCCACTCGGTCGCAGTAGAGGTCCAGGGTCGCCAGGTCAGGGCCGCGCAGGCCGGCCAGGTCCATCCCCATCCCGTCGATCACAGCCTGGAAATCGACCTCGGCCAGGCCATAGTTGGCGACGGCGTGGGCGAGCATCGCCGCTGGGCCGGGGTCACCGCCGGCGTAGAGCGCCCGGACGTGGCCCCGCCAGGCGTCCAGCGCCGCTTCCCGGGCCGCCATCGGCGGACCCGGCTCATCGGCGATGTCGTCGACAATCCGGCAGAAGCCGTAGACCGCGTACATGGCGGTCCGCTGCGGCCTGGGCAGAACCTTCATCCCGGCGGAGAACGAACTGCTCGAGGCCGCCTTGACGTTGGCGGCATCCCGCGTTGGCGCGGAAGCAGTGGCGATCAGCGTCATGCTGGCTTACCCGGTGACCGAGGCTCGGGCGGAAGCGGTCCTGGATCCGGGCAAGATGGCACGGACCAGGGCCGACCCCGTCAGAGCGGCGACTTCCAGTTTTGAATGATGCACCCGCCGGCTAATCGGGTCACGCGCGATCAGCTTTGCCGCGAGGTCCTCCGCCAACCGCTGGATGACGGCCACCTCCAGGCGCAGGCGCGGGTCGCGGACCTGGCCCGCGAGAGGCCTGCCGTCGGCCAACAGCCCGAGGCTGCGATGCGCCAGTTCGGTCAGGACGCGCCGAAGGGCCGGCGAGGCGGCAGGCGCCTGGAGCTCGGCCTCGATCCCTCCCTCACGCGCCATCAGGTCCTGCGGTAGGTAAACCCGGTTCAGGCGCCGGTAGTCCTCGCCACAGTCCTGCAGATGGTTGATCACCTGCAGTGCGGCGCAAAGGGCGTCGGAGGCCGGCCAGGTCGTCTCGGGCTCTCCGTGGATCGCCAACACCATCCGCCCGACGGGCGCAGCCGAGTAGCGGCAATAGGTCATGAGCGCCTCCCATGTGGGATAGCGCGCCTGCGTCGCGTCCTGGCGGAAGGCGACCAACAATTCCTCGGCCGGGAGCGTGGGCAGACCGCGGGCCGAAAGCGTTTCGCGCAGGGCGACAGCGACGGGCGCGCGGTCGTGTTCCCCACGCAGCGACCCCCGCAGGATCTCCAGGTGCGCCAACTTCTCTTCGGGAGTCAGGGTCTCGTGGTCGGCGACGTCATCGGCCGTGCGGGCAAAGGCGTAGAAGGCCATGATCGCGGGCCGGTGGCGCGCCGCGATCAGCCGCGAGGCCACTGGAAAGTTCTCGTCGCCGGCGTCCTTGCCGGTGCGGACGTCCCCCTCGGCCAGGGTCATGCGGTGCGCGCCAACGCCTGAGCGCGGCCCTTCCATTGTCCGCCGCCGCCTCGCCAGACCTGGACCGCAGAGTGCACGGTGAACCCGACGTAGAGGGCGGCGATGACCGGCAGCGCCAGACCCCAGGCGGGGGAGCGGCGGTAGAAGCGCAGCATGGGCTGGAAGGCCAGCGCCATCAGCGCCCAGGCTACAAGGCCGCAAATCCGCGCCCAGCCGTCACCGAAGAGCGCGAGCGCCGGCGGCAACAGGTAGGTGGCCGTCAGGCCCAGGATCGCGCCGGCCAGTCGCCAGGGAGAATAGCCGAGCTGGGCGTAAGCGGAGCGCGACACCATCCGGCCGAACGCCGCCACGGTCGGATAGGGCCGCAGGCTGCGGGCGCGGCGGGTGAGGCCAAGCCAGATCGGGCCCTGCGATTTCATTATGGCCGCCAGCGCGCAGTCGTCGATCACGGCGGCGCGGATGGCGGCGATGCCGCCGGCCCGCGCCAGGGCCGCCCGGTCGGCCAACATGCAACCGCCGGCCGCCCCGGCGACGCGATGGCCCGCTCGGTTCACCCAGCGGAAGGGGTAGACCATCTGGAAGAAGAAGACGAAGGCCGGGATCAGCATTCGCTCGGCCGGCGTGCGGCAATGCAGTTCCGCCATCAACGAGGTGAGGACATAGTCCCCAGCCTCGGCCCTCGCGACCAGCCGGCGCAGGTTGTCGGGCGCGTGGGCGATGTCGGCGTCGGTGAGCCACAGGAGCTTGGGCGTCTCGCCGGCCGCAGCGACGCCCTGCGACACCGCCCAGAGCTTTCCGGTCCAGCCAGGCGGCAGGGCCTCGCCCGTGAGCACCCGCAGCCGATGCGGCGAGCCCGCGTCCCTGGCCGCGGCGCGGGCGGCCTCGCCGGTGCCGTCCTCGCTGGCGTCGTCGACCAGGATGACCTCGAAGGGGCCGGGATAATCCTGGGCGAGTAGGCTTGCGAGGCTCGCGCCGATCACGTCGGCCTCGTTACGCGCCGGGACGACCGCGGTGACCGCCGGCCATTGCGCCGGCTGCGGAGGGTCATGGGCGTCGTTCTGGTCGGTGCGCCAAAAAGCGCCGCGCGCGACCAGCAGATAGGCCCATAGCGCCACCGCGATCAGGGACAAGGCCAGGGTCACGACAGGTACCCCGCCGCCTGGAACCAGGCGAGGGCGTCGCGCACCGCGTCGCGATACGGTCGCGCGTGGTATCCGAGCGCCCTCTCGGCCTTCGCCGAACTGAAATACATGTGGTGCTCGGCCATTTTCAGGGCGTCGCGGGTCAGGAACGGCTCACGTCCGGTGAGCCGGCCGATCTGTTCGGCGAGGTCAGCGAGCGGCCGCAGCGGGCCGATCGGCAATTTCACGGCCGGCGGCCGGCGGCCTGCCAGGGCGGCGATCAGGGCGAGCAGGTCCCTAAGGCTTACGTCCTGGCCGCCGAGGACGTAGCGCTCCCCGACCCGGCCTCGGGCCAAGGCCAGAAGGTGGCCCGCGGCGACGTCGTCCACGTGGACCAGGTTCAGGCCGGTGTCGACGAAGGCCGGGATTTTGCCGGTCGCCGCCTCCACCAGGATTCGGCCGGTGGGGGTCGGGCGCACGTCGCGTGGCCCAAGCGGCGTGGAGGGATTGACGACGACCGCCGGCAGGCCGCGTTCGCGCACCATCTGCAGCACCATGGCTTCGGCTACGACCTTGCTGCGCTTGTAGGCGCCGGGGGCGTCGGCCGCGCTGAGCGACAGGGACTCATCGCCCGGCCGCCCGTCCGGCGGCAGGCCCAGCGTCGCGACGCTGCTGGTGTAGACCACCCGCTCGACCCCGGCCCCCAGGGCCGCTTCCATGACGGCGCGGGTTCCGCCCAGGTTGTTGCGGACGATCTCCTCGGGGTCCCGCGCCCAGAGCCGGTAATCGGCGGCCACGTGGAAAAGGTAGCGTACGCCCAGGACCGCCTCGGCCATGGCCGAGGCGTCGCGCATGTCGCCGGTCAGGACCTCGGCGTCCAGGCCCTCCAGGTTGGCGCGCGGACTCTCACGGCGAACAAGCACCCGCAGCTTCGCGCCATGGGCCTGGAGCGCGTGGGCGACCGCCGAGCCGACGAAACCGGAGGCGCCGGTCACCAGCACCGAGGCGCCACGCAGGAGCGTGGCCACATCCCGCTGGGCGGGCTCGGCGCTCGCCTGGCCGATCATGCGGCCGGCTCTTCGCCGTCGGCCTCGTCGGGCGCGGGCGCCGCCGCCGTCTCCATCGAGACCACCGCATGGGTGGCCGATGCGTCGGTCTCGGGGGGCCGGGACGGCGGGGTGGCAGGCGGTGTGACTGGGCTCGGCGCCGGGGCGTCCAGATCCGGCAGTGTCTCGATGTCCACGGCCTTGCCGGTGATCTCCGTCTGGCGATTTTGCAGGAAGTAGGAGCGAAGGGTCGCGTAGGGGTCCGTCGAGGTCTGGCGGATGCGCGCCAGGTCCGCGGCGGAGTCGACGCGGTCGGACAGGGTGTCGATGACGACCGAGGCGGCGCCAATCCCCGCGCTGCCCTGGATGCGGACGTAACCCAGGGGTCCGAGGACGAAGTCGGCGAGGCTCCCCAAGCCGTCACGCACGGTGGTTGGGCCCGTCAGCGGCAGGAAGAGATAGGGTCCAGGCTTGGCGCCCCAGCGCCCGAGGGTCGTGCCGAAACCGTTGTCGTGGTGCGGCAGGCCTGTCATCCCGGCCACGTCGACGAAGCCCACGAGGCCGAGGGTGGTGTTGATCACAAATCGCGCCACGGTGCTCGCCGCCGTTCCGATCCGGCCCTGCAGCACATCGTTTACGGCCACCACCGGCTCGCCGAGGTTTTGGGACCAGTTACGCAGGGCCGAGCGAACCGGGGAAGGCGCTGCGCCGTAGCTACGCGACACCGGCCCGAACAGGTGCCGGTCCACCGACTCCTCAATCCCGAACATGCGCCGGTTGAAGCCCTCGAAGGGATCGCCGGCGGTCGCGGCGCGGCAGGGACCCGCCAACGACAAAGCCGCGAGCGCCAGGTACGCGTGCGCTAGTGGCGATCCGCTCGGTCGCATCGTCTTTTTCCCTTGGCGGCGGGCGGAGAATGGACGACTCAAACCATATACGCGCCGTCTTTTGAATGCGAAGTGGGGTTGTGGCGTTCGTCTCCGGATGGATCGGCGGAGCATTCGTCGCGCTGGCCCTGGCCGGCGCGCTCTACCAGTTGCTGGCCGCGCGCCTGCTCGCTCGCCTGCTGAGGCCGGCGGCCGCGCCGGAGCCCGGACCGCCGCCGGGCATAACCGTCCTCAAACCCCTGCACGGCGCCGAGCCCGGCTTGCGGGGCGCGCTCGAGAGCCTGCTGGCCCAGGACTATCAGGGACCGTTGCAGATCGTCTTTGGCGTCCAGAACCCCGCCGATCCGGCCCAGGCGGTGGTCGGGGAGTTGCGGCGCGCATATCCCGACCGGGACATCGCCCTGGTTATCGACCCGACGCCGCATGGGGCCAATCGCAAGATCGCCAACCTGATCAACATGCGCCGGCTCGCCCGGCATGAGGTGCTGGTGCTGGCCGACAGCGACATTGTCGCGCCGCCGGGCTACCTGAAGGGCTTGGCCGCGGCCCTCCAGGCGCCGGGTGTCGGGCTTGTCACCTGTCCGTATCACGGCCAGGCGGCCGGTGGCGGCTGGTCGCGACTGGCGGCCATGGGGCTCTCCTATCAGTTCCTGCCGAGCGTCGCCGCGGGCGTGGGCCTTGGGTTGGCTCAGCCCAGCATGGGCTCGACCATCGCCCTGCGCGCAGACGTGCTCGACCAGGCGGGCGGGCTCCAGGCCTTCGCCGACGTCCTGGCCGACGACTACGCCTTGGGGGCGGCGGTCAGGGCTGCGGGGTGGGGGACTTGCGTGGCCCCGGTGCTGGTGGCGCACAACTGCACGGAGGAAACTCTGGCGGAGGTCGTACGCCATGAGTTGCGCTGGGCGCGTACGGTGCGCGGGGTGGATCCCGCAGGCTTTGCCGGCAGCTTTGTGACCTATCCCACGCCGCTTGCGGTGATCGCCGTGATCCTCACCAGTGGCGGGGCGCCGGCCTTGGCGGCGCTCGCCGCAGCGCTTGCCTGCCGAGCTTGGGTCCGCAGCGAGGTCGATCGCCGGGTCGGAGGACCCAGCGGACCGTGGTGGTGGTTGCCGCTGCGCGACGGACTGTCGTTCGCCATATTCATGGGGTCGTTCTTCGTGCGCGCCGTAGACTGGCGCGGCGATCGTTTTCAGGTTGACCCCCAAGGTGGTTTAAGGCGCATTTGAAGGCCAAGATGATGAAAGCCCTGTTCCTTCAGGCCCCCTCGTTCGACGGCTATGACGGCGGCGCCGGTGCGCGCTACCAGATGAAGCGCGAGGTGAAGTCCTTCTGGTTCCCGACCTGGCTCGCCCAGGCGGCGGCCATGGTTCCGGGCGCGACGCTCATCGACGCGCCGCCGCACCGGCTATCGTTCAAGGACATCGAGGCCGATGTTAAGGCGCACGACTTCATCATCATCCACACCTCAACCCCGTCCTTCAGATCCGACTGCAGGACGGTCAGCCTGATCCGCGAGATCAATCGCGACGCCGTCATCGGCTTTATCGGCGCCAAGGTGGCGGTCGAGCCAAAGGAGAGCCTGGAGGCCTGCCCGGGCCTCAACCTGGTTTGCCGAGGCGAATACGAAGACACCATCCGCGAGCTCGCCGAGGGCAAACCCTGGCCGGAGATCCTCGGCCTGACTTATCGGGATACCGACGGCCAGATCCATGCGACGGGCGAGCGGCCGATTCGCGAGGACATGGACGAATTGCCGTCCGTCCTGCCGCTCTACAAGCAGTTGAAGGTCGAGAACTACTTCGGCGGCTACCTGCTGCATCCCTATATGAGCTGGTACACCGGGCGAGGCTGCAAATCGCGCTGCACGTTCTGCCTTTGGCCGCAGACGATAGGCGGGCACCGATATCGCCTCCAATCGGTGGCGCGCGTGGTCGAAGACGTAAAGTTCGTCCAGCGCGAATTCCCGCAGGTCCGCGAGATCTTCTTCGACGACGACACCCTCACCGACAACCACGAACGCGTGGAGGACCTGGCCCGCGCACTTGGACCCCTGGGGGTCACCTGGTCGTGCAACGCCAAGGCCAATGTGCCGCGCAAGACGCTGGAGGTGATGAAGGCCAATGGGCTGCGCCTGCTGCTGGTGGGCTATGAGTCCGGCAACCAGAAGATCTTGCACAACATCAAGAAGGGCATGCTGGTCGAGGTCGCCAGGCGGTTCGCAAAGGACTGCCACGAGCTCGGCATTATCGTGCACGGCACCTTCATCCTGGGACTGCCGGGCGAGACCCGAGAAACCATCCAGGAGACCTTAGCCTTCGCCAAGGACGTGAACCCCCGCACCCTGCAGGTGTCGCTCGCAGCGCCTTATCCGGGGACGTTCCTCTACGATCAGGCCAAGGCGAACGGCTGGTTTGCCTCGGATGTCGACCTCTTGACGGATGACGGCACCCAGATCGCGCCCCTCGACTATCCGGATCTCAGCCACACGGAAATCTTCGATGCCGTCGAGGAGTTCTACAAGAAGTTCTACTTCCGCCCCTCCAAGATCGCGGAAATCGTCGGCGAGATGCTGACCTCGAAGGACATGTTGGTCCGCCGGCTGCGGGAGGGCGTCGAATTCTTCCAGTTTCTGCGCACCCGCGAAGACATGATCGTCTCCTGAGGCCGGCTTGCGGCGCCTGATCGTCACCGCTGACGATTTCGGCGCCGCGCCCCAGGTCAATGATGCTGTGGAGTTGGCCCACCGCGAGGGCGTGCTGACCTCCGCCAGCCTGATGGTCGCCGCCCCGGGCACTTCCGACGCCGTGGCGCGGGCCAAGACGATGCCGCGCCTGCGCGTCGGCCTGCATCTCGTTCTGGTGGAGGGCCGCCCGACGTCGCCGATCGCCGACCTGCCGGATCTCGTGACTCGGCGCGGCGTCTTCCGGACCGACATGGCCGCGCTCGGCGCCGAAGCCTTCTTCCGGCCGAAGGTGCGTCGACAGTTCGCCGCCGAGATCGACGCGCAATTCGCAGCCTTCGCCGCCACGGGTCTTCCGCTCGACCACGCCAATGCGCACAAGCATTACCACCTGCATCCGACGATCGCGGGTCTGATGCTGGCGATCGGGCGTCGCTATGGCCTGTCCGCAAGTCGCGCGCCGATCGAACCGCGCGCCGTGCTGGCCGCCGTCGAGCCAGGCGCCACGCCCGGGCCCGCCTTCCTGACGGAGCCCTGGGCCCGGCGTTTGCGGGCGCGCTTCCGCCGGGCCGGGATCGCGGTCGCCGACCAGGTGTTCGGCCTGGCCTGGTCGGGGCACATGACAGCGCCACGCGTGGCCGGGATCGCGCGTCATCTCTCCGAGGGGCTGAGCGAACTCTATCTGCATCCCGCGACGGCCGGCGGCTTTGAGGGCGCAGCGGACGGCTACGACTACGCGGGCGAACTGTCAGCGCTGCTTTCGACGCAGGTCCGCCAAGCCTGCGTCGACGCAAATGTGACGCTGGGAGGCTTTTCGGACTTCAGGACGCACTCGCCGGTTCCGACGCGGCGCGAGGACGCCTAAATGGAAAGCGTGAGCTCAAGGAAGGGGAGCACCTTGAACGTCGCTGCCTTCGACGCATATCCCGAAATCCCAGTGGCGCCCCCGGCGCCCGGCGAGCGCGTGAAGCTGGGTAGCGAAGCGCACAAGGCGCTGTTCTGCGACGCTCTGCTCAGCACCCACGATCCCTACAAGCCCTCGATCATCGATTGGCCCAAGCTGGATCAGGACGTCCGTGGCCGGATCATTTCACTGCCGATCTGGGACATCGCCGTCCAGACCGAGGAAAAGGCCGGTTGGAACGTCAGCGTCTTCGGCGAGGCGGTCACCGATCCTCTGCTGAAGGCCGCCGTCGCCATGGACGCCTTCGAGGAGCGCCGCCACAAGCTCGTGCTGGCCAAGATGGTCGAGGCCTACGGCATCAAGCTCGATCCGGAACCGGTCTACCGCCGCCCGAAGGACCCGGAATGGGCCTTCATGGTCACAGGCTACTCCGAGTGCATCGACAGCTTCTTCGGGTTCGGCCTGTTCGAGATCGCGCGCAGCTCCGGATTCTTTCCGCTGGAACTGGTGGACACCTTCGAGCCGGTGATGCGCGAGGAGGGCCGCCACATCCTCTTCTTCGTCAATTGGGCGGCCTGGTGGCGGCGCAACATGCCCTGGTGGCGCAGGCCCTGGTTCGAACTGAAGGTGATCGCCGTCTGGCTGTTCCTGATCGCCGAGCGGATCGGCATCGCCGGGGACATGGAGAAGAGCGAAAAGGCGAACGACAACAATTTCACCCTCAACGGCTCCAGGGAACTGGGCGTCGAGATCTCTTTTCCGGACCTGGCCCGCATCTGCCTGGCGGAGAATGATCGTCGCCTGGCAGCCTACGACGCGCGCCTGATCCGTCCGCGCTTCGTGCCGGGCATGATCCGTCTGGCGCTCAGGTTCATGAAGCCGCCCGCCGCCGCGGTGGCCTGAGCTGGCCCGTGCGCCGCAACGCCGGATGCGGGCCGGGCTGATCCTGGCGCTGCTCATCGGCCTCGTCTTGCTGACCGTCGTGGTGGCGGTGGTGGGCTACAAGTCAGTGCTGTCGGCGATCTCCGCGGCGGGGCTGGGCGGGTTCGCGGTCTTCACCCTCTACTGGCCGGTGGTGATCCTGGTCCTGGGCCTTGCCTGGTTCGCCGTGGCGCCTGGCCTGGAATTCGCAAAGCTGGGCGCCTTGATCTGGGCGCGGCTGTTACGCGACGCGGGCGCGGACCTGCTGCCTTTCGCCCAGGTCAGCGGCTTCCTGGTCGGCGTACGGGCGGCCCAGGCGGCGGGCGCGCCGGGCGATCTGGTCGCGGCCTCGACGATCGTGGACGCCACCACGGAGATGGCCGCGCAGGTGGTCTACACGCTGATGGGGGTCGTTGTGCTGGTCGCCCAGACGCGCGGCGATCCGCAGGCGACGACGCTTTTGGCGGCATGTCTGGCAGGGCTCGGCTTTCTGTTGGCTGCGGCCGTGGCGTTCTGGTTCATCCAGCGGGGCGGTGTCAGTCTGATCGGCCGGTTGGCGGCCCGATGGGCCCCGAATTCGGCCACCTTGGCCGAGGCGGTCCGTGGCCACCTGGACGAAATCTACCGTCAGCCGGGCCGCCTCCTGGCCGGCGCGGTCCTGCATTTTGTCGGCTGGATCGGCAGCGGATTGGGGACCTGGGTCGCCCTGCGGTTCATGGGGACGCACGCGCCGCTCCTGGCCGTGCTGGCGGTGGACAGCTTGATGTACGCCGCTCGTAGCGTCGCCTTCATCCTGCCCGGCGGCCTCGGCGTCCAGGAGGGCGCCTACGTCCTGCTCGGGCCATTGTTCGGCATACCCCCGGGGCCGATTCTGGCCGTGTCGCTGTTGCGGCGCGCCCGCGATCTGGTCATCGGCGTGCCCGCGCTTCTGGTCTGGCAGGGGCGGGAGGGACGGGCGCTGCTGGCGCGCGATGGTTAGGCCGCAAGGCGCTCGCTCAATCGGCCTTGGGGTCGTCCCGGCGCGGCGGCGGCCCCAGCAGGGCGGGTTCGAAGATCAACGCCGCCACCAGGGTCCAGAGGAGCGAGATCATCAGGATCTTGCCCATGCTGGCGGTGCCCGGATGGCTGGACAGCATCAGACTGCCGAACGCCGTACCGGTGGTGAGCGCGCTGAAGAACACACCGCGCGCAAGGCTGGATTGCAGGAGGTCCTTCATGCCGCTGCGCCAGGCCATCACGAAGTAGATGTGGAACGCGACGCCCACACCGAACAGCAGCGGAAAGGCGATGACGTTGGCGAAGTTGATCGGCTGGCCAATCACCACGCAGGTTCCGAGTGTCAGGAAGCCCGCAAGGACGATCGGGGCCAGTGTGAAGGCCACTTCCCTGAAGCTGCGCAGGACGATGAGCAGCAGCAAGCTGATTGTGGCCAGCGAGAGCAGCCCCGCCTCGATGAAGGCGCCGCTGACCGTCTTGCCGGCCTCCTGGATGGAGATCGGCGGGCCCGAGGCCTCGGGCGCCAGCGCCTGGACCGCCTTGGAGAACCTTTGCAGGACGTGGTTGTCGTTCGAGTCGCCGCGCGGGGAGACCTGGATGCGCGCGCGGCCGTCGGCGGCGATCCAGTCCCGCTTCAGCTCGGCCGGCAGGCTGTCGAGCGTCACCGGCGCGGCCGTCAGCAGGGTGCGCAACTGATCGAGCAGGGTGTTCAGGGGAGGGACCAGCGCCGCGGCGGCGCGCGCGCGACCCGCGGGCGGCCCGGCAGCCAGGGTTTCCAGCGCCTTGGCAAGGCGCGCGGCGCCCGGGTCGGCCGGCGCGGCCGCGCGCAGCTTGGCGGCCGTCTCGTGCATGGCGGAGATCACTTCGGCGTCGCTGGGGGGCGACTTCACCTCAAAGGGGTTCAGGGTGGGGTCGAGGAGTAATTGGGCATCGGAGATCGCCGCCAGTTTCGGCGCCTGTTCGTCGGGCACGAAGCTGGAGAGGGTGACCGTCTGGGCGACTTCAGGCAGCCCGTCAAGGCGCTCGGCCAGCCTGTTGGCGGCGTCCAGCGAGGGCGCCAGCACGTCGATGGTGTTCGGCGTGCGGCTGGGGTCGCCCATCAGGTCGGTGATGGTCGACATGGCCTCGCCATGGATGTTGCGCAGGTGCAGTGGATTGAAGTCGAAGCGCACCCACGGAAGTAAGGCGATGCTGGCCGCCATGGAGAGCGCGAAGGCCCAGAGCACGAGCTTTCGGCGCTCCACGAGGAAGCGGTCGACCGGGGCCAGGCGCGCGTTGCCCACCGGCTCGGTCTGGCGCCGAACCTGGAAGAGGACGATCAGCGCCGGCAGCAGGGTGAGATTGAGGGCCAGGGCGAGCACCATGCCGACCCCGGCGATGATCCCGAGCTCTGAGACCCCGATGTACTGGGTGGGTAGAAAGGCGAGGAAACCCAGTGTGATGGCCGCGGCCGCCAGGGTGAGGGCGCCGCCGATGCCGGCGGCGGCGGCTTGCAGCGCCACGCGCGGGTCGGGCTCGGTCAGGCGCTCTGCCCGGTATCGCACGCTGAGCTGGATACCGAAGTCCACGCCTAGGCCCACAAACAGAGGGATGGAGGCCACGGAGATCAGGTTGAACCGACCCACGGTGACGAGGCCTGCGGCGGTGGTCAGCAAGAGGCCTGCGAAGGTGGTGGCCAGGATCGCCGCCACCAGCTTGAAGGACCTCACGGCGAGCCACAGCATGACGAGCACCGCCAGCACCATGGCGCCCGACACCAGCCAGGCGCGATCGGCGAGGGAGGCGAACTCCTCATCGTAAAGTGGCACCGAGCCCGTCAGGCGAACCCGCACGCCATGACCCGGGTCGAGGGCGAGACTCCGGGCGGCGGCGCGGATTGCGTCGCTGGCGGCCACGCCGGGCGTGAGGTCGCCGTAGTCCAGTTTCGGGCGGATGACGACGAAGCGGCGCTTGGGCGCGCTCAAGGGGCCGCCGGTGGCGCCGACCAGGCCCTGCCATGAGAAGAAGGCCGGCTTGCCCGACGCTGCAGCTTCAAGGCTGTCCGCAAGGGTGCTTAGCGGCGTCTCGACGGAGGCGATCGGCGCCTGACCGGCCTGCACGCCGTCCGCCAGCGTTGCGATCGCAGTCATGATCCCGCGCAAGCTGGGGTCGGCGGCCATAGGCCCCAGAAACGGCTGCGATGAGACCAGCC
>NZ_DASXNL010000160.1:0-16555 GCF_036495085.1 Phenylobacterium sp. | reverse complement strand
TGGCGACCAGGGCGTTCTGGGTCGGCGGCGCCATGCGCACGGCGATGTCGGCCTCGCGGCGCGAGAGGTCGTCGACGATGTTGGACATCATCAGCTCGATGACGATCTCCGGGTGGGCCTCGCGGAACGCGGTGAGGATCGGCGGCAGCACCTCGGCGCCGACGATCTCGCTGGCGGTGATGCGGATCGAGCCCAGCAGGGAATCCGCCGCGCCGGAGGCGTCGCGCACCGCCGCGTTCGCCGCCGCCGACATGTCGTGCAGGTGCGGCTTCAGCTCCAGCGCGAGGTCGGTGGGCTGCAGGCCGCGGGGGCTGCGCAGGAAGAGCGGCGAGCCCAGCCGCGTCTCCAGGGTCTCGATGTGGCGGCCCAGCGTCGGCTGGGTGAGGCCGCGCAGGCGGGCGGCGGCGGAGAGCGTGCCGGCCTCCAGCACCGCGTGCAGGCTTTGGAAGAGGTCCCAGTCGTTCGGTCCAGGCATGCGTTTATGAATAGCTGATCCAGAGAATTCGGCAATTCTGTTTGGGCCGCAATGTCCTCACCCTTGGCGTAACAGAGATAGGAGACTTCTCATGACGACCAAGACCTCGGCGGGCCTCGCATTGGTGATCGGGGCGACGGGCGGGATCGGCGGGGCCGTCGCCGATCGCCTGCTGGCCGGTGGCTGGCGCTTGAGGGCGCTGCACCGCAATCCGGAGGCCGCACGGCGCAGCTCGGGTCGGGCGGGCCTCGAATGGGTCAAGGGCGACGCTATGGTCGAAGCCGACGTTGTGGCCGCCGCTGAGGGCGTGAGCCTGGTGATGCACGGCGCCAATCCCCCCGGCTACAGGAACTGGGCGGGCCTTCAACTTCCTATGCTGAACGCCAGCATCGCTGCGGCCAAGGCCGCCGACGCCCGGCTTGTCTTTCCCGGCACTGTCTACAACTTCGGTCCCGACGCCTTTCCGGACCTCGCCGAGTCCTCGCCGCAGAACCCCAGGACCCGCAAGGGCGCGATCCGCGTGCAGATGGAACAGGCGCTGGCGCGTGCGAGTGAGGACGGCTTGCGCGTGCTGATCGTCCGCGCCGGAGACTTCTTCGGTCCGAAGCCCGGCAACAACTGGCTCTCGCAAGGATTGCTGAAGCCCGGCCGCCCGATCTCGGCGGTAAGCTACCCCGGGCCGCTCGCCGTGCCGCACGCCTGGGCCTACCTGCCGGATGTCGCCGAGACCATGGTCCGGCTGGTCGAGGACGAAGCGGGCCTCGGGGCCTTCGAGGTGTTCCACATGCGGGGCCAGACCCTGACTGGCGCAGCGCTGGTGCAGGCGCTGGAGGCCGTTGCGGGGCGCAAACTCTCGGTCAGCCGCCTGCCCTGGTTCGCCATACGGGCCATGGCGGCCTTCAACGAGACGATGCGCGAGATGCTGGAGATGCGGTACCTCTGGGAGGCCCCCGTGCTGTTGGACAACCGTCGGCTGGTGGCCCGCCTGGGCGCCGAGCCGCACACCCCGATCGAGGAGGCGCTACGCATCGCACTGGCGGGCCTGGATGCGCTGCCGCACGATCGGGCGGCCCTGGCGGCGTGATCGAGGGCAAGACTTTGCGCCGGCACTGGAAATCTGCGGCTTTGGAGCACTAGACGTGCGCGGGGTCGCGGACCTACATGCGCTCCATGCCTGGCAAGACCCTCTATGACAAGATTTGGGACGGACACGTCGTTACGGAACAGGACGGCGAGGCGATCCTCTACATCGATCTGCACCTCATACACGAGGTGACGACTCCGCAGGCCTTCGCTGGGCTTCGCGCCAACCATCGTCCGGTTCGTCGTCCCGACCGCACGCTCGCCGTCGCAGATCACAACGTGCCGACCGAGGGCCAGGCGCTGGGTGTGGCGGCGGTTGCGGACGAAGAGGCGCGCCTGCAACTCCAGACGCTGGAACGCAACGTCAAGGACCACAAGATCGAGTTCTTCCCGATGGGCGATGTCCGCAACGGGATCGTCCATGTCGTCGGCCCCGAGCAGGGCCGCACCCAGCCCGGCATGACCATCGTATGTGGCGACAGCCACACTTCGACGCACGGGGCGTTCGGCGCGCTGGCCCACGGCATCGGCACGTCCGAGGTTGAGCACGTCCTCGCCACCCAGACGCTGCGTCAGAAGAAAGCGAAGAACTTCCGCGTCAACATCGAGGGTGAACCCATCCCCGGCGTCGGCGCAAAGGACTATGCCCTGGCGGTGATCGGAGAAATCGGCACCGCAGGGGGGACCGGGTACGTCATCGAGTATGCGGGCTCGGCGGTCCGCGCGCTCTCGATGGAAGGCCGCATGACGCTCTGCAACCTGACGATCGAGGCCGGTGCGCGGGCCGGCCTGGTCGCGCCTGACGAGACGACTTTCGATTACGTACGCGGCCGCCCGTCCGCGCCGAAAGGCGGAGCCTGGGAAATGGCGCTGCCCTACTGGAAGAGCTTCTTTTCCGACCCCGACGCCGATTTCGATCGCGAGATCACAATCGACGCGGCCGCGATTGCGCCGCTGGTCACCTGGGGCACGAGCCCTGAGGACGTGATCGCGGTCACCGACGTCGTGCCCGACCCGGCCAGCTTCGCCAGCCCCGACAAGCGCGCTTCCGCGGAGCGGGCGCTGGAGTACATGGGTCTTTCCGCCGGCCAGCCGATCTCCGAGGCCAAGGTCGATGTCGTCTTCATCGGCTCCTGCACCAATAGCCGCATCGAAGACCTGCGCGCCGCCGCCAGGATCGTGGAGGGTCGCAAGGTCGCCGGGCATGTGCGGGCCATGGTTGTGCCGGGCTCCGGTCTCGTTCGCGCTCAGGCTGAGGACGAAGGCCTTGACGAGATCTTCCTGGCCGCCGGCTTCGAGTGGCGCGAGCCCGGCTGCTCCATGTGCCTGGCCATGAACCCCGACAAGGTGCCCCCCGGCCAGCGGTGCGCCTCGACGTCCAACCGCAACTTCGAAGGCCGCCAGGGCCGCGGTGGCCGCACCCACCTGATGAGCCCCGTCATGGCCGCGGCCGCCGCCGTCGCCGGCCACATCGCCGACGTCCGGAATTATCTGTGATCACCGCGCTCGACCACATTGCGCTCGCCGTCCGGGACTTCGAGGCGGCCGTCGATTCCTATCGGCGGCTATTCGGGCGCGAGCCCGACCTGGAGCCGGGCGACGGCGCGAACCGCGCCTGGTTTCAATTCCCGAACATGGCGCTTGAGATCATAGCGCCCTCCGGCGAGGGGCCGGCAGGCGACCATGTCCGCGCCCGGCTCGACGCGGCGGGCGCGGGGCAGTGGATCGTCGCCTTCCAGGTCAGCGACCTGGATGCCGCCGCCCAGCTCTTCTCCCGTCGTGGACTGGACGTCGCGCGGGCGGGTCCTTTAGCCCGCGTGCGCGCCGCGGGCCTGGACTTCGTGCTGACGTCGGGGCGCATCGGCGCCCAACGCTCGCCGCCCACGACCACCGAGGCGGCCGCGGTGGAGGCGCTTGACCATGTCGTGGTCATGACCCCGAACTGCGACCGGGCGCTGGGCCTCTACGGCGCCAAGTTCGGCCTCGACCTGCGGCTTGATCGCGCCAACGAACAGTGGGGCGCACGCCAGCTCTTCTTCCGCTGCGGCGCGACAGTGTTCGAAGTCGGCGCGAGCCTGAAGGCGCCGGTCACAGAAGAACCCGACCGCTTCGGCGGCCTCGCCTGGCGGGTCACAGACCCTGACGCGGCGCAGGCGCGCATCGCCGCCGCCGGCTTCGACGTCTCGGAAGTGCGCACCGGCCGCAAGCCCGGCACCCGGGTCTTCACCGTCCGCGACGCGCCGGGCGGCGTGCCCACCCTGATGCTGATGCCCTCGCCCGAACTGGAACGCGCCTGATGGAAGCCTTCACCCGCCTGGACGCCAAGGTCGCGCCGTTGCCGCAGGCCAACATCGACACCGACCAGATCATACCCAAGCAGTTCCTCAAGACCGTCGAGCGCGAGGGGCTGGCCAAGGGCCTCTTTTACGATCTGCGGTTTGACGGCGAAGGCAGGTCCAGGCCGGACTTCGTGCTGAACCGGCCGGAATACAAGGGAGCCGGCGTGCTGGTGGCCGGCGACAACTTCGGCTGCGGGTCGAGCCGCGAGCATGCGCCCTGGGCGCTCATGGATTTCGGGATCCGATGCGTGGTCTCCACCAGCTTCGCCGACATTTTCTATTCGAACTGCTTCCAGAACGGCCTGCTGCCGGTGGTGCTGAAAGCCCACGAGGTGCAGGCGCTGATGGAGGAGGCCAAGGGCGGCAATCACCTGGTGACCGTCGACCTGGAAGCCCAGACCGTTGTTTCGCCCTCCGGCGTGACCTTCGCCTTTGACATCGATCCCCAGCGTAAGGCGAAGATGTTGAAGGGCCTCGACGCGATCGGCGAAACGCTGCAGGCCGCGCCCGAAATCGATCTCTACGAGATGAAACGCGCGCTTGGCCAACCCTGGCTGGACCTGGCTTGAGGCTTTTAAGACTATGACCGTGATCGTTGCCGGCACGGTGCGCGTGGCGCCCGACAAGCTGGCGGGACTGAAGCCGCATATGGAGGCCATGCTCGCCGCAAGCCGAGCAGAGGACGGCTGCTTCGAATATTCCTACGCCGAGGACGTCACCGAACCCGGGCTGGTGAGGGTCTTTGAGGCCTGGCGCGACCCGGCCGCGCTCGACGCCCACTTCAGGACCGATCACATGGCCGCCTGGCGCGCAGCCTGGCCCAGCTTCGGGGTTTCCGACCGGCGGCTCTTCGCCTACGAGGTCGCCTCGCAACGTCCGCTCTAGTTCGAGGCCTCCATGACTGACCTGCTGCTCCTGCCCGGCGATGGGATCGGGCCAGAAGTCACCGCGCAGGTGCGGCGCGTGGCCGGCAAGATCACGCCGGACCTGACCCTCGAGGAGCGCCCATTCGGCGGGACCAGCCTCGATCTGCTGGGCGCCCCGCTCAGCGATGAGACACTTGCCGCGGCCAAGGCTGCCAAGGCTGTGCTGATGGGCGCAGTCGGCGGGCCGAAGTGGAAAGACGCGCCGCGCGCCAAGCGGCCCGAGGCGGGGCTGCTCGGCCTGCGGGCCGGCATGGGGGTGTTCGCGAACCTGCGGCCCGCCATCTGCTTTCAGCCACTGGCCAACGCCTCGAGTCTGAAGCGCGAACTGGTGGAGGGCCTCGATTTCATGATCGTGCGGGAGCTCACCGGTGGCGTCTATTTCGGCCAGCCGCGCTTCATCGAGGACATGCCGGGCGGCGGGCGGCGCGGCGTGGACACGCAGGTCTACACGACCGCAGAGATCGAACGGGTGGCGCGGGTGGCCTTCGAACTCGCCCGCGGTCGGCGGAACAAGGTGTCGAGCGCCGAAAAATCCAATGTCATGGAAACGGGCCTGCTCTGGCGTCAGGTGGTCACCGATCTCCACGCCCGCGAGTACGCCGACGTCGAGCTGGAGCACATCTTGGCCGACAACGCCGCGATGCAGATCGTCAAGAATCCCAAGCAGTTCGACGTGATGGTCACCGACAACCTGTTCGGCGACATCCTGTCGGACGCAGCCGCGCAGCTCACCGGCTCGCTGGGAATGCTGCCGTCAGCGGCGCTCGGCGCGCCGGGGACGCCTGGCCTCTATGAGCCGATCCACGGCTCGGCGCCGGACATCGCCGGCAAGGGGATCGCCAATCCGCTAGCCGCGATCCTGTCGTTTGAGATGGCCCTGCGCTGGTCGCTGGATCGCGCGGACCTGGCAGATGAGCTCTTCGCAGCCGTCAACCGCGCGCTGGAAAAGGGCGCGCGCACCCCCGATCTTGGGGGCGCGATGACCACCGTCCAGATGGGCGACGCGGTCCTGGCGGAACTCTAGAATCTAGAGCGACAACCGCCAGGTCTCGCTGACTTCCGGAGCGCCGAAGTCGTCATGGGTCCAGGCATCTTCCAGCCGAAAGCCCTCGGCAGCGTAGATGGCGCGGGCCGTCGTCAGCACGGCGTGGGTCCAAAGGACCACTTCGCGGTAGCCGGCGGCGCGGGCGAAGTCCACGCACTCGGCGACCAGCCGCTTGCCGAGCTTCACCCCGCGGGCCGCAGGCTCGACCATCAACAGGCGCAGCCTTGCCACGTGCGCGGCGTCATCCTGCACGAGGAAGACGCAACCCAGCCGCTCTCCCTCGCGCTCGGCGATCCAGCAGCGCTCGCGCTCGGGATCGTGGCCGTCGAGGAAGTCGGCGCAGATTCGGGCCGTGACCGCCTCGATGTGGCCATTCCAGCCGTACTCGCGCGCATAGAGAATACCGTGGCGCTCTGTGATCCAGCCCATATCGCCGGGGCGATGCCGGCGTAGCAGAACCGAGGCAGAGGGCCTGGCGCCCAACAGTTGCTCGATCTCGGCCATTGCGCTGGTCAGTCGGCTGCGTTCCGCCCCCGAGAGCGCACCGATCAAGCCCTCGACCAGGGCGGCCGAGCGATGGTCGAAAGGCGGGAAGACCTCAGCGCCTCGGGCGGTCAATCGCAAGACCGTGCTGCGGCCGTCGCGGACCGAAGGCTCGCGGGCGACCACGCCGTCGCGCTCCAGTCGCCCGACGATGCGGCTCAGGTAGCCCGCATCAAGTCCGGTGATTTCGCCGATCTCCTTGGCTGTCACCCCGTCGGCCGTGGCGATCTCGTACAGCACACGGCCTTCGGCCACGGTGTAGGGGGTGCCGAGGTAGCCCTTCTCCAGCACGCCGATCGCGCGCGTGTAGAAGCGATTGAACCGGCGAACGGCGGCGACGGGATCGAGGGCTTCGATGGGCATGGCGCACCCTTCTCACGCGGAAGGGGGCGCACATTAGTTGACGGCGTCAATCATTTCTTCGGCCAGCACCGACTTGGCCGCAGCGATCGCACGGGCGACGTCGGCTTCACTGGTGCGCAGGTTGACGACGCTGATCCGCATACAACGACGGCCCCGCCAGGTAACGCCGCCGAAGAACGCCTCGCCGGTCGCGTTGATCGCCTCGATCACCTGGTCGGTGCGTCGGTCATGATCGGCGTCCGTGGCGCCTTTGGCCTGGGACTCGAACCGCACCAGCCCCTGGTTCAGGACGGGATCGGCCACCAGGGTCACGCCCGGAATCGCGCCGAGGCCAGTCACGATCGCCTGGGCGTGGCGGCAGGTGCGCTCGACGAGTTCGGCCAGGCCGTCGCGACCCAGCTCTCGAAGCGCGGCGTACACCGCAAATCCCCGGGCGCGGCGGGAGAACTCCGGGTTCCAGTCGATCTGGTCGCGAGCGGCGCCGGCCGGCAGGTAGCTGGTCGAAAGCGTCATCGCCGCGCGATGGGCCACGGCGTCGCGCACGAAGGCCAGGCCCGAGTCGTAAGGCACGTTCAGGTATTTGTGGGCGTCCGTCGTCCACGAGTCGCAGAGCTCCAGGCCGCGGACCAGGTCGCGGTGGCGCGGGCTGGCCTTGGCCCAGAGGCCGAAAGCGCCATCCACATGGGTCCAGGCTCCGGCCTCGCGGGCTAGGGGGGCCAGGTCCTTGAAGGGATCGAAGGCCGCACGGTTGAGCTCTCCGGCCTGCAGGATGACGATGGTGGGATCGGTCGAGGCGCTAAGCGCTTCGCGCAGTGTCTGCGGCGTTACCTGCCCCTCGTCGTTGAGCGCCAGCGGAACGATGGCGTCCGAGCCGATGCCGAGGAAGCGCACCGCCCGGTCGCTGGAGCCGTGCCGGTCGGCGTTGGCCAGGATCCGGATAGCCGGCGCCCCGGCCATCCCGCGGCGTTCGACGTCCCAGCCGCGGTCGCGCAGCAAGGCATGGCGCGCGGCGGCAAGGCAGGTCATGTGGGCCATCTGGGTCCCGGTTACGAAGCCGACGCTGGTCTCGTCCGGGAGTTGGAAGATTTCCTTGAGCCAGCCCGCCGCCACCTCCTCGACGATCGAGGCGGCCGGGCCGCAGGCATGGATGCCGGCGTTCTGATCCCATACGGTGGTCAGCCAGTCGGCGGCCATGGCCGCAGGCGTCCCGCCGCCGATCACCCAAGCGAAGAACCCGGCGCTCTGCGAGCCCAGTATTCCACCGGCTGTGTCAGCCACCAGGTCGTCGATCACCTGGGTCGCCGGCAGTCCGCGATCCGCAAGTGGCCGCCCCAGTCGTGCGCGCAGTTCCGCGACGCTCGCCGTGGTCGCGATGGAGCGATCCGGGAGGCCGTCGAGCCACGCGTAGGCATGTTCGGCGGCCCGCATCAGGGCTCTGCGTTCGGGTGTTTCGGGCGGCATATACCGCGAAATGGGTAGTGGCGACCCCGGAAGTCAACAGTGGCGCTGGCGACAACCGGACCCCGTCCTCGGTTGCCAAGCGAGCCTCGGCATGTTCCGAAATGCGATCGACCTTGTCGCGGCGGGAGGGACGTATGGCCTACTGGCTCGTGAAGTCGGAGCCTAACAAGTACAGCTTCGACGACCTGCGCCGCGACGGAAAGACCGTCTGGGATGGCGTTCGCAACAACACCGCGGCCTTGCATCTCAAGGCCATGAAGCAGGGCGATCAGGTTCTCTACTACCACTCCCAAGAAGGCCTCGCGGTCGTCGGGGTGGCCGAGGTGGCGCGCGAGGCTTTCGTCGATCCGACGGACCCGGCGGGACGCTTCGTGGCGGTGGAGTTGACGCCGGTGCGCGCCTTGCCCAAGCCCGTGACACTGGCCGAGATGAAGGCCAATCCGGCGCTCGCAAACATGGCGATGCTGCGCCTCTTCCGCCTGTCGGTGTCGCCGGTCACGCCCGAGGAATGGGCCTCGATCCTGGCGATGGCTGGGGAATAGCGGCCGCCGAGCCTTCTTCACGAGGCTTGGCGGGGCTCGGGGAGGCGCCCCAGCCCACCCTTAATTGATCTTAGCGGCTCGCCGCAGGTGTTCACTCTATAGGCGCGGCTCCGGTGTGGTCGGACCCTCGCCGAACGGGAAAGCGCGACGCGAGCGCGAACAAAGACGGCGCCCGCCCCTCGCAAGACGCCTGCGGGGGGCGGTCAACCCGTCCTTCGCCGAGATTTGAGGGTTCAACTCCAAAAGCTTAAGCTGGCTCCGCCGCGGGGGGGCATGCTCGCGGCGCTATTTTGAGTTTTGCTCCTATCGACGATGCGGAGGATAGCGCGATGGGGGAGTGGGCTGGTTTGTAGCCATCATCATCGGCGGCCTTGGCGGCTGGATCGCCGGCATGGTGATGAACAGGCGCCACAATATCTTCGTGAACATCATCGTGGGCCTTGTCGGAGCCCTGGTAGCCAAATGGCTCCTCGGCGTCGTGGGCGTCGCCTACTCGGGCCGGCTGCCAAGTCTTTGCGTGGCGGTCGCGGGCGCAGCGCTGCTGCTGTTCGTCCTGGGACTGATCGGCCGCAAGACGAGCTGACGCGGACTAGGTGGGGGGCTCGGCGGCGAAGTAGCGCGCCGCCTGCTCGCCCCAGGCGTAGTCGGCGCTTGAAAGCTGTTGCCGGTCATAGTTGGGCGAGCTCTTGAACTGGTCCTTGCTCATCGCCGCCTGGAAGGCGTCGGCGATCGTGTCGTAGCGCACGCTCGACCACGGTATCGGATGATACTTGCCTGACCCGCCAAGCAGGCTCGCCGCCTCTACGACCAGGAATTCAACCTTGCCGGACGCGAGGTCGATGAACGCCTCTCGCACGGTGCCCAGCTTGACGCCGTCGACCCCGGTCAGGTGGAGGCCGTGGACGTCCGCGCTCTTTGTGAGACTGTTGGTCATCGTATCCTCAGCCTCGATGATAGCCCCGCCGCCGCCGGCGGACCAGTGCGACACCGCCGACGTGCCGGCCCTGCCACATTAGGTGAAGGCGGCCGCCGAGCGCCGGCGACGCCGAAGGAGCGCGCCGAGCCCGCCGAAACCGAGAATCATCATCGTCCAAGTGGCCGGCTCCGGGATCCCCCCGCCAGGCGGCGGCGGAGAACCCACAGACGCGATCTGGGTCACACCGACGAAGGACTGCCGGACCGCCGTGCCGCTCAGCCGGACCAGTTCGTCCGAGCTCGACGCGCCGAAGGAGCTGCCGCACGGGGAAGCTGCGTCGTTGACGCACCAGAAATTGCCCCCAGTTATCGGAGCCGCCTCGAAAAGCAGGAACGAACCTGCCGTGCTTCCGAAGTTAAAGAACAGGCCGGTCGCCGTCGCTGTAAGGGCCGTACCACTGTTGTTGAGCAACCCTGAGTCGGCGCCGCTCAGGGGCCCCCTTAGGTTGAAGGTCGAGGAGCCGTCGCTGAGCGTCAGGTTCCAATCGGTGATGGCGCTCGAGCCAAGCACGCCCAGCGCACCCGTCGTCGTGATCGAACCGGTCACGCCGCCCGCGCCGACGGTGTCGAAGACAGTGTAGACCGTCGCGCTCACATTCGAAGCCGCCAGTCCCGCGGCCGCCACGACCGCGGCCAACGCCCAGGTCCGAGTCTTCATTTCACGTCCCCAAGAGGTCAGTGGGCCGATCGCCCCGAACGACACAAGCTTGGGCGGTCAGCGCAACTAATCATTGTATTCGGACTGTGGAAATTCGATTCGCACCTCACGCGACAAGTTAGCCTTGGTCGTACTGCGCTCGTATGCTCAAGCTTGTAACGTTTCATCATGAAACGTTGAAGCAACACTTGATTGCACACTACCGCGGGACGCTCCGTTCATTGGCCCGCTCGGACTGCCGAAGGCGGGAGGTCCACCACGAATACTTGTCTGGATTTTCCGCCCGAAATATCAACCCGCGTCCAGGATCATCTGGGTCTGGGTGACGAGAGCAAGGAGCTTGCCCTCGGCGTTGGTGACGCGCGTCTGCCAGACGCTGGACCTGCGGCCGATGTGCAGAGGCGTGGCCTCCCCGATGATAGTCGAGCCGACAGGCGCGCCGCGGAAGAAGTTGGTCTTGCTTTCCAGCGTCGTGGTCCAGGTCCCCGGGGTCAGGTTCAGCACCCCGCCGATCGCGCCAAGAGCGTCGGCGAACGCCATGTAGGCGCCGCCGTGCAATATGCCGCCGGCCGTACAAAGGTCCTCCCGAACGACCATCCGGCCCACCACGCGAGCCTTCTCGCGCTCGACGATCTCCACGCCCATCAGGTCGGAGAAGGGCATCCCGGCGGAGGACGGCGGCGCATTGGCCATGAGGGCTCCGTTTCTGTCGTGCGCGGGGCTTGCGAACCCCCAGCTTAGCCGCCATTTCAGCCCTGCTGAAAGGCGGGTGAGTATCGCCCGCCTTGCCTGTGGACGCCTCACGGGGTAACGGGACGCCCCCAGACTTAGGAGAAACCGCGATGGGTTACCGGGTGGCCGTTGTCGGCGCCACGGGCAATGTGGGCCGCGAGATGTTGAACATCCTCGAGGAAGTGAACTTCCCCGTGGACAAGATTCACGCGATCGCATCCCGCAAATCCATCGGCGTGGAAGTCAATTTCGGCGACAAGATCGTCCGCTGCGAAGACATCGAGCAGTTCGATTTCAGCCGCGTCGACGTCGTGTTGATGAGTGTCTCCGGCGCTTTTTCGAAGGAATGGTCGCCGCGCATCGGCGCCGCGGGGCCGATCGTCATCGACAATTCCTCGGCCTTCCGCATGGACCCGGACGTCCCACTAGTCGTTCCCGAGGTGAACCCGGACGACGTCGAGTGGGCGGACCGCAAGAACATCATCGCCAACCCGAACTGCTCGACCGCCCAGTTGGTGGTCGCGCTGAAGCCGCTGCATGACGCCGCGCGGATCAAGCGGGTGGTGGTCTCGACCTACCAGTCGGTCTCCGGAGCCGGCAAGGAAGGCATGGACGAACTGTTCGACCAGACGAAGAACGTCTTCGTGCTGGGCGCCACGCCGCCTAACAAGTTCCCCAAGCAGATCGCCTTCAACGTCATCCCCTTCATCGGCTCGTTCGCGGACGACGGCTACACCGACGAAGAGCAGAAAATGTGGAACGAGACCCACAAGATGCTCGATCCGGACATCAAGCTGACGGTGACCTGTGTGCGGGTGCCGGTGATGGTCGGCCACTCAGAAAGCGTCAACATCGAGTTCCACGAACACCTCGACGAGGATGAGGCGCGCGACATCCTGCGCGAAAGCCCGGGCCTCATCGTCATCGATAAGCGAGACTCGACCGGCTACATGACGCCCAAAGAAGCCCAGGGCGAGTTCCCGGTCTTCGTCAGCCGCATCCGCAACGACCCGACCGTCGAACACGGCCTTAATATGTGGGTCGTGGCCGACAATCTGCGTAAGGGCGCAGCGCTCAACGCCGTGCAGATCGCTGAACTCCTCCATGAGCGCGGTCTGATCCGCCAGAAGGCGCTCGCTTAAGGACATGTCGCAGGCGGAGCCCGGCGGCGAGTCCCGCCTGGCTCTGACGGCGGGCGTCAGCTGTTACGTCATGTGGGGGATCGTCCCCCTCGTCTTCCAGGCCATGGGAAGGCTCGGGATCGCCCCGTGGGAAATCCTGGCCAACCGCATGGTCTGGTCGGTCGGCATGGCGCTCGTCTTCGTGCTGGCCGCGCGGCAAGGCCACGAAGTCCGCGCGGCGCTCCGCAATCGCCGCACCCTGGCCTGGCTGATGCTTTCGTCCCTGCTGATTGCGGGCAACTGGTCGATCTACATTTGGGCGGTGAACAGCGGCCGCGTGCTGGAGACCAGCCTCGGCTACTACATCATCCCGCTGCTCGCGATGGCGGCAGGCGCTCTGCTGTTCGGCGAGCGGGTCGATCGGATGGGCGCTGTGGCGATCGGCCTTGCAGCCACAGGCGTGGCCGTCCAGGCCATCGCCCTGGGGCGTCTGCCGCTGGTCTCGCTGGCCTTGGCGGTCAGCTTCGGCGGCTACGGGATCGTCCGCAAGCACGTCAGGGCGTCAGCCCAGACGGGCCTCCTCATCGAATGTCTGCTGCTGGCGGGGCCGGGCCTCGCCTACGTCGTCTGGATGCAGGCGCGCGGCGTGGGACACCTGGGCTCCAGCCTGCCGGCGACGGCCTGGTTGCTCGCCTGCGGACCGATCACGGCCGTGCCGTTGGTGCTGTTTTCCTGGGCCGCGCGACGCATTGCGCTGTCCACACTTGGGTTCCTCCAGTTCATCGGACCGACCATCGGCTTTGTGATCGGAGTGACGCAGGGTGAGCTGTTCACCCCGCTCCGAGCGGCTTCATTCGTGTTCATCTGGGGCGGCGCGGCCGTATTCGCCCTGGGGGCCTGGCGCCGCTCGCGACCGGCCCTTTTGGCCACCAAAACCGCCGAGCCCGCAGAGTAGGCCTCGCGCGACAGCGGCCGGGTCCCGCGGCGAGGGCGAGGAGGCTCTGCAGTGAAAAACTGAAGTCGGGGAATAAAACCCACGCCCCCAACGTCTAGTCCGGCAAGAGCAAGCAATCCGGAAGGACAGAGAATGGGCGATCTACCGCACAGGCGCCGTTTCCTGGAGTGCATGGGTTGGGCCGGGACCGGCCTGGTCTGGACCGCAAGCGGCGGAATCATGAGTTCGATCACCCTAGGTCAGGCCCAAGCGGGGACATCCCGGGGCGTACAGCCGTTCAGCTTCCTGCAAGTGAGCGACAGCCATATCGGTTTTGCGAAGGACCCCAACCCCGACGCGCGGGCAACCTTCCGCGAAGCGGTGGCGAAGATCAAAACCCTGCCTGTGAAGCCCGCCTTCATCCTGCATACCGGCGACATTACGCAGCTGTCGAAGGATCAGGAATTCGATGACGCCGACCAAATCCTCAAGGAGGCGGGGCTTACCGTCTTCCACGTGCCGGGCGAGCACGACATGCTCGATGAGGGTAACGGCGCGGCCTTCCTCGCCCGCTACGGCAAGGACGCGCTAGGCGACGGCTGGTACAGCTTCGACCATAACGGCGTGCATTTCGTCGCGCTGGTCAACGTCAAGGCGTTGAAGGCGGGCGGTATGGGGTCGCTTGGTGCGGCCCAGCTCAGCTGGCTGCGCGATGACCTCGCCGGCCGCGCGTCCTCGACGCCGATCGTCGTCTTCACCCACATACCGATGTGGACGGTCTACGCCGACTGGGGCTGGGGCACGGACGACGCGGCCCAAGCGTTGGCGCACCTGAAGCGTTTCGGCTCGGTGACCGTGCTCAACGGCCACATCCACCAGGTGATCCAGAAGGTCGAGGGCGCCGTCGCCTTCCACACCGCCCGATCGACAGCCTTTCCGCAGCCTGCGCCCGGTCAGGGCCCCGCGCCCGGGCCATTGAAGGTCCCAGCCGGAGACCTGCGCGCCGCACTCGGTGTGCGCACCGTCAGCCTCGTGCGCGGCGACCAACCCCTTGCCGTCGTCGACGCCAGCCTCGCCGCCTGATCCTCACGCTTCCAACCGAGGAGACCCTCATGTTTGCATATCTGATCCGTCGCACCCCTATGGCGGCGGTGGCCGCGCTGGCGGCCGCCTCGCTCGGCGGCGCGGCCAAGGCGCCCAGCGTCGTCACCATCGGCAACTTCACGTTCGCGGCGCCGGTGGTGACAGTGCCGGTCGGCGCCACCGTCACCTGGGTAAACGGCGACGACGTTCCCCACACCGTGGTCGCCACCGACAAATCGTTCCGTTCCAAGGTCCTCGACACCGACGACCGGTTCTCCTTCACCTTCACGCGGGCGGGCTCCTACGACTATTTCTGCTCGATCCACCCACACATGACCGGCAAGGTCGTGGTGACGGCTTCCTGAGAAGGACCAAGGCGAAAGCATGAGCGGCCGCGTCCTCCCGTTCGGAACTTTGATGGCGGCGAAGCCCGACGCGGCGAAGCCTGCCTTCGCCCTACCGTTTCGCAGGCCGCGCCCGGGCGCCGGGCGGACTGACGAGACGCCTTTAGACCCTGAGGAGGCCGAGCGCTTTCGCCGCCTGATCTTGCCGCACCTTGACGGCGCCTACAGCTTTGCCCGGTTCCTCTGTCGTGACGCCAGCTTGGCCGAGGATTTGGTGCAGGATGCATTCCTGAAGGCCTACCGAGGGTTCCGCGGCTTTCGCGGCGGCGAGCCCCGCGCCTGGCTGTTCGCGATCGTGCGCACCGGCCACCTGAGTTCCACACGTCGCCGGTTCGAGGCGACGGCCGAACCCGAGGCGTTGGCGGCTGTGCCCTCCGGTGAGGCGACGCCCGAGGCAGCCCTGATGCGCCAGGCGGACATCGATACGGTCCGCGAAGCGATAGACGCGCTGCCGGAGCCGTTCCGGGAGACACTGGTGCTGCGTGAACTGGAGGAGTTGTCCTATCGCGAGATCGCCGAAATCACTTCGGCGCCAACCGGCACGGTGATGTCCCGCCTCGCGCGGGGCCGCGCTCTGCTATTGGCGGCGCTGCCGTCCGAGGAGTTGGGCCGATGACCGCCTGCCCGGACAAGGAAGCCTTGCTCCATGGTCTGTTGGATGGCGAACTCGACGCCGCCAACGCGCAGGCCTTCGAAACGCACCTAAAGTCCTGCCAGGGCTGCGCCCAGGCGTTCAGTGAATTGCAAGGGCTGAGCGCGCGGCTATCGGCCCCGGGTACGAGTTATCGAGCGCCGGAGGGCCTCCGCCAGCGCATCGAAGCGATGACCAAGGCTCCTGCTGCGCCTCGCAGCAGACTGAAGTCCGCTGCGCCCTGGGCGCTCAGCGGCACGTTCGCAGCGATCGCCGCGAGCTTCGCCATCGTCTCCCTCCAACCAAACACGACAGCACTCGAGGACCAGCTCGTTGCGAGCCACGTCCGCTCGACGCTTGCGGCGCACCTTGTGGACGTCGAGACCTCCGATCGGCATGTCGTGAAGCCCTGGTTCAACGGCCGTGTCGACTTCGCCCCGCCGGTGGTCGAACTGGCGGACCGTGGCTACCCGCTGGCGGGGGGGCGGCTGGACTACATCGGCGAGCGGGTTGTGGCGGCGCTGGTCTATCGGCGCAACCGTCACGTCATCAACCTCTTCGTCTGGCCCTCGAAGCCGGGCCCGAGCCTGCCGCCCGCCGCCGTCCTGCACAGCGGCTACTCGGTGGTCCACTGGCGCAGGGGCGGCCTGGAATTCTGGGCGGTCTCGGACATCGATGCGCGCGACCTCGAGGGCTTTCATCAAGCCTTCGCAATAAGGACGCAGAGCTGACGCCCAAGATGGTCGACCCCAAGAACGCGTCGCTTCTCGGCGGCACGGTCAAGGTGGGCTATTCAGGTCGAAGCTCGAGCCCCGGAGTCGCCGCATGCGTCCCCCCTCCGCACAGCTTGCCTGGTCGTCAGCCCTTACATCCGGCGCGGGATCGTCGATTCCACCCTCTACACGACGAGTTCGATGGTCCGGTCGATCGAGCTGTTATCGGGCCTGCCGCCGCTCAGCCGGTACGACGCGGCCGCAACGCCCTACTTCGCGGCTTTCGGCGAAACCGCCGATCTCATGCCCTTCGTCCCGCGCCCGGCGCGGTGGAACTTGGACGAAAAGAACACGCTCGCTTCCTACGGCGCGCGCGAGAGCGCCCGGATGAACTTCGCCGAGGTCGACGAAGCGCCGATGCGCCGGCTGAACGAGATCATCTGGAAGAGCGTGAAAGGGCCGGCGTCTCCGATGCCGGCGCCTGTCCACCGCTATCGCGCCGTGATTGGCCCGAACTAACGGCGGCG
>NZ_DASXNL010000159.1:0-7292 GCF_036495085.1 Phenylobacterium sp. | reverse complement strand
ATCTGGATAGCCTCCAGCGCCCGCTCGATCACGTCCACACCGGCCCCGGCCTTGGCCCCTTCGACGGTCAAGATGCGCCGCCAGGACCGCGCGCCGGGCTGACCATGGAACAGGCCGAGCATGTGGCGGGTCATGGCCGCCAGATGGGCTCCCCGCGCCAACTGGTGGCGCACATAGGGCAGATAGGCCCGCACCGCCTCGACAGGCCCGATTGTCCCCGCCTGGCCGAACAGCGCCTGGTCGACCTGGCCCAGCAGGCCTGGCTCGTGATAGGCCGCCCGGCCAAGCATCACCCCGTCCACATGGTTCAGGTGCTCGCGCGCCTCCTCCATTGAGAGGATGCCGCCGTTGAGGACGATGGTCAGGTCCGGCCGCTCCTGTTTCAGCCGATAGACCAGCTCATAGTCGAGCGGCGGTATGTCCCGGTTCTCTTTCGGCGACAGGCCTTTCAGCCAGGCCTTGCGGGCGTGCACAGCAAACCGCGTCACGCCGGCGGCGGCGCATTGGTCCACCAGCCGAAACAGGCTCTCCTCGGGCTCCTGGTCGTCCACCCCGATGCGGCATTTGACCGTGGCCGGAACCCGCACGGCGGCCCGAATGGCGGCCATGCAGTCGGCGACCAGCTCCGGTTCGCGCATGAGACAGGCGCCGAAGCGACCGCTCTGCACCCGATCCGAGGGGCAGCCGACGTTCAGATTGATCTCGTCATAGCCCAGGTCCTCGCCGATCCGGGCCGACGCCGCCAGATCCGCCGGGTCCGAGCCGCCCAGTTGCAGGGCCACGGGATGCTCATTGGCGTCGAAGCCCAGCAAACGCTCGCGATCGCCATGCAGCACGGCGCCGGTGGTCACCATTTCGGTATAGAGCAGGGCCCGCCGCGTCAGGGTGCGATGGAAGGCCCGACAATGACGGTCGGTCCAGTCCATCATTGGAGCGATTGAGAAAATTTTCTCTTGAGTTTTCAGCATGTTATGAAATCATATAAGCGAACTAAAGGAGAACACACGCACCCGCGTGTGCACTCAGAAACGCCCGAATTCGCCCCAGTTTTACTTACGAGTGCACACGGAGCGCACACGTTGGCGACCTTCAAGAAACTCAATTCCGGCAGCTGGCGGGTCCAGGTTCGGCGCAAGGGTCGCTACCTCAGTGAGACGTTCCAGCGTCACGCCGACGCCCAAGAATGGTCCATCGCGATCGAGCATAAGATCGACCGGGGCGAGACGCCGACAAAGTGGTCCAGGATCGATCCCACGACCTTCGGCCACCTCATAGATCTCCATATCAACGATCTGAAGGAAGTGGGAAAGGCGCCGCGTCGCTCCAAGGCCTTCGTCGTGGACGCCCTCCAGGCCAAACTCGGCGCCGTCAGGCTATGCGACCTCAGCCGGGAGCGCCTGATCCAATTCGGCAAGGACCGCGCCAGGGAGGGCGCCGGCGGCGTCACCATCGGCATGGACATCAGCTATATCAAGCTGGTGATCTCCCATGCCGCCGCCGTGCACGGGATCGCCGTTTCGCCCGAGCCCGTCGACCTCGCCCGCATCGCGCTGAAGCGCCTTGGCCTGATCAGCAAGGGCCGGGAGCGCGACCGCCGGCCGACGGAAGATGAGCTCGCACAGATTATCGCTCACCTTGAGCAGAACCCCAGGCAGATCATTCCGGTCGCCCGCATCGTCAAGTTCGCGGTGGCGACGGCCATGCGGCAGGAGGAGCTGACCCGAATCCGCTGGGACGATGTCGATGCTCTCAGCCGGACGGTGACCATTCGCGATCGTAAGGACCCTCGCGACAAGATTGGCAATGACCAGAAGGTCCCGCTGCTGGACGCCACCGGCTTCGACGCCTGGGCCCTCCTCCAGGAGCAGAAGCCGTTCGCCGGCCGCAGCGACCGGGTGTTCCCCTATAATGGCCGGTCGGTGGGGACCGCGTTTCGGCGCACATGCCGCAAGTTAAAGATCAAGGACCTCCAGTCCACGACCTTCGCCATGAGGCGGCGAGCCGCCTGTTCGAGGCGAAGTTCACCATCGAGCAGGTCGCGCTGGTGACCGGGCACAAGGATTGGAAGATGCTCAAGCGTTACACCAATCTGCGGCCCGAGCAGCTTCACAAGCTCAAGGCCGCGCCGGTCGTCACTCCGCCCGAGGCTCAATCCGCCAAGGCTGTGCGGCAGAGCGCCTTCATAACCGTGCGGGTGTCGTCGCAGTGGCGCCTGTAGCGCGGCGCCGCACGCCGCCGCCGAAGCCGGCAGGATCGCCACACGATAGGCGATTTATCGCGCAGCGGAAAAAGCGCTTTATAGAACGGCATAAAAAGCTATTATATGCGCAGCACAATAAGCGCTGTTTCACTCATTCTACGGCCGTTACCAACGGAACAGGCCCATGGCGACACCCAACGAGAAACTTGCGACCGCTCTGGAAGCCCTGAGGGCCGTGCAGGCCGCAGGGCGGGTCGCGATCAGATCAAAAGATCTGACCCGCACCGTTCGAGAGTTGCTCCTGAAACACGGCTTCCTCCAGGAGGTGATGAAGGGCTGGTACATTCCGGCGCGGCCCGAGACCGGCGGCGGCGAAAGCACGGCCTGGTACGCATCGTATTGGGATTTCTGTCGCGACTATCTGACCGAACGTTTCGGCTCGGACTGGTCCCTGTCGCCGGAACAATCCCTCACGCTGCATGCCGGCAACCTCAGCGTTCCCAGGCAGTTGCTGGTCCGCGCCGTGGGCGCCCGCAACCAGGTCACCAACTTCATTCATGGCGCGTCCCTGTTCGAAGGCCGTCATTCGCTACCCGCGCCCGATGACGCCACGCAGCTCAACGGACTGAGGCTTTTCAATCCCGAGGCCGCGCTTGTGAACGCCGCGCCGACCTATTTCGAAGTCCGCCCGACCGAAGCGCGCACAATCCTTGCGATGCAACGGGACGCATCCACGCTGCTCGCGCGTCTCCTAAGGGGCGGGCACACCACGATCGCCGGCAGATTGGCCGGAGCCTTTCGCAACGTCGGCCGAGACCGCGAGGCCGACGAGATCCTGGCGGGCATGCGCGCCGCCGACTACAACGCCCGAGAAGTCGATCCCTTTAAAGACCGCCTCCCCCGCACGCCGTACCGTCGCGATCCGTCGCCCTACGTGAACCGCCTGCGCATGCTCTGGCTGACGATGCGGGAGCAAATTCCGGGGCGGTTTCCTCCGCCGCCGCCGAAGACGAACGATGTCGACGCCTACTTGCGGCGGGTCGATGACATCTACGTCACTGACGCCTACCATTCGCTGTCGATCGAAGGCTATCAGGTCAACCCGGACCTGATTGAACGTGTTCGCACCGGCATATGGAATCCCGATGAAGACGGGCCGGACCGCGAACATCGCAACGCCTTGGCGGCGCGCGGCTATTGGCAGGCCTTCCAAGCCGTCAAGACGAGCGTCCGGCGGGTGCTGAACGGCGAGCCCCCTGGCGAGGTCGCCGATCGCGACCACGGCGGCTGGTATCGGGAACTGTTCGCACCTGGCGTCGCCGCCGGCCTTCTGAAGCCGGAAAACCTCGCCGGCTATCGCACCGGCCCCGTCTACCTTCGCGGCTCGCGGCACGTCCCTCTGAACGCCGACGCCGTACGCGACGCCATGCCGGCCTTCTTCGAGCTCCTGGCCGACGAGAAAGACGCCGCCGTTCGCGTGGTGCTCGGCCATTTCATCTTCGTCTACATCCATCCGTACTTCGACGGGAATGGCCGAACCGGGCGCTTCCTGATGAACGTGATGCTGGCCGCGGCGGGCTATCCCTGGACCGTCATTCCCGTTCAGTCACGCGCCGGCTACATGGCCGCGCTTGAGGCGGCGAGCGTCGAAGAGAACATCCTCCCGTTCGCCGACTTTCTGGCGGAGCATGTTGGTCAGCCGGCCCCGATGCCCGGATGAATGGCCGATCAGAAGCCTGGAACTACGAGGGCCGCGGGTAATTGCATGGCCCAGCCGGGCTTGCCGCCGGGCGCGATCGGCGCCGAGACTTCGCCTCCCAAACGGAGGAGGCGGACGATGACCGAGCATTTCGCGGGACTGGACGTGTCGATCGAGACCACGGCGGTGTGCGTGGTGGACGGGGCCGGTGAGGTGGTGCTGCGCTGCGAGGCGCCCACCGAGGCGGCGGCGATCGCGGCGGTGCTGGCGCCGTTCGCCGCGACGCTGCGGCGCGCCGGCCACGAGGCGGGGGCGCTGTCGCCCTGGCTGCAGCCGGAACTGCGCCGGGTGGGACTGCCGGCGGTCTGCCTGGAGACCTGTCACGTGCGCGCCGCGCTCGCCGCCCAGCGCAATAAGACCGACGCCACCGACGCGCTCGGCTTGGCCCACATCATGCGCACCGGCTGGTTCCGGACTGCGCATGTGAAGACCGAGGGGGCGTACCGTCTGCGCCTGCTGCTGACCCAGCGGCGGCAGCTGAAGCGCAAGTTCATGGACATCGAGAACACCATCCGCCACTCGCTCAAGGCGTTCGGGGTGAAGCTGGGCGGGGTCAGCCGCGGCCGCTTCGAGCGCGCCGTGCGCGAGGCCTGCGCCGACGATCCGTTCACCGCCGAGCTGATGGAGGCGGTGCTGGCGGCGCGGGCCGCGCTCTGGACTCAATACACCCGACTCCACGCGCTGGTGCTGCGGGTCGTCGCCGGTAACCCGATCTGTCGACGGTTCATGGGCGTGCCCGGCGTGGGGCCGGTCTGCGCGCTGGCGTACGCCGCCGGGGTCGATGATCCGGACCGCTTCAAGCGCTCGCGCGATGTCGCCGCCTACTTCGGCCTGACCTCCAAACGGCGGCAGAGAGGCACCTCCATCAACGTCAAGGGCCGCGTTTCCAAGGCGGGCGACCCGGCGGTCCGCGAGGCGCTGTTCGAGGCCGCCGCCTGCATGCTGTTGCGCTACCGCGGGACCACGGCGATGCGCGCCTGGGGCCTGAAACTGGCCAAGGCCAAGGGCTTCAAGAAGGCGATCGTGGCCGTGGCGCGCAAGCTGGCCGTGGTGCTGCACGCCATGTGGCGGACCGGGACCGACTACACCGAGGCGCCGTGCGACGCCGGCGCGCGGCGCAAGGCCCGCAAGCTGATGGTGGCCTGTGGATGAGCGACACCCATCCCCCCAACGCGCGCTGAGCGCCCGGACGAAGGAGATCCGCGGCGACGCGGAGCGGACGACCTGGTGCAGATCAAAGGACGCGGAAAGCACGATATCTTGCCTGAGGCGCGCCGGCCCATGCGCCGGCCCGACCTCGCGCGAGTGCCTGTGATGAGCTTCCGCGGAACCGATCCCGACCTGCGCCGCGCACCGTCATCAAGCCGCCTCGCGCTGGCTTGCGGGTGCGCTGAGCGCGAACGACTGCACGGCGCGCCAGGCTCAGACGCCCCCAGTCCACGCCGCCCTAGCCAAGCTGGCCCTGATGTACAGAGTCCAGTAGAAGCAGAAAGGAAACGATGATGTCATGCCGGAAAATCAGCAGAACAATTACGATGGCAAGATTCAAGCGGCCACCTCGCCCGGGCCTCGGGCCGTTGTCTACACATCGGTTTTCGCGGCGCTGCGCGGAGAGGTGCGTGCGCTACGGTTTGGCGCAATGCCGGGATGTCGCGGGTTGCTCGGCGATGTTCGCCCGATGGGGCGCGCTGGAGTATCCGGCGTCCACCGCCCTGATCGGTCGGCTTCCGCCTCGCGCCGTGTGCGCGGAATCCGGCTTATGCGCTTGGTGGAACGAAGAGCCGGACGCGGATCGCTGCGTCCAGGGCGGCTGCGCCGTCGCGGAGCGACGCGCGCCTGTGGGCGCGCGGCCTTGACGCAGCGATCCCCGCCCGGCGAGGGCTGGCCAAGCGCGTAAGCCGGGTTGTCGCCAGGCTCTGGGCCTGGCGGTCTTGCAACCCTGCGGCGTTCGCGGGACTAGAAGGTCATGAAGTCGAGCCTGGAGCATCTGCCGCAAGCCAAGCAGCGCGAGCTGGAGCACGTCGTCGCAGTGCTGATGGCCGAGTTCGAGGCGGCCCTGGCCGGCGGCACCCAGCCCTGGCGGCGGGGCGGCAAAATCCTCAAGCTGATCCTGTTCGGCAGCTATAGTCGCACCGACTGGGTCGACGAGCCGGAGAACGGTTACCAGTCGGATTGGGACCTGCTCGTCATCGTCAGCCACGAGAAGTTGACCGACATCGCCGACTATTGGTACGTCGCCGAGGACAAGCTGCTGCGCGACGCCAAGGTCGGGCGCACGGTCAACATCATCGTCCACACCCTGGCCGAGGTGAACCAGGCCCTGGCCAAGGGCGAGTACTTCTGGGCCGACGTCGTCCGCGACGGGGTGTTGCTCTACGAATTGTCCGGTCATCCGCTGGTTCTGCCGGCGCCGCCCACGTCGGCCGACGCCTATGCGATGGCGATGAAGTATTACAACGAATGGAGTGGCGCGGCCGATCGCCCCTTTTTGAACTGTCGAGGTACAGCGGCGACAAAGGGGGAGATGATCCGAAGTGGCGCAAGGAAGCCGCGTTCATGCTCCACCCGGCCGTAGAGCGGTCCTACGCCTGCTTCCTGCTGGTCCGCACGAACTACGTCCCACGGTCCCACAACATCAAATTCCTGCGCTCCCTGGCCGAAGACCAGGACAAGCGGCTGATCGAAGCGTGGCCGCGCGAGACGAAGGTTGATCGGCGGCGGTTCGAACTGCTCAAGCGCGCCTATGTCGAGGCGCGCCTATGTCGAGGCGCGATACTCGGATGCCTACGAGATCAGCGCTGACGACCTGGAGGCGCTGTCAGCATCGGCCGGGCGGCTCCGCGCCATCGTCGAGGCCGCCTGCCGGGAGCACTTGGACCACCTGACGGCGCGGGCGGATCAGGCCTGAGGCCGTGGCGCTGTGCGAGTGCGTTCGGACAGCTAGCGCCGTCGGCGGCCACGGCTGGTCAGCCGCCATACGAGTCCGCCGCGGCCCGTGTCCAGCTCATGCCGTGGGGCCAGGAACCTCCTGGCCCCCACTGGCCGGACTCTAGCGACGTCGTCGATGGATGCAGAGCGCCAATGCCACGTTGATCGCCGCCAGTGAAAGGCCAGCCACGACCGGGCTGAGCGCCAAAGGTGCGGCGCCGCAGACCACCGCTGCGGCCAGATAGAGAAGCTGTTCTAGGGCCCGTCGTCATTTGAGGGGTTCCCTCGGATAGCAAATCTCGATTCATGGGGCGTCAGCGATTTTGGAGCTGACGCCTTATGCCGCTACCGAGACGGTACGCTCTACGCGACGATCAATGGGAGCGGATTTGTGAACTGTTGCCC
>NZ_DASXNL010000158.1:0-12313 GCF_036495085.1 Phenylobacterium sp. | reverse complement strand
GGCTCGTAATACCGGAAATTCGTCTCGGCCATCGCGCCGGAGAATTCCTCGGGCAAGAGCGCGATGAGGGCCACGACGTCGGCCTGCTTGACGACCTGCGAAGCCTGCGTGCGTTCGCGACCGATCAGCACGTCGACGGGGACGGTCCGCGGGCCCAGGCTGGCCAGATCGAGCGGCTCCAGCGAATGGAAGCCCGCGAACTGCTCGTAGAGGCCCGTTTTCGGATCGAGGCCGGTGACCATCCGATCCACCGCGTCACGCCAGTCTGCGACCTCCTCATCGCTGATCGCCAGCTTCTGTCTGAGCGCCGCCGAACGCTCGGGCCAACGGGTAGACAATACCTCGAGCGCCTCGAGTCCGCGGGCGATGTTCCATCTCGCCATCACGTTGGTGAAGGCGTTGTCGTCCACGTCCTCATGGTATTCGTCGGGACCGATGACGTGGCGGATGTGGCGCTTGCCGTCAGCTTCGGGCACGGCTCGCGAGGCCCAGAACCGCGCGGTCTCCAGGACGATCTCCGCCCCGGCTGAAAGGAAGAACCCGTCGTCGCCGGAGGCGCTCCAGTATCGCCAGACCGCGTGCGCGATATCGGCGCTGACGTGCTGCTCCATCACCCCGCAGAGGATTTGGATCTGCTCGCCGTTTGCGCCGACCACATGCTCGGGTGTCGTTTCCCTGCCCGTGTCCGCGGATTCCCAGGCGTAGAGCGCGCCCTTGAAGCCAGAGCGAGCGGCCTTGGCTCGCGCGGCCGGCAAGGTGTGGAAGCGATACATGAGCAGCGCTCGCGCCGCCTCCGGCCAGACCGCGGTATAGAAGGGGAGCAGGTAAATCTCGGTGTCCCAGAAGACGTGCCCGAGGTAGGCATCTCCCGTGAGCGCCCGCGCGCCAACCGAGACGCGGTCGTCCTCGGGGTTGGCGGCGCTGGTCAGGTGGTAGACCGCAAAGCGGACCGCACGTTGCAGGTCGTCGTCGCCATCGATGACGACGTCACTCACAGCCCACCGGTCACGCCAGGCGGCTTCATGGGCGGCGGCGACGGAGCGCCAACCCTGCGCGCGACTTCGTCCCAGAGCTGCTCGCGCGGCGGGGGATGGATCCTCCCCAGGCGCATCGGATCGGGCCACGCCCACCAGCCGGTGGAATTCCACCGGCTGCCCGGCGACGGATCGCCAGCGCCAGGCCCAGCGCAGGGGGAACGGGTGTTCAGGCGCGAGCATCTCGCCGCCGAGGCTTAGCTGAGCGTCCGCGGCCATGGCCACGCCCTTGCGGGTGCCCTCGGTGCGCCAGGCGCCGATATCCTGTTCCAGCCGTGTTGGTTCCATCCCCAGGCCGGAGAGTTCGAAGCTGGCCTCCAGGCAAATGTCCAGGCCGTCGCGGTCTACGGCGAAGCGAAGGAACTGGAGCGCAGCGGCACGGTCGGCCAACGACAACAGGCGAAGCTCGCCGCCCGTGACGCTTATCCCGGCCGAGGTTCGCTGGGACCATTGCGACATCAACTCGCCGCGGCGCATGTCGAGGCGCCGGACGCCGGAGAGCAGCTCGCCTTCGCGCGCCAGGATAACCTCCCCGTCCAGCAGGACGCGGATTCTCGACCAGTCGGCGACCGGAACGAGCGCGGGCACCGGCGGCTCCATGTTGGGGACGTCGAACAAGCCGGCGACGTAGCAGCGCGGCCATGACGCCCAGCGCATGTAGCCAAGCCAGCTCACCCACGTCGGACCACGGCTGATCGGGCGGGCCGCACGCATCCCCATGAAGCCGTTCCCGATGGAGAAGCGCGACTCGACGATGTTCTCGGTCAGCACGCTGTAGCCGTGGTGGCTAAGGACCCAGTTGGGCTCCTTGGTCGGCTCCAGGAGCTCGTGGGTGGGGGGAAGTTCTTCGAGGGGCAAGGCGCGCAGAGCACCGGCGCGAACTGCAGCGACGTCCACATGGTCGAGGTCGGTCACCACCAGATCAGCGCCGGCCCCGTTCAGCAGCGCCTCGTCTCCCAGGCGCGCGATGCCGAGCGCAGCCATGCCGCCTGCCTTGGCGGCCTCGACGCCTGCGGGCGCGTCCTCGACCACCAGGCATTGCTCAGGGGGAATGCCCAGCTCCTCGGCGGCCAGCAGGAAGAGCGCCGGATCCGGCTTGCCGCGCGGCACGTCTCGGCCGCTCAGGTCCGCGGCGAAGATGGATAGCAGCTCGCGCCCGTCTGGGAGCTTCAGGTGCCGCAGCATGGCGTCGGCGTTCTTCGATGAGGACGCGAGCGCAAGTCGGAGCCCCGCAGCATGTAGGGCCGCGGCCAGTCGGACGGCATCGGGGAAAGCCTCGAAGCTGCCCTCTTTGATGAGCCGGTCGACCAGCGCCTGCTTGACGGTCGCATAATCGGCTGCGCGGTCGGCCGCATTCGGCACGCCCAGCTTCTCAAGAGCGGCTCGCGCGCCGGCCATGCGCGGCTTGCCGGCCACATGGGCCTGGTAGAACCCGGTCGTGAAGCGCGCCGGATCGGCGAGGCCGACCAGCGCCTCGCGCCATGCGCGCTCATGAGGGGAAGCGACGAGGACGCCGTCCACGTCGAAGATCGCAGCAGACAGGGTCAGCGTCATGGCTGGGCATCCGGGGTGGGAAGAAGGCCGTGACGGAGACGCGACCTGCGCGGATAGGGCGTGGTCGAGGCTCCAAATTGCGGGCAGCGGAACCTGGGCGTCATCGTCGCCATCTTCGTGGACCCATGCGCAGGCACTCTAGGCCGGGGGGGCGCCAAGCTGAATCAGGCAAAACCCCCGATCAGGTTGGCGCGATCACCGCGGGTCCGCCGTCGAGAGGGATCAATTGAGCCGGCGCCCTCCGGCACCGATGCCGAAATGCTGCGCCTCGAAGCCTGGGGGAACGGAGTCTCACTCTTCATTTTGCTTGCATATGTACAAATTTCTGTACATATAAGGGAGAGCCATGGAGGTTTGCATGGATGTCCTTACGTTTACGGCCACCCGGCAGAATTTGAAGGACGTGATGGATCGTGTGGTCGAGGACCACACCCCCATCGTCGTAACCCGCCAGAAAGCGGAATCCGTCGTAATGGTGTCTCTATCGGACTGGAACGCTCTGGAAGAAACGGCGCGCTTGATCTCGTCGCCCAAAAACGCGGCGCGATTGAGGGAAGCGATTTCACAACTCGATGCCGGAGAAGGCACTGAGCGAGAGCCTATCGACCCGTGAAGCTGCTCTGGTCCGACAATGCCTGGGAGGACTACCTCTACCGGCGACAATCGGACCCCAACGTTTTCGAGCGGCTCAACAATCTCATCAATGAGTGCCGCCGCGACCCGTTCAAGGGTACTGGGAAACCGGAACCCTTGAAGGAAAGCCTTCGCGGATGGTGGTCGCGCCGTATCAATACGACGGACCGGCTCGTGTATCGGATATCAGGCAAGGCGCCTGATCAGGTTCTGGAAATCGCGCAGTGTCGGTTCCACTACTAACCGAATCTGACGCCATGCCATGAGACGTTGGCATTCATCGATCAGGAAACTCACCTGACGTTCCGCCGCAGCCTTTGGCGGCGTGCGGCTCAACATCGCGAGTTCAAGGCGATCCGCATTCCTATCGCCCGTTAAGGCCGCCACCAGCCCCCGCGTCGCGCAAGCGGGACGCTAAGCAGGTTTGGGTCGCCCCTTGAACGCGCGCCTTAGGGTTGCATCCGCATGAGCTGGTCCATCGGCATCATGTTCTGGTTCATGTTAGCCATGATCCAGATGGAGCCGACGACGATCAGGAACACCACGAGGATGCCGAAGGCGAGCGCCAAGACGTTGTTGGTGTTATCCGGGCCCGTGGTGACGTGCAGGAAGAAGACCAGATGCACGCCCATCTGGGCGACGCCCAACACGAGCAGGGCGTCCGGAACAGCCGGCCCATAAATCAGGTGCGAGCGCGCCGCGAGGAAGGCGGCGACGGTGAGAATAAGGGAGAAGATGAGGCCCAGGTTCGAGTTCAGGACCCAGTGGCCGGCGCTCTCCTCCGGCGCATCTCCGGGTGCGTGGTCTTCCCGATGATCGAGTTCGCCGCCGAAGAGGTGCGGGTCAGTCTCGAAGTGGCTCATGAGATGCCCCCGATCAGGTAGACGATCGTGAAGATGGCGATCCAGACGATGTCCAGCGCATGCCAGAAGAGGTTGAAGCAGATCAGCCTGTGCACGGTTTCCGGACGGAAACCCTTCACCTGGACCTGGGCCATCATCGTCGCCAGCCAGAGCCCGGCTACGGTGACATGCAAGCCGTGCAGTCCGACGAGCCCGAAGAAGGCGCTGAGGAAGCCGCTGCGCTGCGGGGTGATGCCTTGGGCGGCCAGCGAGATGAACTCCTGCAGCTCCATGGCCACGAAAGCCAGGCCGAGCAGGCCGGTGATGAGCAGGAAGACCTGGGTCCAGAGCCGGCTCCTTGCGTTCGTGGCCGCAAAGGAAAGACCGCAGGTGTAACTGGACAGGAGAAGCGCGCCGGTCTGCAACGCGACCCGCGGTATCTCGACGATATCATGGGCGCGCGGTCCGCCGGCGGTCGCCCCTTGCATCACCGCGTAGGCCGCGAAGAAGCAGGAGAACATCACGATGTCGCTCAGCAGGAAGATCCAGAAGCCGTAACCCACAATGATCCGCTTGCTCGCAGGCCCGGTCTCGCCGTGCCCTGCGCCCTCGACCGGACCTTCGCTTCCATGGCTGCGGTGGCCCAACCGGTGCGGATCTTCGCGAACGCGTCGAAGGGTTTCGACGGTGGCGGGGAGCCCGGTTTCACTCAAGGCAGCACCCCCTGCTGAGCGATGCGCTCCATGAGGGCTTCGCGAGCCGCACGCCGGGCCCGGTCAACGCTCGCCACCTCATCCACGGGCACGTGGAATTCGTGCACGTCACGCCAGGCGAAGACGACAAACCCGACGAAGGCGGCCGCCAGGCCAAGGCCTGCCAGCCACCAGATCTGCCAGATGAGCGCAAAGCCGGTGACGGTGGCGAAGAAGGCCGTATAGAACCCGACCGGGCTGTTCACCGGCATCTCGATCGGCGTGTACGTCGGCTCCGGAGACAGCTGCTGGGTCTCGATGGCCCGAAGCTTGATCCCCCAGTAGGCCTCCTCCCCCTCGACGTTCGGCATGACGGCGAAGTTGAAGAAGGGTGGCGGCGACGGCGTGGCCCACTCCAGGGAACGGCCGTCCCAGGGGTCGCCTGTCATGTCGCGCAGTTCGTCGCGCTTGATGATGCTCACGACGAGCATGATGACCTGGCAGATGACGCCCACGACCAGAACGCCGACGCCGAGCAGCGAGAGGTCCAGCATGGGCCGCCACTCCTCCACATTCACGTGCTGGAGCCGGCGGGTCATGCCCTGCATCCCCAGGATGTAGAGGGGGGTGAAGGTGATCCAGAAGCCGAAGAAGGCGAACCAGAACGCGGCCTTTCCCCAGCCTTCGTGCAGGCGGAAGCCGAAGGCTTTCGGGAACCAGTAATCAAGGCCGGCGAACAGCGCGAACACCACGCCGCCCACGATCACATTGTGGAAGTGGGCGACGAGGAACATGGAATTGTGGACCAGGAAGTCGGCCGGGGGCACGGCGAGCAGCACACCGGTCATGCCGCCGATGACGAAGGTGAAGATGAAGCCAAGCGACCACAGCATGGGCACTGAAAAGCGTACGCGGCCGCCGTACATGGTGAAGATCCAGTTGTAGATCTTCACCCCTGTTCCCACAGCGATGATGCTCGTGGAGATGCCGAAGGCGGTGTTGACGGCCGGCCCCGAGCCCATGGTGAAGAAGTGGTGCAGCCAGGTCATCATGGCCACGATGCAGATGAAGAGGGTGGCCGCAACCATCGAGCGGTAGCCGAAAAGCGGCTTGCCGGAGAAGGTCGAGAAGACCTCCGAGAAGATGCCGAAGGCGGGCAGCACCAGGATATAGACCTCCGGGTGGCCCCAGGCCCAGATCAGGTTCATGAACATCATCGGGTTTCCGCCCGCGGTGTTCGTGAAGAAATGGAACCCGAAATACCGATCCAGACTCAGCATAGCCAATGTGGCTGTCAGTATCGGGAAAACGGCCACAATGAGCAGACTGGAGGCTAGCGCCGTCCAGCAGAACATCGGCATGCGGAAATAACTCATGCCGGGACATCGCATCTTCAAGACTGTCGTGACGAAGTTTATCCCGGTCATCAGCGTTCCGATGCCGGATATCTGCACGGCCCATAGGTAGTAGTCGACGCCGACCCCCGGAGAATATGTGGCCTCGCTAAGCGGCGGGTAAGGCAGCCACCCGGTGCGGGCGAACTCTCCGACGAACAGCGAGACGTTGACCAGCAGCGCGCCTGAGGCGGTGAGCCAGAAGCTGACGGAGTTCAGCGTCGGGAAGGCCACGTCGCGCACCCCCAACTGCAGCGGCGTCACGAAGTTCATGAAGCCGATCACCAGCGGCATCGCGGCGAAGAAGATCATGATCGTGCCGTGGGCCGAGAAGATCTGGTTGTAGTGCTCGACCGGCAGGTAGCCCGGGGCGTTAATGGCGACCGCCTGCTGGGTGCGCATCATGATGGCGTCGGCGAACCCGCGGACCAGCATCACCGAGCCCAGGAGGCAGTACATGATGCCGATGCGCTTATGGTCGACCGTAGTGATCCACTCGCGCCACAGGTAGGGCCACCAGCCCTTCGCCGTCACAAGGCCGAGAACGCCCAGGATGACGAGGATCAGCACCACTGAGGTGATCAGCGGGATGGGCTGGTCGAAGGGAATGGCCGACCACCTGAGCTTGCCGAACATGGCCTAGCGTCCCTCCCCTGCGCCCTCGCGCCCCGTTCGCGAGGAGGTCTCCGATCCAGGTCCGGGGCCAGGGGCTATTTTCTGGGTTGTGATGGCCTGAAAGAGCTGCGGATCGACGCTGCGATAGGTGAAGGGCGTCACCCTCCGGCTCTGCACAGCCAGACCGGAGTAGGCCTGCGTGTCCAGCATGGGACCGGCGCTTCGGACCGCATCGGCCCAGGCCGCAAACTCGGCCGGCATGACGCTCTTCACCTGGAACTGCATGTCCGAGAAGCCGTCGCCGCTGAAATGGGCAGACTGGCCAAAGAGCACCGCAGGCCGGTCCGCCTGCAGGTTGAGCTGCGAGACCATGCCGGGCATGGCGTAGATCATCGAGCCCAGCTGCGGGACAAAGAAGACGTTGAAGACGCTCGCTGCGGTGATCGAGAAGCGCACGGGCACGCCCGCGGGCACGACGAGCTGGTTGACGGTGGCGATGCCCTGCTGGGGGTAGATGAACAGCCACTTCCAGTCGAGGGAGACGACCTGCACCTCCAGCGGCGGCGTTTTCGACGGCAGGGGCCTGAAGGGATCGAGCCTGTAGGATCCGATCCAGATCAGGCCGCCGATGAACAGGATGGTCAGGATCGGGATCGACCAGACGACGGCTTCGATCCGCCCTGAATAGGACCAGTAAGGCAGGTATTCCGCCTTGGTGTTGGATGCGCGGTAGCGCCAGGCCATCCAGAAGGCGAGCAGGATCGTCGGAATGACGATCGCGAGCATGATCAGCAGCGCATCGATGAAGATCTTGCCGGCGGCCGCGCCCACCGGGCCAACCGGATCCAGGACGCCCCGCGCGCAACCCGAGAGCGCAAGCGAAAGCGCCAGGACAGAAAGGCCCGCCCCGACCCCACGCGCCACCTTATGCGGGGCGTTCTGCCGCAATGGTCCAGGCATAAGCACCCGTCCCCAGCCCGTTGGTCCAACGCCCCACCCGAAGGAGCGTTCCAGCAGGCCTCTTGCCTCGAACATCGCCTCATCGAAGAAACGGCGGCTGCCAAGGCGGCCCGTCGACGCCACAGGCGCCGCTCCCGATGACGGGTTGGAATTCACGCGCCGGCGTCTTCAGGATGCGCGCCGGGTTGCCGGACCAGCACGTAACTGATCGCCAGGGCCAGGATCAGCGCCGCCGCTCCGACCAGAACGGGGCCTGACGTGTGCTCAAGGTCGATCAGCATCACGTGCCGCGCAATGGCGATGATCGCCACAATGATGATGATCTCGACCTGAAATCTCGCCGCGGAGAAGAAACTCCTCAGGCTCTTGAGCAGCTCAAGGCCCAACATGAGCAGGAGCACACCGGCAAAGATCTGCTCCACGCCGACCTGCAACTCCGCAATCGTGTCGATCGAATTCAGGGAGGAGCGGATGCGTTCGAAGAACACGCTGTAGAGCAACCCGGTCGCCAGCATGACAGAGACGATCACCAGGAGACCGGCGGCCGTGGTGACGATCACCTCGCTGGCGTGAACCATCCGCTCGGCCGCCGTTCCGACACGGTGCATTCCGGAACTGCGATCCAAGGCCCCGCTCATCCGAGCATCCCCAGCGGACGTGGAAGTAGACACCACTCCAACAGAGCTTCAGGATTGCCGCGTTCGCCACGAGTGGGCATCCGGTCCAACCCTAGGGTCTGACCCGGGCGGCAATCGGCTCAAATTGGGCCAGGGCGGTCGTGTTCACGCCGGCACGCTATGTGTTGGTCGCTGTTCGGCTTTGGATCAGGTCCCGCGCAGGCCGCTAGAAGTGCAGCCGGACCGCGCTTTGCAACACGGTTTCGGCCCGCGTCGGGGCGTCACCGGCCAGGAGGCGGCCTGGGCGACGGCTTTCGATCTGCTGCGCCTCCACGAAGAGGTCGACCCACGCCGTGATCGGCTGGCGCCAGCCCGCCGTCAGCGCCCAGCCGCCCTCATCGGCTGCGGCCAGCTTGGCTTGGGTATTGTCCTTTGTCTGGAAACCGTCGATCCGCAGGCTTGCAGCTCCCGGACCCAGGTCGTGGGTCGCCATGAGATAGGCGGAGCTGAATCCGACGTCGACCCAGGTCTCAGGCCGCGGATAGCCCATCCAGGTGCGGCCGCTCAGGGCCTGTGCGCGGATCTTCGTCTCGGGGTCTGGCGTCCATAGCACCGAGAGCTCCGAGAACCGCGTCTGCCAGGCCCATTGCAGGTCCTGCTCGCTCACGCGATCGCCGCGATTGTCGTAGTGGAAGACCTGTACAGTGACCGGCGCGGGCGGGCGCCACTCCAGGCGTCCATAGAAACCTGGCCGCCCATCGATCTCCCTGAAGGGATAGGTCCCGTCATCCTGTCGGGGCGTGATGAAGGGCGTCAGCGGTGGCAGGCCGAACTCAGTCCGGACGCCTGTCCTTACGCCATGCAGGGCCCAGCCGCGGAAGCTGATCAGGGTGCCGGAGGTGTCGTTCCAGCCGAAAACGGCGGCGCTCGCCACGACCTCGCTATCTCCAAAACGCCGCTGGTAGGTGGCCTCGAGGCCGCCAACCTTAACCTCCTCGCCGATCCAGCTGTTCAGGGCCGAAGCGCTCAAGAGGTCCGTTGTCGTCCAGCCGACCCCGCCGTTCTCGAGCGAGACCGGCGGATAAAAATAGCCCAGCCGCACCGAAAACCCACCCAGCTGGCTCGGCGGCGCCTTCAGCTTGAGGTAGGCCTCGTCCAGATCGAGCTTGGGATCAGTGTCGGCCTGCCACTGAGCGCTGATCACCGCGCTGACGGCGAAGCTGAAACTTGGCCGCCACTCAACCACGGCCTGGCTGAGCCCGGCGCTGTCGCGCCAGCCACCCTCGCCGCCGCCGGGAACCGCAGCCTTGCCAAAGCCGCCGTCGATCCAGCTGCGCTCGCCTTCCGCGCCGGCCAGGCGGACCTCGGCGAGCCCATGGATCGTGTCGCGTCCGAAGATGCCGTCCTGGGCCCGCGCCGCATCGGCCGTTCCGAGGATGGCGAGCGCCATCGCCCCGCCGGTCCCCATCAGCCCTACCCAAGGTGAACGCCAGGCCTGCAGCTCAGTAATTCCCATGCCGCATGGGTGCGGGCTTCAGGTCGACGGTAACGGTGAAGGTGGATCCCCCTGCCGAGGCGGTCACGTCGCGGACGAGGTCGTGCCCGTCGCGGAGATAGGGATGCCACACGGCCAGCTTCGCCGGGCCGGCCGGAACGCCGTGAATGAGCGCCTCGCCGTGAACGTCGGTCTTCGCGGCATAGGGGGTGTCCACGACGCGGATGAACCCGCTCATGTCGTCGTGGATGTTGCAGCCGAGGGAAACGACGCCCAGCCGGTCAAAGCGTACGCGCCGGGTGTCGTCATGGCCGTAGAGCTTCAGCTCGAAGGTCTTCGCCGGCGAGAAGGAATAGACGTGGTGCTTGAACGGGTCGTGGTTGGGAAACGAGACCTCGGAGCCTACCGGCACAATCAATACGAACGGCCGAAACTGCATGTCCCGCTGCTCCACGACCATCGGCCATGGGAAATGGATCGGACCGGCCTCCCCCCCGCCTGGACGACGCACCAGGACGACCGCGTCACTGACCGGTTGGCCGCGCGCACTGACCACGAGCACCTTGAGGTCAGCGGCCCTCGCCCTTGCGCCCAGGCCTAAGGTCAGGACGGCGGCGAGCAGCGCCACGCGAAGAGCGCCGATCGTCTTAAGCCGTCGCCGCATCATCGGAGACCTCCACGCCCGCGGGCTCTGAAAGCGCAAGCTCGATCGTGGCGAAGAGCGCTTCGGCCTGAATTGGCTTTGCGACCACCCCGTCCATTCCGGCCGCGAGGTACTCTTCCACCTGATGGCTCATGACATTGGCCGAGAGCGCCAGGATCGGCGTCCGCGCGCCCCGCTCGGCGCCGCGGATGGCGCGGGTCGCCTCCACGCCGTTCATGTTCGGCATCTGGATATCCATCAGGACGAGATCAAAGGCCGCTTCGGAGAGGGCGATGACGGCTTCGCGGCCGTCGACGGCGAAGGTCAGGTCAACGCCTGCCGGCTCCAGCAGGGCCGCCAGGATCATGCGGTTGGTTTCGTTATCTTCGGCGGCCAGGATCCTGAGCGGGGGCAAGCCCGTCGCGGGATTTTGGGCCACCGCCTCAGACGGAGCTGTCACCGCTTCGAGCGGCAGGTCGAAGGCGAAGATCGAGCCGCGCCCAAGCTTGCTCTCGACCGTGAGCGTTCCGCCCATCAGGCCTACGAGCTCACGGCTGATGGCGAGCCCGAGACCGGTGCCGCCAAAGCGGCGCGTCGCCGAGCCATCGACCTGGGAGAACCGGTCGAAGATCTCGGCCAGCCGGTCCTCGGGAATCCCCATGCCGGTGTCGGAGATCTCGAAGCGCAGCGCCTCGGGCCCGACGCTCACGGCCAGGCGGACACGCCCGGTTTCAGTGAACTTCACTGCGTTCGACAGAAGGTTCGACAGCACCTGGCGCAGGCGTAGCGGATCGCCGCGCCGCCAGCCCGCGGCCTGCGGCTCGATCTCGACGTCGAAGGCGAGGCCTTTGTGCCTGGCGAGCGTCGCGAAGGGCGCAGCCGTCAGTTGCACGGCTTGCTCCAGCTCGAAGTCCTGGACCTCGATCTCCAACTGGCCCGCCTCGATCTTCGAGAGGTCCAGGATGCTGTTCAGGATCGCCAGCAGGCTCTCGCCGGACTCGCGAATGATCTTCAGTCGATCGGCCTGCACCTCGTTCTTGATCTCAAGCGCCAGGACCTGGGTCATGCCCAGCACCCCGTTCAAGGGCGTGCGGATCTCATGGCTCATATTGGCCAGGAACTCGCTCTTCGCCCGGTTTGCGGCTTCGGCCTGATCGCGGGCAAGTTCGAGCGCGGCTTCGCGGTGGGTGATCCCCTCGGCCATTCGGTTGAAGCTAAGGCCCAGGGCCGCGATCTCATCGCAGCCTTCGATCGTCACCGCGCCATGCTCGCCGCGTTCGAGGCGCTCGGCGGCGGCGCTAAGACCGGCGATAGGTTGGGTGACCTGGCGCGCGACCAACCAGGCCCCTGCAGCCAAAAGTCCAAGTCCCGCGCCCCCGAAAAGCACCACCAGCGCGAGCAGCCCCTGGTAAGGGGCAAGCGCCTCGGCGAGCGGATAGCGCAAGAGCAACGCGGTGTGGGCGTGACCGATCGTGCGCAACGGGCGCACGATCTCGATCCATGGGCCGATCCTGCGCGCCGCCGGACGCGTCGTTGGATCCAACTGGATGATGCGCGCGGCGTGGTCCCGCTCTTCTTGCGACAGCGCACCGCCCCTCAGCCAGCGCCCATCGGGAGTCTGGACCAGCAGCTCAGCATGAAAGGCGATCGGCGAGAGCCGCACGAGGGCCGCCAGTTCCTGCTGATCGAGCGGCGAGGCGAAAACGACTTCGCCGATGGGGAGCGGCGCAAGAACCGGCGCCGAAATCGCCTGGTGGGGGCCGGCTGAAAACAGGAGCACGCCGGCGGTTGGGTCATCTGACCGCGTCTCTCGCCGCCAGGTCTCGGCCGCAGC
>NZ_DASXNL010000157.1:0-22587 GCF_036495085.1 Phenylobacterium sp. | reverse complement strand
TCAAAGGATCTCCGCCGTCGGGCCGAAGGGCTCGGTCGCGGCGCCGGCTGGGGCCGAGACCGTCAGCCTGCCGGGCGCCACCCTGATCCCCGGCCTGATCGAGCTGCACTCGCACCTGCTGCTGCACGCCTACAACGAGGCCCTGTGGGACGATCAGGTGCTGAAGGAGGCGCCGACCTATCGGGTGCTTCGCGCCGGCCGCGACGCCACCCGCACCCTAATGAGCGGCTTCACCACCGAGCGCGACCTGGGCACCGAGGGTGCGGGCGACGCCGACGTCCAGCTCAAGCGCGCAATCGACGAAGGGATCGTCGCGGGCCCCCGCCTGTTCGTCGCCACCCGCGCGATCGTCGCCACCGGCAGCTATGGGCCGAAGAAGGGCTTCCGCGCCGACATCGACCTCCCGCAGGGCGCGCAGGAGGTGAGCGGCGAGGCCGAGATGACCGCGGCGGTACGCGAGCAGGCCGCAATGGGTGCGGACTGGATCAAGCTCTACGCCGACTACCGCACCGGCCCCGACGGCTCGACCCGCCCGACGCTCACCGAGCGGGAAATGGAGGCCGCTGTGCAGATCGCGCACGCCTCGGGCCGCCCGGTCGCGGTGCACGCCGCGAGCGACGAGGGCATTCGCAATGCAGTGGCCGCCGGCGTCGACACCATCGAGCACGGCTACGGCGCCTCGGAGGCGACCTTCCGGCTGATGAAGGCCAGGGGAACCGCCTACATCCCCACCCTGACGGCCCCGGAAGCGACCTCAATCTACTTCCAGCACTATGTCCCCGGAAGGACGCCGCCGACGCCGGCCATGCAGGCCGCCGAACGCGCCTTTCGGCTGGCGCTGAGCCTGGGCGTGACGATCGGCGCAGGCTCCGATGTGGGCGTCTTCCCGCACGGCGAAAGCTGGCGCGAGCTCGCCTGGATGGTGAAGGACGGCATGACGCCGACGCAGGCGCTGATGGCCGCCACGGCCACCAATGCGAAAATCCTCGGCCGCGGGACGAGCCTCGGCCAGGTGAAGCCGGGCTATCTCGCCGACCTCGTAGCTGTCGCCGGTGACCCGACCCAGGACATCACGGCGCTGAAGGATCCTCGCTTCGTGATGAAGGGCGGCGTCGTCTATCGGCGCCCGTGAACTCTCACCAGATCCGCACCCGCTCGGCCGGCGGCAGGTAGAGCTTCTGGCCCGGCTTGACGTCGAAGGCCTCGTACCAGGCGTCGATGTTGCGGACGTTGTAGGTCCGATACGGGTCGGGCGAGTGCTCGTTGGTGGCGACCAGCTGGCGCAGGAAGGCCTCGCGATAGGTCGACCTGTGGGCCTGGGCGTAGGCCAGGAAGAAGCGCTGGTCGCCGCTCAGCCCGTCGATCACTGGCGCGGGTTTGCCGCCGAGGCTCGCGTGGTAGGCCTCCAGCGCGGCGGCCAGGCCGCCCAGATCGCCGACGTTTTCGCCAAGCTGCAGGCGCCCTTTCAGGTGCACGCCGGGCAACGGCTCATAGGCATCGTACTGCGCCGCAAGCTTGCCCGTGGCGGCCTCGAAGGCTTTCACATCGGCAGGGGTCCACCAGTCGATCAGCCGCCCTTTCTCGTCGAGCTTTGCGCCCTGGTCATCGAAGCTGTGACTAATCTCGTGGCCGATCACCGTGCCGATAGCCCCGTAGTTGACCGCCGGGTCAGCGTCCGGATCGAAGGCCGGCGGCGCCAGGAAGCCGGCCGGAAAGGCGAGCTTGATCAGCGAGCCGGCATTGAAGGCGTTCACCGTCTGCGGGGTCAGGGTAAGCCACCATTGGGCTCGGTCGACGGGTCTGTTCAGGTTGGAGAGGTTACGGTCGTACTCGAAAGCCGCGGCGCGCTGTGCGTTGCCGAAGGCGTCGCCGCGCGTGATGGAAAGCGTCGAGTAGTCGTACCACTTGTCTGGCGTACCGACCTCGATCTTCAGGTTGGCGAGCTTGACCTTGGCTCGCGCCTTGGTCTGCGGCGCCATCCAGTCGAGACCGTCGATGCGCCGGGCCATCGCCGCTTTGATCTCCGCCACCATGGCCTCGATCTTGGCCTTGGCGGCCGGCGGAAAGTACTGGGCGGCGTAGACCTTGCCCACCGCATCGCCCATGCCCAGGTTGACCTGGCTGACCCCCCGCTTCCAGCGCACCGCCAGTTCCGGCGTGCCGGAGAGCGCCTTGCCGTGGAACTCGAAGTCGGCGTCGACGAAGGCCTGGGGCAGCACAGGGGCGGCGTTGGAGATCACGCGGGCCGTCAGGTAGTCCTTCCAGGTCTGCATCGGCGTCGCCTGAGCAAGCTTGGCGAAGCCGGCCATGGCCGAGGGCTGGTTGACGATCAGCACCGGCCGCGCGCCGAAGCCCGCCGCCTTCAGGTAGGTGGCCCAATCGAAGCCGGGCGAGGCCTCGGCGAGCTTCGAAGGGCTGGTGGGATTGTAGATCTTGTCCTGGTCACGGCTGTCGATGCGGCTCCAGTGTGTCTTGGCAAGCTCGGTCTCGAAGGCGATGACGCGATCGGCGCGGGCCTCGCCATCCGCAATCCCGGCGAGTTTGAAGAGCGTCACGAGATAGCTTCGGTATGCGCCGCGCGCCGCCACGAATTTTGGGTCGTCGACCAGGTAGTAATCGCGATCTGGCAGCCCGAGGCCGCCCTGGAGCAGCTCGGCGGAGGCCTTGGTGGGATCCCTCGCGTCGATCCCGACGCTCGGATAGACCGGGAAACTGGGCTGCGGACTGCCGTAGCCGAAGGGCGGTTGGCGACGCTCAAGCGAGGCCATGGCGCCGGCGAGATCGGACTTGGTCTTGATCGCCGCGATCCGCGCCAGGTCGGGTTTCAGCGGCGCTACGCCCTTCGCTTCTATGGTCTTCTCATCCATAAAACTCGCGTAGAGGTCGCCGAACTTCTTCTGGTCGGCGGACGCCGGCGCCTTGGCCGCGGCCTCTGCGATGGCGCGCACGCGCGCGGCGCTCTGTTCGCGAAGCCGCGCCACATCGCCCCAGGAGGAGCGGTCGGCGGGGATCTGGACGGTCTTCAACCAGCCGCCGTTCATATAGGCGTTGAAGTCGTCGCCCGGCGCGACTGACCTGTCCATCGATGGCAGGTCGAGGCCCGCGTCGCCGAATTCCGGCCCCGCGACGGCGGCTCCGCCCAAGAGCCCCACGACAGCGGCCGCGGCCGCAAACAGGATTGTCCTACGCATTGACGTCCCCAAATCCGAATGGGCGGACATTGCCGACCCAACGCACGCTTGTCCGCCGGAAAATTCGGGCGCGCGCCCCCTCGTTGACGCGCCTCACGGACAGCCCTAAGCCGATTCCGGCTTTACTGACCAAGATCGGGTATTCAGCGGATGACGACTGATCACGCACCAAATCCTAGGATCGAAGAACGAGCCAAGGCAGGTCCCCATCTAACAGCGCAGGAACATATCGGCCTCAATGGTCGGCTGGCCATTCTGATTACCAACACCGTCGGCACCATGTGGTGCGCCTATGTCTTCGCAATCCTGGCGCTGATCAGCTTGCCGGAAGCGATCAGGGCCGGCACGGGAGCGCTGGTCGCCTGGATCGCCCAGACGTTCCTGCAGCTGGTCCTGCTCTCGGTCATCATGGTCGGGCAAAAAGTCTCGGCCGCGGCCTCCGACAAGCAGGCGCTGCAGACCTACAAGGACGCCGAGGCGCTCCTCGAAATCCAGGACGACGTTCACCGGTTGATCAAGGTCAACAACGAGCTGACGGCCCAGATCCACGCCGTTACTTGCGCGGCGCCCGCAGAGAGCCCGTCAGCGGCGACGCGAACGCCGCGTAAGCGTTGAGGGGCTTCTCAAACTGGCGTGTCGCCGGCCACGGTCGTACGGTGCATCAGGCGCAGGTGTCCGTCGTAGCCGCCTTCCGCGAAATGCATGGTGCAGCGGTTGTCCCACATCAGCAGCATGCCGGCCCGCCATTTGTGCCGATAGATAAACTGGTCCTGGACCATGTGCTTGAATAGGAAGCCCAGGATCGCGTCGCTTTCCGCCCCGCTGAGGCCTTCCACGCCCACAGTGTAGACCGGGCTGATGAAGAGCGCCTTCCTGCCGGTGACGGGATGGGCTCGGACCAGCGGATGTGTGCGGGTCTTCTCGGCATCCGCCGAGGTGATGATCTGCAGGGTTCGCTTCTCGGTTTCCTTCGCAAAGACCCCTTGCGTCCCATAGGGCCGCGCCGCCGAGTGGATCGCCCGCAGCGGCGCCAACATCGACTGCATCTTCGGCGACAGCGCCTCGTAGGCCCGCGCGCAATCGCAGAAGAGCGTGTCGCCACCAACCGGCGGAACGACCTCAGAGCGCAGAATCGTCGCGGCCGGCGGCTTGTCCTGAAAACTCCAGTCGGAGTGCCAGCCAGCGCCGAAGTTGGTCGCCTTCTCGTCCGGCTCGCGGCGCAGCTCCAGCACGTTGGGACGGCCGGGCATCGGCTTGATGAAAGGGTCGTCGCCGAACGCGCCCATCTCCAGGGTGAAGGCTTCCAGGGCGTCGAGGCTGAGCGGTTGATCAGGAAAAGCCACGACGCCATGGCGCGCCCAGGCGGCCTTTACCTCGGCAAGGACCGGGGCCGGCAACGGTCGCGATAGATCCAATCCGGTGATCTCTGCGCCGAAGCCGGAAGGCTGCGGCGACACCTTGACCGTGCGACTGGCCGCCGTCGCTTCCGTGACCATCGCGTTGCCTCCTCCTGAAAGCGCCTCGGGTTCTGGCGCTCAGACCCCGAGCGCGGGGGCTGTAAGTCGCAAGATAGATGTCATTGCGCCCGACCTTGATCTTACCGCCTTCCAACTGAAAGACCGCACAGCAAGGCAGCCCGTGACCTCTCCGGCGTCGGGGCGAGACCACGCCGCGATGAACGCCCGCGCGGTCGCCTCGTTGTCGCTCATCGCTGCAATCCCTATCTCGACCTTTCGCCAGCGCCGCTGACGACGGCGCCCGCCGTTGGCTCAAGCTTCAAAACACCTGTTTGCTTCCGTCCCGGCAAGCCTGTAATCGATCCGCTCCATGACCGCCTTCGACACATCCGAGGACAAGCTCCTCACCCTGGTCCCCGACCACGAAGTCAACACTCGTGAGCTGTTCGGCGTGGATTTCGACGCCAAGGCGCCGGCTTTCACCACCCGCGACCCGCACGTCCCGGACCTCGACGAAGCCTACAAGTTCGATCCCGAGACAACGCGCGCGCTGGTCGCAGGCTTCGCGCACAACCGCCGGGTAATGATCCAGGGGTACCACGGCACGGGCAAGTCGACGCACATCGAGCAGGTGGCCGCCCGCCTTCACTGGCCGCTGATCCGCGTGAACCTCGACAGCCACGTGAGCCGCATCGACCTGGTCGGCAAGGACGCCATCGTCCTGAAGGACGGCAAGCAGGTCACTGAATTCCGCGAAGGCATGCTGCCCTGGGCGATCCAGCGGCCGATCGCGCTGGTGTTCGACGAGTACGACGCCGGCCGCCCGGACGTGATGTTCGTGATCCAGCGGGTGCTGGAGGCGCACGGCAAGCTGACGTTGCTCGACCAGAACCGGGTGATCCGACCCAACCCCTGGTTCCGCCTTTTCGCCACCACCAACACCATCGGGCTGGGCGACACGACCGGGCTCTATCATGGCACTCAGCAGATCAACCAAGGCCAGATGGACCGCTGGTCGATCGTCACGACGCTCAACTATCTCGCCCACGACGTGGAAGCCGAGATCGTCCTGGCCAAGGCGCCGACCTACAACACCGCCGACGGCAAGCGAACAATCAACGCCATGGTCCGGGTCGCCGACATGACCCGCAACGCCTTCATGAACGGCGACATTTCGACCGTCATGAGCCCCAGGACGGTCATCACCTGGGCCCAGAATGCCGACATCTTCGGCGGTGACATCGCCCTCGCATTCCGGATGACGTTCCTGAACAAGTGCGACGAACTGGAGCGCGGCACGGTCGCCGAGTTCTTCCAGCGCGCCTTCGGACAGGACCTGCCGGAGAGCACCGCACGGGTGCGGGTGGCTTAGGGCGTAATCCCGCATTTCGCGGGTGAAATGGCTGGACCGCCGCCTCCCCCGGCGCGATCCTGTAGTCACCACTGCCTAACGAAGCCAAGGGGGATTGATGTCGAGGAAGATGCTGGCCGCGCTCGGTATGAGCGCTTTTGCGATGGTGTGTTCGGGCGCGCACGCCCAGACCGCCTATCCAAAGAACGACTATTCGAAGCCCGAGGCTTGGCTCTGCCGCCCGGACAAGACGGCCGGCAACGCCTGCAACATCGACCTGACGACGACTGTAGTGAAGGCGGACGGTTCGGAGATCGTCGAGGCGTTCAAAGCCGATCCTAAGGCGCCGATCGACTGCTTCTACGTGTACCCGACTGTATCGAACGATCCGGGTGCGGTCTCCGACATGAACCCGGGGCCCGAGGAGCTGAACGTGGTCAAGGCGCAGCTCGCCCGGTTCGGGGCGAAGTGCAAGATTTACGCGCCGCTTTATCGTCAGTTCACCTTGACCGCTCTGCGCGCTGGGATCGCTGGCAAGCCGGTCCCGGGGTCGACTGACCCCGCGGTGCGGCAAGTCGGCTACAACGACGTGGTCGACGCCTGGAACTACTACCTGGCGCACGACAACAAGGGCCGTGGCGTGGTGCTGATCGGCCACTCCCAGGGCTCGGGCGTCCTCACCCGGGTGATCCAGCAGGAAATCGACGGCAAGCCGGCGCAGGCGAAGATTGTCTCGGCGATCCTAATGGGCACGCGCCTGCCGATCGACAAGGGGAAGGACACCGGCCTCTTCAAGAACATCCCGCTCTGCAAGAGCCCCAGCCAGACAGGCTGCGTCATTGCTTACGCGAGCTTCCGCGACACCATCCCCCCGCCGGCCAACAGCCGCTTCGGCAAGGCGCCGAGCGAGACCCAGGTGGCGGCCTGCGCCAACCCCGCGAACCTGGCCGGCGGGCGGGGCGAGTTGCACGCCTACCTCTCGAACAGTGCGCCGATCTCAGGGGCTTCTGCGCCGAAGACCGTCTGGGCGAAGGGCAAGCCTAATCCGACCACGCCCTTCATCTCGGTCCCCGGCCTGCTAAGCGCTCAATGCGTCGAAAAGAACGGCTTTTCCTACCTCGAGGTGCACGTAAACGCTGTGCCCTCCGACCCGCGCACCGACACCATCGAGGGCGACGTGGTCGGGCCCGACGGCAAGATCAGCGAGGACTGGGGCCTGCACCTGATCGACGCCAATCTTGCCATGGGCAACCTGGTGGACATCGTGGGCGCCGAATCCAAGGCCTGGCTCGCCAATAAGTAGCAAGACGATTGAGGGCCGGGATCGCTCCCGGCCCTCGTTCCCGTCGCGACCGGACAGCCCCCTGGCGGCGCATCTGCGCGCCTCCCCCCCTGTCAGGCCGCGACCAGTTCACGGAGCCTAGCAGTGGTAGGGATCAACGCAAGAGAGAGCGGATATCCTTCGCCGGGGCTCAATTTCCCCTGAGCCTGCGTCCAGCCATCAGCCCCAGGACGAGGAAAACCACGAAACCGACGACGAACAGGAAGAACAGAATCTTGGCGACACCGGCTGCCGCACCCGCCACCCCGCCAAACCCAAGACCGCCAGCGACCAGGGCCACCAGCGCGAAGATCAAAGCCCACCTGAGCATGTTGCGTGCCTCCAAATGCCCGCCGCGCGGCGCGCGGCCCGGGAAAGCAACGCCGGCTTGGCCGTAGCGTTCCTGGGATGGCGGTTTCGTGAAGGCCGCTGCGTTCCGCCGCTGAAGGGGCGAAAATCAATTCCTTGTTTCGCACCTTCCCTCCCCTGATCTAAGACGAACCGATGGCCAAGAACCCGGAAAGTCCGTTGGAGCCCTTCAAGCGCGCGCTCGTCAATGCGACGCGCTCGCTGGCTGAGTCGCCGGACCTGGAGATCGTCTATTCCGGCGAGGGGCCGCAGCTCTCCGGAAACCGTGCGGTGCTGCCCCATCCTCCCCGCGACCTGACATCCGTGGACGCTGCGCGGATTCGCGGCTTCGCCGACCAGATGGCGCTGCGCATCGCTCACCATGACGCGGTCGCCCATGCAAAGGCTCGGCCGGCCACCGTGCAGGGCCAACCGATCTACGACGGCATCGAGCAAGCCAGGCTCGAGGCGATCGGCGCCAATGCGCTGGGCGGCGTGCGCGAGAACCTGCGTGCAGTGCACGAGCAGGCCTGGGCCAAGCGATCGTTCAACCAGATCGAAGCGCTGGCAAACCCGCCGCTGGCCGATGTGGTCTCGCTTATGGTTCGCGAGCGCCTGACCGGCGAGCCGCCGCCGGCGATGGCCCAGCCGCTGGTGAACTTGTTCCGGGACGAGGTGGAGGCAAAGGCAGGACCTGACCTCGACCGGCTTTCCGAGGCCGTCCAGGACCAAAAGGCTTTCGCCCGTATCGCTCGCGCCATCATCCGCGACCTGAAAATGGGCGACGATCTTTCAGACGCGCCCGACCAGCCGGACCAGGACGAGGATTCCGGCGAGGAAGGCGAGCCCGAGGCCAGCGACGAAAACGACGAAGGTGACGGAGAGGGCAAGTCTCCGCAGCAGGCCGCGATGGACGAGAACGAGGCGACCCATCGGGAGAGCGAGGACGCCGACAGCCAGATGATGCAGGCGGAGGATGACCCCGACGCCGAGGACTCCGACGAGCCCCCCGATATGGGCGAAGGCGAGCAGCCCGCCCGCCCGGACCTGAAGGGCGAGGGCAAGGTCGTCACCTACAAGGTCTTCACGACCGCCCACGACGAAGTCGTAGCGGCTGAGGAGCTGTGCGACGCCGAAGAGTTGACGCGACTGCGAGCCTATCTCGACCAGCAGCTTGCGAGCCTTTCGAACGTGGTAAGCAGGCTTGCCAATCGGCTGCAACGCAAGTTGCTCGCGCAGCAGAACCGTTCGTGGAGCTTCGACCTCGAGGAAGGCATCCTCGACGTTGCGCGCCTGACCCGTGTGATCGTCGATCCCACCGCCCCGCTCTCCTTCAAGGAAGAGCAGGACACCGAGTTCCGCGACACCGTGGTCTCGATCCTGATCGACAACTCAGGCTCAATGCGCGGCCGGCCGATCATGGTGGCCGCGGTCTGCGCTGACATCCTGGCGCGCACGCTTGAGCGCTGCGGGGTGAAAACCGAGATCCTCGGTTTCACCACCAGGGCGTGGAAGGGTGGCTCGTCGCGGGAAGATTGGCTGAAGGCCGGCAAGCCGCCTCAGCCCGGCCGACTCAACGATCTGCGCCACATCATCTATAAGGCCGCTGACGCCCCTTGGCGGCGGGCGCGGCGCAACCTCGGCTTGATGATGCGTGAGGGGTTGCTCAAGGAAAACATCGACGGCGAGGCGCTGATGTGGGCGCACCAACGGCTGATCGGCCGCCAGGAAGCCCGCCGCATCCTGATGGTGATCTCCGATGGCGCCCCTGTGGACGACTCGACCCTCTCGGTAAATTCCGGCCACTATCTCGAGCGCCATCTGCGCGAGGTGATCGCCGAGATCGAGGGCAAGAGCCCTGTGCAGCTGATCGCCATCGGCATCGGTCACGATGTCACCCGCTACTACCGGCGCGCCGTCACGATCGTGGACGTGGAGCAACTGGCCGGGGCCATAACCGATCAGCTGGCTGAACTTTTCGAGGAGGAGCCGCGACGGATGACCCGCCGCAACGCCGGGCTCCTGCAGCCGCCCCCAAACACCCAGGGCCCCTCAGGGCCTGCCCGCCGCTCGACATTCAAGGAAGTGCGGAGGGCGGTGGCTTGAGGCCGCTCGTTGCAGGACCCTGGGGCCCCTTGGCAGCCATCGTCCCGACCAGCGATCCAGCCGCAGCCATCCGGGAGGTGATTTCATGAAGACCGACGTTTCCATCCCCATGCCTGAGGGCAATGCCCGCGCCTTCGTCTTCACCCCAGACCGGGGCGATGGGCCCTGGCCCGCAGCGATCCTTTACATGGACGCCCCCGCCATCCGACCGGCAATGTTCGAGATGGGGGAGAGGCTGGCTCAGGCCGGCTACTACGTCCTGCTGCCTGACGTCTTCTGGCGGGCCGGGCCCTACCCGCCTCTCGACATCGTCAAGGCCCGCGCAGGCGACCCCGAGATGGGCGCGCTCTTCGCCAAGCTCCGCGCTTCGACGGACCCCGCTAAGCAAATGCAGGACACTGGCGTCTGGCTCGACTGGCTCGCCAAGCAACCCAAAGCCAAGGCCGACAAGATCGGCGTCACCGGATACTGCATGGGCGGCGGCATAGCGCTAAGGGCTGCCGGCACCTTCCCTAACCGCATCGCTGCGGCGGCAAGTTTCCACGGTGGCAACATGGCGACTGACGCCGCAGACAGCCCGCATCTGCTGGCGACCAAGATGACCGCCAAGATCCTGATCGCCGGAGCCGATGAAGACGGAAGCTTCGATGAGGCGCAGTGCGAACGCCTGGACGCGGCCCTGAAGTCGGCCGGGCTCGACGCAGAGGTATCGATCTGGAAAGGCGCCCGGCACGGCTGGGTGCCTACCGACATGCCGGTCTACAACAAGGATGCCGCAGAGCGACATTGGCAGGAGCTCGTGGCGCTGTTTGATGGGGTGCTCAAGTAGGAGCCGCCCCGCACCCGTCCCGACGTGGATTGGGCTGGTGGTCGGCTGGGAACGCCCGCGAGGCGGGAGGGCGCGGCCTCATCTTCGGATCGGGGCACCCCTCCTCCGATTTTGAGGGCCCCCTACCCCCGACGGGCTCTCGCAGCGAACATAAAGAAAAGGCCGCTGTTTCCAGCGGCCCCTTCCGGAACGACACTCTTTAAGCCACTAGGCTGCGGGCTGCTCGGCGAGCTTGGCCTTCACCTGGCGCTTGATCTTCAGGGCTTTGGGCGACAGCTCATCATCGCCCGCCTTCAGAAGGAAGGCGTCAAGGCCGCCGCGGAAATCCAGCGTGCGCAGCGCAGCGTTGGTGATCCGCAGGCGATAGGACTGGCCGAGCGCGTCGGATTGCAGCGTGGCTGGGGACAGCGCAGGCAGGAAGCGGCGCTTGGTCTTGATGTTCGAGTGGCTCACATTGTGGCCGACCATCGGGCCGACACCGGTGAGTTCGCAACGACGCGACATGGGATCAGAAACCTTCGCGAGAACGGGACGCGGCGGGCCGGGGCCCGCGCGAGAGCGGGCGATATAGAGGAAGGCTTGCGCCCGCGTCAAGGCAAGGCCGCCGATTGAAGGGCCGTGCGGCGAAGTTCCACTATAACAGCGAAGCTTGGGCCTTGTGGGTGAGGCCCGGTGATATACAATATGTTGCGGTGAACAAACACCGAATCGAGCGGGGTCGCTGATTCGGTCCTGATTCGTTTCGCCCGTGTTCCTGCCTCGGAGCTCTGCCGTTAATCCCGGCCAGGAGCGCGCCACCGGCAGCCGACTTCACAAAAGCCCATCAGGATTCGCCCGGTCCAGGTCGATGAACCCAACGCTTGCAGATTGTCCTGGGCACAACTACTAACTTTCCGGTCAGTTATTTCCGAGGCTGCGATGCTGGAGCCTGGTGAACCGAAGTTCCGTCGCCGCAAAGCCGCCAGGCCCGGCGAGATCGTTGAAGCCGCGATGGCGGTCTTCGCGGAACGGGGATACGCGGCGGCGGGGCTCGAGGAGATCGCCCGGCGCGCCGGGATCTCGAAGGGTTCGCTCTACCTCTATTTCGAGACCAAGGAAGAGATCTTCCACGCTGTGGTCGCCCAGGCGATCGGACCCAACATCCAGGCGATCCGCGCAATGATCGCCGCCCATCCGGGCCCCCTGGAAGAGCTGCTGCGGCTTGTGGCCGAGCGCGTGGGCAAACTGATCGAAACCCTGCCCGTCGGCGGGGTCCTGAAGATGGTGATCGGCGAAGCGGGGAACTTTCCGCAACTCGCCCGTGTCTGGCATGACGATCTGGTGGCGCACGCTCTGGGCGCCCTGACCGACGCCATTCGCGCCGCCCAGCAGCGCGGCGAGGTCAGGTCCGGCGACCCTCGGGCCTATGCGCTGGAAGTCATCGCCCCGATGCTGTTGGGCGTAATCTGGCGCGAGACCTTCGTGCCGGTGGGCGCGGAGCCTTTCGACCTGCCCGCGCTCGCGCACCAGCATATCGAGACCATGATCGACGGCCTGGTGGCCGGGCGCCCGAAGAATAGGGAGGCCGCCACGTGACCCGTCAAAGGTTGCTGGTCGTTGTTCTGCTTCTCGTGGCCGCCGGGCTGGTCGCAGGCTTGCTGGTGATCCCCAGACTTGGACGCCACCCGATCCTCTCCGGCTACATCGAGGGCGAACCGCTCTATCTGGCGGCCCCGATCGCAGGGACCGTGAAAGCCATGTACGTGGTCCGCGGCCAGGATGTCGCGGCGGGCGCGAAGTTGTTCGTGGTCGATCCGCAGCAGCCCCAGGCGCAGCGCGACCAAGCCGCCGCCGAGCTCGCCGCCGCCAGGGCCCAGGCCGTGGACGTCCGCAAGGGCCAACGCCCCGAGGAACTGGCGGTGCTCGTCGCCAACACCGCCGCCGCAGACGCGCGCGCGCGGCAAGCGAGGATCACCTATCAGCGGATGACCTCGCTCTTCACCACGGGCGTGCAGTCGCAGCAGGCTCTTGACGACGCTCGAGGCGCCTCAGAGGCGGCCGACGCCGAGCTGCGGGCCGCCCGCAAGCAGCAGGCCGCCGCGCGGCTGGGCGCCCGCGCCGACCAGATCCAGGCCGCCGATGCCCGTGTCCAACAGGCTCAGGCTAGTCTCGCCGGCGCCGCCGCCCGCCTCGCGGACAACGCCCCTGTCGCCAAAGCCGCCGCGCGCGTCGAGGATGTCTTTTTCCAGCAAGGAGAGTGGGCGCCGGCCAACCAGCCGATCCTCTCCCTGCTGCCGAACGAGCGCATCAAGGTCAGGTTCTTCGTGCCGCAGGCCGCGCTCAGCGCCTATCACATCGGGGGGATCGTGCGCTTCGGCTGCGACGGTTGCGCCAAGGGTATGACGGCGAAGATCATATTCATCTCGCCCCGCCCGGAATTCACCCCGCCGGTGATCTACAGCCGCGAGGCGCGGGACCGATTGGTCTTCCTCGTCGAAGCGCTGCCGACGGTTCGGCTCAACCCCGGCCAGCCGGTTGACGTGGAGCCGCTTGGGTGACCCTCGCCATCGACGTGAAGGGCCTCAACAAAAGCTTCGGCGCCAAGCACGTCGTGCAGGACTTCTCGATCGAGGTGGATGAGCGCCGGATATGTGGCTTCCTGGGCCCCAACGGCTCTGGAAAGACCACGACGCTTCGCCTGCTCTGCGGTCTCCTGACCCCGGACTCAGGCTCGGGAACCTGCCTCGGCTTCGACATCATCAGCCAGTCTGACCGGATCAAGCGGCAGACCGGCTACATGACTCAGCGGTTTTCGCTCTATGAAGACCTTACCATCGCCGAAAACCTGGAGTTCACAGCCCGCATCTATGGACTGGACCATCCCGGCGAGCGCGTGGACCAGGCGCTGCGGCGGCTCGGCCTGGCGAACCGCCGCGCCCAGCTCGCGGGCGAGCTCTCGGGCGGCTGGAAGCAGCGGCTGGCGCTCGCCTCGGCCACCCTTCATGAGCCGAAACTGCTCCTGCTCGACGAGCCCACCGCGGGCGTGGATCCCAAGGCGCGCCGGGACTTCTGGGACGAAATCCACGAGCTGGCCGGCCAGGGCCTGACAGTCCTGGTTTCCACCCACTACATGGATGAGGCGGAGCGCTGCCATGAGATCGCCTACATCAGCTACGGCCGGCTGATCGCGCGCGGCACGGCCGAGGAGGTGGTCAAGGGCTCCCACCTGATCACGTTCCATGGGGAAGGACCCGACATCGCTCAGCTGGCGCACCACCTCGAGGGCAAGCCAGGCGTAGAAACCGCCGCCGCGTTTGGCGCGGCGGTGCACATCAGCGGGACCGACCGGCGCGCCTTGGAGGCGGCCATCAACCCCTGGCGCAAGGCCCCTTATCGCTGGACTGAGGTTGAGCCGACACTGGAGGACGTGTTCATCAAGCTGATGGGCCAAGCGGAGGATAACTTCGCATGACGGGCTTCTCCGCCGGCCGCGTCGCCGCGGTGATGATCAAGGAATTCAAACAGCTCACCCGAGATCGGCTGACCTACGCGATGATGCTGGGCCTGCCGGTGATCCAGCTCCTGCTGTTCGGCTATGCGATCAACACCGAGCCCCGCCATCTGCCCACGGCAGTCCTGGTGCAGGAAAACAGTGTCTTCGCCCGCTCCATTGTCGGCGCGCTCAAGACCAGCGCCTATTTCGACCTGATCGCCCAGGCCCGCTCCCCCGGCGAGCTCGACGAGATGATCCGGCAAGGTCGCGTTCAGTTCGCCGTGACGGTACCGGGCGACTTCACGCGCCGCGTGGCGCGCGCCGATCAGGCCCAGGTGCTGGTGGAGGCCGATGCGACCGACCCTTCGGCGACCGGCGGAGCGGTCGCGGCGCTGGCGGCCCTGCCGCAGCAGGCGCTTAGCCACGACCTCAAGGGTGGACTTAGCGCCCGTGGCCAGGGCGTCGCGCCCTTCGAGGTCGTCGTCCACGCCCGCTACAATCCTGAGGCGATCACCGCCTACAACATCGTCCCCGGCTTGCTGGGGGTGATCCTTTCGATGACGCTTGTGATGATGACAGCGCTCAGCGTCACGCGCGAAACCGAGCGCGGGACCATGGAGTCCCTGCTGGCCACGCCGGTCGAACCGCTGGAGGTTATGGCCGGCAAGCTGGCGCCTTACGTGGTGATCGGCCTGGTGCAGACGGTGATCATTCTGGTCCTGGCCCGGTTGCTCTTCGGGGTGCCCATGGCCGGGGGCTGGATCGGCCTTTCCACAGGCGTCGGACTCTTCATCGTGGGCTCACTGGCCTTGGGCTTTCTGATCTCGACCGTTGCGCGCTCCCAACTGCAGGCCATGCAGATGAGCGTCTTCTACATATTCCCCTCGATCCTGCTTTCCGGGTTCATGTTCCCCTTCCGCGGCATGCCCGGCTGGGCGCAGGTGCTGGGCGAGGCGATCCCCGTGACCCATTTTCTGCGGGTCGTGCGCGGCGCTCTGCTCAAGGGGCAAGGCCTGGACGACACCTGGCGCGAGTTGCTGGCTCTTCTGGCGTTTGTCTGCATCGTGACGGCGCTGGCGATGGCGCGGTATCGCCGCACGCTCGACTGACCTAAATCGTGTCCGATGTTTGCGATCCTGTGCGCCACGGTCGAAGAAATCACCGCCCTGCGAGGCCGCCTGGATGTCGATCCTGAGCCGGAGCGTCATGGCCCGACCAGGGTCTGGAGGGGCCGGCATGACGGCGAGCCGCTGGTGCTGGCGCAGGCGGGGATCGGCAAGGTCAACGCCGCTGCGGCCGCCACTTTGTTGCTCAGCCTGTTTGACGCGAGGGCCCTGATCTTCTGTGGCGTGGCGGGCGGCCTTGATCCGGGGTTGCCCGTGGGCTCGGTGCTGTTGGCCGAGAGGCTCGCGATCCACGACTATGGCGTTATGACCGGCGGGCGGCTCACGGCCACGGCCTCTGGCCTGGTCCCGCTGGGGGCCCCGGAGTTGGACGCGCTATCGCCAGTTCCGAAAGGCGTGGCGGTGACGCTGGCGCGGCTGGCAGACACTCTGCGGGCCAAGCTGGAGACGCCGGTGCGGCTGGGCGGAATCCTGACCGCCGACTATTTCCTGAACTGCACGGAGACTCGCGACCAGCTCCACACCCGCTTCGCCGCCGAAGGTATCGACATGGAGTCCGGCGCGGTGAACCAGGTCGCCGAGGCGTGGGGCGTCCCTCTCTACGTGATCCGCACCCTCTCGGACCTGGCCGGCTCGGAGAGCCACCTCACCTATCCTCAGACGGCGCAAATGGCAGCGCACAACTCTGCACTGTGCGTCCTGGAGTTGCTTGGGATTCTGCGTACGCGCGAAGACATTTCCCTTTGACCGGGAACTAGCTAGACTTTTCCGTCCCTTGGCTTTGCTTTCGGACGTCCCTCTTGATGACCGACACCCTAGCGATCGCCGCGGAGCTTCGTCGGCTCTTGCCGCACGCCCACGCGCCTTACTCAGGGGTGCAGGTGGCCGCGGCGGTGGAAGCCGAAGACGGAGGCTTGCGCTTCGGCGTCAATGTCGAAAACGCCGCCTATCCGCAGGGACTTTGCGCCGAAGCCAGCGCCATAGCCGCTGCGATCACGCAAGGCGCCAAGCAGATCCGCTGCGTCTACATAGCCTCCTCCCTTCCGGGGCTGGTCTGGCCATGCGGGGGTTGCCGACAGAAGATCTTCGAGTTCGCTAGTGAGGGCTGCGAGGTGGTCACTATCTCGCCTGCGGGCCAAATCGGGCGCCAATCGATCGACCAACTGTTGCCGTTCGGCTTCCGTCTCGACGCTGCGCAGGTTCGTCGCGGTTAGCGAAGCTTGCCCGACTCTTTTCGGGACCCCAAATTCAGCACCATGAGCGACCGCCCCTCGGGCGCGGCTCCGCCGAGACTGGTGGCGGTGCTGGGTCCCACCAACACCGGAAAGACGCATCTGGCGGTAGAGCGGATGCTGGGCCACGCCTCGGGCATGATTGGCCTGCCGCTGCGGCTCCTGGCGCGCGAGATTTATGACCGGATCGTCAAGCTTCGCGGCGCCCGCGCGGTCGCCCTGATCACCGGCGAGGAGAAGATCGTCCCGCCGCGGCCGCACTATTATGTCTGCACCGTCGAGGCGATGCCGCTGTCGCGCGAAGTCGAGTTCCTGGCGGTGGATGAAATCCAGCTCTGCGCCGACCCTGAGCGCGGACATGTGTTCACCCATCGCCTGCTGCACGCGCGAGGAACCGCCGAGACCATGCTGCTCGGCGCCGGGACAATGGCGCCTCTGGTCCGCCGGCTCCTGCCCCATGCCGAGATCGTAACCCGCGAGCGGTTCTCAGCGCTGACCTACGCAGGCCCGAAGAAGCTGACGCGGCTGCCGCGTCGCTCCGCCGTCGTGGCGTTCTCAGCCGACCAGGTCTACGCCATCGCCGAACTGATCCGCCGCCAACGTGGCGGAGCAGCCGTCGTTATGGGCTCGCTTTCGCCGCGCACCCGCAATGCCCAGGTGGCCCTGTATCAGTCTGGTGAAGTGGACTTTCTGGTGGCCACCGACGCCATCGGCATGGGGCTGAACATGGACGTCGACCATGTCGCCTTCGCCGGGCTGCGCAAGTTCGACGGCAAGCGCACGCGCTTCCTTTATCCGCAAGAAGTCGGTCAGATCGCCGGTCGCGCCGGGCGCCACCTACGCGACGGAACCTTTGGCGTGACCGGCGAGGCCGAGGATATGGACGAGGACCTCGTTCGCGCGGTCGAGGAGCATCGTTTCGAGCCGGTTACTGGAGCGGAGTGGCGCAACTCGAAACTGGACTTTGGTTCGCTGCCGAACCTGCTGCGATCGCTCGCCGAAACGCCCGCCAGCGAGGGCTTGAAGTTATCCGCCGAAGCGCTCGATGAGACGACCCTGCGCCAGTTGGCCCAGGACCCGCAGATCGCCGGGCGCGCTCGTGGCCGCGCGGCCATCGAACGCTTATGGGACGTCTGCCAGACGCCGGACTTCCGCAAGCTCGCGCTGGAGGAGCACACAAGCCTGGCCAAGGAGTTCTTCCTGCACCTGACGACCGGGAGCCAGCGCATTCCCGAGGACTGGATCGCTCGCCAATACGGACAACTCGACCGCGCCGACGGGGAGATCGACACGCTTGCGGCGCGGCTCTCCAGCGTCCGCACGCTCGCCTACGTCGCCAACCGCCCCGGCTGGCTCGCCGACCCGACGGGCTGGCAGGGCAGGATGCGAAACCTCGAGGACCGGCTCTCAGACACCCTGCACGAAAAGCTGATGGCCCGCTTCGTCGATCGGCGGACCAGCGCCCTGATGCGGGGCTTGAGGGTCCGCGACGACATGCTGGCCGGCGTCGCCGCAGACGGCGCCGTGACGGTCGAGGGTCATTTCGTCGGCCGGCTCACGGGCGTGCGGTTCGAGCCGGCGCAGGGATCTTCGGTGCTGGAAGAAAAGGCGCTGCGTGCGGCAGCCACCCACGCCGTGGGTCCCGAAATCGCTCGGAGATTGGGCAAGCTGGCCGCCGAGTCGGACGACGCCTTCTCGCTCGCGCCCGACGGGGCGATCCTATGGCGTGGCGAGGTAGCAGGCGTGCTGGCCGGCGGCGAGCCCTTCAAGCCCCGCGTGCGGTTGCTGGGGGAACTCGGCCACGATGCGGCGCGCCAGCGGGCGACGCAGCGACTGGAGGCCTTTGTGGCCGGCGAAGCGGGACGCAGGCTAGGCGCCTTGCGCAAGCTGGAGGCCGCCGTGGCTGAGGGCCGGATCAAGGGCCTGGCGCGCGGCCTGGCTTTCCGTCTGCTCGAGGCCGGCGGGGTGCTGGACCGAAACCAGGTCAGGGCGGAGACCCGCGCGCTCAGTCAGGTGGAGCGCCGCGCCCTGAGGGGGCTAGGCGTGCGACTGGGAGCCTTTTCCGTCTACCTCCCGGGCCTCTTGAATGCGCAGGCGCGTGCGCTCACCCAGGCGCTGGCCCCGCGCGATGTTCCCGGCTGGCGGCCCGCGCCCGACCAGGTCAGCCGCCTGCCCGACCCCGCGCCCTCGCCCCGGACGCTCGCAGCGTTCGGACTTAGGGCCGTGGGGCGCCTGGCCGCGCCCGTGGAAGACCTTGAGCGGCTCGACGAACTGCTGCGCGCCGGCGTCAAGCAGGGCGGCGGCGTCGTACTCTCGGACCAGGCGCGCGACGAGTTGGGCTGGAGCTCCGAAGAGGCGCAGGAGATCCTGAAAAGCCTGGGCTTTGCGGCCATTAGGCGGCGCGGCGAAGCCACGGCCTGGCGGCGCCGTTTCGAGCGCGACTTTGCTGTTGAGCACAAGCCCCTCGTCGCGCCTCATTCGCCCTTTGCGGCGCTCGCCGCGCTGAAGGACGAACCCGCGCCCGCACGCCGGCCGCGTCGCCGGCGCAGGTCCAGGGCATCGCGTGCATGAGCGACGAAACCACCAGGGACGCCGCCAGGGCTGACGTCTGGCTATGGCGCGCCCGCTTCTTCAAGACACGTTCACTGGCCGCCAAATTCGTCGACGAAGGGCGCGTACGGCTGACACGCGCCGGCCACGAAAGCCGCTTGGACAAGTGCGCCCGCCCTGTGAAGGTCGGCGACAGCCTGGTGTTCGCGTTGGGCGGACGGCTGATCGCCATAACGGTCGCCGGGCTTGGCGAACGCCGCGGCCCGCCGGCCGAAGCACGCGCGCTATATTCCACGCTGGAGGCGCCTTGAGGTGACGATCAGACGCCGCCTCATTGCACGCTGACACGCCCGCCTATCCCACAATCCAGATTTCCTCGTAGAAACTCGCGGGCCGCGCCATTGACAAGCCAGCCCCGGACCGTGAAAAACCCGCGCCCCGCACCTGGTTGCGCACGGAGTCCGAAGCGCCCGCCATGACCTACATCGTGATGGATCCCTGCATCAAATGTAAGTTCATGGATTGCGTGGAGGTGTGCCCCGTGGACTGCTTCTACGAGGGCGAGAACTTCCTGGCCATCAATCCAGACGAATGCATCGACTGCGGCGTTTGCGAGCCGGAGTGTCCGGTGGATGCGATCAAGCCTGACACCGAGGACGACGCCGACGGTAAATGGCTGCGGGTCAACTCTGAATATTCGAAGATCTGGCCCAACATTACAGTGAAGGGCGAGCCGCCCGCCGATGCGGAAGCTTTTGAGCGCGAGACCGGCAAGCTTGAGAAATACTTCTCCGAAAAACCCGGCCGCGGTTCCTGAGCCGTAACCGCCCGGCATTTGTCGGGCGCGGGCCTGCCAGGGCAAGCCTTTCATTCCGCTTAATTTTGTGTTACGGTATTACACGATGTGGCGCTCCGGCATTCGCCCGGCCCATCGTGTTCCAAGAGTGCCGTTGCGGCGCAGTCCATGAGGGATAGCTCCGGCGACCGGCGAAGGGTGTCTAAGAGGTCTACTTCCGCACCAACGACGATGCCGCCGCGGTTCCTTCGCGGAGAGCGTGGCCTTGTCGCTTGGCGTAAACGCGTCAGAGGTCCGAACACAGTCCGGACCTGGTCTTTTGAGAGGGTGTCTCGATGAGCAAGAACGGTCACGATTTCTCGGTTGGCGACCACGTCGTCTACCCAGCCCATGGCGTCGGTCAGGTGCAGGGGATCGAAACCCAGGAAGTCGCCGGTCTGAAGCTCGAAGTCTATGTGATCACCTTCGACCACGAAAAGATGACGCTGCGAGTTCCGACCGCCAAGGCGCGCACGGCAGGCCTGCGGGCGCTGGCCGAAACCAACGTCGTGACCCAGGCGCTCACCACGCTGAAGGGCCGCGCGCGTGTGAAGCGCACCATGTGGTCGCGCCGTGCGCAGGAATATGAGGCCAAGATCAACTCCGGCGACCTGATCTCCATCGCCGAGGTCGTGCGAGATCTGCATCGCGCCGAGAACCAGCCGGAACAGTCCTATTCCGAGCGCCAGCTTTATGAATCGGCGCTGGACCGCATGGCCCGCGAAGTCGCCGCTATTGAGCGTATCGACCGTGACGCGGCCATCGGCATCCTCAACAAGTCGCTCGTGAAGGCGGTCGCCGCTTAGGATCGCCCCGACAATCGGATTTTGCGAGACGCCCGGCATCCGCCGGGCGTTTTCGTATAGCGACAACAACGGCCGCAATGTGCTTCCAGAGCTCTAGTCGACCTGAGTTGCGGCCACCAGCGCAGCGGGTTCGGGGCTCGGCCCACGATCGAGTTCGCGCGACAGTTGCTGGCGGTCAAGGTCGCCTTCCCAGCGAGCGATCACCAGGGTTCCCACGCCGTTGCCCACCAGGTTGGTGAGCGCGCGGCACTCGCTCATGAAGCGGTCGACGCCGACCAGCAGGGCAAGCGCTGCGATGGGCAGGTCAGGGATCACGGCAAGCGTGGCCGCAAGCGTGATGAAGCCTGCGCCCGTGACGCCGCTCGCGCCCTTGGAGGTGAGCATCGCCACACCAAGGAGGCTGAGCTCCTGCATGAGCGTCAGATGGATGTTGGTCGCCTGGGCCAGAAACAGCGTGGCAAGCGTCATGTAGATGTTGGTGCCGTCGAGATTGAAGCTGTAGCCCGTCGGAATGACCAGGCCGACGGTGCCCTTACCGGCGCCCAGCCGCTGCAACTTGGCCATGATGAGGGGAAGCACCGATTCCGAGGAGGAGGTGCCGAGCACGATCAGCAACTCTTCGCGGATGTAGAGCAGGAACTTCAAGATCGAAAAGCCGCCGAAGTACCTGGCGATGGCGCCCAGCACGATCAGCACGAAGAGGATGCTGGTCAGGTAGAAGGTCGCTATCAGGGCGCCGAGATTGACCAGGGCGCCGAGCCCGTACCTGCCGACGGTGAAGGCCATGGCTCCGAAGGCGCCGATCGGCGCCAATCGCACGATCACCCCGATGATGCCGAAAACCAGCTTGGCGATGTCGTCCAGTACGCCAGCAGCTCGCTCCCCGAATTCCCCCAGCTTCGTGCAGGCAAACCCGGTCAGGACCGCGATCACCAGCACCTGCAGCAGTTGGCCTTGCGCGAAAGCTCCGACGAAGGTGTCGGGGATCAGGTTGAGGAGGTAGTCGACCAGACTTTGGCCGTGCTGGGCTTTCGCCAGGTATTCGGCTCCGATCTTGGGATCGAGGGCCACGGGGTCGACGTTGAAGCCGCGCCCCGGCTGCACCAGTCTGCCCACCGCGAGGCCGATCACGAGCGCAAAGGTCGAGACGACCTCGAAATAGATCAAGGTGCGCGCGCCCAGCCGACCGAAGGCCTTCACGTCGCCCATGCGAGCGATGCCGCCGGCCACTGTGCAGAAGATCACCGGCGCTACGGCCATCTTGATCAGCTTGACGAAGGCATCGCCCAGAGGTTTCAGAGACGCCCCGAACTGCGGCCAGAGCACTCCGACCAGGACGCCGAGGAGCACGCCGAGGAGGACCTGCACGTAGAGGACGCGAAAGTGTCTCACAAAACCCATGTGTCGCCCCGCCCGCTGACTCGGGCCGGAGGCTATGGCCGATACCCCGGCCCCGCAATCGTTCCGCTGGCAAGGCTTGGCGCCCGGCGCTGAGCGTGGCATCGGTCGCGCCAAGTGGCCCGGTAGCTCAGCCGGATAGAGCAGAGCTTTCCTAAAGCTAAGGTCGGGGGTTCGAGTCCCTCCCGGGCCGCCACTTCCTCAGGTGTCCAGTCCGGACACATGGGTGACAGATCGTACCGAAGACATAGGTGACAACCGCACTAAGGAACGACCGAAAGTGGGCGCGCATCTTCATTTGACATGTGATCCGCATGTGCGCATGTTCACTGCATGTCCACAATGATCCAAATTCGCAACGTGCCGGACCCGCTGCATCGGCAGCTTAAGTCGCGGGCGGCTTTGGCGGGCATGTCGCTGTCCGAATACCTCCTCAGTGAGATTCGCCAAGTGGCAGAACGACCGACGCTTGATGAGTTGCGAGCTCGATTGGCGCGACGCTCGGAAACAGCGCCTTCCATGTCACCGGCCCAGGCCATCCGTGCTGAGCGCGACGTTAGATGATCG
>NZ_DASXNL010000156.1:0-4342 GCF_036495085.1 Phenylobacterium sp. | reverse complement strand
CCGCCGGCCTCGGCAAGGCGATCCTGGTCGGCCGCGAAGAGCTGGTGGCTGAGAACATGGTGGCGGTGGGCCTCGACCCCGCCGAGGCCAAGCTGGAGATCCTCAACGCCCGGCTTTCGCACCGTAATGAGGCCTATGTGGATCACCTCTATTCCCGGCTGCAGCGCGAAGGCTATCTGCGTCGGGACGTCCAGCGGCTGATCAACCAGGACCGCAACGCCTTCGCCGCCTCGATGGTGGCGCTTGGCGACGCCGACGGTATGGTCACCGGCGTCACCCGCGCCTTCGACCAGGTGCTGGAGGAGGTTCTGCGGGTGGTCGACACCGCGCCCGGCGGCCGGATCATCGGCATGAGCGTGGTGCTGGCCAAAGGCCGGACCCTGTTCATCGCCGACACCACGGTCACCGAAATGCCGGAGGCCGAGGATCTGGTGGAGATCGCGCTCGAGGCGGCGCGCGCCGTGCGCACCCTGGGCTACACGCCGCGCCTGGCCTTCATGAGCTATTCCACCTTCGGCAACCCGATGGGGACCCGCTCCGAGAAGGTGCGCGACGCGGTGGCGACCCTCGATCAGATGGAGGACATCGATTTCGAGTACGAAGGCGAGATGCCGCCGGAACTGGCCCTCGAGCCGGAAGCCCGCGCCAACTATCCGTTCATGCGGCTCACCGGCCCGGCCAATGTGCTGATCATGCCGGCGGTGCACTCGGCGGCGATCTCCTCCCAGCTGATCCAGTCCCTGGGCGGGGCCACCGTGATCGGCCCGATCCTGCTCGGCCTCGATCGCGCCGTGCAGATTTGCCCGCTCTCCGCCTCGGTTTCGAAGATCCTGCAGATGGCCACGGTCTGCGCCTACGAACGCCAGATGACCGAGGCTGAGGGCTGATATGAGTTCCTCCCCTTCGGGGGAGGTGGCGCGAAGCGCCGGAGGGGGTCATCCCGCACGTTCGAGCGGACCCCCTCAGTCACCTCCGGTGACAGCTCCCCCAACGGGGAGCGACTGTCGGTGAATCTGCAGGAGCTTCCGGTGGCTACGCCCTTCACGCTCGGCATCGACTTCGGCACGACCAACACGGTCGTGGCCCTCGCCGACGCGGCCGGGCCGGCGCACCTGGTCCGCTTCCCAGCGCCGGAGGGCGAGCTTTTCGCCTTCCGCAGCTGCCTGTCCTTCCATGCGGGCGACAAGCCCAACGACCGCGCTATCGCCGCCGGTCCCTGGGCCATCGACGCCTATGTGGAAGACCCGGCCGACACCCGCTTCATCCAGTCGTTCAAGAGTTTCGCCGCCTCCGAGAGCTTCAGCGAGACGACGATCCTCAACCGTCGCTACCGGTTCGAGGACCTGCTCTCGACCTTCCTCCTGAAGCTGCGCGCCTACGCCGACGCGGGCATGGCCGAGCTGCCGAGCCGGGTGATCGTCGGCCGACCCGTGACCTTCGCCGGCGCCCAGCCCAGCGAGCCCCTGGCCCTGTCGCGCTACGAGACGGCCTTCGAGCGAATGGGTTTTTCCGAGATCCTCTATGCCTATGAGCCCGTGGGCGCGGCCTTCTTCTTCGCCCGGGAGCTCAACCACGACGCCACCGTCCTGGTCGGCGACTTCGGCGGCGGCACCTCGGACTTCTCGATCATCCGCTTCGAGCGGCACGCGGGCGAGATCAGGGCCGTTCCGCTTGGCCGCTCAGGCGTCGGTGTGGCGGGGGACGCCTTCGATTACCGCATCATCGACCATCTTGTTTCGCCGGCGCTCGGCAAGGGGTCGAGCTACCAGAGCTTCGGCAAGACCCTGCCGATCCCCAACCGCTACTATTCGGCCTTCGCCCGTTGGGACCAGCTCGCCCTGATGCGGGCCAGCCGCGACATGCGCGAAATCCGCGCGCTCGTCCGCGAGGCCGTCGAGCCGGAGAAGATCGCCCGACTGGTCGAGACCCTGGACGAGAACTACGGCTACCAGCTCTACCGCTCGGTCTCACGCCTCAAGGAGGCTCTCTCCATCGAAGACGCCGCGGAGTTCCGGTTTAAGGCCGGCTCGATCGCCTTGAAGGGCGAGGTGCGGCGCGCGACCTTCGAGCGCTGGATCGCGCCTGAATTGGCGAGGATCGAGACAGCCGTGGACGCAGCCCTGGCCAGCGCCAAACTCGCGCCGGCGGGCGTCGACCGCATCTTTCTTACCGGCGGCTCGTCGCTGGTGCCGGCCGTGCGCGCGATTTTCCAACGTCGTTTCGAGCCCTCGCGCATTGAAACCGGCGCGGAACTGGAATCCATCGCTTCGGGACTTGCGCTCATCGGCCGCGAGCGCGACCTCAGCCGTTGGACAACGCGCGCCAGCGCCGGAGACGCCGCATGATCCTGATCGGTCACTACGACAGCCCTTTCGTAAGGCGCGTCGCCATCGCGCTACAGCTCTATGGCGTAGCCTACGAACATCGTGCCTGGTCGGTGTTCGCGCAGGCCGACGAGATCGCCGTCTACAATCCACTCAAACGCGTGCCGACCCTCATCCTCGACGACGGCGAAGTCCTGATCGAGAGCGCGGCGATCCTGGATTGGCTGGATGAGGTCGCCGGGCCGGGGCGGGCCCTGATCGCGGAAGGTGGGGTGGAGCGGCGCCACGCGCTCAAGGTCTGCGCGCTCGCCAGCGGCCTAGCCGACAAAGCGGTGAGCCTGGTCTACGAACGCGCCGTCCACGCTCGCGAGACGCCGCTCTGGGTCCAACGCTGCCGCTCCCAGATTGGCGGCGTGCTGACGGCGCTGGAAACCGACCGCGCCTCTCGGGCCGGCCCCTGGTGGTATGGGCCGATGATCAACCACGCCGACATCATCGTGGGTTGCGTCCTGCGCTTCCTGCGCGAAGCGCATCCCGACGCATTTCTCGCCACGGAATGGCCGGCCCTCGCGGCGCATGCACAGGCTTGCGAAGCGCTTCCGGAATTCGCCGCCGTGGTCATGCCTTTCTTCGTGGCGCCGCCAAAGGCTTAGGCGCGAGTCAGAGCGGCGAGCGCGGCCTCGGCGGCTTTGACGCCGGTTTCCCAGGCGCCGTGGACGGTCGAGTAGAAGCGCGCGCTTGTGGCCTCGCCGGCGAAGAAGATCCGATTGTCGACCGCGGCCGCCAGGATGGCGCGATCACCTGCGTGGCCAGGCAGGGCGTGGGAATAGGAGCCGAGCGCCCAGGGATCGGACGCCCAGGCGGTCTCGGCCAGCGGCCGCAGGCCTTTCCGAAAGTCCGACCCCATCAGATCACCCAGCTCCTTCACGGCGAAGGCGGTCATGGCGCCCGCGCCTTCGCCCTCCAGGCCTCGCGCGCAGCGCCCGCCGAGGAACGCCTCGATGTAGGGCCGGCCGAAGGGCCTCAGATGGTAACTGCCGGTCTCGGTCCGGTCGGTGTGGCCGAAAAGGTGGCCATCGGCGGGCAGTCCTTCTGGGTTGTCGAGCCCCAGGAAGACCTTGTCGGCAAGGCCAAGGGGCAGGCCGGCGGCGGCTTCAGCCTTGTCCGGCAAGCTCGGCGAAAAGGCCAGCCGGCCCTCCGCCAGGGCGGGGGTCGGGACACAGACGATCGCTGCGCGCGCCGCGAGGCGACCTTTGCCGGTGTCGAGGGCGAGGTCGTGTTCATCGTGATGGATCGTCCGCACGTCACAATCGAGAACGATATGGTCGCGGTCTGCAAAGCTTGCGATGGCGGCGCCATAGCCCTCGGCGACCCGCCAGTTGACGCCGGAATCCTCATAGGTTGCGAAGTCGAGGACGGAGACCTGGTCGAATTCCGCGCCGTTGTAGTAGCTGGAGAAGGCGTCGAGCAGGACGTTCCAGCGATCGCCTGGCTTCAGGAACTCCGAGGCGGGACGATCGACGCCGCGCCTTGCCGCGGCGTGCACGCGCTCTTCGAGAGCCGCCAGGGCCGCGCGGAAGGCCTGTTGGTCCTGCGGCGGAAAGTCCTTGTTGATCGACGGACGCATCCAGTGCGGCGGGGTTCGATCAAGTGTGAAACCGGCCCGTTCGATGGGCCCGGTCAACAGGTTCTCGTTCGCGGAATGAACCCAGCCGGCGCCGCAGTCCACCGGCAGGCCCGCCGAAGCCTGCACGGTGTGCGTCCGCCCCCCGACCCGGGGCCGGGCTTCGAGGGCCACGGCCGATAAGCCCGCGGCGCACAGCCGGCGCAACGCCGCGATCCCCGCTGCGCCTGCGCCCACGACCACGACGTCCAACCGGTCCTGCATGTCTGTTCAGCGCCCGGCGCGGGACCTACTTACCGGCTGCCCTCAGGCTTGGACTGTCGAGGTCGAGCTTGTCCACCGAGATCACCTCAAGGTCCGGGCGCCTTGTCTTCAGCTCCGGGGCGAAGGTCTT
>NZ_DASXNL010000155.1:0-69169 GCF_036495085.1 Phenylobacterium sp. | reverse complement strand
GTCGCCATATCCGAGCGCCCCGCGGCCTCGCGGCCGAGGCGCAGCTCCGCCAGGCCCTGGCCGAAGCGGGCGGTGGCTAGCTGTGGGCGTAGGCGAAGGGCGGTTGCATAGTCGGCCAGGGCCAGCTCCAGGTCGCCCTTGCGCAGGCGTACGAAACCGCGGGCGTCATAGACCTCCGGCGCGTCGGCCTTGAGCGCCGCCGAGCGGTCGCAGTCTGCGAGAGCCCGGTCGAGCGATTCGCCGGCCAGGCCCAGCGCCCAGCAGCGGATATTGAGCGCCTCGGCCGAATCCGGCGCGCCGCGAACCGCGGTGTCGGCTTCCTCCACCGCGCGCGCATGCTGGCCTTGCGCCCCATAGGCGATCGCCAGTCCGAGCCGGGCCTGCACGTCGGCAGGGTCGTGCGCCAGCACCTCGGTAAAGTCAGCCGCCGCCGCGGCGTGCTCGCCCAGCTGCAAGCGCGCCCGGCCGCGGTTGCCCAGCGCCAGGACGTAGCCTGGCTTGAGCGTCAGCGCCTTGTCGAAATCGGCGACCGCGGCCTTCAGCTCGCCTCTGTTCGCCAGCGCATCGCCGCGGTTGTTGTAGGCGCCCGCGTCCTGCGGATCGTGAGCCACCGCCGCGTCATAGGCCGCGACCGCCCCGTTCAGGTCGCCGGCGACCTGCAGTGAGAAGCCGTGGTTGAACTGCGCCCGCGCATCCTTCGGATCGAGCTTGGCGGCACGGGCGTAGTCCTGCGCCGAGCCCGCAGCGTCACCCTTGGCGTGGCGCGCCCAGGCCCGGCCGCTCAGCGCCGGTGTCAGGTCGGGATCGATCCGAAGCGCGGCGTCGAACGCCGAAAGCGCGCCGTCGACGTCTTTGCGCCGCGCCAGTACGCCGCCGCGCCCGGCATACGCCGTCGCGTCATCGGGCTTCAGCGTGAGGGCGCGATCGAAGTCGGCTAGCGCGCGCGTGTCATCGCCGGTCCGAGCGTAGGCTTGCCCACGCTGATCGAGCACATCGGCGGATTGCGGCGCCGCGGCTACGGCGCGGTCATAGTCAGCGAGCGCCGCCGGACCCTTGCCCATGGCCATGCGGATGGCCGCACGGCCGGCCCAGCCCTCCGATTTGTCAGGCGCGAGCCGGATCGCGCGCTCGAAATCGGCCGACGCACGCTCGTAGTCGGCGGCTTCAAAATAGGCGCTGCCGCGCCCGGCGAAGGTTTCCGGGAGCGCCGGGTCGAGGCGCTCGGCTGCGTCGTAGTCCGCTATCGCCTGGCTGAGCGCACCCTGGCTCTGATAGAGCACCCCGCGGTTGAAGAGCGCGACGGCGCGCGGCCCCGGCGCCTCGAGGTCGGATTGGATGATCCCGCTGCAGCCGTTGATCTGCTGCACTAGGCCAGGGGCTCCTGCGCCAAGGCAGGCTTCCCAGGACGACGCCAGCAGTTGCGCCTGCGCCGGCGCGGAGACCGATAACGCCAGTCCCGCCGAAAGGCCCACGACCGACAGCCGCATATAAGCCTCCACCTTAGGAGCGCCCCTCCGACGCCATACTAACGCGTGCGGTCCTGCGCCCTAGGTCGAAAGTGCAGGAACAGGTTCATCGTCAGGCGCCCGGCTCGCGGGTCGGGATCGAACGCAAGGCCCTCGCCGATGCTCGCCGAGTGCAGGTTATGGCTGCGGTAGACCAGCATCCGGTTGAACACCGCCTCATAGTCCGCAGTCCGCTCGAAGATCTCGCTGTCGCCGTTGATATAGCCTTGCGGCTCGCCGAAGGCCGCGAGGTCGGACTTCAATGTCTGCTCATAGCGGTCGAACCGCTCCTCGGTGATCGCCTCGAACCCTGTCCTGCGGTGCCGGTAGAAGCTGGTGCCGCCCTGATCGCCCGGCGCAAGATAGAGCAGCAGCGCCAGGTTGCCCGGGTGGGTCGAGTCGATATGAGGCATCCTCTGGCGAAGGCTGAGGTCTGCCGGGCGCGTGGTCACCAACGAATATTCCCAGCCGCCGCTCTTCACCTCGTCGTCGGCGAGGCTGAAGGCCGCCCGCAGGGCGTTGTCGAGATAGGCATGGACGGCCTGTACGAACCCGACCGGAACCGGCGCCCGAACGCCCGGGTAGAAGGTTTGCTCAGCCGCAGGAAAGGGCGCCAGTGAAGCCGCGTGGTCGACCAGCGCCTGCGGGTCGTCGGCGAAGTTATCAATAACCAGCACTGGCGCGCGCTCGGCGCCGACTGAATCGAGACGCGGCGTGATGTGGCTGTGCGGGCGATAGGCGAGGGTCATTGCGAACTCATGTTGGCCTATTGCCGGTTTTGCGCGCAGCAGGCTCCGAATAGGGCGATATCTGCTGCCGCGCGCTGGAGATCGAGATCGCCCGCAAGCGCCACCATTCTATCGCCCCCGCCGACTTCGCCAACGATGTGAAGGTGAACGCGATTTGTAACCTTGAAACCGGACTGAGGCGCCTACGCCCGCCGGCTCGGCTCAACCGCTCTGCATTGTCATCGGCGCGAATCTTCGCCCATGTGCCGTCCGGCGCCGGAAACCGCCGTCAAATACCGAAGGGAGCGATAGGCATGTTTTCACACATCATGATCGGCACGAACGACCTGGACCGCGCCAAAGGTTTCTATGACGCCCTGCTCGGCACGCTCGGCGTTGCGCCAGGGATGGTCGACCGCCACCGCGTCTTCTACCGGACGTCGACGGGCACGCTTGGCGTGTCGCTGCCGATCGATGGCCAGCCGGCCACCTTCGCCAACGGGGGCACGATCGGTTTTGCCTGCGCCTCGAGCGAGCAGGCCGATGCCTGGCATGCCGCCGGCGTCGCCAACGGTGGAACCTCCATCGAAGACCCGCCGGGCATCCGGGAGGGCGGCTTCGGCAAGCTCTACCTCGCCTATCTGCGCGATCCCGACGGCAATAAGCTTTGCGGCCTCTACCGGGCGCCCTGAACCTCTCCGGCCTTGCAAAGCCCCCCGAACGCTAGGCCAAATACCGGCGATCAGTGTCCTTTGGGGGGAGGCCGTCCATGTCCGCAAAATCTGCCAGGGGGCTCACCCGTCGCGGGTTGATCGCGACGGCGGCAGGAACGGCGTTCGCCGCCATGGCGGCCCCCGCGATCGGCGCAGCACGCAAGCTTGCGCCCAGCGATCGGGTGAACATCGCGGTCATCGGCGCGGGCGGCAAGGGCGCCGACAACATGCTGCGGCTGGTCAGCCAGAACATCGTCGCCACCGTCGACGTCGACTACGACCATGTCCGCAAGTCGCTGAGCGACAGGACCGGCCGGATCCCGCCCGCAAAGCAGCCGCTGAAGGATGCCTATGACAAGGCCCAGCGCTTCACCGACTATCGCAAGATGTTCGACGCGCAGAAGGACATCGACGCCGTCCTTGTCGCCACGCCGGACCACCACCACGCCGTGGCCGCCCGCATGGCCATGGAGCGCGGCTACCACGTCTATGTGCAAAAGCCGCTTACCTACACCATCGAGGAGAGCCGCAAGCTCGCTGCGCTCGCCCAGGCCAATCCCAAGCTGATCACTCAGATGGGCAACCAGGGCCATTCCGGCGACGACGGCCGCCGCGTCGTCGAGCTGATCCGCGCCGGCGTGATCGGCCCGGTCCGCGAGGTCCACGTCTGGACCAACCGGCCGGTCTGGCCGCAGGGCGTCGCCAAACCGCCGCCGCAGGCTGCGCCCGCAAGCCTCGACTGGCCGACTTGGCTTGGTCCTGCCGACGTCGACTGGGACTACAATCCCGACTACGCCCACTTCAACTGGCGCGGCTGGGTGCCGTTCGGCTCCGGCGCGCTCGGCGACATGGGCGCCCACCTGATCGACTTCCCTTTCTGGTCGCTTGAACCTGGCCTGCCCACCCGGGTGGAGACGCGCCATACCCGCTGGCCTGGCAATCCCAGCCTCTGGGACACCGCCAAGCGCCCGGCCGTCTTCACCGGCTACCCGGAGGCTACCCTCAGCCACTATGAATTCGGCCAGGCGAAGGGAGGGCCGCTGACCATGATCTGGTACGACGGAGGCCTCTTGCCCCCGACACCTCGCGGATTCCCGACCAGCATCAAGATGAGCGGCGACGGCGGCGTGCTCTTCATGGGGACGAAGGGCATGCTGATGCACGAGACCTACGGCGAAAGGCCGGTGCTGATCGGCGAGGGCCTGGACGAGGCCGCCGCCAAGGTTCCCCACTCCCTGCCGCGCATCCAGGGCGGGATGGACGGCCACGAGATGAACTGGATCCGCGCCATCCGCGGCGAGGAGAAGATCTCGTGCCCGTTCGAATACGCTTGCCGCCTGAACGAAACGATGAACCTCGGCATCGTCGCCATGCGCGCCGACCAGGCCATTGAGTGGGATCCCGTCGCCGGGCGCATCACCAACTCGGCTGACGCCAACCAATATCTGGGCCGCCGATATCGCAAGGGGTGGGAGCTATGAAGCGCGTTACTTTGGCGAGCGCCGGCCTGCTGCTGCTCCTGGCAGCCGGCGGCGCACTGGCCCAGGCGGCCCCGGCCGCCCAGCCGGCTAAGCCACAGGACACCGAGCAATGGACGCCCGTCCCGCCGGTGGTGACGCCGGCGCCGACCCTGGACAAGCCGCAACCTCCGCCTTCCGACGCCATCATCCTCTTCGACGGCAAGAACCTCGATCAATGGGTGAACACGAAGGACAAGGCCCCCGCGGGCTGGACCGTGGCGAACGGCGTCATGACCGTGGAGAAGAAGGCCGGCAACATCGAGACCCGGCGTAGCTTCCGCAACTACCAGCTCCACCTCGAATGGCGCATCCCGGCCGACGTCACCGGCTCGGGCCAGGCGCGCGGCAACTCGGGTGTCTTCCTGGCGTCAACCGGCCCCGGCGACGCCGGATACGAGCTGCAGATCCTCGACAGCTACAAGAACGAGACCTACGTCAACGGCCAGGCGGGCAGCCTCTACAAGCAGCATGCGCCGCTGGTGAACGCCAGCCGCAAGCCCGGCGAGTGGCAGACCTACGACGTTATATGGACCGCCCCCGTCTTCGCCGCAGGCGGAGCTGTGGCCTCACCGGCCCGCGTCACCGCCTTCCACAACGGCGTCCTGATCCAGAACGACGCCGTGCTCTCCGGCGAGACCCTCTATATCGGCAAGCCCGTCTACCGGCCCTACACGAGCGCCCCCATCAAGCTGCAGGCACACGGTGACCCCAGCCCACCGCTCAGCTTCCGCAATATCTGGGTGCGCGAGTTGCTGACGACACCCGCCAAATGAACCGGTAAGGCTGGCCGACTTCAGGAGACCTCCCATGGCCAACGGAATGTCCGTCTTCACCGCGGCCGCGGCTGCGGCGGCGTTCCTGAGCCTCGCCCCGCCAGCCCTCGCCCAACAGGGCGAGGCGGCCTTCCGCACGACGACGCTCAACCTTTCGGCCCAGAGCGAGGTCCACGTCACGCCCGACATCGTCACCCTGATGCTGGGGGTTTCCGGTGAGGCGGCGACGGCCCAGGCCGCGTCCGCTCAGACGGCTGAACGGGTCGACAAGGTGGTCAAGGCCCTCCTGCGCGCCGGCGTGGCGCAACGCGATATCCAGACCCAGCGGGTGAACCTTTTCCCCACCTATGGCGAACACTCCAATGTCCCGCGCCAGATCGTGGCGTATCACGCTCAGACGACGGTTTCCGTGGTGGTCCGGGAGCTCGGGCGCGCCGGCGCGCTCCTCGATCTCGCCGTCGGCTCCGGCGCCAATGAGGTGCAGGGCATAAATTTCGGCCTGAGCGACCCCGCGGCCGCCCAGCGCCAGGCCCGCGATCAGGCCCTCCAGGCCCTGCAGCACGACGCTGCCGACGTCGCCCAGGTCATGGGGCAAAGGGTTGTCCGCCTGGTCAGCGTCAGCACCCAGGCTTTCCCGGGCGTCATCGTCACCGCCAGCCGCATGGCCGAACCCATGCTCGCCGGCTCGCGCATCGATCCGGGCGAGCTCACGATCCGTGGCGACGCCAGCGGCGTATTCGAGATCGCGCCGCGCTGACGTCTGATGCTTAGCTAGTAGGTGAAGACCAGGGTCAGCCTTGTCGTCGTGTCGGTGTTCTTGCGCCCCACCGGCGGGGAGGCTTCGTGGCGCACTTCATAGGACGCCCGCGCCGAGAGCCTCTTCTGCAGCTTGGTCGTCACCGAAGCGTCGCCGATCACCGTCGAGTTCTTGGTTTCCAGGTAGGTCACCAGGCTCTGGCTGAACTCGAGCCGCTGAGTGATCTGCCACGACAGGTATTCCGCCAGGCGCGTCGCATAGGTGAGGTCATAGCCGGTCACGAGGTACTCGGATTGGCGGGCCGCCGGGCCACCTTCGACCCTCAGCTTTAGGCCTGGCCCGTCGAACAGCCGGTAGCCGACACCCAAGCTCTCGGAGAAGCGGTAGTTGTAGCCGGCGAAGCGGTCGCGCTCCCCCCAAAGCACGCCGACGCCGTAGAAGCGCGGCGTGATGTTGCGCTGGATCGAATAGGCGCCGAAGTAGCGGTCCTTCGTCGTCTCTTCATTTTCACGCTTGAAGTCGACCGACATGTCGAAATCGTGGACCCAGATCGGAGTCCGTTTCTCGGCGGAAAGGGCGGCGGCCAAAGCCTCGCTCTCCGTATTACCCGTCGAGATCGAGCCGCCCAGTTCGCCCTTCAGGCTCCAGCCCTCGAAAAAGCCCTGGTTGGCGACCTCCGCAGCCTTGTCGGCGGCTGCTCGGGCTTTCAGCGCCTTCACCTCGGCGTCGATCTCGGCCACGGAATCGGGGTTCGCCTTCTTGGCCGCCCTGACCACGGCGTCCAGCGTATCGGGCTCGTCCGCGGCGGCGCGCAGCATGTCGGAGACAGCCTGCGGCAGGGGCGCGGCGTGCGCCACCAGGGCCGTCAGCGTCAGGGGCGCGGCGATGATGCTTACGATCCAACTTCGCATCGCGGGCTCGGCTAGCTCCGCCCGAGGCCACAACGCCGCAGCGCAACAGGCCATCAAGTGATGTCCCTAGGGTGGCCGGGGCAGACACCCCACCCCGGTTAAGGGCAACGATTCCGGGAGGTGGGTCGTTTAAGCTCCGCGGTTGATCCGCCTCGCAGCCGCCGCGGGGAGCAGGGGACATGACCCGATCGGCCTTCGTCGCCCCGCTATGGTCGGCCATCGCCGCCTGGGCTATCGCTGCAAGCGCGCAGTCGCAGCCACCGCATCGCCCGCCGCATGACGACATGGCGGCGTTTCCCCCGGCCCAGCCGGGCCAGGTCCGCCGCGTCGTCCACCTGCCGGCCGAGCCGGACGAGAACGCCTTGCGGGTGGGCATGATCATCGGCCGGACGATGTGGGTCGACTGCAATCGCCAGATCTTCGGGGCCAAGCTCGAGCAGCGTACGGCGGAGGGCTGGGGTTTCACTTACTACGTGGTCACCAACGTCGGGCAGCCTGCTTCGACCAGGATGGCCTGCCCGCCGGGCTCCCGCCGGACGCGCCAGTTCGTGCCGAGCTCGGACGAGCCGCTGTTGCGCTACAACAGCCGCCTGCCCCTGGTGATCTATGCGCCCTCGGATGTGGAAGTGCGGCACCGGATCTGGCGGGCCGGACCAGAGATGGTGGCCAGATAGGCCGCGCTCTCACCGTTGCGTCCTTTCCGTGCGGAGGGCTTCGGCAAGGCCCCACGCCGCGCCGGCCAGGATCAGGTTTACGCCGTTCTCCGCCCAGTTCCCGTGGCTCGCCGGGTTGGCGATCAATCTCGGCAGGTGCACGATCAGGCTGAAGCTCAGATACATGGCGGTTAGGAGCATCGCTGCCAGTCGCGCCCGGACCCCGCTCACGATCGCCAGGCCCGCTGCGATCTGGGCCGCGCCGGTGGCGTAGGTCCAGAAGAGCTGCGAGGGGGGCAGCCAACCGGGGACCATCGAGGCGGTGAATCTGGCGTAGACGAATTCGCTGGCGCCGAAGACCAACAGGCCCACGCCAAACAGCGGGCGCACGATACGCACGCTGGCCGCCGCGCGCGCCTGGCCGACGCCTGGGGCAAGCGCGTAGGCGAGCACCCCGCCCAGCGCCGATACCGCGGTCTCCGCGACGCCCTCCCAGGAGACCCAGGTCGCCGGCTTCGCCAGGGCGATCGGCAGGTGCAGCGCCAGCAGCCAAAAGCTGAAGAATGCGGCCAGCAGCAGGGCCCCGATCGCCGGGGTTCGGGGAGCGTTGGTCGCCAGCCCAGCGACGACCAGCAGCCCGGCGCTGGCGTAGAGCAGGATTTGCTGGCCCGGCATCGCGACCGGCACGGGGAGTCCGAGCGCAGCGAAGTCGCCCAAGACCAGCGCCGGGACCCCGAGCACGACGGCCCCCAGCCCGTAGACGCGTCTGCCGATGGCGCCCATGGGCGTCCTCTCTTCTCCTGACCGATTTTTGAGCCGGCTTCCCGCAAGCCCATTTAAAACGCATCTTCGAAACCGGTCGCCTGAACTCTGTGTTGGGCGTTTCCACCTGTCACCCGACAGGGAACCAGCCGAATGGGGCTCCTGCAAACACCATGAAAAAGAGCGCAACAACCCAAGCGACCGCCCAGACCGAATCCCCCTCCCGGCTGATCGACGCGAGGATCAGGGAGCTGGACGACTGGCGCGGCAGGATGCTCGCCCGTGTCCGCGCCCTCATCAAGGAGGCGGACCCAGACGTCGTCGAGGAATGGAAGTGGCGTGGCGTTCCGGTGTGGTCGCACGACGGCATCATCTGCACCGGCGAGACCTACAAGGCCGTCGTGAAGCTGACCTTCGCCAAGGGCGCCTCGCTCGCCGACCCCTCCGGCCTGTTCAACTCCAGCCTCGAAGGCAACACCCGGCGCGCCATCGACATTGCCGAGGGCGTCGAATTCGATGCCGAGGCCTTCAAGGCGCTGGTGCGCGCCGCCGTGGCTCTGAACGGATCCCCGCGTCGATAGCCCCTTTTACGCGCCCAGAGCGCCCGACTCCTCTTTGGGCCACTTCCCCCGTACCGGCGCAGGGCATGACCAGCTAAGCTGGCCGGAACGAAGCGCCGGTGGGCGCGCTGGATTACGCGATGAAGTCCCTGCCCAATATCCTGACGTCCATGCGCTTGGTCCTGGCGCTTTTCATGTTCGTGGCCCTGGCGGCGGCCGCGGGCGCGGTGCCAGGCCTCTCCGATCATCTGGAGCCGCAGGCGCAGTTCGCTCTGCAGCGATGGGCCGTCTATGCCTTTGTCATCGCCGCGGTGACCGACTTCTTCGACGGCTGGCTGGCGCGCAAGCTGGGCGCCGAAAGCGTCTGGGGCGCGATCCTCGACCCGATCGGCGACAAGGTCCTGGTCTGCGGCGCGGTGCTGGGACTGATGTCGCTGGGCGCCCAGCCGATGGTGCTGCTTCCAGCGGGCCTGATCCTGTTCCGCGAGTTCACCGTCAGCGCCCTGCGTGAGGTGGGGGCCGGCAAAGGCGTGAAACTGCCCGTCACCATGCTCGCCAAGTGGAAGACCACGCTGCAGCTCACGGCGCTCTCCATGGAGCTGGTCGTCGGCGCCTGGGGGGCGTTCCCGTTCCTGCCACAGGATCCGGCCGTGCAGGGCCCGGTGACCATCGCCGCCCATAGCCTCTTTTGGCTTGCGACCCTCGTCACGCTGATCACCGGCGCCCAGTACTGGGAACAGACCCGCAAGGCGCTGCAGGGCTGAGCATCGGAGGTAGGGCGTGGGTGGCGCGCCCCGCTTGCCGCGCGCTCGCTGGACTGATACTTAAGTAAACGATTAAGTGTACAGCGAGGCGACCGTGGCCCTGACGCTCTATTATCATCCGCTATCCTCTTACTGCTGGAAGGCGCTGATCGCGCTCTACGAAGCCGACGTCGCGTTCGAACCCCGGATGGTCAACCTCGGCGATCCCGCCGACCGCGCCGCCTTAGCCGCCGTCTGGCCGCTCGCAAAGTTCCCCGTGTTGCGTGACGACGAGCTCGACCGGACCGTGCCGGAAGCAACCATCGTCATCGAGTATCTGGCCCAGCACTATCCCTCCGCCGCCTCGCTGGTTCCCGCGAGTCCAGACCTGGCCTGGCAAACCCGGCTGCGCGACCGATTGTTCGACAACTACATCCACAACGGCCTGCAGCGTGTGGTTGCCGACCGCCTGCGCGCCGAGGGCCAGCGCGACCCGTTGGAGGTGGATCGGGCGCGCGCAGACATCCGCGCCGGCTACGACCTCGTCCAGCCGATGGGGACGGACGCCTGGGCCATGGGCGAGACCTTCACCCTGGCCGACTGCGCCGCCCTGCCGGCCCTGTTCTACGCTGATTATGCGGTCTCGCTCGCCGAGTGGCCCAAGCTTGCGGCCTACCTCGGTCGGCTGAAGGCGCGACCCAGCGTGGCCCGCGTGCTCGCCGAGGCCGGACCCTATTTCCAGTATTTCCCGTTGAAGGACGGCTGATGGCGGTTGCCGCCCTCGACCTTACCTTTCATGCCCTGGCCGATCCGGCGCGACGGGCCATGATCGAGCGACTGAGCCGCGGGCCGGCTTCGGTCAGCGAACTCGCTCAGCCGCTCGCCATGTCGCTGCCCGCCGTCGTCCAGCACCTGGCCGTCCTGGAGGCAAGCGGGCTCGTGGCCTCGCAGAAGGTCGGCCGCGTCCGGACATGCCGTATGGACCCCGCCGCCCTGAGCCTGGCCGAGCAGTGGATCGACCAGCGCCGCAGAGAGTGGGAGCGCCGCCTTTGTCGCCTGGGGGAGCACCTCAAGCAGTTTCCCGACGGAGAACCGACTTGACCGAAACCGCGCAACTCACTGAACACAACGTCGCCCACGGGGTCTTCACCATCGAGCGCACCTACCCATCCGTTTCGCCCCGGCGGGTCTTCGAAGCCTTCGCGACCGAGGCCGGCAAGGACGCCTGGTTCTCCGGGCCCAACGAGGCCTGGGACATCGTCGAGCGGCGGTTCGATTTGCGGGTCGGCGGCCACGAGCGGTTAAAGGGCAAGTGGAAGTCCGGCATGGTCACCGCTCCCCGGAACCTCTGCAAATCCGCTCGTAGCTAAAGCTACGCGGCGGCCTTGCGGTCCGGCGCCTGCTTCGCCGAGATCCGTTTCACGCGAGGCTTGCGTCCCGCGCCGGAGCCTGAACCCCGGAGCTTGCGGCTTCGGCGACGTGGTCAAAGGTCGCCAGGCCCCTGGCCCGCAGACTGGCGCCTCGGCGCAGTCCGAGCGATGCGTAGGTCTATGAGCGCGTCGCTCGCCGCGCCAGGCTCAGCACTCGGCGAGGTTCACGGCTAGGCCGCCGAGCGAGGTTTCCTTGTAGATGTGGCTCATGTCCTCTCCGGTGCGCTTCATGGTGGCGATTACCTTGTCGAGGCTGACCGAGTGCTGGCCATCGCCGAGCAGCGCCAGCCGGGAAGCGTCGATGGCCTTTACCGCGCCCATGGCGTTGCGCTCGATGCAGGGGATCTGCACCAGCCCGCCGATCGGGTCGCAAGTCAGTCCGAGGTTGTGCTCCATGGCGATCTCGGCGGCGTTCTCGATCTGGGCGTTCGTGGCGCCCAGCGCCGCCGTAAGTCCCGCCGCCGCCATCGAGCAGGCCACGCCGACCTCGCCCTGACAGCCCACTTCCGCCCCCGAAATCGAGGCGTTCTTCTTGTAGAGCGCGCCGATCGCAGCGGCCGTGAGCAGGAAGGTGCGCCGCCCCTCTGCTGTCCCGTTGTGGAAGCGGTCGTAGTAGCGCAGCACCGCCGGGACCAAGCCGGCCGCTCCGTTGGTCGGAGCGGTCACGACGCGGCCGCCGGCGGCGTTCTCCTCGTTTACCGCCAACGCCCACAGGTTGACCCAATCCAACGCCGCCAGCGGGTCGGCGATGCGCTTGTCGGCGTCCGAGATCAGCGACTGGCGCACCTGGAACGCGCGCCGCTGGACCTTCAGCCCGCCCGGCAGGATCCCGTCGGTGCGCATGCCGCGGTCGATGCAGCCGTACATGGCGTTTGCGATCTCATCGAGCCCGGCGTCGGTTTCGGCATCGGGGCGTCGCGCCAGCTCGTTGGCGCGCGTGACGCCGGCGATGGTCAGGCCAGCGCCGGCCGCCATCTCCAGCAACTCCTCGCCGGACTCAAACGGGTAGGGGACCGCCGGACCGGTTTCGGCCGGCGCATTGCGGCCCATTTCGTCCTCGTCCCGAACAAATCCTCCACCGATGGAGAAATAGGTCCGCTCCTCGATCGGGTCGCCTGCCACGTCGAAGGCCTCGAATTTCAGCGCGTTGGGATGAAGGGGCAGGCGCGTCCGGCCTTCCCAGTGCAGGTGGCGGTTCTCTTCGAAGGCGATCTCGTGCCGGCCGGCCAGGGTCAAGCGACCCTCCGAGCGAACGGCCGCCACCACCCGATCAGCCTCATCCGGGTCCAGGCTGGCCGGCTCGAACCCAGCCAGCCCCAGGATCACCGCCCGGTCAGTCGCGTGGCCGTGGCCGGTCAGGGCCAGCGAGGCGTAGAGCGTGATCTCAACCCGCACCGTGCGCTCCACCCGCGCTCCGAGGCGCTGCAGAAACCGTCCGGCGGCGGTCATCGGGCCCATGGTGTGCGAGCTGGAAGGACCGATGCCGAGCTTGAAGAGGTCGAAGACGCTGACGTTCATCGGCGCTCCAGTAGCCGAGTTCCTGGTGGGTGAAACTGGGTCAGCTCATCGGATTGGCGGAGCCCGGCGGGTCGGGCGGCAGGGGGATGAATTCCTTGTCGTCGGCGTCCGGCAGCTTCATTCGCCCCGCCCTCCAATCGGACTTGGCCTGGGCGATCCGGTCCTTGGAGGAGGCCACGAAGTTCCACTCGATGAACCGCTCGCCGACCGGCTCTCCGCCCAGCAGCATGACGATAGCGTCGCTCACCGCTGTGAACACCACGCCTTGTCCGGGCGTCAGGATCGCCATCTGGCCCGCGTGGATCTGGCGGCCGTCGACCTCCACGATCCCTTGCGCGACATAAGCCGCCCGTTCGGAATATTCCGGTCCGATGTCGGCTTGGCCGCCGGCCTTTAGCGCCCAGTGGATGTAGAACATCGGCGAATGGGTCTTCACCTTGGCTTCCACGCCGAATGCGCGGCCGGCCACCAGGCGGGCCCACAGCTTGCCGTCGGGGCTCTCATAGGTCGGCAGGTCGTCGGAGCCATGGTGCGAGAACGCCGGGTCGGCTTCTTCGTCCCTCTCCGGTAGGGCCACCCATGCCTGGATGCCGTGCATACTTCCGCCGTGCGCCCGCAGATCTTCGAACCGCTCTGAATGGGTGATGCCCTTGCCGGCGGTCATCCAGTTGACCTCGCCCGGCCGGATCACCTCGGTCGAGCCGACGCTATCGCGATGGGTCATCGAGCCTTCGAAGAGGTAGGAGACCGTGGAGAGCCCGATGTGCGGATGCGGCCTGACGTCAACGTCGCGCGGGAAGCCCGCCTCGAACCTCGCCGGCCCCATGTGGTCGAAAAAGATGAACGGTCCGACCATCCGATGTGAATGGAACGGCAACACCCGCCCCACCTCGAACCCGCCGAGGTCCTTGCGTCGTTGGTCGATAACGAGCTCGATCACGAACGTCTCCGTCTATGCGCGCCTATCCCTGCGCGCTCACATAGGGACTGACCAGCCCCAGGGGCGCAGCGGTGGTGTTCTTCACCGAGCGGATGACGATGCGGCTTTCGATGTTGGAGACCAGCCCCAACGACAAGATCCGCTCGCGCAGGAAGTCGTCGAAGGCGTGCATGTCGCGGGTCACGACCCGCAATTCATAGTCAGCCGATCCGGTGACCGTGGCGCACTGCACGACTTCCGACAGCTTGCCGATTGCGGATTCGAAGGAGTCGAGGTTGTCCCGGGTCGGCAGGCTCAGCTTGACGGTGCAGTAGACCTCGAAACCCAGACCGAGCTTCTCCCGATCGAGGATCGTCACGCGCCGCTGAATGACGCCGGCGTCCTCGAGCCGCTTGATCCGCCGCCAGCAAGGGCTGGAGGACAATCCGACGCGTTCGGCGATCTCGGCGACTGACAAGCCCGCGTCATGCTGGATGAGGTCGAGTATCTTTGCATCGACAGCGTCCAGCACCTCAGACAAGTTTTCCTCCCCCGGTCGCCGAAAATCGGCTTCGTCGTGCCCTGGAACCGATCGGCTACGGCACGCTTTTGGCAAGCAATCGCGACATACTTACATGATCTTCCAAGCCGCGGGCGAGGGGCGGAAGGAATAAAATTGCGAAGTGGCGCCCTGAAGTGACGGGCGACGACAAGTTTCTGCTCACAGAAGGCAGAGTTTGCATCGCCTCAGTGCCGTCGACGCTCCTGCCCGGCTCGAGACACGGCGCGCCGAACGAAGCTCAGCGGATTTTTTCAATGCGAGGTTAAACCGACCCTGATATCACGTCGTAGTGGTATGATTGCGCGACGTTGGGCTGGACGTGGCAAGAGACTTGCTCGAACCCGGCCGATAAGGATCATTTATGTGCAGTTGTATCGATAGTGTCCGCGGCGCGCCGGACACCAAGCTCACCCCCGGACATCGCGCTTTGCGCTTCTGCAAGGACCGGCCATGACGACGCTGAAGAACAGTCGGCCTCTCAGCCTCCACATCCCCGAGCCGCGCTTCCGGCCGGGCGAAAAACCCGACTTCTCGAACCTCAATATTTCGGAAGCCGGTGCGACGCCTCGTCCAGCGACCGACACCCAGCCGAAAGACATGCGCGACCTGGCCTACGGCCTGGTCCGCGTGCTGGCCACCGATGGCGAGGCCGTGGGCCCCTGGAACCCCAATCTGGATATCGAGACGCTCAAGCGCGGCCTGCGGACCATGATGCTGACCCGCGTCTACGACGATCGGATGTATCGCGCCCAGCGGCAGGGCAAGACCAGCTTCTACATGAAATGCACCGGGGAAGAGGCCGTCTCGATCGCCCAGGCGATGGTGTTGAACCACGACGACATGTGTTTTCCGACCTATCGCCAGCAAGGCATTCTGCTGGCGCGCGGCTACCCCATCGTCGAGATGATGAACCAAGTCTACTCCAACTCCCTGGACCCGATGAAAGGCCGCCAGCTGCCGGTGATGTATTCGTCCAAGGCGGACGGCTTTTTCACCATTTCAGGCAATCTCGGGACCCAGTTCACGCAGGGCGTGGGCTGGGCCATGGCTTCAGCCCTGAAGGGCGATGATCGTATCGCCTCGGCCTACATCGGTGACGGATCGACCGCAGAGGGCGACTTCCACCACGCACTCACCTTCGCCTCGGTCTATCGCGCCCCGGTGATCCTGAACATCGTCAACAACCAGTGGGCCATTTCCTCGTTCCAGGGCATAGCCGGCGGAGAGGAGGCGCCGTTCGCATCGCGCGCCATCGGCTACAATCTGCCCTCGCTGCGCGTGGACGGAAACGATTTCCTCGCGGTTTATGCAGCTACGCAATGGGCCGTTGAGCGCGCACGCTCCGATCTCGGAGCAACGGTGATCGAGCATTTCACCTATCGGGCGGAGGGGCACTCCACCTCCGACGACCCGACCCGCTACCGACCCGCCGAAGAAGCCAAGCTCTGGCCCTTGGGAGACCCGATTGAACGGCTGAAGGCCCACCTGATCCATCTGGGCGAATGGTCGGATGCGCAGCAGCAGGCGCTGCACGAGGAATTGGTCGAAGAAGTCCGGGCCGCCGGCAAGGAGTCCGAAGCGCATGGCACCCTGCACGCGGGCGACCGACCCAGCGTCAAGACCATGTTTGAGGACGTCTACAAGGAAATGGACTGGCGCCTGATCCGGCAGCGGCAGGAACTGGGGGTTTGACGATGAACAAGCCAATGACCGCGCCCGCCGCCGCGAAGGCCGAGGAGGGCGGCGCACCGCCCGAGACGGCGAAGATGAACATGATCCAGGCAATCAACTCGGCCATGGATGTGATGCTGGGCCGCGATCCCGACGTGCTCGTCTTCGGCGAGGACGTCGGCTACTTCGGCGGCGTTTTCCGGGCCACCGAGGGCCTGCAGAAGAAACACGGCCTGAACCGCTGCTTCGACACCCCGATCGCCGAGGCAGGACTGATCGGCACGGCGATCGGCATGGCGGCTTATGGCCTGCGTCCGTGCGTCGAGATCCAGTTCGCCGACTACATCTACCCGGGCTACGATCAGATCGTGTCGGAGGCGGCCAGGCTGCGCTACCGCTCGGCGGGAGATTTCTGGTGCCCGATGACGATCCGCACGCCGTACGGCGGCGGCATCTTCGGCGGCCAGACCCATAGCCAGAGCCCCGAGGCGCTATTCACTCACGTCGCCGGAATCAAGACGGTGATCCCCTCGACGCCCTTCGACGCAAAGGGGCTCCTGATCGCGGCCATCGAGGATGACGACCCCGTCCTCATCTTCGAGCCCAAGCGGCTCTACAACGGCCCGTTCGACGGCAATCCCGACACGCCGGTCACCCCGTGGCAGAAGATCCCGGGCAATGACGTGCCCGTGGGCTACTACAAGGTGCCGCTTGGCAAGGCGCGAATAGCGCGGGAGGGCGCCGAGGTCACGGTCCTGGCCTATGGGACAATGGTGCACGTGGCGGTGGCCGCCGCCGAGGCGCTCGGCGTGGACGCCGAAGTGGTCGATCTTCGCACGCTTGCGCCGGTCGATATCGAGGCCATCGCCGCCTCGGTGAAGAAGACCGGCCGATGCGTGATCGTGCACGAGGCGACGCGGACGTCGGGTTTCGGCGCTGAACTCTCGGCGCTCGTCCAGGAGGCCTGCTTCTACAATCTGGAATCGCCCATCGAGCGGGTCACAGGTTGGGACACGCCCTATCCCCATGCCTTCGAATGGGAATACTTCCCGGGTCAGAAGCGCATCGGCGCAGCCCTCAAACGCGTGATGGAGGCCTAGGGCCCGTGGGACGTTTCGTCTTCAAGCTGCCGGATCTGGGGGAGGGCACGGCCGAGGCTGAGATCGTCGCCTGGCACGTCAAGGTGGGCGACGTTGTCGCCGAGGACGCCCCGCTCGTCGACATGCTGACCGACAAGGCCACGGTGGAGATGACCTCGCCCGTCGCCGGCAAGCTGATCGAGCTCAATGGCGCGCCGGGGGACATGGCCGCCGTAGGGGGCCCGATCGCGGTGTTCGAGGTCGAAGGCGCCGGCAACGCAGCCGCGACGGACCGCAGTCCGCCGGCGCGCCCCCAGGCCCCTCAGGTCGACGCTGAGGCGCCTGAGGCGCCTCAGGCGACGCAGGCGCCCGCTGTGGTGGCGGCTGCGCCCAGCGTAGCCGTCCAGGCGCCCGGCCGCGCCATACCCACGCGCGCCGAGGGCGAGAAGCCGCTGGCCTCTCCAGCGGTGCGCCGGCGGGCGGAGGACCTGGGGATCAAGCTCACTCAGGTGGCGGGAACGGGCCCGGCGGGCCGCATCACCCATGAGGACCTCGATATCTTCATAGCCGGAGCCGGTTCGAGTGCGCCACCCGCGCCGTCGACCCTCGCCAAGCGGACCGGTGTGGACGAGGTGAAAGTCATCGGCATGCGCCGCGCCATCGCCCGGCAGATGCAGGAGTCCAAGCGCCGCATCCCGCACTTCGCCTATGTCGAGGAGGTCGACATGACGGAGCTGGAAGAACTCCGCGTCCACCTGAACACGACCAAGCGCGACGATCAGCCGAAGTTGACGGTGTTGCCGTTCATCATGCGCGCCCTGGTCCGCGTGCTGCCTGCCTATCCGCAGATCAACGCGCGCTTCGACGACGAAGCCGGTGTGGTGCATCGCCACGCGGGCGTCCACATCGGGATCGCGACGCAGACCTCGAGCGGGCTCGTGGTGCCGGTGGTGAGGCATGCTGAAGCGCTTGATGTTTGGGCCGCCGCCGTGGAAGTGGCGCGCGCCGCGGACATCGGGAGGTCCGGCAAGGGATCTAAGGATGATCTCTCTGGCTCCACGATCACCATCACCTCGCTCGGTCCACTGGGCGGCATCGCCACGACGCCCGTGATCAACTACCCGGAAGTGGCCATCATCGGTCCCAACAAGATCGTCGAGCGGCCCGTCGTGCGGCACGGCCAGATCACCGTGCGCAAGATGATGAACCTGTCGTCGTCCTTCGATCACCGGGTCGTAGACGGCTATGACGCGGCGGAATTCATCCAGCGGGTCAGAGCCATGCTGGAACACCCCGCAACCCTCTTCATGGACTGACGCCGTGGCCGAGACCATCACCACCCGCCTCCTGATCCTGGGCGGCGGACCGGGCGGCTACGCCGCGGCGATCCGGGCGGGCCAGCTCGGTATCGACACCGTGCTCGTGGAGGCGGACCGCTTGGGCGGCACGTGCTTGATCCGCGGCTGCATACCCTCGAAAGCGCTGATCCATGTCGCCTCGAAGTTCGAGGGCATGGTCGAGGCGGCGCAAGGAGCGAAGGACGGCATCTCGCTCAGCTCGCCGCCCGTACTCGACATGGCCAGGACCGTCGCCTGGAAGGAGAGCGTGGTCGACAAGCTGAACGGCGGGGTCGTCGCGCTTTTGAAGCGCGCCAAGACCCGCGTCGTGGCCGGCTGGGGGACCTTCAGCGACGCCAAAACCTGCCACGTGGAAACCGACGACGGGCCGGTCACCATCAAGGCCGAGACTGTGATCTTGGCGGCAGGCTCCGTCGCCACCGCCTTGCCGCACATCCCCTTCGGCGGCGACGTGATCTCCTCCACCGAGGCGCTGGCGCTCGAGAAGGCGCCTAGGCGCCTGGCGGTGATCGGCGCGGGCTATATCGGTCTTGAGCTCGGCTCAGCCTTCCGCAAGTTCGGCTGCGAAGTGACGGTCGTGGAGGCGTTGGACCGCATCCTTCCGCAATACGATGAAGCCCTCACCAAGCCGGTGAAGGCCTGGCTTCAGAAGTCGGGCGTCGGCGTGCACCTCTCGGCGAAGGCGACGGCCTGGACGAACGGCGAACTGAGCGTGGACAAGAACGGTGAAAGGCTGGGAATTCCCGCCGACAAACTGCTCGTCACGGTCGGCCGCCGCGCTCGCATCGAGGGCTGGGGCCTGGAGAACATGGGTGTCGAGATGGCCGGCGCCTTCGTCAAGGTGAATGGCCGCATGCAGACGTCGATGAGCGGCGTCTACGCCATCGGCGATCTCGCCGGCGAGCCCATGCTGGAGCACAAGGCCATCGCGCAGGCGCATGTGGCTGTCGAGGTGATCGCGGGCCAAAACCGCACGTTCGATCCAGCGGCCATCGCCGCGGTCTGCTTCACCGAACCGGAGATCGTCTCGGCCGGGCTTTCGCCCGACGAGGCGGCCGCGGCGGGACACGATCCGCTCAGCGCAGTATTCCCGCTTCAGGCCAATGGCCGGGCGCTCTCCATGGGAACCGGCGACGGCGGCGGCTTTGCTCGGGTGGTGGCGCGAAAGGCCGATCATCGGGTCGTGGGCCTGCAGGCGGTGGGAGCGCATGTCTCCGAGCTTTCAGGCGAATTCGCCATGTCCATCGAGATGGGCGCGCGGCTTGAGGACCTGGCCGGAACCATCCACGTCCACCCAACCCTGTCGGAAGCGGTGCACGAGGCGGCGCTCAGGGCTCTGGGGCACCCGGTTCATATCTGACGGCTGGAGCGAGGGGCCGTTACTCTAGGCGACGGCGCGTTTCCGTCGCCGCACCTCGGCCTCGAGCGCGGCGTAGTCTGAGAACCCGCTCACAGGCGTCACCATCTCGCACCACTTGGCATCGAGGGCTGCGGCGATCTCGGGTGGGAGCTCCTGTCTGCCTCCACCGGAGCCGCCCTTGCGGACCTTGGAGGAATCCGAGTTCGGCGGCAGATTGCAGCGGACTTCAGACGCGGCTCGCAACATGGCGTCGTCGAACCGATCCTTGTGAGCCAGCATGAACTGAAATGACGAGCGCTCCAGCGTCAGAGCCATCAGTTCGTCGTCCAGCGCCAGGCCGCTGAAAGCGGCGACCCGGCGGACGGTGGCCTGCGGCTCGGCGCTCATCTGCTCGTAGGTGAGGATCAGCACATTCGGATTGTCGCGCTCGCCCCACCAACTTAGCAGGTGGTTCCAATAGTCGGCGCCAACGGCTGTCCGGGCCATCCAGTCCTGCGCGAAGTCGGCGATAGGAACCGCGCCGGGCTCCATGAACCAGCCCTCCATGAAGCGGTACATGGACAGGAAGGCGTCCTTCGGCTCGCGGAAGGCCACGATGTAGCGCGCGCCCTTCGGCACGCTGGAGTAGGAGAGGTGGCTCTTGAAGCCGCGTGGTTCGGCCCGCTGCGGCGCCTCAAGATCCAGGCCGACGATCGCCGCAGTCTCGATCCAGGGCACGACGCGCGAGATGTCGTCGAAAGCGAAGTCGCCGCGCGTGCGCAGGGTGTGAAAGATCTGCTGCAGCCAGGTTGTCCCACATTTGCCGTAGGGGGTGATCAACACGTCGGTCGGCCGGGGGCGATAGCTGCCGATGCCCGCACCGATGTCGGCGGGCACGAACAGCTTCCCGACAACCTCGCCGAACTCCGCCGCGCTCTGCGCCCGGCGCCGCGTGAGCTGATCCATGTCGCTGCCCCCTGCGCCGCTCTGCCGCTGGCGCCCGGACGCTATACACCTTTCGCGGAGAGAAAAATCGATTGGGCGATCGACGTTCGCCCTTTCTAGGCGACAAGCCCATTCAGGTATTCGCCGCTTATCCGCACCGATTCCATGCGCGGCTTGTCGTAGGGCGCCTCTTGTTCGACGAAGAAGCCGCGCACGCCTGCCGCGTAGGAGGCGGGGAGGAGCCGTTTCCAGTCGATGGTGCCCGAGCCCACCTCGGTCGGGTCCTGCTGGAAGGCGAAGTTTGGCTTGGTGGTCGCTTTCACGTCCTTCACGTGCATCTGGGTGAAGCGGTGTGGCCGGGCCTTCAAGAGAGCGAACGGATCGGCGCCGGCGGCAACCACCCAGCCTGCGTCCATCTCGAAGCTGACCAGCGCCGGGTCGGTGTTCTTGAGCAGGATATCCATCCCGGTGGTCGCGCCCAGCGGAGCGAACTCGACGTTGTGATTGTGATAGCCCAGCGTAAGCCCGGCGGCCTTCAACGGCGCGGCTTTGGCATTCAGGAAGTCGGCGGTCGCCTTCCAGTCGTCGGCCGTCATCTGCGTGGCGAGGCGGGCCAGGACGGCGCGGCGATCCTCGCCCGCCGAAGGCGTCATGTTCACGTGGGCCGGGATCGCGAACATCGGCAGCACGATGTGGCGGATGCCGAGCACATGTGCGTCGGCGATCACCTTATCGACGTCCGCCAGCCCCGGCTCCGTGGCCGAGGAGCGCGCCTGGAAGTGGGCGCTCGGACAAACGAGGCCCGCCTTGTCGAAAGCCGCCCGCAATTCCTGCGGGCTTCGGCCGAGGTAACCGGCCATCTCGACGCTCCGGTAGCCGGCCTTGGCGACCTGCCCCAGTTGCCCGTCCAGGTCGGCCTTCAGTCCGTCGCCAAGCGTGTAGAGTTGCAAGCCGATCGGCAGGCCCGTGCGCTTGAAGAATGGCGTGCCTGTCGCCGCAGCGACCGAGCCTGGGCCCAGCGCGGCCGCGGCGCCTGCGAGACCCGCTCCAATGGCTGCCCGTCGCGACAATTCGATCATCTCCCAATTCCCCCGCTTGCCTGGTTTCCGGCGCCCAACCTGACGCCGATGATCATGTTGAAGTGTCGCGCGCCGCCGCACGCACCCCTTCGAGGAACGCGTTGTGCGCCGCGCCGAGCTCCTTGCCGATCGCCGTCGGCCAGGCGGAATTCACGACAATGATCAGGTGTTCCTTTTTGAAGATTGTCACCGACTGGCCGAAGATGCCAACCGCCTCATAGACGTCGTTAGAGCGAATCCACCAGAAGTAGCCGTAGCCGGCCGGTGGAGGGGAGCCATTGTCGATCTCGACTTTGGTCGCCTGGCCTACCCACCAGGGCGGTACCACACGCCTGCCGTTGGCGACGCCGCCGCTCGCAATGAGAAGGCCGATGCGGCCGTAGTCCCGCAGCGTCATGGAGATGCAGCAGCCGCCACGTTCCTGGCCGCCCGGATCGGTCATCCAGATGGCGTCCTGCTCCATGCCATAGGGCTTCCAGATCTTTTCCGAGGCGTACTGCGCCAAGGTCTCGCCGGTCGCTTTGGAGACCAGCACGCCCACAAGGTCGGTCTCGCCGGTGTTATAGTTGAACTTGGTCCCCGGCTTGTTGGCGCGCGGCAGCCTTCGCAGGTAGCTGACCATCGGGTTGACGCCGGGCTCGGTGACCGATCCGCCGGCCAGGGCCACGTCGGACTTGGGGTCTGTGTAGTCCTCGTTCCACTTCACGCCCGAGCTCATCATCAGCATCTCTCGGACGGTGACACCCTCGTAGGCAGAGCCTTTCAGCTCCGGAATGTACGCGGTCACCGGATCGTTCAGGCTCTTGATCTTGCCATCCTGGATCGCCGCGCCGACCAGTGTCGAGGTCACCGATTTGGCCACCGAGAACGAGGTCCAGCGGTCCGTCGGCCTGCGGCCAAGGCCGTACTTCTCGAGCACGATCTTGCCATCCTTCAGCACCAGGACGCCGGAGACGCGATAAGCCTTCATGTAGTCGTCGGTTGTCCAGGTCCTGCCCTGGTAGGTGAAGGTCGGCTCGATCTGCCTGGCGGCGAGCGGAAGCGGATGGACCTTCGCCCCACGCTTGATCGTATGTGTCTTGAAGATCGTCTCGATCGACCGGTAGCCCGTGGCCTGCTGCTCCGGCGTCCACGTCAGGATCGAGGCGATCGGCTGAGGCTTCGACTCATCCAACGCCACCTGGGCATGGGCCGCCCCGGCGATGACCGTCGCCGCAGCGGCCAACCAGACACTCTTGCGCATCACGCCTCCCGAAACCGCGCGGGGAAAGCTAGAGCGCGGCGCGTTCCATGTCTTCCGTGAACTCAGATGGGTTTCGATTTGGTGAGACACGCGTTAGGCCAAGCTATGGCTGAGTTCGACTTCGATGCGGTGGTGGTGGGAGCTGGCGCGGTGGGCCTGGCCTGCGGCTATGCCCTCTCGAGGCGCGGACTGACGGTCGCGGTGCTGGAGCAAGAGAGCGCCATCGGCCAAGGCGTGTCCTCACGCAATTCCGAAGTGATCCACGGCGGCCTCTACTATCCAACCGGCTCCCTCAAGGCCCGGCTCTGCGTGACCGGGCGCCGGGCGCTCTACGCCTTTCTGAAAACCCATCACATCGACTTCGATCGTTGCGGCAAACTGGTTGTGGCGACCACCTCCGATGAGGTCGGGCGCCTGGACGAGATCCTAGACCAGGCGCGCATCAACGACGTCGAAGGCATGGCCCGGCTCACCAAGGCTGAAGCCTTGGCCTTGGAACCGGAGCTGAACTGCGAAGGTGCGCTGATCTCTCCCGAGAGCGGGATCTTCGACAGCCACGGCTATATGCTGGCCTTGCAGGGGGAGATCGAGGCCAGCGGCGGGGCGGTGGCGCTCTCGACGCCGTTCGAGCGCGCCACCCCGCGGGAAGGCCGGGGATTTTCCGTCCAGGCCGGCGGCGATGAGCCGACGACGTTTACGTGCCGCTACCTGGTCACCGCGCCGGGTCTTTCGGCCCAGGCCGTCGCCGCCGAGATCGAGGATTTTCCAGCCGCGAACATCCCCAAGGGCCACTATGGCAAGGGCATGTATTTCCGCCTGGCGGGCAAGGCGCCGTTCGCGCGCCTCATCTACCCGCCGCCCATCCACGGGGCGCTCGGCACCCACTACCGCCGCGACCTTGGCGGCCAGGCGGTGTTCGGCCCGGACCTCACCTACGTCGACGAGCTTGATTACAGCGTCGACCCTCAAGCGGAACCGGCCTTCGCCCGATATATCCGCAGGTTCTGGCCGGGCCTGCCGGACGGCGCGCTCGCGCCGGACTACGCCGGCATCCGCCCCAAGCTCCACGGCGCCGACGAGCCGCAGCCCGACTTCCGTATCGACGGCGAGGACGTACACCGCCTGCCGGGCCTCGTCGCCATGTTCGGCATCGAAAGCCCCGGACTCACCTCATCCCTCGCGATTGCAGAAGAGGTGGCTCTTCGTCTCGGCCTCTGAAGCGGACTGAGCCGCTGGGCCGCACTTGCAGGCTCGGCGATGCCGCGTCAGATGAGGTCCGCGTTCGAGGGGATTCCATTACTATGGCGTTGCGACTGTTTGCGTTCATGGCCGCGGCTGTCTTCGCGGCGACATCCGCCGCCGCCCAGCCCCCGCTCGCCGCGCCATACGACCCGCTGAAGACCTTCGCGCCGCTGACCCTGCCGCAGCCGGCCAGCACGCTGCGCACCGGCGCGGGCGCCCCGGGCCCGGCTTACTGGCAGAACCGCGTCGACTACAACATCGACGCGCGCCTCGACACGACGGCTCACGTGCTGAGCGGCGAGGTGACGATCACCTACACGAACAACAGCCCCGACGCCCTCGATGCGCTGTGGCTGCAGCTCGACCAGAACCTCTATCGCCGCGACAGCCGCGGCTACGCCATGGCCGGTGGGCGGCGGATCGACGCGGCGCAATCGACCGAGGGCTACGTCATTGAAGCGGTCTCCATCGAGCGCGGGGGGCGGGCGGCGGGGGCGAACTATGTTGTCAACGACACCCGAATGCGGGTGGACCTGCCCCAGGCGCTGAAGGCGGGCGGCGGCCGGCTGAAGCTGCATATCCGCTATCACTACACCGTCCCCGGCCTGTTCGGCGGCCGCACCGCGTGGAACTCCAACAGGAACGGCGACATCTACGACATCGCCCAATGGTATCCGCGGATGGCGGTCTACGACGACCAGCGCGGCTGGGACACGCTCCCCTACCTCGCCAACGAGTTCTACCTTGAGTACGGAGGCTTCGATTACGCCGTGAGCGTCCCTGCGGACATGATCGTCGCGGGCTCCGGCGCACTCACCAATCCAAAGGATGTGCTGAGCCCCGAGCAGCTGGTCCGTCTGGAGCGGGCCCGGGCCAGCGACAAAACCGTAGTGATCCGTACACCCGAGGAGGTGGTGGCCTCCGTCGCCGCCAAGCCGGGCGCGACGAAGACGTGGCGCTTCCACATGGAAAACACCCGCGACGTCGCCTTCACCGCCAGTCGCGCCTTCGTCTGGGACGCCGCCCGGATCAACCTGCCCGAGGGCAAGACCGCGCTCGCCCAATCGGTCTATCCGCCGGAGAGCCTCGGCGAGGGGGCCTGGAGCCGGTCTACCGAATACATGAAAGACGCCGTCGAACGGTTCTCCAGGCGCTGGTATTCCTACCCCTGGCCGAACGCCATCAATGTGGCCGGACCGGCGACCGGCATGGAATATCCCGGGATCGTCTTCGACGGCATCACCGACAAGGCCAAAACGCTCTTCTACATTTCGGCTCACGAGATCGGCCACAGCTGGTTTCCGATGATCGTCGGCTCCGACGAGCGCCGTGACGCCTGGATGGACGAAGGCTTTAACACCTTCATCGACGTCTATGAGTCCGATGACTTCGCGAACGGTCTCTACGCTCCTAAGCGCGACGGCGAATATGCGCCGGGCCCCGAGGCGCCCGCTGACCAGATTGCTGTGCTGCTCAATGACCCGGAGGCGCCGCCGATCGTCAGTCGTGCTGACACGGTGCGCGAGAAGTACCGGCACCCGGTCACCTATTTCAAAGCCGCCTTCGGCCTCACGCTGTTGCGCGAAGATATTCTTGGACCGCAGAGGTTCGATCCTGCCTTCCGCAAGTACATCGCCGACTGGGCCTATAAGCACCCCAAACCCAGCGACTTCTTCCGAGCGATGGAAAGCGCCGGCGGCGAGGATCTCTCCTGGTTCTGGCGCGGCTACTTCCTCAACAACTGGACCCACGACCTGGCCGTCACCGATGTCCAGTACGTTGGCGCAGACCCTGCCAATGGCGCCAAGGTGACGGTGGTCAATCTCGGCCAGCTCGTCCTGCCGGCGACCCTGCGGATCACCTACAAGACCGGCGAGAAGCGCGAGATCCGTGTCCCCGTCGAGACCTGGATGCAATCCGGGACCCATGTCTTCAACCTCGACCCCGGGCCGGCCATCGCCGAGGCGACCATCGACCCCGATCACCGCCTTCCGGACCGCGACCGCACGAACAACAGCTTCAGGCCAAAATAGACGCCAGGTTTGAGTTCCCAAACGTCATGGCTGCATCCTGCGCCAACGGAGGAACGCATGAAGAACCGCATCACCGATCTGCTGGGGGTCAGGTACCCAATCGTCCAGGCGCCGATGGGCTGGATCGCCCGCGCTCAATTGGCCTCGGCGGTGTCGAACGCAGGCGGACTGGGCATCATCGAGACCTCCTCCGGCCGCCTCGACGAGGTGCGTGAGGAGGTGAAAAAGATGCGCACGCTTACCGACAAGCCCTGGGGGATCAACGTCGCCCAGGCCTTCGTCCGCGACCCGGACATTGTCTCGTTTGTTGCCGACCAGGGCGTAAAGTTCGTCACCACCTCGGCGGGCGATCCGAACCGCTATTGCGAGGCGCTGAAGGGCAAGGGGCTGACCGTTTTCCACGTCGTGCCTTCGCTTGCGGCGGCCATGAAGGCGATCGAGGCGGGCGTCGACGGCCTGGTCGTCGAAGGCGGGGAGGGCGGCGGCTTCAAGAACAGCCGCGAGGTTGCGACCATGGTCCTCTTGCCGTTGGTCTGTTCCAAGGTGGGCGTGCCGGTCATCGCCGCGGGCGGCATCACCGACGGGCGGACCATGGCGGCCGCCTTCGCGCTGGGCGCCGAGGGCGTGCAGATGGGCACGCGAATGGTCTCCTCGGCCGAGAGCCCGGTGCACCAGAACTGGAAGGATATGATCCTCAGCGCGAAGGAGACGGATACCGTCTTCCTCAATCGTTTCGGACCTGGGCCCGCTCTTCGAGCGCTGCGCACGGCCAAAACCACCGAGTTTGAGAAAGCGCCACCTGCGAACATCATGGGCGAATTCGGCAATGCGCTTGCGCTCTACTTCGGCGGCGACATGGAGGCCTCCATCGCGCTCTCCGGCCAGGTCGCCGGCCGCATCGACGAGATCAAACCGGTGGCCCAGATCCTCTCGGAGACCATCGCCGAGTTCGATGCGACCGTGGCCGAGATGAGCGCTAAGTACGGCCAAGTCTCGGCCTGAAGGTTCTCCCCTCGCGGGAAAGGGAGGTGCGACGCGCCCCAGTGTCGCTAAGCCACGCCAGCGACGCTCTCCAGGGCCTCGACGGGCGCTGCGCCCTCCAGGTGGATCCGCGCCCAGACGGCCAGAAAGAGTAGCGGCCAACGCACCCCCTCGCCGCCGGCGGCGAAGGCTGCTGCCGCGTCCGGCCGGGTCCGGCGCACCGCCTCGACGTCGCCGATGCGCGCGGCGATATCGGAGGCCCGTGGGGCGATCCATGCGTCCACGGGGACCGTGAACCCCTGCTTGCGGGCCCAGGGCTCGGCGGCGGGGCAGGTGCGCTCCAGCCACTTGCGCAGCAGCCACTTGCCGTAGCGCCCGCGGACCTTGAACCGATCCGGCAGGGGGAATGCAAAAGCCGCCACCTCGCGATCGAGGAATGGTGTGCGACCTTCCAGACCATGGGCCATCAGGCAGCGATCAAGCTTCAGGAGAAGGTCGTTGGGAAGCCAGGTTGCGATGTCGGCCCACTGTGCCCGCTGCAAGGGCGTCAGCCCCTTGGGGGGCTCAGCCTCGGTTCGCCAGCGCGCCAGCGCCGCGGCATCACCGCCTCGGGGTTCGGCCGCTCGCCCGCCCATCCAGGAAGGCCTGAGGGCGCGGCGATAGCGGCCATAGCCCCCGAAGAGCTCGTCGCCGCCTTCGCCGGTCAGGACGACGGTCAGCGTACCCTTGGCAGCCTCGGCGAGCTTGTAGGTCGGCAGCGTCGCATAGTCGGCGGTCGGGTCGTCCATTGCCCAGGCGACCTCGGGCACGATCCGCCAGAAATCCGCCTCGCCGAAGCTGGTCTCCCGCCAGTCGAGACCAAGGGCGCGGGCCACCCGCTCGGCCTGCGCCCGCTCGTCCTTGGCGCCGGGCGCGTCAAACCCGCAGGTGAAAGCGGTCACCGGCCGCTCGTTCAGCCGGGCCATCAGAGTGGCTATCGCCGCGGAGTCTATCCCACCCGAGAGGAACAGGCCGTAGGGCACGTCGGAGCGCTGGTGAACCCGCACGCTGTCCTCGAGGACCGCGTCTAGGTGGCCAAGCACTGCCTGATCGCCTTCCGAACCGAAGAGTCCAGGGGAGGCGGCGGCGAAGCTGGCGGCGGGCGGGCGCAAGCTTGGAGCCTGGGGACGTGCGCTTCTGTCTTCGCCGTGAGGTTCGAGCCAAGGTTGGCGCCGGCCCGATATGATGCGGCCGTCGCGGATTTCACAGACTTCGCCTGGGGCGAGCCTTCGTAGGCCGCGAAACGGGGTGCGGGCGCCTAGCGTATAGTTGAAGGACAGCAGCTCCTGGGCGGCCTCCTCATCGAGAGCTTTCTGCATCAAGCCGGCCTTGAAGAAGGCCCGGGGCTCCGAAGCGAAGGCGAGTCCCTCCGCGTGCTCCATGACGTAGAGCGGCTTGATGCCGAAAGGGTCGCGCGCCAGCCAGGCGCGGCCGTCCGCGCCGATCAGGCAGAAGGCGTACATCCCCCGCAAGCGCTCGAAGGCCGTCTCGCCCTGGCGGGCATAGAGGTGCAGCAGCGGCTCGAAGTCGGAGCCGGTGGCCAGCAGGTTCCCAAGTTGGTGGTCTCTCGCCAGCTCGAGGTAGTTATAGATTTCGCCGTTGCCGATCACCGTCGAGCCCGCGGCGTGGAGCGGCTGCCAGCCGCCCTCCAGGTCGATGATCGAGAGCCGGGCATGCGCCAGGGCCGCACCGGCTGTTTCCTCGATCCTGACGCCATCGGGCCCGCGATGCGTCAGGGCGGCGATCATTTCAGGGACGCGGGCGTCGCGCCCTCCGAGCTGGCCGGCGATGCCGCACATCAGGCGGCACCGTAGTCCGAGAAGAGCGCCGTCCACTGGGCGACCACGGCGGTCTCAGAGAACTCGGCGGCCACGCGGCCCAGCCCCCGCGCCGTGAAACCCGCGGCAAGCTTCGGCTTGGCCAGGACGCTGCGCACGCCTTCCGCCAGCGCGCCGGGATCATCGACCGGGATCAACAGGCCATCGCGGCCATTCTCGATTAGCGCCCTTGGTCCCTGGCTCGCCGCCGCCACGACCGGCAGGCCGTGCGCCCAGGCCTGAATCACGACATTGCCGAGCGGCTCGTAGCGTGAGGGGAATACGCAGACGTCAGCCGCGCGATAGAGCGCCGAGGGATCGTTGCGCCATCCCAGGAACCGCACGCGCCCGGCCACGCCGAGAACGGTCGCCATGGCCTTCAGCTTGGCCTCCAGCGGCCCCACACCCGCGATCCAGAGATAAGCGTCCGGCAACTCGGTCAGAGCCTGCAGGCTCACGTCGTGGGCCTTGGAGTCATGCAGCCGGCCCATCGCCAGCAGCAGCGGCGCATCGTTCGGTGTCTCCAGGCTCGCGCGGTCGAGCGGGCCACCGTCTGGCGGCGCTGTGGCGAAGTTCGGGATGCAGCGGACGCGGCCCGCAGGCCAGCCCTGGCCCACGATCCACTCCGCGATGTCCTCGGTGTTGGCGACCAGCTCCTCGAAGCCCTGGTAGTATTTGAGATTGTAGTAGCCGCCCAGCCGGCCGATCCGCGCCCAGGGCCCCTTGGGCGTGTGCCGGGCCGCCCGGTTCATCCAGGCCAGAGCCAGCTTCGTCTTTTGCAGGCGCGCGTAGCCGGCAGCCGCCGGTTTGGTCAGGACGTCGAGCGGTCCGCCGAAACCAAGCACTTTTGCGGGTATGCCGGCCGCCTTCAGCGCCGCCTCGCGGCCAGGATGATGGCGGATGGCCGCAGCCTCGCTCACGCCCGCGCGCCGCAACGCCGTCAGCAGGTCGACGAAGTAGGTCTCCGCCCCGCCGTCGCCGGCCGTTCCCAGGAGGTGCAGCACGCTCATGTGTGCGGCGAACCTAGCGGGTCAGGGGCCTCGGCCCAAGGGCCAAGGTCTGCATAGGGGTTCCGGTCGCAGCGCCTCAGGTCCAGTCCTCATGGCGCAGGTTGGCATAACGTCGTAATTGTTCGGAGCCTGCCGCTTTCGCAGGCGCTTTACTGGTTTCGGCGCAAGGCAGTGATCGTGCAGTCTGATGTTGTGACAGGGCGACAGAGTTCGGCCGGCGTCGGCGACGCGGAGGCGGCGCTGCAGATTTCCACGCTGTCCGGTGTCTTGACTGCATTGAAACAGGCGCCGCTAGGGATCGCGATCTTCGACCGCGAGATGCGCTATCTCGCCGCCTCCAGCCAATTCCTGACCGAGCAGGGCTTGCCTGGCGACATGCCGCTGGTCGGGCGACTGCACTACGACGTGTTTCCGGAAGTCCCCCAGCGTTGGCGCGACCTGCACGCACTCGCCCTGAGGGAGGGTGTGGAGCTCAGCCACGAAGCCGATCCTTACGTCCGCGACGGACGCATGGACTGGGTTCGCTGGTCGCTCAGGCCTTGGCGCACCGACGAGGGCGCGATTGGCGGCCTGGTGCTCTACACCGAGTTCGTGACCCCCGCCGTCGAGGCCAGGATGCGCCTGGAGGCGGCGGAGGCTCGCTACCGCGCCGTCTTCAATCAGGCCGCGATGGGCGTCGCACGCGTGGCGCTCGACGGGCATTTTCTGGAAGTGAATGATCGCTTTTGCGCGATCACCGGCTTCGGTCGTGACGAGCTCGACACCCTGGCCCCGCGCCAAATCACCCATCCCGACGATCTCGCAGCGAATCTCGCCCAGACCGCAGCGCTGGTGGCCGGTGAAATCGACCAGTACTCAATCGAGACGCGATCCCAGACCAAGTCCGGCGAACTCGTCTGGGTCAACCTGACCGTCTCCCTCGTCCGTGGTCAGGCCGACGAACCGGCCTACTTCGTCTCGATCATTGAGGACATTGAAGCGCGCAAGCAGGCCGAGGCGGGACAACTTCGCTACCAGAACCAGCTTCGGCTGATGATCAACGAGCTGAACCATCGCGTGAAGAATACGCTCGCCACGGTCCAGTCGATGGCGGCCCAGACATTACGGACCGAACGCGACCCGGGCGCGGCCTACGAGAAGTTTGAGGCTCGCCTCCTCGGCCTTTCGGAAGTGCACGACCTCCTGACCCGCGAACGCTGGCACGGCGCGGGCCTGCAGGAGGTGGCCGAGCGCGCACTGTCTCCCTTCGACGGGGCGGCCTCCGGCCAGGTCACGATCGGTGGCCCGCCGGTGCGGCTTCAGCCCGGCGCGGCTCTGACCATGGCGCTGGTCTTTCATGAGCTCGCCACCAACGCGGTGAAATACGGCGCACTATCGGTCGACGATGGACACGTCGACCTCTCCTGGACCTTTGATGAGGCGGACGACCGCGTGCAGCTGACCTGGGCCGAGTCCGGCGGTCCGCCCGTAAAGCCGCCGGCCCGCCGGGGTTTCGGCTCCCGGCTTATTGAACAAGGATTGCGCGGCGAACTGCGGGGCTCTGCGATGATGAGTTACCGACCCAGCGGTTTCACCTGCACGATGCAGGCGCAGACACCGCAGCATGAGGACGTGCCAACCCTGTTCGACGGCTTTTAGGATCCGCCGGCGGCCGGGGCTCCGGGGGGGCGAGGCAGGCTGAACAGGTTGCGATCTGGCGGAGTGAAGGCCACGCTCTCGACTTGCCTGGTGTCAGGGCTGTCCGGCGCTGCGCCGGCCACCGTGATTCGATAGGGGACCAACAGCGCTCCCACCCGGCGATAGTCCGAGAGCTGTACGATGACCGGATTGGGACCCGCACGATCGACGATAAGGCCAAGGAGATGGCTGCGTTTGTCGAACCAGAGTTCGCGCGCCTCTCCACCCCAGGGCTTCACGCTCACCACCTCGAATGGCCGACCCTCGCGCGCCCGCACGCCGACATATTCGCCACGCGCATCGAAACGGCCCGGGTAGAAGAAACCGTAGGCGCCTAAGAAGGCGCTCGTCCGGGCTTTCGCCACGGCCACTCGTTCGTCGCCGCCGGTCTTGGCGCCGTTGGGCAGGATCTGCCATTCGCCCTGACCGTTGAACCCGCGCACATGGACGCCGCCCGCCTCACGGGTTTCGATGCGCATGCCGTAGCGCAGGGTGTCGAACCAGCGCTCATAGGGCGCACCGCCCTCATGCCCTGTCTCATGCCAGCCGCGCAGATAGTCCCAACCGGCCCCACCCGAGGCCGCGCGCGCCTGAGCGAGCACGCGCTTGGCGGCCGGGGAATAGCCCTGGGCATGGGCCGATGCGGCGAGGCAGGCGAAAACCAGCCCCGTGGCGAACACGAAATTGCGCATGGGACTGTCATGCGTGGGCCCAGCCGGCCCGGCAAGGATTGTTCTCAGGTGGGAAGGGCGATCTGCCGGATTCGCCGTCAACAGCCACTCCGGCAGATCGGCGCACCCCGTTAGGACATGACGATAATTACGACCCGCCGGTTCTGGGCGCGGCCATCGCGCGTGTTGTTGGGCGCGACCGGGTCGTCCTGGCCGTAAGAGATCGTAGCTATGCGGTTCAAGGCGACGCCTTGCTTGTTGAGGAACAGGCGGGCGGCTTCGGCCCGCTGCTGACCCAACATTTCATTATAGGCCGGCGATCCTTTGGAATCGGTGTGACCCTGGATTTCCAGATAGACGTTCTTGTTGTCGTTCTTAAGCCGCGTCGCCAGTTCCGCGAGACGGGCCTGGGCCTCCGGCGACAGCTGGTGGGCGTTGGTCGGGAACTTCACCGAGTCGTCCGACAGCACGACGGCATAGTCGAATTTGCCCTCTGCGAGTTTGCCGGCCGCGGTGGCCCGCTGCAGCGCATCCTGAGCCGTCTTGTCGGTGGCGCCGAGGCGGGTGTCGACGTCGCCGAGATGCGTGTCGACCGCTGAGACCCGCGTATCGACCGTAGCGACGTGCTCGTTGACGTATTTTTCCGTCGCGCAGCCGCCAAGCGACAGGGCGCCTATCAGCACCGCTGCGCCCATCCCGAATGTCCGCACCCCCACCAAGCTTCGTGTCGTCTGTTGCATCTCGTTCCTCTCAGTCGCCAATGGCCGACCCCCGGCGCCCCATGTTTGACTCAACTCAGACTCAACGCCCCCCCGCCTTGTTCAGCCTTGAACTGTGGCGGAACGACGACGGGCGGCCGCGCGCTGCGAGGCAACTCCAGCGAGCTTCGACTGGAAACGATTCTGGGCCCAAGTGGTTTCGCTTCAGGTGCTGCGTCAAACCGAAGGCGCCACGATCCTGCCGCGGGTGCAACCGAGATTGCGGCGGGAGCGAAGTCTCAAGGTCAGCATCTGGGATGGTTATGGGCGGTCGACCGCGCAGACGAGGCTTGCAGCGGCTTGTCACCGTAACGTTCAGCCTCGCGGCTCACGTGCTGGTTCTGGCGGCGCTGCTCTCGGTCCGATCGACCCCGCCACCGACGCCCGCACAGGAGCCGGCGCCGATCCCGGTAGCCCTGGTGGAACTCCCGCCACCGCCGAAGGCCCAGCCGCCCGAACCGCCGTCGCCGGCTCCGCCTGCTCCCGAAAAACCCCCGCCGAAGCTCCACCCGCCAAAACCGGCGCCGCCGGATGTCGCGCCGCTGCCGGCGCGGCCAGATCCGAAGGCGACGACAGGCGTCGAACTCACCGCGGCCCAGTTGGCCGGCGCAACTCACGCCGGAGCAGGCTCGGGCGGCGGAGGGCCCTGCGACGTCGCGCGCTGGCTGCAGGCCGGTCTCCGCAAGGATCCCCGCGTCCAGGCCGCCCTCCTGAACGGCGCGCTCGGTCCCGGCTCGGGAGGCCGGGCCCTGATGCTCTGGAACGGGGACTGGGTGCGTAGCGCCGGGGAGGACGGGGACGGATTAGCAGTTATACGCGAGGCCGTTATGATGGAGATCCTGTCTGCTCCCGCCGCCTGCCGAGTCGAGCCGATGCACGGCTTGATCCTGATTTCGCCCGCAGAGGGCGCCGGCTCGGCGAGGCTCGCCGTCGGCTCCGCCGACTGGCGCTGGGCGGACCTTCTGCTGCCCAGGGGCGGTGTGACCGGACACCCGATACTGGTTCGGTAACTCGTCCGCGGCGCCGGCGCGAACGAGTGTCCAACCCGACCTGCGAGTACGAACATCGGACGGAGCCGAGGTGGCTGATGGCCGCGCCCTGCGGCCATGCGCCCAAGCCGCTTGAAGCCGCGGATTCGAAACCCTATAACCCGCGGCTCTCGCGCGAGAGCCCGTGGCTGGGTAGCTCAGATGGTTAGAGCGGTGGATTCATAACCCACAGGTCGGCGGTTCGATCCCGCCCCCAGCTACCAAAGCATCCAACCCAGCGTTTCCGGGTTGTTCTGCTTCGCTCATGAACTTCGCAAGTTTCTGTGCACTACGATCTCGACGGGACCGCCCCGATCTTGAGACAGGGACGTGCGCGCGAGCGACTTCGTCTCAGTGGGAGCCCAGCTTGCTGAGCCCCGGGTAGTTTTCCGTCTGCGGCGAGGCGCCCGGGAGCCCTCCCCCGCCTGTCCGGGCCGGCGGGGTCGCGCGATAGTTTGTCCAGGCTTTGCGGTTTGCCGCCTCGGCGTCGAAAGCCGCCCTCTTGTGAGGCGGAATCGTATGCGGCTTCGGTGGAGCGTGAACAGTCACCCCGGATACTGTGTGCGGCGGCTTTGATGCCGCAGCGCCGCTCTTATGGTTCCCGCTCTGATTATCCTGAGCCAAGCCTACGGACGCCGGCAGCGCGAAACCCGCCGCGGCGACGATGACCACCAAAAGCCGAAGAGTCCCCCGAATAGCGCGGGATTTCATGGCAATCCGCCCCCCTTCTTCGACACGTGGCACTTCCTGGTGGGGAGCGGATTTTTCAGGGCGGATGTCCCAACGACGCGCTTGCACCGGCTCATGAGGGGCAGCCCGCACCTCGGACCGCCCTCCAGCGACTGCGGAAGCGTTTCGCACTCTCAGGACCACGTCTATCAGGTCGATCCCGGACCGGCGGATAGTTTGCTGCGAACGTCGGCAATCCGCCCCCTGAGCTGAGGTTCAGAACGTCCCCTGGCGGAAAGGCTAAACCTCAGATCCCAGGCGCCGAGGCGATGACCGAGTTCGGACCCGCTGCGCACCTGGATCGGACCTCGGGATAGTCCCGATTTCCATATGCATCGCCGTGGCGATACTCCCCGCGAATGTCCAGCCAGCGGGCCCGTGCGGACGGAGCCGGGTATTGCGTGCATTTCTGCGAGGTCCGCCCTGCCGGAGCTTCAGGTTATGTCTCATGCGCCAGTCCCTAGGTCCCGCGTCCGCGCCCCGCCGCCGCTGATAGCCATCCTCTGGGCCGGCTCCGCGGCCGTCGTGCCCACGCTGATCCGGCTGGCCATGGACCACGTGGTGAACGACGTCTCCATCTTCCCAGCCTACTTCCCGTTTGTGCTCGCGGCCGCGACCTTCCTCGGCTGGCGCAGCGCCGTTGTCACCGCGGTCCTCTCCGCGCTCGCGGCCAATCTCATGTTCATGGGGGCGCGCTTCGAATTTTCCGCCGCCCCCACCGACATTGTCAGCACGCTGTTGTTTCTGCTGTCCGCCAGCGCCGTGATATTCGGCGTCGAAAGGCTCAAATCCGCCGCCCACAGGGGACAAGGAGCATCACCTGCCGCAATTGGGAGACGTCCGCTGGCCATGGGACGCGGCCTGCTGCTCGCCGCCGTCCTTTCATTCATCTCGTGGCTGGCCGTGATTTTGGGCGTGGTTCACACCATCCGCCTGTTTACCTGAGCCGCGCGCTCTGTCGCCAGCCACGGAAGGGTCGCGCTAGGGGCGCACCAATCGGGCATCGCAATGCGCGCCTCCGGCGTCAGGACGGCGGCTGCTTGTCCCGCCTCCGGATGGAGCTGGAGTCCGGTTTCGCGCGAGACGGCTCCAGCATGACGTCGGATTTAAGCGAGTTCGATTTCAGTGGAAAACGATCTTGAACGGGCCCCGATCAGGCTTGGCCCTACAATTTCAGATCTCCGTGGCCGAGACGCGTCAGACGCGGTCGGAGAATCGGTCGTGCGCGTCGATGCGGGTGACGAGGAGGTTCACGTCGGCTTGGTAGATCTCTCGCTGCAGGTAAGTGATCTCCGCGTCGCGAAGATCGGCGGCTACGTCGACGTACCAGGCCCGGGGTTGGGCATTGCCCTCCGCGTTCCAGCGGTAGCCGCGCGCCTTCAAGAGATCCTTGAATTCGAAGGGGCTGTTCTCGGCCCAGATGCGGTAGGTGGGTCTTCGAGCCCGGTCCAATAGCTTGCCAAGGGCGGTGCCGCCGCCGCCCGGGAGCGGGCGGGCGAGAAGCTCGATCGCAGCCAGGCAATCGTTCATAGCGCGGTGCCGATCGTAGAAGAATCCGGCGTGCGCGACGAGGTAGCCCAGCTTCGTGCCCTCGAATCCCTCCACCTGCCACTCAATTTGGCTCATCGAGCAAGCCCAGGGCTTGGTGGTGAATACCGGGCTGAGGCGCTCGAGAAAGCGGCGGTCGAACCCGGCGTTATGGGCGACGACGACTGCGGCGGGCGCAACGCAGCTTGCGACGACATCAGGATCGATGGACGCGCCTTGGACCATCGAGTCGGTGATTCCGGTCAGCGCCGTGATCTCGGGCGCGATCGGAACGGACGGTTCGCGGTAGCTTTGGAAGGCTTGATGCACCTCCAGCACTTCGCCGCTCAAGGAATATGTGAACGGCACCATGGCGAGCTCGATGATCTCGTCTCGGGCCGGGTCCAGGCCCGTGGTCTCGACGTCCACGAACAGGCCCAGGCGCGTTGGGCCATCCGCCTTGAGTGGGGTCCGAGGTGAAAGGCGTCTCAGGACCCGATATTCGCCGGTGGCCTCCAGCGTCTTCGCCATCTCTTCGTGCGTCATGGCCTAGGTGTGCCGTCGGTCTGCCTTCAGGCCAAGTCAAACGTCCAAGCAACGCCACGAACGGCTGTTGGCTCCACGCCCGAAATTCGACCTTCAGGCCAGCCTACCTTCCATTCGCTGGTGAGCCTCAAGTGGCCTAAGCTGGGCGCCCGCCAGCCTCGATCGGAAGCCCAATGGAAGTCTGGGTCCTGCCGGCTTTGATGGGCCTCGGCCTAGCCGCCGCGACCGGCCTGCGCACATTTCTGCCTCTGTTGGTGCTGGCGGCGGTGGCGCGCATGGGGCTGTTCGGCGTCACGATCAATCCGCATGTGGCCTGGCTGGGTTCGACCCATGCGCTGGTCGCCCTCGGTGTCGCAACGGTCGTCGAACTGGCGGCAGACAAGATCCCGCTCGTCGATCACGCCCTGAGCGGCGTGGGCGTCGTGACCCGCCCCCTGGCCGGCGTTCTTGCGGCCGGCGCCGTCTTCAGTCACGTCGACCCGGCCATGGCTGCTGTGGCGGGGCTCATCGTCGGCGCCCCGACAGCGCTGGCGTTCCATGCCGCCCAAGCCGGCACGCGGGTGGTCAGCACGACGACCACGGCCGGACTGGGCAATCCGATCGTCTCCCTGGTCGAGGATGCTGTGTCGGCGATCCTCTCGCTTCTCGCCATTCTTGCGCCCGTCCTGGCCGCGCTAGCGGTGGCCGCGCTGTTGTTCGTCGGGTTCAGGAGTTGGGCTTTCCTGCGCAAACGGGCGTCATAGTCAGGCCGGTGTTGCTGAACCCCATTCGTTCCAGGCGGCGATCCTGGGCGTGTTCGGTACGTACATGCTCTCCACCTGAGCGAGCGCGAAACCCGATGCGGCGATAGCGCTGGAGACCGGGCGCGTCAGGTGGCATCCGCCGACCATGCGCTTCCAGAGGGGCTCGATCCGCCGCTGCCATTTGGCGACACCAAGGTCGGGGGCCAGTCCGTGCTCACAGAAGAGCAGGGTCCCGCCGGGCCGTAGCACCCGGCGAGCCTCGGCGAGCGCTGCTGCCGGCGAATGGACCGAGCAGAGGGTGAAGGTGCAGACCACGGTTGTGAAGCTATGGTCTTCGAACGGCAAGGCCTCAGCGGTCCCCTCGACGACGCTGACGGCGAGCCTCGGGTCTCGCGGCGCAGCGACCGCCGCCGAGCGGAGTTCCGCGGAGGGATCGACCCCCGTGACGCTCTCGACCTTGTCCGGATCGTAGAAGCCAAGATTGAGGCCAAGGCCGATGCCAAGCTCCAGCACTCGCCCGGTCGCTCGGGGCACGACCTTGGCGCGCTGCTTCATGGTCGGTGGCGACGAACATCCGCAAGCCAGCAGCCTGGGTAGAATGAAGCGGTCGTAAAGCGAGGCCATGGGTCCCCCAGCCTTCAACGCGCCTCGTAGACCTTGGGCGCGGGGCCTAGGGCTACGGGACCCAGGGTGGTGCGGCCAGCCTGGAAATCAAGTGTCGCCCGGGCCGCTTCGTCGCCGCCACGGCGAGCCTCGGCAACCGCAGTGGCGGCTTGGGCGGCATCGCGGTCGATGACCCCTTCGTCGCCCAACGCGCCCAAGGCTCTTGGCGCCTGGCGCAGGGTGACATCCAACAAGCCGGAGAGCCGCCCGTCATGCCCGACGCCCAGGTTCCCTGCGTTCGATCCAACAACCGCCTCGCCAGCGGTGATCCCGGCCTGGCGAACGGTCATTCGACCACCGGCGTCGGTCCAGTGACGCACCGCCTCGGGCCAGTCGGCGCCGGCGAAGGCGCTCATCTTCGATAGCGTGGAGTTCCAGACGATTGAGATCGGCTTGTCGCCGGCCACGCGGGCGAAGAGACCGGAGAGCCGAGCCTTGCCGTTGTCCAGGCGCGCGAAGACGCCGCCCTCGTCGTCCGGTCCGGCGCGGAGATGAAACTCGACCCGGTCAGCTGTGGTAAGCGCGAACGGCTGGGCTCCCGGCTGCGGGGTGAAAGTCAGCTTGACGCCTTCGAACGAGACACTGGGGGGTCGGGTGTCGAAATGGCTCACGCTCGCGCGTATGAGGTCGCCCTTCACCGCCACCGGTCCGCCGACGGGACGTACGAAGGTGATCCCCTCGGGTGCGGCGATCAACCAATGGGTGATAGCGTGCATGTAGGCTTCGCCCTCGATCCGCGGCGATTCCAGCGCCCAGCCGGAAGGCTCGCGGATACGGGCGTCCGTAAGCGTGACGTCCATGCGGAACGGATAGCCGCCGATCTGCCGCTCCTTCCAGGTAAGCTGCCAGCCGGCGCGACCTAGCGTCTGGACCGCCTCGTCAATCCGCGACTGCGCCTGGCCCTTGGCCCAGAACCAGACTGCGCTCCAGCCGGCGACAGCCAGCGCCAACACAACGAAGGGCAGCCACAAGCCAAGCCTGCGGGATTTGCGGGGCGGAGAGGGATCGTGCACAGACATTAGGTCTCTTATAGCCGCGGGGCGGGATGTCGAACGAGCTTTGGGTCTTCGGCTACGGGAGCCTGATGTGGAGGCCCGGCTTCGCTTTCGCTGAACGCGTCGCAGCGACCCTGCCGGGCCGCCGACGCGCGTTCTGCATCTATTCGGTCCACCACCGCGGAACCTACCAAAGACCAGGCCTCGTCCTGGGGTTGGCGCCCGGGGGTTCGGTGCGGGGCATGGCCTACCGAATCGCGTCCGAGGATTGGCCGGACGTCTACGCCTACCTGCTGGAGCGCGAACAGCCGACTGAGACCTATGTGGAGGCGCGTCGCTTCGTGCGGCTGGGGGATGGCCGACGGGTCGAAGCGATGGTCTTTCTTTCCGATGTGCGTCATCCGCAGTGGGCTGGCGCCTTGAGCCTGGAGCGCCAGGCCGAACTGATCGCCGGAGCCAACGGCCTTTCCGGTCGTAATGTCGACTACCTGCGGGACCTGGTCGAACACCTTGCCCAGGAGGGTATTCGAGACCGCTCGATGCAGATGCTGCTAGGGCTGGTGGAAGCCCGCGAAGCCTAGCGCCCATGGCTGTCCGCTAACCGCGCGTCCTCCAGGTCCAACCACGACTAGAGCCCGAGCAGGGCCGTCGACGCCGTCTCGATGCGGTCTTCAAGAGTTCTCATGAACTCTGCGCGCTTCAGGCCAGGCGGGATGGGCTCGAGGTATTCGTAGACGATGGTCCCTGGCCGCCGGATGAGACCATGCGCCGGCCAGTGAACGCCCGCATTGGTGGCCATGGGATGCACGGGCGCATCGAGTTCGCGATAGAGGGCGGCGATCCCCGGCTTGTAGTCGCCGGGTTGGCCGGGCTCGCCCCGATGGCCCTCAGGGAAGATCACGATCTGCCGCTCGTGGCTGAAGCGGTCCTTGGCGTCGGCGACCATCTTGCGCAGCGCCGTGGACCCGGCCTCTCGATCGACCGAGATCATCCGCGCCTTGGCGGCGTACCAACCGAAGAATGGAATCCACATCAGTTCCTTCTTCGTCACGAAGCAGCTGTCGGGCAGCACCGCGAACTGGGCGAATACGTCGAACATGCACTGGTGCTTGGGCGCGATCAGCGCACGGGCCGTGGGCATATGCTGATGACCCCTGAACTCGACGCGAATATCGCACACGACGCGCAACAGCAGCATCACGCCCTGCGACCAGATCGTCCAGGAACGCACCATCCAGATTCGCGGCCCCAGCATGAGCGGCGAGATCAAAAGCACCCAGAACACTGACCACAGGTAGAACAGCGCCGTGAAGAGGTAGGATCGCACGAGGAGCAAGGTCAGCCCTTCTGAGGCGCCACGGAGTCTGCGGGGGGACCGAGCCCCAGCACCAACTCGCGGCCGAGGATCGCCAGATACTTGGAATACTCCACCACCATCAAGCGCGTAGCGCGTGGCGAGCGCCACCATTCGCGGGCCTTCAGCATCGGGGTCGGCACCGCATAGGTCTGCAAAGTGAAGGCCGGCGGCCTCAGGACTGCGCGCAACTCGAGCATCGCGCGGGGCATGTGGTAGTCCATCGTAACGATCGTCAGGCTCTGAAAGCGCATCGTCTTGGCCCAATCGGCCGTTTCGCGGGCGTTGCTGACGGTGTCGACCGAGTTGAAGCCGAGATCGACGCAGCAATCGTAGAGCCTGCGAACGGTGTTTGAGGCCGTCCGCAACTCCTCGCGGCTGACCACCCGGTTCACACCTGAGACCAGGACGCGCCGCCCGCGATGCGCGGCCAGCAGATCGACCGCCGCAGCGATGCGTTCGTTCGAATTGGCGCCGGTAAGGACCACGATCCCATCGGCCGGCGGTGGATCCGCCGGCGGCGTCGACTGTTGAACGCGCGTCGCGAACGCCATCAGGCCGGACGCCCAGATCAGCGCCAGCACCAGCAAGGCCGCCAGGGTTTTCAAGGCGCCAACATCATCGCATGCCGCGGATCAACCGCATCGCCGTGACCTGGGCCGCAGCGGCGGCCACCAGGGCGGCCAAAAGCGGACAGGGGACTACGGCGAGGATGTCGCTCCAGGCCAGCGGTAGGGCAGGGGTCAGCCCTTGGCCGCCGCCAGCAAAACGCAGGCCCGCGCCCAGCACCCCGGCCGATACCGCCCCGATCAGGCCCGCGAGGCCGGCGACGCGGGCGAATCGCACCTGGAACAGCCTGGCGATGAAGCGGTCCTCGGCGCCGGCCATGTGCAGCACCTCGACCACGTCTCGCCGCGCCGCAAGCCCCGCGCGGGTCGCGAACGCCACCACTGCGGCCGCCGCGGCGGCGATGAGCGCGAAGACGCCGACGCCCAGCCAGCGCACCAACCGACCCGCGCCACGTATGTCCTTGATCCAGCGGGAATGGTCGTCGACCGTTGCATCGATCCTTTGAGCCTGGAGGGCCGCGTTCAGGCGCTTGGCGTCGGCCGGATGCCTGGCGTCCAGGGTGACGGCGACCAGCCTGGGAACCGGAAGGTCCTCCAAATCGCTGACGTCGCCCAGCCAGGGACGAATCAGGTCGTAGGCCTTGGCGGGCTCCAGCGCCCTGGCCTCGGTCACACCGGCGGTCCCAGCCAAGGTCTCCGCGGCGCGGGCGGCGGCCGCGTCGGGCGTCTCGCCGCCGTGGGGCCGCACGATCACCGTGGCTTCGCCGGTCAACTGCGCCGTCCATCCTCGGGCCGCTCGGTCGGCGGCGATAACCCCCATGGCGGTCAGACAGGCCAGGAAGCATAACACCGCGACGACGAAGATCAGCGCGACGTCCCTTGCCTCGCGCTCGGGCAGAAATGGCGCTGGGCGCCAGCGTTGGGGATCAAAAGGCTCGCTCACGTGGCCGCCGGACCTTGTGGCGGCGCGGCGCTGATCCGTCCCCGCTCCAGTTGCAGCACGGGGCGCCCCGACCGCGCGATCAGGTCCTGGTCATGCGTGGCGATGAGAACGGTGGCCCCAAGCCGGTTGAGCTCCACGAACAGCCGGAAGATGCGCAGCGCCATCTCCGGATCGACGTTGCCGGTCGGCTCGTCCGCCAGCAGAATCTCGGGGCGATTGACCACCGCGCGCGCTATCGCCAGCCGCTGGCGCTCGCCGCCCGCCAGAGTCGGTGGGAGCGCGTTCATCTGCCCGCCCAGCCCGACCCAGGTGAGCAACTCGCCCACGTCGGTCCTGTATTCCGCCGGCTTGCGGCCAGCAATCCGCAAGGGCAGGGCCGCGTTATCGAACGCGGAGAGGTGGTCGAGCAAAAGGAGATCCTGGAACACCACGCCAATTCGCCGGCGAATCTGCGGTCGCGCTGCGGGCGAAGCGAGTGCGGTGTCCTGGCCGAACAGATGCACCTGCCCCTTCGACGGGCTGGCGGCCAGATAGATCAGCCTCAAGAGCGAGGTCTTGCCGGCCCCCGATGGACCGGTCACGAAGTGAAACGAACCCTGCGGCAACGAAAAGTTGAGGTCGCGCAGCACGTCCGGCCCGCGCCCGTAGCGCATGGAGACATCGTCGAAACGGACGACCTGATCGGCGGATTTGGTCGCCGGAGCGGCGTCGGGGTTTCTGGACATGAAGGCCGAAATCGGCGACCTCGAAAGGGAGGTTGCGGGAGCGTCCGATTCGATCGTCATGATACTGACCTGTCCAGAGTGCGCCACCAGCTATTTCGTGGACGACTCACGGATTTCGCCGGCTGGGCGAACAGTGAAGTGCTCGAATTGCGGGGCGCGCTGGACGGCGCGTGCGGAAGCAGCGGTGGAGGCGCACGAAGCGCCGCCGGCGCACCCCGATTCCGAACCGGAAGTCGCGCCCGTCGCCGATCCGGCTGTACATGAACGGATTGCGGAGGAGCCTGAGCCTGAGCCGGCGGCGGCGCCTGCCTACACAATCAAACCGACTCGCGAACCGCGACGGGCGGCCGGGGGAAAGGTGCTGGTCTGGGTCGGCGCGGCCGTGGTGATCGCAGCGCTGGTCGCCGCCGCGGTCGCGTTCCGAGCTCAGGTGGTGCGGTTCCTGCCAGTCAGCCGGGCGGCCTACGCCGGCCTCGGAATGGCGGTTAGCAACCTCGTGATCGAGGACGTCCACGCCGAACCCACCTTCCAAGGGGGGCGACCGGTGCTGGAGGTGACCGGGCGGATCCGCAACCAACGCGACGCGGCCTCAAGCGCGCCGGCGCTCCGCATCAGCCTGCTGGACCACGCGGGCAAGCCACTGGCGGTCAAGGTCGCAAGGCCCATCGACGGCGAGATGCCGGCCCGCGCCGTCCGCAATTTCGCGATCGCCCTTGTCGATCCGCCCGCCGGCGTCCGGGACATGGAAGTGACCTTTGATCTTGCTGGCGGCCGGGGCTCCGTGCAGGGCCCGGCGCGAGCGGACGAGGCGAGCCTGGGGAGCGCAGAGCCGGCTGAAGCCAGGCCACTGCCCGCGGGCAGCCCCGACGCGCTGCCGCCTCATGACTGACGCTGTTCCCACTGTCCTGCTTTCCGAGGAAGAGGTCGCCACGCGCGTCGCCGCGCTCGCGCGGGTCATCGCGCCTCGTGTCGACGACAGGACAGTCGCGGTCTGCCTGCTCACCGGCGGACTTTGGTTCTGCGCCGACTTGACCCGCGCCCTGTCACAGCTGGGCTGCAATGTGGGCTTCGACGCCCTTTGGCTCGCGTCCTATGGCGACGCCCGCGCGAGCCTCGGACGCTGCGAGGTGCGCGCCGACCTGCAGCGGCCGCTGGCCGGCCGAACGGCGCTGGTCGTCGACGACGTTTTCGACACCGGCCTTTCGCTGTCGGAAGCCGCCCGGCTGGTGCGCGACGCCGGCGCCGGCAAGGTCCTGACCTCGGTCTTTGCCCGCAAGCCGTGGCCGACCCTGCGGGCGATCGAGCCGGACTTTGTCGCCTGGGAGGCGCCTGCCCGGTTTTTGGTCGGCTATGGCATGGACGCGGCCGGGGCCTATCGCGGCCTCCCCTACATCGGCGCGTTGGACTAGAAGGGCTCCGCCCTATTGCCGCCGCATCGTTGCGGCTTCCAGCGCGACCAACCCATGGGAGTTCATAACTTGACGAGACGCGCGGCGGCCATCGCGGCCCTATTGATCCTTGGCGGCTGCAACCAGGCGCATCAGTCCGGCAAGGCCGGTGACAAGTTCGCCGGCCTCGACACGGAGATCCTGAAGTGGCGCACCGAAATCATGGCCTCCGATCCGCTCTGCAAGAGCCAGGCTGAGGGTGAGAAGTGCGAGAGCTTCGAGGTCGCCTGCAAGGCCGAGCGCACAATTTCGCCTGCCGACCAGGCCAAGGGCGCCACCGCCCGCGTCGTGGCGGCCATGACCTGGAACGGCTTCGACCCCAAGTTCAAACACAGCCAGTCTGGCGTCCGGGCCGCGCAGTTCGACAAGGCGGCATCAGGCTGGACCCGTACTGACCATCGCCCCGTCAACATGAGCTCCTGCGCCGACCTCTAGGCCGAAGCCGCACCGAAACCATTGAATGATCTTCGCCCTTGGGCGACTGTCCGGCCGAGAACCGGAGGGGCGCCATGGGTCTCCGAACGAAGTTCAATCTAACGTTGCTGTTCGTCGCGCTGCTGGGCGTCGGCCTCTTTGCCGTTGCCGCGACCCCGATCCTCCAGGCCCTCACGCGCGACGAGGTGTTGCAGAGTTCGCGGATCATGATGGAGAGCGCCGCCGGCGCTCGGAAGTACACCTCCGAACAGATCGCGCCGCTCTTGAAGAGCGACATGGAAGCGACCTTCCATCCGCAGGCCGTGTCCGCCTACGCGGCGAAGAAGAACTTCGACGTGCTGCATGCGAAGTTCGTCGACTACAGCTACCGCGAGGCCGCGCTCAATCCCACCAATCCCGAGGACCGCGCCAGCGACTGGGAAGCCGACGTCATCAACGACTTCCGCGATCATCCGCTGAAGCAGGAGATCGTGACGGAGCGCCAGACACCGATAGGCCCGACCCTGAACCTGGCCCGCCCGCTGGTGAGCAAGCCGGCCTGCCTAAGTTGCCATTCGACGCCGCAGGCGGCGCCGAAGTCCATGGTCGTGCTCTATGGCCCACAGAACGGCTTCGGCTGGCAGCCGAACGAGATCATAGGAGCCCAGATCGTCAGCGTGCCGATGTCGGTGCCCGTTGCGCGCGCCGCTCACGTGAGGCTGTTGTTCCTGGGCATCTATGGTGGCGTCTTTGCGCTCCTGTTCCTGCTCCTCAACCTTCTGCTGGGCTTCATGGTGATCCGGCCGATCGACCGAATGGCCAAGACCGCCGAGGCGGTCAGCATGGGAGACATGGACGTTCCGGAATACGTGCGCAGCGGTTCCGACCAGATCGCCCGGCTATCGAACGCCATCAACCTCATGCGCCGCAGCCTCCAGGAAGCCTTGCGCATGCTCTCCGAGGGGTGAGAGGTTTGCCTGCCACGGAGCGCTCCGCGCCATGACGACCTACTTTCTGAGCTATGCCCGGCTAGACGAGCGCGTCGCCCTGCGGGTCGCCGATGCGCTCATCGCCGCGGGCGTCTCGGTTTGGGTCGACCAATACGACATTCGTCCGAGCCAGCACTGGGACAGGGCCGTGGAGACTGCCGTCCGGGGCTGCGAGGGGATGGTCGTGATCCTTTCGCCACGTTCGGCGGCAAGTTCGAACGTGGCTGACGAGGTCAGTGTCGCCCTCGACGGTCAGAAGGACATCATTCCCATCCTGATCGAACCGTGCACTCCGCCGCTGCGCATGACGCGAATGCAGTTTCTCGACGCGACCAAAGACTTCGATGAGGCGGTCCGCCGCTGTGTGACGACGATCCGCAGACAGGCGGGCGAGGCTGAGGCGCCACGGGAGGAGGCAGGTCCGATGGCGCCGGGCCTTTCGGGCGACGTCCTGCAGGATGCGAAACGGCGGCTGACCGGCTTCATGGGGCCGATCGCCGGAGTGCTGGTCCGGCAAGCTGCGGGCAAGGCGTCGAATCGCCGGGAGCTCTATGAAGAGCTCGCCCGCAGCATCGCCAATCCGCTCGACCGCAAGAGCTTCCTCGACTGGGCCACCGATCATCGCCCCGCGGGCCAGGTCGTTACGCCGAGGACGACGAAAATCCCCGAAGGCCCGCCGGCCCCAGACCGGATAACGACCGAGGAGGTCGAGGCGATCACAAGCGCCTTGAAGCCCTATCTCGGTCCGATAGCCGCACAGCTTGTCGCGCGCGAACGCCAGGCGGCGGACTCCAGGGAGGGGCTCTGCCAACGCCTTTCCCTCCGGATTTCCGGCGAAAAGGAACGCCTGCAGTTCCTCCGAACCACCCGCGCTGAGTAGCCAAGACGCGATGATTTTCCGAACGATTGGGGAACGGCGGCGAAAGTTGCGCGTTAAACCGGCGAGGAGACGTTGGACGTCGCCTGTGGGGGCGGCTGGAGTAAGTATGCCTAGCTACCAGCTCTATCTGTTCGACGAGGGCGGCCGCATCAGAGAAGCGGTGTCTTTCGAAGTGGCCTCCGATTCGGAGGCCAAGGACTACGCCGAGGAGCAGCGCGAACGCCGCGCCATGGAGCTCTGGAGCAGCAGCCGCGTCGTTGAGCAATATCCGGCGCAGGCCTAGCTTTCGCTCAGGCCCGCGTCATAGCCACGGCGCGGCTCGCTCGCGCGCCAGCATATCGTTGTAGTTCGGGCGAGGTCGAACGATCGCGTAATCAGCGCCTCTGACCAGAACCTCAGGCGCCAGCAGGCGGCTGTTGTATTCGCTCGACATTGCCGCGCCATAGGCGCCTGCGGTCATGAAGGCCACCAGGTCGCGGGCCGCCAGCGGCGGCAGCAGGCGGTCGCGGGTGAAGGTGTCGCCCGTCTCGCAGATCGGCCCAACCACATCGTAGACCAAGGGCTCTCCCGACCGCGGCTTAACCGGCCGGATGTCGTGATAGGCGTCGTACATAGCTGGCCGCAGGAGGTCGTTCATGGCTGCATCCAACACCAGGAACTTCCGCCCCTCGGGTCTCTCGTTTACGTGCAGGACGCGAGCTACCAGCACGCCGGCGTTTGCAGCGATCATTCGCCCGGGCTCGAAGGCGAATTGGATGCCGGTCAGGCCGTCCATCACTCCGGCGATCATGGCGGCGTAGTCGCGGGGTTCCGGCGGCGTCGGCTGATTGAAGTAAGGGGCCCCCAGGCCGCCGCCCAGATCGAGGCGCTCGACGCCCAAACCTTCGGCGCGCAGGCGTTCCACCAGCGCGCGCATCTTGCGAAACGCCGCCTCGAGGGGGGCGAGGTCGGTGATCTGGCTGCCGATGTGGCAGGCGACGCCGACCGGCCGCACACCGGCCATGTTGGCGGCGTTGGCGTAGAGCCGCTCCGCCTCAGCCAGCGACACGCCGAACTTGTTCTCCGCCTTGCCGGTGGAGATCTTCGCGTGGCCGCCCGCCTCTACGTCAGGGTTGACCCGGATGGCTACTGACGCGCGCTTGCTCAGGCGTTGGGCGACCGCGCTCACCAGGTGCAGTTCCGGTTCGGACTCCAGATTGATCTCGGCGACACCGGCCTCCAGTGCAAAGGCGATCTCGGCCTCCGTTTTACCGACGCCGGAGAAGACGATGCGCTCGCTGGGCACGCCCGCGGCCAGGGCCCGGCGGATTTCGCCTTCCGACACCACGTCAGCGCCGGCGCCAACGTTGGCGAGGGTCCGAAGGACTGCGACGTTGGAGTTAGCCTTCACCGCAAACGCGATCAGCGGATCCTTCAGGCCCGCGCCGACCAGCGCGTCGCGAAGCACCGTGAAGTGCCGTTCCAGCGTCGCTGACGAATAGACGTAGACCGGCGTGCCGACCGCCTTGGCGATCTCCGCCAGCGGTACGTCCTCGCAATGGAGCTCACCCCCCTTAAGTTCGAAGTGATTCATCGCGGGTTGGCGTACGGGTCGGGGAGCGCACCCTGCGGGCCGGAGCGCCCGGGATCTCGCGGCGCGCCCTCGATCGGCAAAGTGCGCGGCGGGGCAGGGTCGGTGGTGCGATCGCGCGGATCGATGGTGTCGACGGGCCGCTCGCGGTCCTGCGCCTGACGCTGTTGCTCGTCAGCCTGACGTTCGGTGGCCCGGCCGGCGCCGTTCAAAGGCCCGGGCTTTTCGAGCTGGCCCAGCTTGCCGCACGCCGCAAGCGGCGCGCCAAGGATCAGAAGGACCGCGCAGGCCCGGGAGAGATGATGAAGGTTCATGCGAGGAACTCCTTCCAACGGTGGATTTGGGCGCGCACCTGATCGGGCGCGGTCCCGCCGTAGCTCATTCGGCTGGCCACCGAAGCGGCGGGGCTCAACACGTCGTAGACACCGTCGGTGATCCTTGGTTCCAACGCCTGAAGTTCGGCAAGCGGCAGGCCCGGCAAGTCGCAACCCAACTGTTCGGCCCGTTTCACAGCCGCTCCGGTGACATGGTGGGCATCGCGGAACGGCAGGCCAAGGTTGCGCACGAGCCAGTCCGCAAGATCCGTCGCGGTCGAGAAACCGGCTCCAGCCGCCGCGGCCATGCGGTCCTTGTTGGGCTCGAGGTCGGCGACCATCCCGGCCATGGCGCGCAGCGACAGTTCGAGGGCGTCGAAGGCTTCGAAGGTCGGCGCCTTGTCCTCCTGCATGTCCTTTGAGTAGGTCAGCGGCAGGCCCTTCATCACCACGGCGAGCTGGGTGAATGAGCCCAACAGGCGGCCCGCCTTGGCCCGTACCAGCTCAGCGGCGTCGGGGTTCTTCTTCTGCGGCATGATCGACGAGCCGGTGGTGAAGGCGTCGGTGAGTGCGATGAAGCCGAACTGCGGCGTCATCCAGATCACGATCTCCTCGGCCAGTCGCGACAGGTGGATGGCGCAGATGCTGGCCGCGGCCAAGGCTTCGAGGGCGAAGTCGCGGTCCGCCACGGCGTCCAGCGAGTTGGCGGCCGGCGCTTCGAAACCCAGCGCCTTGGCCGTGGCATGACGATCGATGGGGAAGGGCGAGCCGGCCAAAGCCGCGGCGCCTAGCGGGCTCTCATTCATCCGCCGCCTGGCGTCGGCGAATCGCGAGGCGTCACGGCCGAACATCTCCACATAGGCCATCAGGTGGTGGCCGAAGGTCACCGGCTGGGCCGGTTGCAGGTGGGTGAAGCCCGGCATGAGGGTCGCGGCGTTCGGCTCGGCCTTGGCGACCAGCGCCTTCTGCAGCGCACGGATCTGGGCCAGGGTACGGTCGCAGGCTTCGCGCACCCACATGCGGAAATCGAGCGCCACCTGGTCGTTGCGCGAACGCGCGGTGTGCAGCCGGCCGGCCGCCGGCCCGATCAGCTCGCGCAGACGGGCCTCCACGTTCATGTGGATGTCCTCGAACTCCGCCCGGAACGGGAAAGCGCCCGCGGCCATCTCCTTGCCGATGGCCTCCAGCCCTTTCAGGATCGCCTGGGCGTCCTCGCTTGTAATGACGCCGGTCTTTTGCAACATCGCGGCGTGCGCTCGGGACCCCTCCAGGTCGTGGGCCGCCAACCTGCGATCGAAGCCGATGGAGACGTTGATCGCCTGCATCAGCTCGGCGGGTTTGTCCGAAAAACGTCCGCCCCACATGGCCTGCCCACCGGGGCCGGCCGTTTTCGGGGCGTCAGAGGAGTCGTCAGTCATATGAACGATCAGTCCGCGGGCAAGCCCAGGGGCGGGGTCCTGACATGGGCCCTCTGGGGCGCCGCTGCTATAGGCGTCGCGGCGGTTGTCTACATCATCGTGGAGGCCTCGACCAAGTCGGCGCCGCAGGCGCCCACTTCCGTGCCTGTCGCAACCGCCACGCACGACGTCGCCTTGAAGCTGGAGCACCCCGCCGATGGCGTCCTGCCGCCGAGCTACGCCTTCTTCGACGAGGACGGCAAGAAGCTCACGGCGGCCGACTTCAAGGGCAAGGTCGTGGTGATGAACCTGTGGGCGACCTGGTGCGGTCCCTGCAAGATCGAGATGCCCACACTGGCCACCCTGGCCAGGGCCTACGCCGGCAAACCGGTGGCGGTGGTCGCGGTCAGCATCGACAAACCCGAGGCGAGGGATCAGGCCAAGGCCTTCATCGCCCAGCAGGCCCCACTTACCTTCTACAATGACCCCGAGGCCAAGCTGCCCTGGGCGCTCAGGCCGGCAGCGAGCGGCATGCCGACGACGATCATCCTGGGCAAGGATGGCCTCGAACGCGGGCGTATCTCCGGGGAAGCCGATTGGGCAGGCCGGGGCGCCGCCTCGGTGATCGACAGGCTCCTGGCGGAGAGCTGAGTCGCGCCGGGGAGCACCCAGGAGTTCCTTTAGGCGACCCGGCGGCTCTTGACGGGCGTGACGGCGGCTTGCGCTGTCAACGCGCGCAGCAGGCCGACGAGCGAGGCCCGCGCTTCGGGCGGCATCTGTTCGTAAGCCGCCAGCAACTCGAGTGCGCCAGGAGTCCGCATCCGCGTGAGCAGATCGAGGTCTCCTGTCGTTTCGCGATCAGGGCCGTCCAGGACGTCCATCAGGTCGACCACGCGGCATTTCAAAGCGCGCGCGATCTGCACGAGCCGCGAGAACGAGATTCGATTCGCTCCATTCTCGTATTTCTGGATTTGCTGGAAGCTGACGCCGCATTGGTCGGCGAGCGCTTCTTGCGAAATGCCAATCGTGCGCCTGCGGATGCGCACCGCGGCTCCCAAGGCGACATCCATAGGATCCGGCGCCTTCGTCGACGGGTCTGCCAAGTTGCGATCCTCTCCGAGCCCCTTCTCAGCGTGGAACGCCCCCGATCCGCGCGTAAGCTCGACCATAGGTTAAGGTTTTAATTTCCGCTTCGCAAAGAGGTCCGAAAAACCGCTGGTTCGAGAATATGCAACCTCAGCCGTAAGAGTCACCAAAAGACGCGTCATAGGCGAGATTTTGCGTCGATTTGTCCCGCTTCGGAGTGGCGCCGGTCGCTTCGGAGTGGCGCCGGTTAAGCACTTGGTGACCGAAGCACCCCGAATTCGACTCAATGAGTTCATTGTCAGTCGCGGGTTCCATGCGCGCCATTCGCCTCCATCCGCCTTTCGACCACGGCGCCGCCCTGCGGGTGCCGCCGCCAAGCGACAAGAAGAGCTGGCGCACGCTATGGCGTTGGCTGGGCGAGGAAGCCTGCGCAGTGGTGGAGAGCGCAGCCGTTCAGGTGCGCACGCCGGAAGGACCAGTCATCGCTCGCTGCGGCGACTGGATCGTGCTGTCTCACTCGGGATCGTTCCACGTGGCTCACGCCGTCAGGAGTTGCGACGCCTGACACGCGCGGATCGCCCGAGAATCCACCATGATAGCCCGATGCCGCTAAGGTTCGAGACACTCACCCAAGCCGCTGCCTGGTATGACGCCTGGCTGCGCGAAGCCGCCCTGCCGCTCTGGGCCGGGGCGGGTGTCGATCCTGTTGGCGGGCTCTTCCAGGAGGCGTTGATCGTCGACGGCTCCCCAGTCGAGGGGCCGCGTCGGGCGCGCGCGCAAGCGCGCCAGGTGTTCGCCTTCGCCTCGGCGGCGAGCGCCGGCCATGGCGAGCACTGGCTGCCGGTGGCGCGCGAGGGCTGGGCGCGTTTCGTAGCGGTCTACGGTCGCGCCGATGGCCTGTTCATAAATCGCGTCGCCTCCGACGGCACGCCACTGGACCCGGCGGCGGACATCTACGAGCAGGCGTTCGCAATGCTCGCGATGGCTGCGCTGCTGGCGGCTGAACCGGGAGCGGGCGACCTTATCGGCCGGGCAGAGCGCACGCTGGCGGCGTTGGACGCGCGGCGCGTTCCGGCCGGCGGCTTTCGGGAAAACGGGCCACACCCCTACCAGGCCAACTGCCATATGCACCTGCTCGAGAGCTCTCTTGCCCTGGAAGCCGCGGCGGGCGCGCCATGGGCAGCCCTCTCCGATGAGATCGCAGGCCTGGCCATGGAGCGGTTCATCGATCCGGCGACCGGCGCCATGCGCGAGTTCTTCGACGCCGAGTGGCGCGCGCTGGCCGGCGAAGAAGGGCTGGTGGAGCCCGGCCACCAGTTCGAATGGGCCTGGCTCTTGCAGCGTTGGGGCCAGTCGCGCGCCGAGCCGAAAGCGCTGACCGCCGCCAGGCGGCTCTACGAGAACGGTCTGCGTGGCGTAGATGCCGGCCGCGAAGTGGCGGTGAACGCGTTGTGGGACGACTTCTCGGTGCGCGACGGGTCTGCTCGGCTCTGGCCGCAGACCGAGCGCCTGAAGGCGGCATTGGCGCTGGGCGAGGAAGCCCAGGCGGTCCGTGCAGCCAGCGGACTGGCGCAATACCTGCAGGTTCCAGCCCGCGGCGCCTGGCGCGACAAGCTGCGCCCCGATGGAACATTCGTTGAAGAGCCGGCTCCCGCCACGTCCTTCTATCACCTGGTGGTTGCGATCCTGGAACTGACGGCGCAGGGCCGTTCGGCTGCAACGCGGTAACGGCGGCATGCAACCGGCCAGACCTTGATCAGTTCACCGCCCAGGGTGTGAAGGAGCTTGCCGATGGACATGGCGCAGAAGCCCAACTTCCAGACGGTCGATCCTGCGACAGCCGATCCCGGGCGAAGCTATCTCGGCCACACCCCCGACGAGGCGCTGCAGATCGCAGGGAAGGCTCGCCTGGCTTTCGACGACTGGCGGCGAACCGGCATCGCCGAGCGGGCCGCCATGATGCGCCGCGCCGCGGCGGTGTTGCGGGCTCGCCGGGAGGAATTTTCCGCCCTGATGACGGAGGAGATGGGCAAGACGCTCGTCGAAGGGCGCGCCGAGATCGAGAAATGCGCCGGAAATTGCGATTTCTTCGCCGAGCACGCCGCCGGCTTCCTGGCGGACCAAGCGGTCGACATGGGCGGGCCACGGGCCAAGGTGGCGTTCCGGCCGCTTGGGACAATCTTGGCCGTGATGCCCTGGAATTTTCCGTTCTGGCAGGTGTTCCGCTTTGCCGCGCCGACGCTCATGGCGGGCAACACCGCGGTGCTGAAGCACGCAAGCAACGTGCCGGGCTGTGCGCTCGCGATCGAGGACGTGTTCCGCGAGGCCGGCTTTCCGGAAAACGTGTTCCGGACCCTTTTGATTCCCAGCCGCGACGTGCGCGCGATCATCGAGGCCGACGCCATCGCCGCCGTGAGCCTGACCGGTTCAGTGGAAGCCGGGCGGGAAGTCGCCTCACAGGCTGGCGGGGTCCTCAAGAAGAGCGTGCTCGAACTTGGCGGCAGTGACGCCTATGTCGTGCTGGAAGACGCTCACATCCCAGCCGCCGCCGAAGTCGCGGCAGCCGCGCGGATGGTCAACGGCGGCCAAAGCTGCATCGCCGGCAAGCGGTTCATCGTCGTGTCCGAGATCCGCGGCGCCTTCGAAAAAGCGCTGGTGGAAGCGATGAGCGCCTACGCCATGGGTGATCCTCGGCACGAGACGACCAAGCTAGGACCGCTGCAGAGCGTCGAGGCCCGCGACAACGTCCATCGTCAGGTCGCCGAAAGCGTAAGCAAAGGCGCTCGCGCGCTGGTCGGCGGCGATGTCCCTGCGAAGGCCGGAGCTTGGTATCCGGCCACTGTGCTGAGCGGCGTGCGCCCTGGCATGCCGGCCCACGATGAGGAACTGTTCGGGCCGGTGGCCGCGGTCATCGAGGCCGCTGACCAGGCCGACGCCATTCGCATCGCCAACGACAGCCTCTTTGGTCTCGGCTCCGGGGTGCTGACCGGCGACGTCGTGCGCGGTGAACGCATCGCCACCGATGAGCTTGAGGCCGGCATGAGTTTCGTGAACCAGAACGTCCGCTCCGACCCGCGGCTTCCCTTCGGGGGCGTCAAGCACTCCGGCTACGGCCGGGAATGCTCCGACTTCGGCATCCGCGAGTTCGTGAACATCAAGACTGTGCTGGTGCACCCCGAGGCCAGGTCCAAGGCCGGGACTGAGTAGCGGCGCAGGCCCGACGCACCGTGCGGCCGATGGGGACGCATGGCCGATGGAAATCCTGATCGGGTTGTCCGGCGCACTGGCTGTGATGCTTGGCGGGCTATGGCTGTTTCAGGGCCTGGGCGTCGTGCACCTTCGGCCTCTCCTTTGCTTTGCCGATTGCACGCCGGTCCGGGGCCCCTTCGACGACCTGGGTGCTGATCGGCGCGGGGGCCCTTGCCGCCGGAGCATGGGCCGTGGTCCACGCATTGAAACGCTAGGGCCACAGCTGCCAGGCGGAGGCGAGGCGATGGCCCTCAAATCTTCTCGCGGCTGTGCGCCAGCCGACCGGCGAGGTAGGTCCGCTCGATCACCCGGTCGTCGCCCAGGATCGACAACACGAACAGCTTCTCGGCGATGGTCGTCGCCGCGGCCGTACGGCGGGCCAGGAGCGGGGTGGCGGCCGGGTCGAGGACCAGGAAGTCGGCCTCCTTGCCCGGCTCGAGATTGCCCACCTTGTCGTCGATCCTCATCGCCCGCGCCCCGGCCAGGGTCGCCAGGTAGAAGGCGTGCATGGGGTCCAGCGTCTCGCCCCTGAGCTGGCCGACCTTGTAGGCCTCACCCATCATGTGCAGCAGGGAAAAGCTCGCGCCGGCGCCGATGTCGGTGCCGAGACCGATGGTTACTCCGCAATCGCAGGCCTGCTTCAGGCTGAAGAGTCCGCTTCCCAACAGCAGGTTCGAGGAGGGGCAGAAGGCCGCCGCCGCCCCGGCGCGGCGCATCCGACGCAGGGCGTCGTCGCTCGTGTGGACGCAGTGGGCGAAAACCGAGCGCGGTGTGACCAAGCCGTGGCGCGCATAGACGTCGAGGTAGTCGCGATGGTCGGGGAAGAGCTCGCCGACGCGGGCTATCTCCTCCAGGTTTTCCGACATGTGTGTGTGGATCAGGACATGCGGATGGGCGGCCGCGACCTCACCGGCCATGGCGAGCTGGGCGTCCGACGAAGTGACCGCAAAGCGCGGCGTGATGGCGTAGCCCAGCCGGCCACGATCGCGCCACGCGCGGATCAGGGCTTCGGTGTCCGCGCGGCCGCTCTCGACGGTGTCGCAAAGCGCCGCCGGCGCATGGCGGTCCATCAGCACCTTCCCCGCGATCAGTCGCATGTCGCGCGCCAGCGCGGCCTCGAAGAGGGCCTCGATAGAGGTCTTGTGCACCGTGCCGAACACCAGCGCGCTGGTGGTGCCGTTGCGCAGGAGTTCGTCCAGGAAAAAGGCGGCGGCCTCATCGGCGTGCGCCCGATCGGCGAAAGCCTGCTCGGCGGGGAAGGTGTGGCTGTTCAGCCACTCCAGGAGCTGTGAGCCCCAGGCCGCGACAACGTCCGTTTGCGGATAGTGTATGTGGGCGTCGACAAAACCCGGCGCGATCAGCCGTCCCGGGAACCCGCTGACGGGTGTTTCCGCCGAGAGTCCCGCCGCAAGATCCTGGTAGTCGCCGAAGGCTGCGACGAGGCCGTCCTCGACGATCAGCAGCCCGTCGGAATGGTAAGCCCAGGCGGCTTCGGGCGGCGCCTTCTGGGGATCATCCAGCGCATGCAGCAGCGCGGCGCGATAGGCGTGTCGGCTCACACCTCATCCTTAGGCCGCCTGGCCGGCCGTTCCCAGCACCCGATGGTCCTTGCGCTGCTGCAGCTCCGGCAGAGGGGGTGGACCTGACCCTTCGTCGAAGTCGCTTACCTGTGATGGCGCAGACGTTCGATCTGGGCCGACGTGAGCAGATGATGCGGGCCTGCGCTGAAGCCTTGCTCAACGTCGGGGCCGGGGGCTGGTCCCGACGCCAAAGCGCAACCATATCAGGGGTGTGCCCATTTGAAGGGCAATGCCGTAACGCTTGCCAAGTCAATTCCGGAGGTTTGCCAGCGCGAACCATGTCCGCAAACAGGACATCCCATATCCGCCTCACGTCGCACCCGGGTAGCGGGTCTGCGAGCCGCTATTCGATCAACTGGGACGCCCCCACAGCCCGCGAGCGCGGCCCGGTCATCGCGACACCAAATTCCGGGGTCAACCGCAACGCAGTGGGCGCCCATGGGGGCGCCTATTCAATCTACCGCGCCCTGGCGATCTCATCCGGAGCGATGGCGGCCGAAACGCGGCCTGAACTGCATAACACCCACCCGGTGGCGCAGGTCGGCCCCCACGCTCAATGGCATGAGGCCGGCAAGATCGTCTCGCTCGATCCCTGGGGCCATCGGGTCTCCGAGGATTTCGCCGCAGAACTGGCGGAAGGCCTCGACGTGCGCCCGACGATCGCGATCACCAAGGCGCGCATCCACCTGCCCGAGATCGGCGACGCCATCGCCAAGGGCCGCCTGGAGGTCGATGGCCGGATCATCCACGAAGGCGGCGAGATCGCCGTCACCAAGGCGGCGATCGATCCGGTTTGGCATTTGCCCGGCATCGCCAGCCGCTTCGAGGTCGATGAGACCCAGCTTCGCCGTACTCTCTTCGAGCAAACCGGCGGGATGTATCCGGAGCTGGTGACGCGGCCGGATCTCTCCGTCTTTCTGCCGCCCATCGGCGGGATCACCCTCTATATGTTTGGTGACCCCGCTCGCATCGGCGACGGACGCTATAGCCTGACTTGCCGAGTGCACGACGAATGCAACGGGTCCGACGTCTTCGGCTCCGACATCTGCACCTGCCGGCCCTACCTGACCCATGGGATCGAGGAGGCCGCGCGGCAAGCCCAGGCCGGGGGGGCCGGCCTGATCGTCTACAATCGCAAGGAGGGCCGCGCGCTGGGCGAGGTGACCAAATTCCTCGTCTACAACGCCAGGAAACGCCAACCGGGCGGCGACCAGGCGGCGACCTATTTCGAGCGCACGGAGTGCGTTGCGGGCGTCCAGGACGCGCGTTTCCAGCAGTTGATGCCCGATGTGATCCACTGGCTCGGGATCCGCCGCATCGACCGCTTCGTCTCGATGTCCAACATGAAGTACGACGCCCTTCTGAAAGGCGGCGTCGAGATCGGTGAGCGGGTGCCGATCCCGGATTACCTCGTGCCCGACGACGCTTCGGTCGAGATGGAAGCCAAGAAGGCGGCTGGCTACTTCACCTCGGGAAAACCGCCGACCAAGGCTGACCTGAAGCGGGTGGTCGGCCGCGACCTGAAGGAATTCTGAGATAGCTGACATTGTCGCCGGCACGCCTGGGGACGTCACAGCCGCGCGAAGCCTGCTTACTGCGCAGGCGGTTCGCGATCGCGCTCATGAGATGCTGGCCGCCGCTGCGGCCGGCGACATCCCCGAATGGCGTGTCTCCCTGCCGAACCTGGCCGTCGCCGCCGACCTGACGGCGCAGGTGGTCCGCGAGGCCTATCCCAACCTCAAGGTCCCCTTCCATTCGCGCTGGCGACACTTCACCATCGGCGGGCGCGACCTTTGGGGTGAACGCGACCCACCCTGGACGACGCCCGAGGACCAGGCGCGCGCGGCTTTCGACCTTGCGGTGACCTCGGTGTTGCTCGACGCCGGCGCAGGCCCGGCCTGGCGCTACCGGGATGGCGAGACGGGCGCTGTGCTCGGCAGGTCCGAAGGCCTCGGCATCGCGTCTCTGCGGCTGTTCGAATCCGGAGCGCTCTCTTCTGACCCGGACGATCCCCTGCGCGCTGACGCGTTGGCCAAGGTGGACGCCGAGATGCTTGCGGAGGCTTTTCAGGTCAGCCCGCAAAATCCGCTGGTCGGTCTCGACGGCCGCGCAGCGCTTTTGCGGCGGTTGGGCGAACGGGTAGGACGACCGGGCGGGCTATTCGATGTGATGGCGGCGCGCGCGAGGACTGGGAAGCTGTCCGCACCGGTGATCCTGGACGTGTTGCTCGAGGCCCTGGGACCGATCTGGCCGGGGCGCCTTAGCCTGGGTGGCCTGCCGCTTGGCGACTGCTGGAAGCACCCTGCGATCAAGCGAGACGACGCCACTGATGGCCTCGTGCCGATGCACAAGCTCTCTCAGTGGCTCTGCTATTCGTTGATCGAGCCTTTGGAGGCTGCCGGCGTCGCGGTGGTCGACATCGATGGCCTGACCGGACTGGCCGAGTATCGCAACGGAGGCCTTTTCGTGGACACCGGCGTGCTGGCCGCGGGCGATCCCTCCGATCTGGACCGTGCGCACCTGGTGGACGAGCCCCTGGTCGTCGCCTGGCGATCACTTACGGTGGCCTTGCTGGACAGGATCGCGCCCATGGTTCGTGAGCGGCTGGGTGTTTCCGACGAAGTCCTTCCGCTGGCGCGCGTGCTGGAGGGAGGCACTTGGGCGGCGGGTCGACGGATCGCAACAACCAGGCGGGCCGACGGCGCGCCGCCGCTCACTGTTATCAGCGACGGAACCGTTTTCTGAGGGGAACCATGAAGGGAGTCACGATCGTCGACCACCCGCTGGTGCAGCACAAGCTGACGCTGATGCGGAAAAAGGACACCTCGATCAAGAGCTTCCGCCAGCTCCTGAAGGAGATTGGCGGCCTTGTCTGTTACGAGGTGACCCGAGACCTCCCGCTAGAGACCGTGGAGATCGAGACGCCCATGCAGGTCATGACGGCGCGCCAACTGGCCGGCAAGAAGCTGGTCTTCGCGCCGATCCTGCGCTCGGGAATGGGGATGTTGGACGGAATGCTGGAGCTGGCGCCCGCAGCCCGTGTCGCCCACGTCGGACTTTACCGCGATCCGGCCACGCTGGAATGCGTGGAGTACTACTTCAAGGCGCCCGCCGACATCGACGAGCGGCTTGTCGTGGTCATTGACCCGATGCTGGCCACAGGCAACACGGCCATCGCGGCGGTCGACAGGCTAAGAGAAGCCGGCGCAACGGCGATACGCATGGCCTGCCTCCTGGCCTCGCCTGAAGGCATCTCAAAGTTCCAGGGCCACCATCCGGGGGTCCACATCTGGACGGCGGCGGTGGACGAGAAGCTGAATGACCACGGCTACATCCTGCCGGGCCTGGGCGATGCCGGCGACCGAATGTACGGCACCCGTTAGGACTGCCTAGGCGGCCTCGGCCGTCTTTTCGTCGTTGATGCGGGTGAGCAGCGAGAGAAGATCCTCGGCGCTGATCGGCTTGGCGAGGTGGCCATCCATGCCCGCGGCTCGAGCTCCGGCGGTATGTTCGGGCAGGGCGTTGGCCGACAGCGCGACGATCGGCGTCGGCCGCCGCCCCCGGGCAGTTTCCAGCGAGCGGATTTCGCGAGCGGCTCCCAGCCCGTCGAGCACAGGCATCTGCAGGTCCATCAGGATGAGGTCGAAACCCTCGCGCATGACCGCATCGACGGCCTGACGGCCGTCCTCGACCAGTGTGAGATGCACGCCGAATGGCGCGAGCATCAACGAGACCACCGTGCGATTGGTGGGATGGTCCTCGGCCACCAGCACCTTCATCGCCGAAAGGTCGACCCCGACGAATTCGTCGACCTCGGAGGCCTCCTTCACGGCCTGGGTGACCGGAAGCGGCAGGGTCACGGCGAAGGTCGATCCCTTGCCAGGCTCTGAGTCGACCTCGATCTGGCCGCCCATCATGCTAGCCAGCGACCCGGCGATCGCCAGGCCAAGGCCCGAGCCGGTCGCGCGTTGGGTGACGGGTCCCTCAGTCTGGCGCAGACGGCTCAACAGCTGCGCCTGGGTGTCGTCGGAGATACCGACCCCGGTGTCAGTCACGGTGAAGGTCACCAGTTCGTCTCGGCGCGCGACGGATAGGGTGACCCCTCCCTCCGTCGTGAATTTCACGGCGTTGGAGAGCAGGTTCGAGAGGATCTGGGCCACGCGGATATCGTCGCCAAAGCACGAGCTTCGTGCGGCGTCGTCGATATCGACCTCGAATGAAAGCCCCTTGGCCTCGGCGCTGGCCCGATGAACGGCGGCGATCGTGGCGACGCTTTCCGCTAGCTCAAAGGTCGCGCCGTCGATAGTCAGCTGCCCGGACTCGATGCGGGAGACGTCGAGGATGTCGTTCAGCACCTGCTCCAGCATCCGCCCCGAGGCCAACACCAGCCCGGCCATCTCCCGGCCACGCTCGGTCGTCTGCTCTTTGGCAAGGGTGTCGGAAAGCGCGATCACCCCGTTCAGCGGCGTGCGTAGCTCGTGGCTCATACTGGCCAGGAAGTCGGACTTTGCAGCGTTGGCGCGTTCAAGTTCGGCGGTGCGGTCCTGCACGCGTGCTTCCAGGTCCTCGAGGATTTCGTCCTCGCGCCGTCGGTCCTCCTGCATGGCTCTGGCAAGTTGGCCGATCTCATCGGAACGCTGCGCCAGAGCCTCTGTTTGCGCTTCTGTAGAGTCGCCGAGCGCGCGCAGGGGCGAGATCACCAGGCGCCGCAACATCCTGAACAGGATCGCAGCCGCGATCGCCACGATCAGGAATTTGCCACCGAAATCGGCCAGGACCTCAGCCAGGGCCCCTGTCGCGATCTTGGTCTTGGGGTAGGCGACGAGCAGCAGCCACGCGGGGCCGTCGAGCTGCCCATAGGCGACCAGCATCTTGCCGTCCGGACTCTCGACCACGCCAGTCGATTTGCCCTGGGCGCGGATGGTCGCCCCTAGGGTGTCCAGGCCGTAGGTTTGTTTGAGGCCGGCGACCGCATCGGGGTCGAGCGCCTGATCGCGGGTGAAGCCCGGGACGGCGATGGGCTCGCCCTTTTCGGAGACGATCAGGCTTCTGGCCCCGGCCGGCGCGTCGCGCAGGACCTGAGAGAGGTACTGCTCGCTCATCACAGTGGAGCCCCAGGCGCCCACGTAGCGGCCGCCCACAAAGACCGGGCTGATGCAACCTGAGATCAGACTCTCCTCGGCCTTGTCCTGCATCAGCGCCGGCAGCGGCGTGCAGCGCATACGCCCCGTGGGATTGTTCTGGGGCTGAGGATAGCTGCGGTCGAACGCCAGATTCGCCGAGGCCGTCTTGCGGAAGAACGCAAGCGCTTCCTGGCGATGGGGTGCGAAAAGGATCAGCCGGTCACTGGGCGATAGGAAGAAGAAATTCTCGGATTTGGCGAGGTCGGATTGGCCGACGCGGCTCAGCACGACGGTGGCGGCCGTGAGCACCCGCTTGTCGTCTTCCGTCATTGTGGCGGCATGGCCGAGATAGGCGCCAATCCCGTATATGGCGTCGCCTTCGGGGGTCTGCACGCCCTTGTAGAGACTGTCGCGGCTGCGTCGCGTGCCGTCCCCATTCTTGGGGAACCAGGCGTCGAACTGGCGATCGACCTGCCCGCGCCGCAAGACGGACACGCGCCGACGCAACGCCTCGCTGGCCGCTGCGTGCTTGCCGCGCAGGGAGTCGAGCGACTCCTTTTCGGTTCGCGTGCGCTCCTTCACATAGATCGCCAGCTCGTCGACCCGGTGCTGCTCATCGCGCTTGCGATACTGGGAATACGTCGTCAGAGCGTCGACGAGTAGCAGAACGGTCATGCTGGCGACGAACGCCGTCAGCAGGAGCGTGCTTATCGATCGGAATTGGATGCCGCGCACAGAGATACGACCGCCTTTCACGAACAGTCGTACCGGGAAATGCTTTCCGAAGGCTTCCCACCGAAGCACGGAAAAGCGCAGTCTGGTTCAGGTCGCCAATTCCACCACCGCCAGGACAAGACCGCCGATCCACAGCGTTTCGGCGACCATCACCGCCACGGGTCGCCAGCCGGCGGCGATCAGCGACTTGAAAGTGGTCTTCATGCCCAGCGCCGCGATTGCGACCACCAGGCACCAGCGCGAGATGTCGCCGGCGGCGTCCACCACCGGCTTGGCCAGGAAGCCGAGGCTGTTCAGGGCCACCAGCGCGGCGAACCCGAACAGGAACCAGGGCACCGGCACCTTGGCGCCCCCGCGGCCGCCCTGCGCGCGCGCGATGAAGAAAGCGATCGACAGCACCACCGGCAGCAGCATGGCCACGCGCAGCAGCTTCACGTAGGTCGCAACGTCGCCGGTCTGTTGAGAGATCATATAGCCGGCGCCCACGACCTGGGCGACGTCGTGGATGGTGCCGCCGAGAAACAGGCCGGCTCGCTGGTGGTCGAGGCCGATGGCGGCGACCAGCATCGGGTAGAGGATCATGGCGATCGTGGACAGCGTGGTGACCACCACCACCGCCAGGATCACGTCGCGCTCGCTCTCCTTGGTCTTGGGCAGCACCGAGGCGATGGCCAGCGCCGCCGAGGCGCCGCAGATGCCCACCGACCCGCCGGAGAGCACCCCGAAGCTCCGGCTCTGGCCAAGCAGCCGGGCGAGCAGCAGGCCAAACAGCAAGGTCGTGGTGACGCCGGCCACCACCATGGCGATGGGGACCGGTCCCAAGGCTATGATCTGCTCAACGGTGATCCGCGCCCCGAGAAGCGCCACTCCGGTCCGCAGCACCGCCTTCGAGGCGAACTCGATCCCGGCGATGCAACGGCCTTCCTCGTGCAGGAAATGGAAGGTCATGCCGAACAGCAGCGCAAACAGCATCACCGGCGCCTTGTAATGGCCGGCCAGCCAATCGGCTGCGAGGGCGATGGTCAGTGCGACGAGGACGCCCGGATAGACTGAGCGGACAAAGGCTTCGATGCTGAGCTGACGGCGAGCAGCGGGGGCAGAAGTCGGCAGGCCCTCCATGCCCTCGAAAGACTGGAACATCTCGTGCGCCGCGGCGGCGTCGGTATCGATGTCCCTGATCACCATGGCCGACCACCTCTCCGGTTGTTCGAGCGAGGCTCGCCCCGTTTGCGGGCCGGCGCTAGGCGAATAGCCCAGCCAGGCCCGCGGGCGCCAACATCGCATCCACCTCGTCGCGCGCCTGGGCCGGGAGATCGGTCCGCGACTGGCGCAGCCAACCCAGGCACTTGGCCTGATACGGGAAGGGCTGCTGGGTCCAAACCTGGCCGTCGACCTCAGTCCTGACCTCCTCTGCGCCCGCCGCGACAGCCGCGGCGTTGGCCAGCATCACGGGCGGGTAGACGCGACCTATCTCGCTCAGGACGGCGCGCAGGGTCTCAGGCGCCTCGGTCAACGAAATCCACCCGTTATCGCGTGGCTCCACGCCGGACTGGTCTTCCATCAGCCCTACCCAGGCGGTGACGCGGGGCGCGAGTTCGAGGGTTAGCGCCATGGGCGTCGGGTCGAATCCGGCGAGCTGGCTGAGCTGACCAAAAACCGCGAAATCACAGGCGGACGGCCGCTCGCCAAGGAGGTAGGGCAGGTGGGTCAGGTGCGCTTCGAAAGCGGCGAGGAAGCGGCGGTAGCTCGCCTCGATCACCGGCCCCGTCACGGCGTTGGAGCCCACGTAACGCAGGCGGCCGATCTGGCGCTCAGCGGTGAAGGCCCCGCGGGTTCTGAGTTCCTCGTCCGGGATCGTAAAGCCGCGCCAACACGGCAGGATCGCTGCGCCTTTGGCGATGTCGGGCGCATAGGACCAGCGGTAGTGGAACATCGCCTTGGTCAACCACTCGTCGGCGTAGTCCTCGATCAGTTCGTCGAGGAAGGCCAACGCCGGGTCCCTGGGAACGATGCTGCGGCCTTTGTAGTCGCGCTCTAAGCGACGGATCAGCGGCGTGGAGTCGGTGATGGCCTGCAGCTCGCCGGTTTCGCCAGGCAGGTAGAACGTCGGCAGCAGGGCCACTCGTGGCTGGGGCAGCCCTTTCAGCGCCGGGCCGCTTGGCGGCAGGAACCGATAGGCGATCCGCCGGTAGCGGAGCACGCTCAGCATCTTGCGGGTGTAGGGCGAGCCGGGAGCGCCGGAGAGCGCGAGAGGTTCTGCCATTACGCAGACTCCAGTGAGTCGGGAGGCAGTCTGATGATCCGCCTTCCCGCACTTTCTGTCATCGCCGGGAAGTCCAGCCGGAGGGTTTGGGCGACAGCGGCCATGGCCGTGGGTAGGATCATGACCGTCAACAGCCCGGAGGTCCTGCGATCCCCCCTTCCGAAATCGAAAGCCAGGCGAGCCTGCTTCGTGCGGGACGGTTCGCAGACGCAATTGCGCAGGCTCAGCGGCGGCTGGGACAGGCCCCCCGCGACGTCCAGGCTTGGTCGGCGCTGGCGACGAGCCTATTCGCCGCTCGAAGGCCCGAGGAGGCTATCGTGGCCTGGGACCGCGCCCTGGCGTTGGCGCCGGACGCGCCGGAGCCCTTGTGCGGCAAGGCGAGGAGCTTGCAGGATCTCGGGCGGGTCGAGGACGCCACGGCGCTCTATCACCGTGCCCTGACGCGCGAGCCCGGTCGCTTCGACGCCGCCTTCGGTCTGGCGCTGCTCGCCGCAGAGGCGGGGAATTGGGCCGAGGCCGATCGATGGGCGGCGCCGCTCCGGGCGCGATATCCCGATACGCCTGCGCTCGCCTGGCTTGGCGCGCGCGTGGCGCTGGGGCGCGGCGACGGGGCGACCGCGCAGCGCAATCTTGCCGCCTTGGCGCGCGATGCGCGCCTAGGCCCAGAGCAGCGAGCCGACGCACTCTTGATGCTCGCCGAGGCGCTGGAGGCGCTGGGCCGACCGGCCGATGCGTTTGCGGCGGCGAGTGCGGGCAAGGCGCTGCAGCGCCGGCTCTTCGCGGAACGCGCGGCGGGACGAGAGGGCGCTGTCGCGCGTTTCGAGCGCATCGCGCGCTGGTTCGCCGCGGCCGATCCCGCGCCCTGGCGTGTGGCGCCGGCCGCCACGCCCGGCCCGGCCGACGCACATGTCTTCCTTGTCGGTTTTCCGAGATCTGGCACGACGCTTCTGGAACAGGCCCTGGCAGGCCACTCACGTGTGGCCGCGCTGGAGGAGGCGCCGACCTTGGCCGACGCCCACGCCGAGTTCATGAGCTCGGCGCAAGGCCTGGAGCGGCTGGCTCGACTGTCACCGGAAGAGGCGGCGTCCTGGCGCGCACGCTATTGGGCCGAGGTCGCCCGCCACGGGGTAGAGACGGCGGGCCGGTTGTTCCTCGACAAGGCGCCGGCGGGGACCGTCGATCTGCCGCTGGTGGCCAAGCTGTTCCCGCAAGCCAGGATCCTGTTCGCGGTGCGCGATCCCAGGGACGTGGCGCTGAGTTGCCTGCGTAACAACTTCCAGCTCAATGCCCTGACCTATGCCTTCACCGACCTGGCGCAGACCGCGGCCTGCTACGGCGCCTGCATGGAGCTGGCTCAGATCTATCGAAGTGTGCTGCCGCTGAAGGTCATGGATGTCCGCCATGAGGCGCTGGTCGCCGACCTCGACAAAGGGCTCGCAGCGATCTGCGGGTTCCTCGACCTCACGCCGGAGCGAGCGATGTCCGACGTCGCGGGAACGGCGAACCGTCGATCTGTGCGCACGCCGAGCGCGCCGCAAGTCCGCGCCGGCCTCAACCGCAAGGGCTTGGGTCGGTGGCGCAGCTACGAAGCCGAGTTGGCGCCCGTCCTTCCGGCGCTGGCGCCCTGGGTGCGGCGGTTCGGATACGATCAGGACTGATCGACAAAAAAAGCGGAGCGACAAGTCGCTCCGCTTCAGTTTTAGTCCTCGGGGAAATGGATCAGATCATCTAATATCGAAGTCTAAACCCGAAGAATACCTGCGTTCCGTTGTCGTATACAGCCCGCGGCTGGGTCTTGTTCAGGGCATAGTACTTCAGATTGTCGTTGGTAATGTTCAGGGCGTCGAGGGTGAGCTCGATATTGTTGTTGATCCGATAGCTGACTGAGCCATCCAGTTGGCCGTAGTTGTCCTGATTTTCGGCGGCGCTGCGGTCCAGCCCGACGAAGAAGTGCGAGCGATAGGTGTAGGCCAGTCGCGCGCTCAGGCCATGAGCCTCGTAGTAGCCCACGGCATTGGCCGTCCATCGCGACGTGCCCACCAGCGGACTGCCGTCGGCATCCTGCGAGTCGACGTAGGTCGCGTTGAGTTGAAAGCCGAAGTCGTACGGCAACGGTTGCTGGACCTGCAGCTCGATACCCTTGACCTCGCCCGTCGTGTTGCTCGGCGATGAGATGGAGTAGGTCGAGAAGACCGGGACAACCGGCCCGCCCGGCGTCGCCGGCTTGGACAGCAGCGAGTTCAGGTAGACGGCGTTGTGCGTCCCGAACGTCACGTACGACGAGAGGTTCTGGTAGAACACGCTGATCGCGGCGAGTGAGGTCGGTGCGTAGTACCACTCGAGGGCAGCGTCATAGACCGCGGCCTTGATCGGCTTCAGGTCGGGGTTGCCGCCATTGCCGGTGAGCGTGGTGTCGGTCAGCGATACGGCGCCTCCGAGCGCACTGTAGTCGGGCCGAGCGATGGTCTCGGCGGCGGAGACCCTGAGGTAGAGGTTCTCCTTGACGTCAAACGCCAGGTTCAAGCTCGGCAGGAAGTCGACGTAGTTGTGGCTGACGTTGCTGACGAAATAGGGACCGTAGGCGGAGCTCGTGATGTCGCCCCGGAGCGTTCCGCTCGCGTCGGGGACATTGACGAAGGAATTCTGCTTGGTGTCGGTGATCCGCAGGCCGACGTTGCCGCGCCAGCCGTCACCGCCGACCTTCGCCATAACGTAGCCGGCCCAGTCCTTCTCGGTGACCTTGAAGGCTCCCGGCCAGTAGTAGTTCTGCGCCGTCTTGATCGATGAGATCGGCCCGTGCACCCCGTCATTGATGCTGTTCAGGATCGACACGATCTTGTCCGGGTCGCCGGCGATCGGGATCAGCAGGCCGGGGATGCCGAGGGCGCCGGAGTTGAAACCGCTCGGATAAGGCGAGGGATTGGTGGCTGAGAACGGCATGGTGGGCGAGGTCCAGCATTGCCCGTTGGCGCCCAGCGTGCACCCGCGGTCCCAACCATCCACTTGCCGGGTGTGGTCGGAGTAGCGCAAGCCGAACAGGACGTCCTGGAAGACACCGTGATTGACCGCATAGTCGCCGTCGACCTTGACGTAGGCTTCCTTGTCGATCGAGGTGAAGGTCTCGTTCCACGCCCAGTCGTTGGAGAGGCCCGCAGGACTCGCGGGGTTGATGTTGGTCGGCGTCACCCGCCAGCCGTTGCCGGATGGGGCGTAGGAGATGCCGGTGAAGCCATCGACCTCGAAAGCAGGCTCCTCGGGTGTGTTTCCTTCGCCGTGCGTGTAGCCGACCTGGCCCTTGAAGGTCAGATCGTCGGTGGCATGGAAGGCGCCATCGAGATTGATGAAATAGCTCTCGCCGCTGGCGTTGGGCCGCACAATGTTGTCGATCACCAGGCCCTCGACCGGTTTGCCGGACGGGCCGTTGAGCGGGAAGGTCGCGGAGGTGAGGGTGTTGTTGGCGACGGTGAAGCTGCTGGGCGAATTGTTGCCCAGCTCGCGCGAGCCCCAATACATATAGTTGTCGTTGTGGTTCGTGGCTTCGAGCTTCGAGTAGAAGCCGTCGAGGACGAACTCCACCTTCTCCGTCGGCCGCCACTGCAGGGTGATGTCCCCACCCTCGCGCTTGCGCTCCTGCTCGAACAGCGTCGAGCCAATGAGCGTCGGCGCCCACACGCCGATCAGCTCCGGATGGCTGATACCGGTCTGCATTGTCGAGTTGATCTGGGTGTAGCCTAAGGTCTCCTGGCCATAGCGGCGGACGCTGCGCTCCTCGTAGAAGCCCTGCACCAACGCCCCGAACGTCGCATCGGGGTTCTGCCACGAAAGCAGGCCGCTGACCTGTGGCTTAGTCTTCTCGGTGAGCGTGTTGTAGACGCCCTGGAGCGAGCCTTGGGCGGTGAACGGTTGATGCAGATCGAGGGGTCTGCGGGTGAGGATGTCGACCGCGCCGGAAACGCCGCCATCCAGCAGGGACGCATCCTGGGTCTTGTAGACCTTGGTCGTGTCGACGATCTCGGCGGGAAGCAGGGTGAAGGTCACGCTGCGGCCAACGGTCTGGAACTGGTCAAGGATGAACCAGTCGCCGGTGGAGACGGGATGGCCGTCGACAGTGACCTGGGTCAGGCTGGGCGAGGTGCCCCGGATGGAAACCCGATCGTTCTCGTCGAAACCGCCTTCGCCGCTGGCCGCCGATTCGGTGTTGACGCCGGGAATACGCTGCAGCGCATCGGCGACGTTCTTGTCCGGCAGCTTGCCGATGTCGGTGGCCGTCACGGCTTCGACCTGGTTCACCGAAGCGCGCTTGATGCTGATGGCGCGCTGGAGGGATTCCTTGATGCCCGTCACCACCACTTCGCTCGCGGTGCTCGTCGATGAATCCGTGTCGGTCGCCGCCAGCGCTGGCACGGCCACGATCAGGGCGGCGAGGCTCGTGGAGCTCACCAGCAGACGCTTGCCGAAAGTCATGGGCGTTCTCCCCGCTTGGGCCGTCAAACTGGCCGGCCCGCCCCTAAGTCCATTTGCATACCAATCGAAGATGATTGGCCTTGTCGCTCCGGCCAATCACTCTCTCGACATGGCGAAGCTGTCACGAACTTGATAACAAACGCAAGCCCAAAATCACACCAATTACGTACCAATCATTTATTGGTATGCAAATGGTCTGGTTCTGTGGCAGACATGGCGCAGGCCGGCGGCGGAGGCTCTCCGTCGCCGGCCCTTTCGGAGAGGGGGCCCATCGCTTGGCGTCGTTTTCAGACGTAATCGGCAGCCTCAAGGAGCAGTCGCGCGCGCCGCTGTATCAGCAGCTGCAGCGCGCGCTGCGCGACGCCATTACCGAGAATCGGCTGGCCGCGGACGAGGCGCTGCCGCCTGAGCGCGACCTCGCCGAGGAGTTCGGCGTTTCGCGGATCACGGTGCGCAAGGCGCTCGACGCGCTGGTGGGCGAGGGCCTGCTGACCCGCCGCCAGGGCGCCGGGACCTTCGTCGCCGCGCGCGTCGAAAAGCACTTCTCCAAGCTCTCGTCCTTCACCGAGGACATGATCTCGCGAGGCCGGCGGCCGGAGAGCGTCTGGCTCAGCCGCTCGTCGGGCGCGGTGACGCCGGAAGAGTCGCTGACGCTGGGCCTCAGCCCGGGCGCGCTGGTCTATCGCTTCAACCGCATCCGCTATGCCGACGGCGCGCCGATGGCGCTGGAGTACTCGACTGTGCCGGGCTTCTGCCTGCCGTCGGAAATGGCCGTCGAGGAGTCACTCTACGAGGCGCTCGATAAGCACCGCGCGCGGCCGGTCAGGGCGTTGCAGCGC
>NZ_DASXNL010000154.1:0-1691 GCF_036495085.1 Phenylobacterium sp. | reverse complement strand
GCGCGCTTGCGGCCGTAAGGCAGCTCGACGGCCTGGCTTTCGGCGAAGGCTGCGAGGCCCACCGCGGCGACCAGTTCGAGGGCGCGGGCGTCGAGCCGGGCCAGCACGCTTTCGGAGCGCCAGAACTGGAAGGAATTGCGCAGCTTGCGCTGCAGGGCGACCCGGACATTCTCGCGCACCGAAAGATGGGGGAAGACCGCCGAGATCTGGAACGAGCGGGCGAGCCCCATGCGCGCAATGGCCGCTGGCGAACTGCCGGTGATATTGCGGCCGTTGAAGCGGATCTGGCCGCGCGTCGGCGTCAGGAAATGGGTGAGCAAATTGAAACAGGTCGTCTTGCCCGCGCCATTGGGCCCGATCAGGGCGTGAATGGTGTGGCGCCGCACGCGCAGATCGACGTTTTTGACCGCGACGAAGCCTGCAAACTCCTTCGTCAGCCCTTCCGCCTCGAGAATTACTTCTTCTTCGGCCATCCCGCCCCCCTGCGGTGTGGCGAATTAATCGAAGCTTGGCGCTGCTGTCCAGCACTGGCGGAGAGCCCGCGCCATCGCTAGATTTCGGCCCAGTGCGGGGGGAACCGCATCTGGGAGGATTAGCGTATGAAAGTTGGAAATTCTGTCCGGAATGCCGGCGTGGCTGCAGCCGTTGCCGGACTTGCCGCCTTGGGTCTGGTCGCCATCGCCGGCCCATCAGCTCTGGCGCAGACGCCGCCGCCGCTCAAGATCGGCGTCATGGACGGCTTCTCGGGCGTCTATGGCGACCTGACGGCCGGTGAGGTCGAGGCCATGCAGATGGCCATCGAGGATGTCGGCGGCAAGGTTCTGGGCCGCTCGGTCGAGATCCTGTCGGCCGACCACCAGACCAAGCCCGATGTCGGCGCCTCGATCGCGCGCAAATGGTACGACGTCGACGGCGTCAAGATGATCACCGGCCTCGGCACCTCCTCGGTCGCCCTCGCGGTCCGCAAGGTCAGCCAGGAAAAGGGCCAGATCGACATCAACACCGGCGCGGCCTCGGCCGACCTCACCGGCCCGGCCTGCTCCGAGACCGGCGCACACTGGGTCTACGACACCTATGCGCTGGCCCACGTGACGGGCGACGCCATGGTGAAGGCGGGCGGCGATACCTGGTTCTTCCTCACCGCCGACTATGCCTTCGGCCACGCGCTGGAGCGCGACGTGACCGAGGTCGTGAAGGCGGCCGGCGGCAAGGTTTTGGGCAGCGTGAAACATCCGCTCAGCACGCAGGACTTCTCGTCCTTCCTGCTGCAGGCCCAGTCGTCGAAGGCCAAGGTCATCGGTCTCGCCAATGCCGGCCAGGACACCATCAACTCGATCAAGCAGGCCGGTGAGTTCGGCATCGTCAAGGGCGGCCAGAAGCTGGCGGGCCTGCTGGTGTTCGCCACCGACGTGCAGTCGCTCACCCTGCCGGTGGCGCAGGGCCTGGTGCTGACCGAGTCCTTCTACTGGGACCTGAACGACGAGACCCGCGCCTGGACCAAGCGCTATCGCGCCAAGAAGGACCGCCTGCCCAGCATGCTGACGGCGGGCGTCTACAGCTCGACCCTGCACTACCTCAAGGCCGTGCAGGCGGCGGGCACCGACGAGCCCAAGGCCGTGATGGCCAAGATGCGCGAGCTGCCGGTCAACGACGTCATGACCAAGAACGGCAAGCTGCGCGAGGACGGCCGC
>NZ_DASXNL010000153.1:0-9855 GCF_036495085.1 Phenylobacterium sp. | reverse complement strand
TGTAGGTCAGTGGATTTTCAGTCCCCGGAGTGGGATAGACCGGGAGCGCGGCGCTGGCGGCGGTGGCGAAGCCGATGGCCACGGCGGCCCCAGCGCAAAGCAATCGAATGCGGGACAAAGGACTCTCCTCTCAGCAGACATGTCGCGCCGGACGCCGAGCGCGCGCCCGCGACCAGCGCTAAACAACCGCTCGCGGCGTTTGGTTGCACGTCAAGGTTCGCTCTACCGAGAGGATTTGTTGCCAGGTATCGCGATGTCCGGTCTTAAACGAGCAAAGCCCGAAAACGATGCGCTGCGGCCCTGATGATTTCTGCGTGCGGAAACAAACTGTTGGCTTCAACTGCGATCGACTTTCACGCCAGTGACTTGGCCATGACGATCCATACGGCCGCGTTCAGCATCGGCCCTTTGGGTCCCTCATGCGCAGCCAACGCCGCCCGCACGCGCGGCGCCACTTCCTCGCGCAGGTCGGGGGCTTCGCGCAGGATCGCGCCGAGCGGCCCGATCCTGAGCGCGAGCGCGAGCGCGGTTTCCAGGTCTCCGCTTCCAACCTTCTCGTCATGTGGCGCGATTTTGACGTCAGCGAACCCCGCTTCGGCGAGGATGGCGCGCAGGCGATCGGGATTGGCGAAGGCGAAAGGCCCCGGCGCGTCGCGGACCGGCGGAGGCGACGGCGGCAGGACTGAAGCCGCGGCTTCCATCGGCAGGCGCATGATCGGGTTCTCATCAGGCTTGCGCCAGCAGACGAAGGCGAGCCGTCCGCCAGGCTTGAGGGCGCGCCGGATGTTGGCGAAGGCCGCAGTCGGGTCCTCGAAGAACATCACGCCAAAGCGCGAGAACACCGCGTCGAAAGCGCCGGCCTCAAAGGGAAACGTTTGCGCATCGCCCTTCGTGACAACGAGTTGTTCGACGCCCGAGGAACGTCGGCGCGCGACTTCGAGGAGCGGCTCCGATATGTCGACGCCCAAGACCGAGCCAGCCGTCCCCACGGCACGGGCCAGCTCGATGCTGGTCTCACCGGCGCCACATCCAATATCGAGGACACGCTCGCCTGGCGCAGGCGCCAACGCGGCCATCGCGCGGCGACCCAACGGCGCCACCTGGCGGTCGAGACCTTCCTGAAACTCCGCCCAGCTGCGGCCGGCGACATCATTCCAGTAGGCGGCCTGCGCCGCATTGGGCTCGCTCATCTTGGTCCTGCCGCCACTAGTGTCCGGACGTGACCGTCCCAGGAGGTCAGCGGCACGATCAGCTTCCATGCCGCCCCTTCGAGATAACAGCGTTGCAGCTTTGCGGGGGCCGGTCCAGTTGAGGTCGGCGCGTGGTCAGTCACGCGCCCTTGACTCTCGGCGGCGCCAGACTTGGCGAATGCCTCCTGAGCGCTTGTGGCTGTTGAGACAAGCGACCCGGCCACGGCCAGGCGGCAGAGAACGCGGAGGTGATTGCCTCCTGGAGTCTCGATTGGCGGCCGGACCCGGATGGCAGCCAGTCTGGCTCATTCAGACCGGCCAAGCGCCGCCACCATGGCGGTCACCGGCCACGGTCGCCGGGCTCTTAGCTCCGGACGCGATCCGGCTAGAGCCAGTTCGGCAGCAGGGCCTTGAGATCGACCGTGGCGGCGGAGTCGAAGGCGACGCCGGCGGCGCTAAGTCGGGTCTGCAACTCGCCAGTGCGGGCGGCCTCGAAGAGCTCTGAGCAACCGCCGAGCGGGGAGCCTGAGATGAAGATCTGCGGGATGGTGGGCGCGCCGCTGCGCAGGGCGAGCTCGGGGCGCACACGCCCGCCGAGGTCGTCCTTTTGGTAGGCCACCGAGTCTAGGTCGACTGAGCGGTAGGCAATGGCGTAGGCGTCGAACAGCTTGCGTGCGGCCCAGCAGAACTCGCACCATTCGAGAGCGAACATCACCACCGGCTCGGCGCTGACCACCTTTGTCACAAAGGCCTTAGCGTCGGCGTCGGCCTCGATGGGAGGCGCCAAGGCCGCCGCTGCGGGTGTCGGGGCCGGCTTAGCGGCCGCCGGAGCCGGCGTGTCGAAGCGACAGAGCGGAGTCGACCGCGAGATCGCCGCTTCCGCCGCGGTCATCTCGTTTCCGATGCCTTCAAACAGCACCGTCGAGAGGTAACGCTCGCCGGTGTCGGGCAGCATGCAGACGATCGTCGAACCGGCCGGCGCCGCCTCGGCCACCTTCAGCGCCGCAGCCAGGGCCGCGCCGGCGGAGATGCCGCAGAATATCCCCTCGCGGGTCGCAAGCTCGCGGGCCAGGCGCACCGCCTCCCCACCGTTGACCGGCACGACCTGGTCGATCCAGTCGGCCGCGCGCGCATCGGCGACCAGCTTGGGGATGAAGTCGGGCGAGGTCCCCTGGATGGGGTGCGGGCGGAAGCTGGGGTGGCTGACCAGGAGGCCGTCGTGGGGGGCGGGTTGGGCGAGCCCGCTCCCGAGCAGGGGGGAATTGTCGGGCTCTGCGACCACGATGCGGGTCTGCGGCCGCACGGCCTTCAGCGCGCGAGAGACGCCTTTCACCGTGCCGCCGGTGCCGAAGGTCGAGACCCAATAGTCTAGCCGTTCGCCTTCGAAGTCGGCGAGAATCTCCTGGGCGGTGGTGGCGCTATGGATGTCGGCGTTGGCCTCGTTCTCGAATTGGCGGGTCAGGAACCAGCCGTGGGCGCGGGCCAGTTCCTCGGCCTTGGCGACCATGCCGCTGCCTTTCTGGGCGGCGGGCGTCAGCACCACCTGGGCGCCCAGGAAACGCATCAGTCGCCGGCGCTCGAGGCTGAAGTTCTCGGCCATGACAATGACCAGCGGATAGCCCTTTCGCGCGCAAACCATGGCCAGGCCGATGCCGGTGTTGCCGCTGGTGGCCTCGATCACCGTCTGGCCGGGCTTCAGCACGCCCTTCTCCTCAGCCCGCTCGATAACCGCCAACGCCAGGCGGTCCTTGACCGAGCCCATCGGGTTGAAGCTCTCCAGCTTCACGTAGAGCGCGATGCCAGGCGGGGCCATCGCGCCGAGTTTGACGATCGGCGTGCGGCCGACGGTGTCGAGGATGGTGTCGTATTTCATGGTCGCTCGCTTGCGGCATCCTCTCTAGGAGCGAGACCATCGTTACCCAAAGGCGGCCGGCGTAAAGGGGCAGCCAGGACATTCGCAGGCGCCGATCGCGGTGAAAGTGGCGCGGACTGCCCCCTTCTTCAGCCCGCGATCAGGTGACGGAACTACGATCGGGCCTCGAGGACCATGTTGAACGGACCTTCGGTCGCGCGCCGGACGTGAGAGAAGCCACCCTCGCGGATCACCTCGCTGAGCCTGGCCTCGCCCGCCTGAGCCCCAAGCCCTTCGCCGACCTCCTGATCCAACGAGGTCGGGACGCAGATCATGGTCGAGGCGTTGTAGTAGAGCCGGCCAACCGGGTTGAGATTGTCCGCAGGACGGTCGCCGGCGATCGGCTCGACGATCATCCACGCCCCGTCGTCCTTCAGGATGCGCCGCACCTGCCGCGCGCAGCCTTTTGGGTCGCCCATGTCGTGCAGACAATCGAACGCGGTCACGAGATCGAAGCCTGTGTCCTTGATCTCCTTTACCGGCGTCGCCGAGAAGCTGACGCGCTCGGCAAGGCCGTGCGCCTTGGCATGGCGCCTGGCTTCCTCGATCGAGGGCTCATGGAAGTCGTAGCCCACGAAGTGGCTGTTCGGGAAAGCCTCGGCCATCAGCAGGGTTGAAAAGCCGACACCGCAACCGATGTCAGCCACTCGGCCGCCCGACTTCAGCTTGTCCTCAACGCCCTTCAGCGCCGGCAGCCAGTTCTGCACGATGTTGTTGACGTAGCCTGGGCGGAAGAAGGCCCCCGTGGCGCAGAAGAGGCATCCTGCGGAGTCGCCCCAGCGAACGCCTGCCCCGGTTCGGAAGCAGTTCTCAACCTTCGGCTCGCCCTCGATCATGGCAGCTACGAGGTCGAAGGCCCCGGCCAGGTAAACCGGGCTGTCCTTCATGGCGAATATCATCGCCTGCTCAGGCGACAGGCTGAACGTCTCCGTCGCCGGATCATAATCGATGTAGCCGTTTGCGGCCTGGGCGAGCGCCCACTCCCGCACGTAGCGCTCGGTAAGTCCCCCTGCCCGTTTCGCAAGCTCGCCCGCCTTGGCCGGACCACCGTCGTTCAGGGCCTCGAACAGACCCAGCCGCAATCCCAGTCGAGTGGTGGGCACGCTGAACGCCCCGCCCAGATCGCCGAGCATTTTTCCAACAAGGGTATTGAGTTTGTTTTCGTCGAGCTGCGCCATGGCGTCCTCCAGTCGATCGAAGGCGCCGACGCTCTCGCGAAACCCGGTGAGGCGCAAGTGAAAGAACGGTGATCTTCAGAATAGGGGGGATCGTGCATGCAGGCCTCGGCGACCGCCATGAACTCCCGGAATGCCCAGAGCCATCAGGCGCCGAATTCAGGTGCACCCATCGACCAGGACCAATTTGCTGTTGGTCGTCTGATGGCGCACGGCGAAGAGCGCCTGGGCGTCGGGATCGCCGAGAAACGCCGTTGCGTTCTCGCGTGACGGAAACTCGAGAATGACCATCAGTTCAGGAGCCCAGTCGCCTTCCATGACTGTCGGCTCAGCCCCTCGAACAATGTAGCGTCCCCCGTGCCTCTCGATGAAATCCGGGATGGCGGCGATATAGGGCCGAAAGCCCGCAAGGTCGTGAACCGAGAAGTCGAGCACCAGGTAAGCCTTCATCTGCTCTCCTCCCTGCGGACACGCCGGCCACGGATATTAACACCGCCTGAGCCAGCTCCACCCACCACCTCCCAGGGCCGTCCGGCTCGGCCCTATGGTTGCGGCCCGTCGCCGGGCTGTTCGAGCAGAGCCGCGAGACGATCGACGACGCGCAGGCGCAGGCTGTGAAAGTGACGTAGCTGGCGGCGCAGGGCGGCCGGATCGGAAACGTCCAACGCCTCCAGGGCGCTCGCCTCGTCCTCCAGGCTGGGCAGCACGCGGGCCTCCAGGCGGCGCGCCGGCCCCAACTGGTCCTGGGTCTTGCGATACGCCTGGATCAACGCACGGCTGCCGCCGTCCGCCATCCAACCCAGGAACAGGCGCTCTGTCCGCAGCACCGCGGTCGCGCCGTGGGCCCCGTCGGAGCTTCCTTCCGGACCCCGCTCCGGGGGCGCGCGCGCATGCAAGAGCGGCCGGGCTGGGTCCAGGACGATCAACAGCTGCGCCAGATGCAGCCGGTAGAGATCGGCCAGATCTGAGCCGGTGGGCATCCGCACGAAGAACCCCTGGCCGCGGCGGTCTTCGAGCAGCCCCTCGCCCACCAGGCGTGAAAGCGCCTCGCGCACCGGCGTGGGACTGAGCCGAAGGTCCTGGGCGATGAGGGTGGCCGCCAGCCGTGTCCCCGCCGGAAACGCCGCAGCGCGCAACCGCTCTCGCAATGTGGTCAGGGTTTTCTGGAACGGTTCGGCTCTTTCGATCGCCATATCTTGGTCTCGTTAGCGAAAGCGTCGACACCGATCTCGGAAACAAGACCTGTCGCGAATCCAAATTAGCTCACGACGGGAATATTTCGCGAGAACATTCAATCACGCCTAATCCGCAATGTATTTGCGGAATTAGCACACTATATTTGCGGATCAGTTCTCTTATACTTTATGCAACAATCCGATACGGGAACTTGTGCTGAAATGCTCGCAGGAATCGTCACCCGCGCATGAGATTCCCGGAAGGACGGGGCCACACGACGGCAGGTGCTTGAAGCGCAATGGCCGATCCGCCGGTGAGCTTTACGCGGCGCTCGACCCGCCGGGGCGGCGCAGCGTCGAGGGCCGGCCGATCGCCGCCACCCGCTCGACAAACCGGCGCCCCATCGCGGCGAGCGAATAGTGCTCATGCATGAAGGCCTTCGCCCGGGCGCCCATGGCGCGCGCCTCGGCCCGATCGTCCAGCAACTGCTCGAGCAGCCGCGACGCGTGTTCGGCCGACGCCTCAGCCCAGACCTGGCCCTCGCCGTGTGGATAGGCGCCCGGGGCGACGGGAACGAGTTCGAAATCGACCAGCAGCCCGGTTCCCGGCACCATGAAATCGAGGTTTCCAGAATATCCGGTCGCGACGGCCGGGCGACCCAGGAACATAGCCTCGGCCATTCCACGCCCGAACCCCTCCGAGCGATGAAGGGAGACGAAAACGTCGGAGACGCGCACCAGGTTCTTGATCTCGTTGTCGCTCATGTCGCCGTAGAACGCCTGGGCCCGGGGACCATACTCAGCAAGGCGCTCCTCGAGCGCGTCCTTGGCAGCGTCGGTGTCACGCCCGCCGCGGGACTTGATCACGCAGTGGATGTCGGCGTCCGGTCGGCGGGCGGCGAGCCTGTCGAAAGCCTCGAGCACGGCGCCCGGGTTCTTGCGATCTGCGAAGGAGGCGAAGTCGAAGAAGAACACCGCCACGAAGGCCTCTTCCGGGATTCCGAAGTGGCGCCGTCCGAGGAAGGACGACAGCTTGAGATCAACCGGGAGCGGCATGCAACGGACGGGCCGGGTCACCGCGGCTTGCAGCGCGCGCTGCACGAAGACCGAAGGCGCCCAGATCTCATCGAACCTGTCCAGAGTCTTCGCCCAATCAGATGGATATCGGGCGAGTTCCCAGGCGGGATAGGCGATGTTGTAACCGCGCGCGAAGGCCTCTTCGCCGAGCCTGTCGATGACCCGGGCTGCTTCGTCGCCATTGACACCGAACAGGTTCACGCCCTCGCCCAGGGTGGCGACAAGGTGGCGGCCGAAGACGCGCTCCAGATCAGGGTCCACCCCGCGGTTTTCGTCGGCCACGTCCAGCAGGCGCGGCGTAACGCCGGCGGACTGGAAGGCGCGAAAGGTCGAGCGGGCGTGCTCGGCCATGCCAGTCGGCTGGAACGGGTAGCCGACGACGGTGACCTGGCTGTGATTCAGCGGCGTCACGCCAGCAGGTCCGCATCGGCGGCGTTGGCTACCGCCTCCAGCCAGCCGTGGCCGAAGCGCAGGTCCGGGCTAAGCGCGGCTCCTGTCTCCCAGTCGTTCCACGCGTGCAGGAAAACGAGCCGGCGGTCGGTCGCGCGACCCCGCACCTTTTCGCTGGCCGCTTCGAGCCAGGCCTGAAGAGCGCCGGGGCTCGCGCCTTGCCAAACGATCGGGGCATCCTGCGAGCGGGGCGTCGTGTCGCGAGCGGCGATGACCAGCGGGAATGTGTCGGCGTCGCATGGCTGCGCCAGCCGCTCGGCGACCAACGCCAGGTGGTCATGCGCCAGGCCGCGGAAATTCGGGTTGATAATCGGCGCCGGGGGGCCTTCCGCCACCCGGCTGGGCGCGTCTTCGAGACGGGCGTCAAAGCCAGGCGCGAGGCCTCCGCCGCGCTGAATCAAGAAGAGGTCCGCCGCCGCGCGCCACGCGGCGGTGTCGGCCTCTGGTGGAAGCAGCAGGACGGCCCGGCCGTCGACGTGGATGGCATGTGGCGAGGCGAGAGCGCTGACGACTGCCTTCGGCGCAGCGGGCCCGGTCCAGGCCAGGCAGAATGGGAACCCGGACGCAGCGACCTGCGTAGCCGCCTCGGCGCTTGCGACCTCATGGCAGAATCCGCCCACCCCGTACCGCTCGGCCAGCGCCACGTCGCGGCGGAGGGTCGCGGGATCGGCGGGATCGGCGAAGCCATCGGCGGGAAGGCGGGGCTGTAGGTGGCCGAGGAAGTTGGGCAGGGCGCGAGCGACCGCGACCCAGTCCGGCGTCGTCATCCGTCGGATGACGACGACCCTCACCGGCTCACGTGGCGAAGCCGAGCGGTGGCGCAACGCCTCGTATGCCGCATTGTCGTAGGCCTCAGGATCGGGATCCGAGGCCCGGCGGAGATCGGCGAACAACACCCCGGCTGAGATCATGCGGCCATCCGAAGCGCCAGGGGGCGGCCGCTCGGTTCCTTGCCGCCTCCAGTGCTCGAGGGCGCTGAGCGCGGAGAACGCGGTCTCCAGATGGGCGGCGGAATAGCCAGCCTCGTCGAAATCGGGCGCCGGCCAAAGACCCTCGTACGTCCCGACGGTCAGATAGTGCTGCAGGGGATCGGCGTGGGCGAGCGGCCGGCCGGCCGCCTGCTCCAGATAGTAGCGGGGGTTGAAGTGCGGCGTCGGGCTTTTCGCCAAGCGGGCGCCGCGCAGAAGGTAGTCGCCCAGGGCGTCGTCGCCGACACCGCCGTGGCGTTGCTTGCGGTAGTACGCGGTGTCGAACAGCGGGTGCGGGTCCATCCCCTCGGCAGCGCCGGTGGTGACGTAGTGCAACAGCGGCGCGATCCCGGCGGCTGCCGCGCTGGGGTTGCGCTCCAAGTACCAGCTCCCGCAGAAGAGCGGATGCGGCTCCAGGCCTTCGCGCCAGCCGATCCGCAGATAGTGGATCAAGGGATTCTCGCCGGAGATCGCCAGCTCTTCGCACCGGCCGACATAGTGGCGCACGTCGAATAGCGGATGGGGATTGGCGCCGTTTGCAGCGCCTTCGAAGAGGAAGTGCTCCAAAGCCGTCATCTGTCCGGTGCTCATCCGTGCGCCGTGACGGGCACGGTAGGCTGGCGCGTCGAGCAGCGGATGGGGGCTTAGTTTGTTGCGGTCGCCGACCACCAGATAGTGCGCGAGCAAGGGCCACCGACTGCGGGACAGCGCCGGCCCTCGCTCCAGGTACCAACTTTGGTCGAACAGGGCGCGCGGCTGGGTAGCACCGTCCGGGCCGGCGCGGACATAGTCGCCGAGCAGGCTGGTCGGACCGGGCGTCGACCCGAGGCTTGCATTCAGGTCGCGCTCCCACAGGCCGGAGTTCCGCAGGAACATCACGCGGCCAGGGGTCTTGGCGCGGACCAATAATCGCGCGACGGCGGGCGACACCCTGCTTTCAACGCGGCCGCCATAGCGCGCGCGATTTGCGGCCTGGAAGCGGACCCAGCGCGCCTCTTCGATCTGGGTACGTTCTTCGTGGGCCGCGCGCCGCTGCTCGGTGAAGGATGCGGGATCGGTGGGCCTGACCACGGCTGCGCCCAGCTCAGCCGTCAGCTAGGATAGCGTCAAGTCCCGCGGCCGCCGCGTGGCGGCGGAGCGTTCCGACTTCGATCTGTCCGCGCTCGGCTTGGCCTTGCTCGAACCCCAGCCGCTGGCGCAGGTCGGATCGCGCCTCGTCGAGATCGCGAGTGGCGGGCGAGATCAGCACGCCGGTGTCCTCCCGCCGGCCCGCCAGATCCCTGCCCACGTTGTCGAGCGCTGCAAAGCTCGGTGCGCTCGTGAACCGGTAGAGGCCACGTCGGAAAATTGGCTGCCACTGCGAGGGTTTGAATAAGCAATTTGCATCGCGCCGAACCTCGCCGATCTCCGCGACATCAGCAACAGACCCGGGTGATCGCCATCAAGTAGATTTCGCGTTCGTTTCCTCTGAAGCGGTCCTTCGCAATGTCGGGTCGGTCGAGTCCAGGGCCTTCCTCGTATGGCTCTGGTTTCCGGCTACGCCCCCCCGCTCCTTCACCTGGTCGTTGACCTGGAGACGAAGCCCGTCCTCAAAAGACCGGCCACCGTGCATCGCGCCCTAGCGGAGCTGAAGGGCGCAGTTGGGCTAGCGCCGAATGAAGCCATTCTGCTCAACACCCTCTCATTGCCGGAGGCGAAGTACAGCTCGGCGATCGAGAATATCATCACCACTCTTGACGACCTCTACCGTAGCGTCGATGCGGCCAATCGGTTTGCGAGCGTCGCGGCGAAAGAGGTCTACGCTTACGCCCGCGCGATACGCGAGGGCCTTCAGACCGTCCGGGCGACCGGAAACATCCGAGCCCGCGAGTGCCAATCGGGACGAGAGCGCGCGATCGCACATGGCTG
>NZ_DASXNL010000152.1:0-26892 GCF_036495085.1 Phenylobacterium sp. | reverse complement strand
ACGCGCCGATCAGGCCGCCTCAACCTCTCGTCATTGGCCGGGCAGCGGATCGCGCGAGGCACAGCAGCCTGCGGTCGAGGTTCGCTGCCAGGTGGGCGCTTCTTAGCGTCTCGGTGGCGAAGATCACGACGATGGCGGAGGCCAGGAACACGAGCGTTCCCGCAGTGTCTTGCACCGTGGCGAAGAGCTCGTGCTGCGGGCCCATGAACAGGTAGTTGGCGGCGAGCGCCGAGAGGGCCGCCGTAAACATGGCGGGGCGCCAGCCGAGAAAGACCGCGGCCAGCAGGACGAAGGGGAAATAGGTCGGAAAGGTGGTGTCTGCGACCAACCCGTCCAGCGAGGCCCGGATCAGGGTCGGCGTCATGGCCGCCGTGGCCGCCCAGAAGAAAGCTAGAGGCGTGCTGGCCGGGGACGCGAGAAGTCGCGCCTTGACGAATTGCACATGAGGCATAGGCATGGCTTGGGTCCTTTGGACGGGTAGCGGGCCGCTCAAAACCGAATGCGGAATTACGGCTCGGCGTCTGCAAACGACGTTATTTCATTCGGCGAACGCGGTTTTTCATATCGCGACATTTGATTCGCATCTGACGTCATCCGACGCCGATGGACGAACTGTCGCGGCGGGGGTTGGTCGGGACCGGGCTAGTGAACCGCCTCGCCTGGGTCCGATCCGCGCTCGAACCGGAATCCCCATCGGAAACGCGACCCTGACGATCCGTAGGGCGTCCCACAGGCCCATGTCGCGGCTGTTGCGGCCGGCCGCCTTTTCGATGCGGATCCAGAGACATTGGCGCTAGATATCGCCGACCCTGGGAAGGAGACTGAGATGGCGAAGTCAACTCAGACGCCGGCTCCGGACCTCAAGGCGCAGGTCCTGGAGATTCTCGACGAGCATCGCATCCTGTCACTTGCAACCCTGCGCGCCGACGGATGGCCGCAGGTCACGATCGTTGGGTATGCTCATGACGACCTGACGATCTATTGCACTGTAGGGCGCACCAGCCAGAAGCTGGCCAACATCGAGCGCGATCCCAGGGTTTCGATCGCCGTCGGTCACGATGATCGCGGGCGACTGCGCGGGCTTTCTCTCGCAGGAAGCGCCAGCCCCGTGACCGAGTTGCAGGAAATCCAGCGGCTCAACGAGCTCATAAGGAGGCGCTATCCCGAGCAGTCGCTCTTCGCGCCTCGCGAGCAGTCCTGCGCAGTCCTGCAGATCACACCGAAGCTGATCTCCCTGATCGATCTGGCCCGCGGCCCAGGTCTGCCGCTGCTGCTTGAGGTCACGAGCGAGATTTCTGTTCGTCCGATCGGGGCGGAGGCGTCACAGGGCACATTGCGCTAGCGGTAGCTCTCCATCGATTTTCGCGCCTGGGCGGCGGCCTCAGGGTTAGTTGCTGTGCAGGGTGTCGAAGTAGGCGACAAGGTCCTCAGCTTCGGCGTGGGTGATCGCGATCGGCGGCATGCGGTCGACGCCGTGCCGAGAGACCTCTTTGAAGCGACGCTCCAGAGATAGCGCATTGTAGCGCATCGAGAGTTTGCGGAACGCCGGACCTTCCTGCGCGCCGCCGTCGTCGAGCCCCACCGTGTGGCAGCCCGAGCAGCGACGCATCGCGAAATCGTGGCCGCGCTGCTGAGCTGGGTCGAACGCCGGCAAGGGGGGAACCGCAGGACGGCCGGCCGCAACAGCCGCGGTGGCGCAGAACGCCAGCGCAAGGCCAGCGGCGCGCAGTCTGGATCGTTGGATAGACATGCATCAACTCCTCTGCGCGCGACGCACCTCGCCGGTCGTCGCGGCGGCGACAGATCCCCTGGCATGCTCAGGGGCGGACCTCACGCGCCGGGCCGTCCAGGTTCTAGTGGCTGAACAGTACGAACCTCTGAGGGTCGATCAGCAATTCAGCCGTGAGGCCGCCGAACGCCCATTCGCCCATCCGGCTATGGCCGTAGCCGCCGGCGACGATCAGGTCTGCGCCGGTCGCGTGCGCCTCGGCCTGCAGGTGGTCTGCAGCCTCGGCTTGGTCACCGGCCGGGACCACCTTGCTGCGGGCGGCGACGCCGTGGCTGGCGAGATGGCGGACGATCGCGGCGTGATGCACGCCGACATCGGTCGCATCGTCGCGTCCACAGACCTCGAGCAGGACGACATCGTCCGCGCATTTGAGGATCGGAAGGCTGTCGGCAAGCGCTCGGCGGGCCTCGCGGGTGTCCTTCCAGGCGATGACGATGGCCTCGGCGGCGAGCTTGCTGTCGCCCGGCGGCGCGACGAGCACCGGCCGGCCGCTGCGGACGATCAGTTCGCCCGTATCGCACAGGCGAAAGCTATCACGTTCCTTCCGCGAAGCGCCCCCGGCGACGATCAGGTCCGCGCCCCGCGAAAGGCGCGTCATGGCGTGGTCGGGCCGGTCCTGGACGGCCACCCACTCGCTGCGCACGTCGGCGGTCGCTTCCCGGAAAGCTTCGTTCGCGTGTTTCATGTTTTCCTGGACCATCTCCAGGAACGCCGAGACGAACTCACCGCCCATCAGTCCGTAGGGATCGCTCACCGCGATGGGTTGCACCATTTCGGCGCCCACCCCCAGCAGCGTTGCGTCCAGCCTTCGAGCCAGGTCCGCAGCGACCGCGAGCCGCGGCCGGGCGTCGGCGTCCGGCTGAACGTGGGTAATGAGGGTGCGCCAGGCGCCTTGCGCCGGGGCCAGACGATTGTGGGAAGGCGCGTCGCGAACAATGGTCGTCATGAGGGGCTCCTTCTTTGTGGCCCGCCCGGCAGGCGGGACTGGGAAGCGGACCCTTCCAACAGACAGCCTTTCGCAGGGGTCCGCCTTGCGCTGAGTCAATCGGAAAAAGCCCCGCGGGTACACGCGGGTTGACCTCGATCAAAGCGCCCACGGCCAAGCCTGACAGGCTGCCTCCAGCTCAAGGAGGCATTCATGACGCCCTTTCTCTTCCTGGTCCTGGCCGGCTTCGCAGCCTTCATTTTGGTTCTGGGAATCTATTCTACGCGGGAAAGGCTTCTTGACGCCGCGGCGCGGCGCGGCAGCGCCAAGCGAGCCTAGGAAGCCGATGCCCGTTCGCCCTGACCCGCTTTGTGAGCTCCGAATTGGCCGACGACGAGTCTGTGGCGCGTTCGGCTCTTGCCGCAGCAAAATCCTGTCGCGGGCCGTCCGCCTCCTCAATCCGCATGCACTTGGCCAAACCGGCAACAACGGCGCTGCTTGATCTCGCGCAAGGCGGGGATGTTTCGGTCGTGGTCGGGTTCAGAGGTCAGACAGGAGGCCAGCGTGTCGCTGCATCGCAAGGTCACGGGGGGGAAGCCCGCAACGCCTCGCCAGGCGGGCCGGGCCGGCCGCCGCGGGCCGACACCGACCGTGCGGATCGAACGCCGCAGGGCGACGGGAGAAGGTCCGTTTCTTCAAGCCGGGTTCCTCGCCGTCTGCCAGCCCCTGGCGAGCGATCTGGCGCGCCGGCGCCAAGCGTTCCTCGCCGAACCTGACGATCTCAACGTCCACGGCCTGCGCGGCGCGGCGCGGCGCCTGCGTGCCGCGCTCTGGATGTTCGGACCGGCGCTGCCGCCTCCAGACGCGAAATGGGCTCAACGCGAGCTGAAATGGCTTGTGCGCCGGCTGAGCGGCCTGCGTGATCTCGATGTCTTGCTGGAACGTATCGTCATTGCGAAGCGGCAGAACTGGGGTCCGCAAACCCGCTCTGAGGATCTTCTGTTTGGCCTCGTCACCCTGGCGCGTCGGGACAGCGTCGCAGCCGCTGTGGCGGCCTTGCGCTCGGCGAGGGCCAGCGTCCTGGTGGATGGTCTGGAGGCCTGGCTGCTGGAAGCGGCAGCCGACCTCGATGGCGACGTCGCGGTAGAGGGCTTGGTCCTGCCGGCGCTGCGGGACCTGGACGCTCAAGTCCGCGCCGATGGCCGCCATATAACGCGCCTGCACGCGCGGCGCCGCCATGTGCTGCGCGGAGACGTCAAGGTGCTGCGCTATGCGAGCGAGGCGTTTGCGCAGCTGTCAGGTCGTGAGCCGATCGACGCCTACTTCATCGCGTTGTCGGACCTGAGCGGCATCCTCGGCGACCTCAATGACGACGATGTCGGAGCGCATCTTGTGGAACGGCTGGCGCCTGGCGGCACGGCGCCCAGCCACCCATCCCGAAAGGCGAGACTTAAGGCGGCATGGGCGGCTTATGAGGCGTCCACGCCGACATGGGACTCTATGGCCTAGGGAGGCCCGTCCGCCTGGCGCGCGGCGTCAAGTCAGGTTGAGGTTCCTGGCTGATCGGGCCATCGGCCCTTCCGCCTCAGGGTGTCCAGTTCCGGATTTCGGTTCAACATCACGCCTCCTAAAGCTGTTTTCGCGGCGTCAGAGTGTCGGCGGGTGTATGCCGGACCGCTATCCGAAGAGATGAAGGGGCCGATGGGGGCGAAGTCGCAAGGTTTGGCGCTTGCTTTGGCATTGGCGAGCCTGGCGACAACGGCGCGAGCCGCCGACGAAGAGATCCAGGTCTATATCGACGACATGCTGGCCAAGGGCGCGTTCGGCCTGGACGTCCACGTCAACGACGTGCCGCGTGGCCGCGGAGCCAACGTCGACTACCTCGGGGAACAGGCTTCCCAGGGCCGCCTTCGGGTGACGCCCGAGTGGGCTTACGGCCTGACTAAAACCATCGAGCTTGGCGCCTATCTGCCGCTGATGACCTTCGACGATCGCGGCCACGGCGAGATCGGCGGGGTGAAGGGGCGCCTCAAGTTCATTGCTCCGCATGATGCGGACGATCCCTTCTTCTGGGGCGTGAACTTCGAACTGGGCCAGGTGCGCCGCGACTTGGATATCAACCCCTGGAACGCCGAGCTGAAGGGCATCGCCGGCTACCGCTCCGGGCCCTGGACCTTCTCCGGGAACCTCAACATCGACTGGGCGGTCTCGGGCCCCGCCAAGGGCCCCGCCAGCTATCAGCTCGCCACCATGGTCACCCGCAAATTCGGCGAGGACTTCGACCTGGGCTTCGAGAGTTATAACGGCCTCGGCGACGCCGAACGCTTCGGCCGGCTAGGGGAGAACGACCAGCAGCTCTTCCTGATCATGGACAAGTCCCTGGGCAAGTGGGACCTGAACCTTGGCGTCGGCACGGGCTATGGACGGCCCGAGGACCACCTGATCCTGAAGGCCATCATCGGCGTGCCGATCGGCTAGGGCGCCCATCATCTGCTGCACGAGTCGGCAGAAGGCACGGAATGAGCGCCCGCCGCCAGGCTGGCGTTCCCGACCGCAGACCCCGACGACGCCCAGACCAGAGTGATCTGTCTCCCAATTGCGCGGATCATTGGAGGCCAGAGCAATGCATGGACAAGGCTGCCTTACTCCTTGACCATCCCGCAGCTGTGCCGGCGCCGCCGCCGGCGGGCTTGCGTGGACGTCTGGGCATGGCTCTTGGTTCCTCTCCCGCCGGGTCGTGGACGCGCTTTGCCCCGATCACCCAATGGCTTCCGCGCTATCAGCCGGCCTGGATCTCCGTCGACCTTCTGGCGGGCCTCGCGCTCTGGGCGGTCATGGTCCCGGAGGGTATGGCCTACGCCGGCATCATCGGCGTGCCGGCGATCATGGGGCTCTACACGCTTGTTCCCCCGCTGGTCGCCTACGCAGTGTTTGGGACATCGCGGGTCCTGGTGGTCGGTCCGGACACCGCCACGGGGGTCATCTCGGCCCTGACCGTGGGCGCCTTGGCGGCGCACGGCTCCGCCGACTTCGCCGTTCTGACCAGCACGCTCGCGGTGCTGATCGGCGCCTTCTTCCTTCTGTTCGGCGCGTTGCGGTTGGGCTGGGTCTCGGCCTTCATCGCAACTCCGGTGATGCGCGGCTTCATCGAAGGCCTGATTTTCATCACCATTGCCGGTCAGGCCGCGGCGCTCGTCGGCCTGCAGGGCGCCCAAGGCGATTTCTTCGCCAAGCTTCTCTTTCTCCTGCGCCGCTTCAGCGAGATCCCGACTGCGGCGGCGATCACCGGCCTTGCGAGCCTGGCTGCGATGCTGCTGCTGCGCCGCATCTCGCCACGCCTTCCGGCCGCGATCATCGTCGCCGTGGCTGCAACAACCCTGGTCGCTCTCCTGGGTCCAGCCGCCGCGCATGTCAGCCTCGTTGGGCCGCTGCCGTCGGGGCTGCCCGGTCTTACTCTCCCGCGCCTCTCGCCGGAGCTGCTACGGGCCCTGACGCCGGGAGCTCTCTCCATCGTCCTGGTCGGTTACGCAGAGGCGCTCGGTGCGGCGAAGGCCGCCATGGCCGAGGACGACATCGATCCGAACCAGGAACTGAGAGCCCATGGCTTCGCCAACATCCTGAGCGGCCTCTTTGGCGGGTTCCTCGCGGTCGGCAGTCTGTCCAAGACGTCGGTCGCCCTCGGCGCCGGAGCCCGCACCCAGGCGGCGAACCTTGTCGCGGCCCTCCTTTGTTTCCTCACACTGATCTTTCTGACGCCACTGTTCCGCGGACTGCCGCATCCGACCCTGGCCGCGATCGTCATCGCCGCCATGCTCCACCTCTCGAGGCCGAGCTACCTGCGCAGTCTCGCGGGCGAGGCGCCATGGGAACTCGTCCTGGTGGCTGTCGTGTTCGCCGGTGAACTGGTCTTTGGCGTCCTGCAGGGGATCGCGCTCGGCGTGGTGATTTCGCTTCTGCTGTTGATCTATCGGGCGAGCCACCTGAACTGCGCCGTGCTCGGCAAGCTGCCGGGCGAGCAGGCTTACCGCGACGTGCGGCTGCATCCCGAGGCTGAGACCTACCCGGGGCTGATCATCTTTAATCCTGCCGGCGACCTGTTCTTCGCCAGCGCCGGGCGGATGGAGCGTGAGCTGAGGTCCGCCATCGCGCAGGCCTCGGCGCCCGTCAAACAGGTGCTTATCGATGGCAGCGCGATCACCTTCGTCGACAGCAGCGCCTGCGATGTCCTGCTAAGGCTGATCGATAGTCTCAAGGAGGTGGGGGTCTTGGTCACCTTCGCGCGCGTTCGCGACCCGGTTCGGGCCACGCTGCAGCGGGGCGGCATCGTCGAGGCCGTTGGCGCGGCCTCATTTCACGAGCGCCTGACCGAAGGCGTGCGCGCCTTCTTGGGCGAGGAGCCCAGCGCGAACACCCAGACCGAGGCGGCTCAGAGTTCCTCGGCCGTAAAGTCTCGGTCAGACACAGTGAGGAAAAAGAGGGGAGGCGTCACACCGGGTCGTCCAGGGTGAATACGTCGGCGATCTCGTCGTAGGCGAAAGCCTCAGCGTAGCGCGCCCAGTTGGTCACGGCGCGCAGCGTTTGAGCCGCCTCTTCTTCCGACATGAGGTCCTCCAACTCATCGCGAAACCGGCGGCCCGGCGCCTGGTGCGACTTCCGTTCGTCGAGCACCCGGCGGATGTGCGCGGCGAGCGGGACGTAGGTGTTCAGGTGCAGGCGGAAGAGTTGCTTGCGGCCGTCGACATCGGCCTCGGCGTAACGGTGCGCATCAGCGGTCAGCCGCAGGTCGCCGCCTTCCAGTTCGGTGAAGCGCAGGAGCTGAAGGATTTCGGCGATCGGGAACAACTCGTCGGCCTCGTACTGAAGCGCAGCGGCGAGGTCCGGAAGGTGGGCCTTGCCATTGAAGGGCGGCGCGCTGACCGCCTCGATCAGGCCCGCCATGGTGTTGGTGGAAACCCGTGGCAGCACCATGCCGATGCCCATGCCCGGGAAGAGCCCGTCGTTGAGCTTCTCGTCCCTTGAACCGCGCTGGGTCATGCGGGCGTAGATATCGTCCACCAACCTGCGGAACGCGGGGTGCTGACGGTTGCGTGGCTGAGGCAGGTCGACCTTGATCTCGGCGGTGATCCGCCCGGGATTGGACGAGAACACCAAGATGCGGTCGCACATCAGCACCGCTTCTTCGATGTTGTGGGTGACCATCAGGATCGACTTGGTGCCCATGCGCCCCTCGCACCACAGGTCCAGCAGATCGGTGCGCAGGGTCTCGGCGGTCAGCACGTCCAGGGCCGAGAACGGCTCATCCATCAAGAGTATCGTCGGATCCACGACAAGCGCGCGGGCGAGGCCCACGCGCTGGCGCATGCCGCCGGAGAGTTCTTTCGGATAGGCGTTCTCAAACCCATCGAGGCCGATCAGGTCGATGGCCGCCAGGGCGCGTCGGCGCCGCTCCTCGGCGGGCGTGCGCTTGGCTTCCAGTCCCACCTCGACGTTCTGCAGCACGGTCAGCCAAGGGAACAGGGCGAAGCTCTGGAAGACCATGCTGACGGTGGTCTGGCGACCCTCGGCCGGGCCCGCGAAGGTCACCTCGCCCGAGGTCGGGCGGATCAGGCCGGCTATGGAGCGCAGCAGAGTAGATTTGCCGGAGCCCGAGCGGCCCAGAAGGCCCACGATCTCATTGTCGAATAGGGTCAGGTCGACGTCGTCGAGGACGAGCTGTCCGCCGCCGCCGGGCTTGCCGTAGAGGTGGCGGACATTCTTGACGTCGAGCAGGTGGCGATCGTCGATGGCGGTCATGGGGACCTCCTCTAGTCGAGGCGAAGGCGGCGCTCGGCGAACCGGTACATCGGCCGCCAGAGGGCACGGTTGAAGGCGATAACGAAAATCGACATGACGGCGACGCCGAGGGCCACTCGCCCGTAGTCGCCGGCGGCGGTGGCCTTGGCGATATAGGATCCCAGCCCGACCGCCTCGAGATGCTTGTCGCCCCAGGTCACCGCCTCGGCGACGATGCTGGCGTTCCACGAGCCGCCGGAGGCGGTGATCGCGCCGGTCACGTAGTAGGGGAAGATCCCAGGCAGCGCGACCTCGCGCCACCACTGCCAGCCGCGGACGCCGAAGATGCCGGCGGCCTCCTTGAGGTCGCTGGGGATGGCGCTGGCGCCGGCGATGACGTTGAACAGGATGTACCACTGGGTGCCCAGCACCATCAGCGGCGAGAGCCAGATGTTCGGGTCGGCGTGGACGGCCACGATGGCCACGACCACAAACGGGAACAGCACATTGGCGGGGAAGGCGGCCAGGAACTGGGCGATCGGCTGCAGCCGCTCAGCCCATGCGGGCCGCAATCCGATCCAGACCCCGATGGGAACCCAGATCAGGCTGGTCAAGGCGATCAGCACGACAACCCTTGTGAGCGTCGCCAGTCCGTAGCCGAAGGCCACGACGGCGTCATGGCCGTTCAGCGTGCGGCTGATGAAGGTCCAGAGGAACCATACCGCGGCGATCGCGCCGAGGGCCGCGGCGGCCACCCACAGGACGTCGATGGCGCGCGTTGCGCCAGGCCCCAGGCGCACGGGCGGCAACCGCAGGCGTGGCGTAGGCCAGTCGATCCGGGCCAACAGCCGGCCTGGCCAATTGAACGCGCCCACCAGGCCGCGCAGCCAGCGCACACGCCGTACGAGGTCGTAGACCCACGAACTCGGTCGATCCTGCGAGGCGGTCTGTTCGAAGCGGAACTTGTCGGCCCAGGCCACGATCGGGCGGAAGACCAGTTGATCGTACAGTAGGATCACCACGGCCATGACGCCGACCCCGATGGCCACGGCCCGCATATCCTGCCGCTCGATGGACAGCGCCAGCCACGAGCCGATCCCCGGCAGGGCGATGGTGGTTTTGCCGACGGTGATCGCCTCCGAGGCCACCACGAAGAACCAGCCGCCGGACATCGACATCATGACGTTCCAGACGAGGCCTGGCGTCGCGAAGGGCAGCTCCAGACGCACGAACCGACGCCACGGCGAGAAGCCGAACTGGCGGCTCACCTCATCCAGATCGTTCGGGATGGTGCGCAGCGATTGGTAGAAGGAAAAGGCCATATTCCAGGCCTGGCTCGTGAAGATCGCGAAGATCGCGGCGCACTCGACGCCGAGCTGGCGGCCGGGGAAGAGCCCCATGAAGAAGGTGACCGTAAAGGTCAGGAAGCCGAGGATCGGCACCGACTGCAGGATATCGAGCGCCGGCACGATCACCAGCTCGGCGCGTCGGCTCTTGGCGGCAAGGGTCGCCACCGTAAAGGTGAACAGCAGCGAGGCTGCGAGCGCGGCGAACATCCGCAGTGTGGTCAGCAGCGCGTATTCCGGCAGCCGGGCGGGATCGAGCGTGACCGGCGTCATCCGAAGCCGCGATAGCGGCTCGCTCATCTCGCCGGCGCCGCGGACGATCAAGACCGCGGTGGCGGCCAGCACCAGGAACGCGATCAGGTCGGCCCAGGATGGCGCCGCGCCCAGGCGGCGGAACCGCGCCAGCGGGTGCGACCCCACCCGCTCTCCAGAGAGAAACACCATGACTCACCTCGTGACACGCCGCCCTTGGCGTCACGCGGCGAGCCTGCGTCGAGGCCCTAGCGGGACGCCTTTGACGGCGCGATAGATCGACTACTGTCGCTGGGCATTGGGCTCGGGTTCCGGTGGGATCGATCATCCTCCAGGGGAGGATGATCGACAGGGCGCGAAATGACGCTCACGTCGTCGACTGTCAAGGCGTTTTCCGGTGCGTCACAAGTGATTCACAATGCCGGACCAGGCCGACGGCCGACTAGGCTGCAGAAGGCGATCCCGAGTTCACTTCGATGGTGAGGTGGGAGACGGAAGAAAAGCCCGCCAGGCGCTCGCGATAGTGGCTGCACGGGCGTTGCTGGTCGGTGGCGACCGAGACGATGGCGCCCAGGTGCCCGGGGCCAAGCCGCCACAGATGCAGGTCCGCCACCCGGTCGCCGCCGGCCTCGATGGCCTCGCGCATTTTCTGACCGAGGCCCCGGTCCGGGTTCATGTCGAGCAGAATCGCACCGGTGGCCCGGATCAGGCCCAGAGACCAACTGGCGATCACCAGAGCGCCGACCATGCCTGCCAGCGGGTCCATCCAGACCCACCCGAAGAGCCGCGCCAGAACGAGGCCCGCGATCACCAGCACCGAGACCGCCGCGTCCGCCACCACGTGAACCAAGGCAGCGCGCATGTTGTTGTCGCGGTGGTGGTTAACCCCGCCGCTATGATCGTGGGCCTCGTGATCGTGCTCGTGATGGTCATGGTCATGGTCATGGTCATGGTCATGGTCATGGCCGTGACCATGGTGGTGGCCGTGGTCGTGCCCGCCGCCCAGAAGCCAGGCGCTGAGGAGATTGACCCCCAGGCCCAGGACCGCGATCGGTATCGCCTCCCGGAAATGGATCGGCTGAGGCGAGAACAGCCGCGAGACCGCCTCGTAGCCGATCAAGAGCGCGATCATCGCCAGCACGATGGCGCTGGTGAAGCCGGCCAGGTCGCCGAGCTTGCCCGTGCCGAACGAGAAGCGCGGATCTCGCGCGTACCGGCGGGCGAAGGTGTAGGCGAGCGCCGCCAGGAGCAGGGCGCCGGCGTGAGTGGACATGTGCAGGCCGTCGGCCACCAGCGCGATCGAGCCGAACATCAGCCCGCCCACGATCTCGATGAGCATCATCGCAGCGCAGAGGCCGATGACCCACCAGGTGCGCTGTTCGTTACGCTCGTGCGCGTGGCCGAGGAAGACATGTTCGTGATGGATGTGGGTGGATGTCAAATCGCCCTCGGACATAGGGGCCTCACAGGTACTTGGTGATTTCTTTGAATTCTTCGAGCGTCGACTGAGGCGCGCGAGCCTCGTCCTCGACGGCGTGCGCCAGGCAATGATCGATGTGGTCATGGATCAGCGTCTTTTTGGCGGCGGCGACGGCGCGTTCGACCGCGTGAAGCTGCTGGACGATGTCCATGCAGGGGCGGTCGGCCTCCATCATGCTGATGACGTTGCGCAGGTGCCCGTCGGCTCGCTTCAGCCGCTTGATGATGTCGGGATGGGTCGCATGCGAGACGTGTGCCATGGGCGCTTGACCTATCCCCTGGGGGAGGATACGTCAAGCTGATCCGTATCCTCTCAGGGAGGATGTAGGGGAAACTGTCATCAATGACTGGGCATGCTGCGACGGATCGACGCCGCCCAGGAAGACCATCGTGTGGCGCCCGCAAGGAAGGCGGTTTGCGCGCGCGGCGGCGAACGTCTGGCGAAAGGCGGCCGGAGGCCATGTCGACGAGAGGCATGGAGGCGAAGCTGACCCCGACGGCGACCACAAATAAGCGGGCGGGGAAGGGCCTCGGGGCTGCCTTGGCGGCGGCCGCGCTTGCCGGTATCGCAAGCTCGGCCGTGGCGCAGGAGCCGCAAGCGGGCGACGAGGCTTGGGCGCTTCATGGACAGGCCACCTTCGTCCAGCAGGCGAACTTCGCCTTCCGCTCACCCTATCGCGGCCCCAACAGCCTCGGCCCCGCGGCTCGGGGCCGGGAAACGGCCGACATCAGGCGTGCGGCTGTGGTCGGGTATGGAGGCCTGGATCAACCCTGAGATCGATCAGGGCTTCGGGCTGAGCAATACTCAAGGGGTTGCGGGTTCCCGAGCGGTGAAGCCTACAAGGTCGGGATGGCCCATGCTCCCGCTCTGGGCGTCGGCGGCCATCTGGACCAGGACCGTAGGAAGCGCCCGGCTGCCGCCGCCGTCTTTATGAATCGTTGATGTCACGCAAGCCGGTTACGAATGGTCCCCTTAGCGGCATCGGCGGTACCAGCGTCACCATCCACCCATGGTCGGAGATCGCTGTGATTGACCTCGTCTATTTGCTCCTCGGCGTCGGCGTGCTCGCCGCCTTCGTCGGCTACGCCGCCCTCTTGAGGCGCGCCTGACCATGCTGATGATCCTGCTTTACGGCGCAGGCGGCGTGGCTATCGCGATCTACATGATCGCCGCCCTGCTGCGGCCTGAGAAGTTCTAACCAGACTGGTCGATGCACGGGTGTCCTCGTTGGACCGCGCCCCAGCGACCGTCGCTCCTCGTCGCATGACGAATTTGCCCCACACTTCGAGAAGGAGACCTCGCCATGGATGCGCGAGGCTGGTCTGAGATCCTGTTCACCATCGCGATAACGATCGCGCTGGCGTTCCCGCTGGGGTTCTACCTGGCGCGGGTGTTGAAGGGCGAGCGCACCTGGCTCGACCCGGTGCTGCGCCCAGTCGAAGGCGTGCTCTACAAGGCCTTCGGCGTCGACGCGGGCAAGAACCAGAACTGGTTCGGCTACACCGTCTCGATGCTGGTGTTCAGCGCAGCGAGCTTCGTTGTGCTCTACCTGATCTTGCGCTTTCAGGATCTGCTCCCACTCAACCCGCAAGGGTTCAAGGGATTCACGCCTGACCTGGCCTTCAACACGGCCGTCAGCTTCATCACCAATACCAACTGGCAGTCCTATACGCCCGAGCAGACGGTCTCGACCTTCTCACAGATGGCCGGGCTGACGTCGCACAACTTCCTCTCGGCGGCTGCGGGCATCGCGATGGCCGCCGCCGTGGCGCGCGCCTTCGCCGCCAACCGGGGCGAGGGGCTGGGCAATTTCTGGGTCGATCTGACCCGGATCAGCCTCTACGTACTCTTGCCGATCTCCATTGTTGGAGCGCTCGCCATGGTGGCGCTGGGTGAGCCGCAGACCCTGGCGGCGCACGTCAACGCCGTGGGCCTGGAAGGGGGCAAGCAGGCCATCGCGCTCTATCCAACCGCCAGCCAGGAGATGATCAAGCAGCTCGGCACCAACGGCGGCGGCATCTTCAACGCCAACTCCGCCCACCCGTTCGAGAACCCCAACGCGATCACCAACCTCATTGAGGAAGTGGCGATGAACACCCTGGGTTACGCCTGCGTCATCGCCTTCGGGATCGTGGCCTTCGCAAAGCGGGAATCTCGCGCCCTGGTGGCGGTGATGGCGATCTTCGTCCTGGCCGCGTCAGCTGCTCTTTATTGGACCGAGACCCAGCCGGCGCCGGCCATGCACGCCGTGCATGCTGCGACGGCGGTCAACATGGAGGGCAAGGAGGTTCGCTTCGGCGCGCCGTCAACCGCCGCCTGGACCGCCTTCACGACGGGCGCCGCCGACGGCGGGGTCAATGCGATGCATGACAGCCTCATGCCGCTGGGCGGCGGGGTGGCGATGTTCATGATCCAGTTGGGCGAGATGCTCCCCGGCGGCGTGGGTTCCGGCCTCTACGGCATGGTGGTCATGGCCCTGATCGCAGTCTTCGTCGGCGGCCTCATGGTCGGGCGCACGCCCGAGTATCTGGGCAAGAAGATCGAGGCCCGGGAGGTGAAGCTCGCCATGCTGGCGGTGCTGATCCTGCCACTGTCCATGCTCGGCTTCTCGGCCGTCGCAGCGGTGGTCCCCGTCGCCTTGAAGGCGCTGGAGAACTCCGGGCCCCACGGTCTTTCGGAGATCCTCTACGCATACTCCTCAGCGACCGGGAACAACGGCTCGGCCTTCGCAGGCCTTAGCGCCAACGTGCCCTACTGGAACGCGACCTTGGGCGTGGCCATGCTGCTCGGGCGCTTTGCCTATGTCGTGCCTGTCCTGGCCATGGCCGGCTCTATCGCCGGCAAGCCGAAGCTGCAGCCCACGGCCGGCACCCTGCCGACGTTCGGTCCGCTGTTCATCAGCCTGCTGATCGGCGTGATCATCATCATCGGCGGTCTCGAGTTCTTCCCCGCCCAAGCCCTCGGCCCGATCGTCGAGCACTTCCAAGTGCTCGATGTCATCGCCCACCCCTGATCCTCGGAGCTCAGACGTCCATGACCGACGTTACCGTCCACCTGGGTGACCGGCGCCGCTCCGCGGTCGCCTCGACCACCCTGTCTTCCGGTGTAATGGCCCGCGCGATCAAAGACTCCTTCGTCAAGCTCGATCCGCGCAAACTCGCCCGCAACCCGGTTATCCTCGCCACCGAGATCATCGCGGTGCTGGCGACCGTCTCAACCGTCAATGCCATCGCCACCGGCGCCAACCCGTGGTGGGCGTTCCAGGTCGCGCTGTGGCTGTGGTTCACGGTGCTGTTCGCCAACTTCGCCGAGAGCATCGCCGAGGGCCGCGGCAAGGCCGCCGCCGACGCCCTGCGCGGCCAGCGAGTGGACGTGAAGGCCAAGCTCCTCTCGGGCTCGGCGAACGCCTGGATCGCCACGCCCGCTTTCAAGCTGAAGGTGGGAGACATCGTCCTCGTCGAGGCCGGCGAGATGGTCCCCTCGGACGGCGACATCGTCGAGGGCGTGGCGAGCGTCAACGAGGCGGCGATCACAGGCGAGTCCGCGCCGGTGATCCGCGAAAGCGGCGGCGACCGTTCCGCCGTTACCGGCGGCACGACCGTCGTCTCGGACTGGATCAAGGTCCGCATCAGCGTCGAGGCCGGCAACACCTTCCTCGACCGGATGATCGCCATGGTCGAGGGCGCGGAGCGGCGCAAGACGCCCAACGAGCTTGCCCTGACGGTCCTGCTGGCGGGCCTGACCCTGATCTTCCTGATCGCAGTGGCGACCCTTCTCGGCCTGGGCCAGTACTCCGGCGTCAAGCTCGATCCGCTGGTGCTGGGCGCGCTCTTCATCTGCCTCATCCCGACCACGATCGGCGGCCTCTTGTCGGCCATCGGCATCGCCGGCATGGACCGACTGCTGAAGGTCAATGTGCTGGCCACCTCCGGCCGCGCGGTCGAGGCGTCCGGCGATGTGGACACCCTGCTGCTCGACAAGACCGGCACCATCACCCACGGCAACCGGATGGCGAGCGAGGTGATCCCGGCGCCAGGCGTGCGCGCCGAGGCGGCCCTGCACGCGGCCATGATGGCCTCGCTGGCCGACGAGACGCCGGAAGGCCGCTCGATCGTCGACCTGGCGCTCGAGAAAGGCCTGACGGGCACGCCGCCCAAGGGCTCGAATCCTGTGCCGTTCAGCGCCACGACGCGGATCTCCGGCCTCGATGCCGGCAGGGACAGCTGGCGAAAGGGCGCGGTCGACGCAATCTTCCGGACGGTCGGCCTGACGGCCGCAGACGCCCCGGTCGAACTCACCGCCGCGATCGACCGCATCGCCCGCGCCGGCGGCACGCCGCTTGCGGTCAGCGAGAACGGTGTGCTGGTCGGTGTCATTCACCTGAAGGACGTCGTCAAAGCCGGCGTGAAGGAACGCTTCGCCGACCTTCGCCGCATGGGCCTTCGCACGGTGATGATCACCGGCGACAACCCGGTCACCGCCGCGGCCATCGCCTCGGAGGCCGGCGTCGATGATTTCCTCGCCGAGGCGACGCCGGAGGACAAGCTGCGGTTGATCCGCGAGGAGCAGAACAAGGGCCGCCTCGTCGCCATGTGCGGCGACGGCTCTAACGACGCGCCCGCACTGGCTCAGGCCGACGTCGGCGTGGCCATGCAGACCGGCACCCAGGCCGCTCGCGAGGCCGGCAACATGGTCGATCTCGACTCGGACCCGACCAAGGTCATCGAGATCGTCGAGGTGGGTAAGCAGATGCTGATCACGCGCGGCGCGCTCACCACCTTCTCCATCGCCAACGACGTGGCCAAGTACTTCGCGATCATCCCGGCGATCTTCGTGGTCTCGTTGCCGGCGCTGGGTGCGCTCAACATAATGCGCTTGGGCAATCCGAAGAGCGCGATCCTTTCGGCGGTGATCTTCAACGCCCTGATCATCATCGCCCTCGTGCCGCTGGCGCTGAAAGGCGTGAAATACCGCCCGATCGGGGCCTCGAAGCTGCTGCAGCGCAACCTTTTGATCTACGGCCTGGGCGGCGTCGTCGCGCCGTTCGTCGGCATCAAGCTCGTCGACCTGATCATCACCACCATCGGACTGGCCTAGATCGACCAGGCCAAGGAAAAAGGCTCCAAGGACATGCTCTCCGATATCCGTCCCGCGATCGTTTCAACGGTGCTGTTCACCGCGCTGCTGGGCATCGGCTACCCGCTGTTGGTCACCGGTGTCGCCAAGGTCGCCTTCCTCTACCAGGCTGAGGGCAGCCTGGTGAAGGACAGCAAGGGCCAGGTTATCGGCTCGGCGCTGATCGCCCAGCCCTTCGCCAAGAATGAATATCTGCATCCGCGCCCCTCGGCCGCCGGAACCAACGGCTATGACGCGTCCGGATCGTCCGGATCGAACTACGGCGCGCTGAACCCCGACCTGGCAAAGCGGATCAGGGGCGACGCGGCGAGCCTTCGCGCCTCGACTGGCCACGACGAGATCCCCGACGACGCCATCACGACCTCCGCCTCCGGGCTCGACCCGGACATTTCGCCGGCCTATGCGCTGCTCCAGGCAGACCGGATCGCCAAAGCGCGTGGCACATCGAGCGGCGTCATCCGCCAGCTCATCGCCGCCCACGTTGAGCACCCGTTCCTGGGGTTTGTTGGTCAGCCGCACGTCAACGTGCTGATGACCAACAGGGCGCTGGACGCCGCCGCGCCGATGAGTACGCCTAAGACCTGATGAAACCCGACGAGCCCCGCCGTCCCGACCCAGACGCGCTTCTCGCTGAAGCGTCCAAGGTCGGGCGCGGGCGGCTCAAGGTCTTCCTCGGCATGGCGCCGGGGGTCGGCAAGACCTACGAGATGCTCGCCCAGGCGGCGCGTCGCCACAAGGATGGCGCGGCCGTTTTGGTCGGGGTGGTGGAAACCCACGGCCGCCGGGAGACTGAGGCCTTGCTTGAGGGCCAGGAAGTCCTGGCCCGCAAACTCATTGAATATAAAGGCCGCACGCTCCTCGAATTCGACATCGATGAGGCGCTGAGGCGAAGGGCGACCCTTCTGTTGGTCGACGAATACGCCCACTCCAACGCGCCCGGATCGCGACACCCCAAACGCTGGCAGGACGTCGAGGAACTGCTCTCCGCGGGCGTCAACGTCTGGACGACGCTGAATGTGCAGCATCTCGAGAGCCTGGTGGACCTGGTCTGGAAGATCACCGGAGTTCGCCAGCGCGAGACGGTCCCCGATTCCGCCTTGTCGCGGGCCGACGACATCGAGCTCGTGGACATCACCCCAGACGAGCTGCGCCAGCGGCTGAGCGAGGGGAAGGTTTACCTGCCCGAGACCGCCCAGATGGCGGCGACGAACTTCTTCAAGCCGGAGAACCTGACCGCGCTGCGCGAACTGGCGTTGCGGCGTGTGGCCCAGACGGTCGACGACCAACTCCTTCACGCAATGCGCCAGCGCGGCGTCGAGGGTCCATGGGCCGCCGGTGAACGCATCCTTGTGCTGGTAGCCCCCGACAACGTCGCCACCAGCCTCGTCCGGGCTGGCCGCAGGCTTTCCGACATGATGATGGATGCGCCTTGGACGGTGACCTACGTGGAACGGCCCAACAAGCCGTCGCCCGACGCCGCCGGCGCAGCCAAGACCAACAGCGCCTTCAAGCTCGCCGAGCAGCTTGGCGGCAAGACGCTGGTTCTCACTGGCGACGATCTGGTCGGCACCCTTCTGGAGTATGCGCGCCAAAACAACGTTACCCAGATTGTGGTCGGCCAATCGCATCGGGCGCGCTGGAAGGCGCTGTGGGGCCAGGCCCTTATCCCGGCGCTCGCCGAACAGGTGAAGGGCGCGGCGCTCCACATCATCACCGAGGAGGGCCAGCCGGATAACGAGGCGCCCGCAAAGCCAGCGGTTCGCCCAACCTGGACCCAGTGGCGTGGCCATCTGGCCTCGATCGGCCTCGTGGGTCTGGCCGGCGGACTTGCCGGCCTGATCGACCAGTTTTCGCGCGGCGCGAACCTGGCGATGATCTTCCTGGTCAGCGTCCTGCTCAGCGGCCTGGCTTTCGGGCTTTGGCCGGCCGTAACAGCCGCCGCGGTCGCCGCCTTTGTCTACAATTTCTTCTTCCTCGAACCTCGGTTGTCGATCGCCATCGGCCACGCCAGCGACGTGCTCACCTTCGTGGTGTTCTTTGGTGTCGCGATGACCACGGGCTGGCTCACCGGCCGGGTGCGCGATCAGAGCCTTGGGATGTCGCGCCGGGCCTCGGCCATCACTGCGCTCCTGGCGGCCAGTCGCCGACTATCGGCCTCGGCGACGCGGGAGGAAGCCGCCCAGGCGCTCGCCGAGCAGCTAGCTGCAGCGACCGGCGGGGAGGCGATCGTGCTGCTTCCCGGCGGCGACGATGTGGTCCCCGTCGCCTGGGCCCCGGCGATGAAGACGATGGGCGCAGCCGACCTGGCTGCGGCGCGATGGGCCTGGCAGCATGGCGAGCCGGCTGGGGCCGGCACGGGCACCTTGCCCAGCGCGGCCTGGACCTACCGTCCTTTGCAGGGCGTGAAGGCGCGCTCAGGCGTGGCGGGTTTCGAACTCAAGGCCGTCGAAGGTGAGGACGGCGAACGGTTCGTCTCAGCGCTCCTGGATCAGGGCGCGGTCGCGCTGGAGCGCGCCGAATTTGCGGCTGACGCCGCCGACGCCGAGGCGCTTCGCCGCTCGGACAAGCTCCGTTCGGCTCTTCTGAACTCGGTCAGCCACGACTTGCGCACGCCGCTCGCCACCGTGCTCGGATCCTCGACGACGCTCCTTGAGTACGAGGAATCACTTGAAAAGCCCGTGCGCCGCGATCTGCTCACCAGCATCCGTGAGGAAGCCGAGCGACTGAACCGCTACGTCGGCAACCTTCTCGACATGACCCGCCTGGAAGGAGGAGGCCTGAATATCCGCAGCGACTGGGTCGACGTGCGCGATGTACTCGGTGCGGCCCTGGAGCGGGTGTCGCGGCGACTGGCGCAGCGGCGCGTGACGCGTGACTACCCGCCGGACCTTCCGCTGATCAAGGTGGACGCCGCCTTGCTTGAGCAGGCGCTGGTGAACATCCTGGAGAACGCCATCGCCTATAGCCCAGAGGACTCCGTCATCGAATTGGCCGCCTATGAGGATCGCAACAACGTGGTGCTGAGCATCGAGGACGAAGGGCGCGGCATCCCGACCGCCGAGCTTGAACGGGTCTTCGAGCGGTTCCGCCGCATGGAGGAATCCAGCGATCGCGGAAAGGGCGCGGGCCTGGGCCTGGCCATCTCCAAGGGCTTCGTCGAGGCCATGGGCGGGCGCATCGCAGCCGCCAGCCCGATCCACGAGGGCAGGGGCACGCGCATCCTGATCAGCCTACGCAAAGAGCCTGCAGCGGCGAACCTGGCTGCGGCGAATGCATAAGCTCCGGATCTTGGTCGTCGACGACGAGCCGCAGATGCACCGCTTCCTGGGGCCTGCGCTGAACGCCGCCGGGTATGAGCCGATCCGGGCGGACACCGGCCGCCAGGCGCTGGCGGAAATCGCACGGCGTCCGCCGGACGCTGTGGTGCTCGACCTTGGTTTGCCCGACATCGACGGCCAGGAGGTCCTGCAAAAAGCGCGCGCCTTCTTTAACGGGCCGATCATCATCCTGTCGGCGCGCGACCGGGAGATGGAGAAGATCGAGGCCCTCGACGGCGGGGCGGACGACTATGTGGAAAAGCCGTTCCGCGTGGGCGAACTCCTGGCCCGCCTGCGGGTATCCATGCGCCGTCAGGCCCACCAGGCCGATGCGCCCCCACCCGTGGTGCATGCCGGAGATCTGACGATCGACATACCGCGCCGGCTCGTTACCCGCGCTGGCGAGCCGGTGCGCCTGTCACCCAAGGAGTACGAGTTGCTCGTCAAGCTGGCCGAAGCTGACGGCAAGGTGTTGACGCACAAGGACTTGCTGGTCTCGCTCTGGGGCCCGGCTCACGCCGAGGACATGCAGTACCTTCGGGTGTTCATCGGCCAGCTGCGCCAGAAGATCGAACCCGACCCCTCGGCGCCTCGCCTTGTCCTCACGCAGCCCGGCATCGGCTACCGCTTCATGGCGGACGATGCGGCGCGGCCAGGCACGGGCTGAGCCGTCCGCTTCGGAGATCTGGTGTCAGGCTAGGCCGAGCCTCCCGCGCTCCCCGTCACGGGGCGTAGCGAGCTCCTCGGGCGTCAGAAACTCGGCCAGATCCGCCGCCTCCATGAACGGCCGGATCTCGATCTTGCTCGGGCCCGTCGCGGGATTTGGGCAGCACTTCGCCCAGGCCACGGCCTCGTCCATGTCCTTGACCTCCCAAATCGAGAAGCCGGGACCAGCTCCTTGGTCTCCGTGAACGGCCCATCGATGACCGTTACATTGGGACCATCGAGAAGAACGCGCTTTCCCTGATCGGTGCGCTTGAGGCCGGCGGCCGCCACTAGAACTCCGGCCTCGCCCCGCTCCTCGGTGTATCAGTCCATCGCTGCGAACGCCTCGGCCGTCGGGGGCTCGCCCTTTTCGTTGTCCTCGGTGGCTATCGCGAACAGCATGACCCGCATCGCCTGTCTCCGTCTCTGAACCGGCCCGCATTGGCGTCTCATCGGAACGATGAACAAGGTTGTCGGAATCCGACATTGCTGGGAGCGCGTGCGGCTGGAACGGCCCGCTTTAGGGGCCGCTAGCGCCTGGCTGGAGCCTGGGAACCGAGTGCGATGGCCAGATAGGCGGCCACGACATCGACTATTCGTTCTGGGGCGAGCGGACGCTCACGGCCCGAGAAATTCACGCCCAGCGCCATGGCTGCGCCGCCGCGCCCCGTCACCGGCCAAACGTCGAGTTTGGAATCGTCATAGGGGTAGACCCCGGCGCGCGCCGGCAGGCCCGTTTCCAGCGCGCCCCGCGCCGCCATTTCTTCCGCAAGGGCGATCTTGGGCCGTCCGACGCTTGCGACCGGTCGCAGCACCCCGCCGCGATCCATGAAAATCACCGCCGGCGCCCGGAAGATGTCGCCCAGGGTGGTCGCAGCGGCGTCGAGCACCTCGCCTTGCGGACGGTCCTGGATGATGACATGCGCCAATGCCTGCAAAGCCTGCGCCTGCTCCGCAGCTCGTTGAGCTTCCACCGCTCGGCTGCGAGCCTGGGCGGCCAGGGTGGAAACGATCGCGGCGACGACGAGCAGCAGAGCCGCGGCCCACAGATCCGAGGGGCTGTAGATAAGGAACGAGAGCTTCGGTTCGGTGAAGAAGAAGTCGAAGGCCAGCACGCCGGCGACGGCGGCGGCCAGGGAGGGACCCCACCCAAACGCCACGGCCGCGCCGATCACCGGCAGGACGTAGACGAGTGTCAGGTTCGGGGCCGTGATCAAGTTATCCACGACAAAGGCCAGCAGGGTGGCGACCGCGACGAACATCAAAGCCAGTACATAGCGCGCAGCGATTGGAAGCCGTGGATAGCTGTCCGCTGAGGCGCCTGGCGCCATGAGGGGGAAATCAACAATTGAATCCGACATCGTGCGCCCTTTCGCCGGCGGTAAGCGCAGAGTCTACGTCGACCCCGCATAAGCGTTCGATGTGGAATTTGACGGTGTTGCGGCCTTTCCATCATGTGTTTGTTCTGCTTATGTTCTTGAATGATCGCCATGGCCGAGCCCACCACCGACGACCGACCAACTGCCCGGTCTCTGCCGATCCTCGGCGTCGTTGGGGCGGGCGATGTGATGCTGTTCAATGGGCCTGGCGACCCCACCCCGCAGGCTGCTCCCCGGTTCCCCAGCGCTCCTCGAGCCTGAGATGGTCTATCGGACGTACTCCGGCCTTGGGCCCCCTGACGCCGCCGTGCGCGAATTCGACAAGTTGGCCGCCCACGCCCAGCAATTGCTGGACCTCCAGCGCGAGTGCGCGCTGCTGAGCGCCGACTATATGGCCCTCTTGGTAGCCCTCGATGGCCTGGAGGCCGCCGCCTACCATTTCACCAGACGCCCCTATTTTTATCAGGCGCTGCGGTCGGACGCCGAACGCGGCGGCGACAGCAACGGCAGGCTGAGCGACCGCGCCGAGGCCATCCGGGCGTTTCAGGCGCTGGAGCCCTACGCCGAGCGATTGAGGACCTTGCAAGGATGCTGTCGGCCCTACGGGCGCGACTACGCCGCCCTGGAGATCGCCCGGCAAGGCCTGGAGACCGCAGCCTACCACTTCACCCGCGAGGCCTCCTTCTACGGCGCCCGCGGAGACAGCGCCGGTCCGACCCGGCCACCTCGTGGCGGATAGGAGGGCCTCAAAAGTCGGCGGCGGCCGGTGCGAAGGGTTCGAGATCGATGGGCGGACGTTTGTGCGGCTACGCGCCTACAGCCAACCTTCTACGGGTTTCAACGGCGCCCGAGCGGCAGCGTCGGTCGTGGCGGGTTGGGGGTGATTCGAAGGCGGGATCGATGGGCGCATGTTTGTGCGGTCTACGCCCCTACAGCCAACCTTCTAGGGGTTTCACCCGATACGGCTTGGCCGTGACCACCGTTATCCAAGGGTCGGGAGGCGTTGCTCCATGTTGCGCATCTTGGTTGCGGACGATCACGAGATTGTCCGTCGCGGCCTGAAGGAAGTGATCGCGGCGCACCACGACTGGGAGGTTTGCGGCGAGGCCGCAAACGGGCTCCAGGCTTTGGCGATCGCGCGGCGTGAAGCGCCCGGGGTTGCGATTGTGGACGTCTCCCTGCCGAAGCTCAGTTGTCCGGCTTTGGTTGGCCGCCTGGCCGATGAGTGTCCGTCCACCAGGATCCTGGTGTTCAGCATGCACGACGACCGGGAGACCGTGACGCTTTGTCTGGCGGCGGGCGCGTTGGGCTATGCTCTCAAGACAGACCGGCTAAGTGAAATCGAGGCCGGGATCGCCACTGTTGGCAGCCAGCGGCCCTTTCTCTCGGCTCAGGTGTCGAGCATCCTCGGAGAAGACGAGCGTTTCACCGGCCGCGAGCGCCAGGTCACGCAGCTCATCTCCGAAGGGTACATCAACAAGGAGATTGCTCGATCCATGGGGCTCAGCGTCAAGACCGTTGAGACCCACCGCACAGCTGCAATGCTCAAGGCCGATGTGCGTAGCGCACCTGGTCTTATCCGCTACGCGATCAAGCAGGGGCTCATCCGGGAATGACGCCTCGCCTCCCCAAGATTCCTGTCTCCGAAGCCGAGTCGGCACAGATGCCGTCCACGCGACAAAGCTTCGAGGAGCGGGCCTTGCGCACGTTCACATGTCTGATGTCGGTGACGGGGTCATCGGTCCCCACGCTATCCTTCATCCTGGCGGAGGATGAGGTTCGGGCGCGCCTCTTGGTCCTAAGGGAGCTGCTGGACAACAAACTGGCCACCTCGGTCGAAATCTACGAGGGCGCCAGCCTGCTCTGGACCGAACTGGCTGCAGAAGTGTAGGCGCAATCCTAAGCACTAGGTGTTCGACCTGATAGGCGCCCTGAGAGCCCTGGTAGGCGGTTGGGGGCGGCCATGGGCATGGCCCGGTGGCAAATTCTTCGCCTGCGAGGCGCGCGCGCCGATCCGGGCGAATATGCGGGTTGGGCAGGGGCTACAGCGCCGCTGAAACAATCACTAGGGCCATGTGGGCCCTGCGTCTCCGTAGTGCACCTGATTCCGCCTGCCGCTCCTGCACGCGATAGATTGACCTTCGAGCGTCCGCCAAGAGTCCGTCGGACGGGACAAGTGTGACTGAAGAAAACGACGGCCCGAGCCGGCGTATCACATGAGGTCGCTCTAATGTCGCGAAGATTGATACTTATAGTCGTCCTCGTTCTGGCCGTCGGTGGTGGTGGATTAGCGTGGTATCTGCTGTCCAGGCCGAAGCTTCCGGACGGATTTGCCGCCGGAAACGGCCGGCTCGAAGCCACCCAGGTCTATGTCGCCGCAAAATACCCAGGACGCATCAAGGAGGTGCTCCTTAACGAGGGCGACAACGTCGAAGCCGGGCAGGTGGTCGCACGAATGGACGTCGAGCCCCTTGAGGCGCAACTGCGCGAGGCGCAGGCGGAGATCGTAGCGGCCCAGGACAGCCGCAACGTCGCGCTGGCCCAGACCGACGTCAAGAAAGCCGACTACACATTCGCCCAGAAGCAATACCAGCGGTCCAGGGGGCTGGTCACCAAGGGCGCTGTCAGCGAGCAGGAAGCCGAAGTTGACCAGGCCCGCATGCTGGCCACAAAGGCCGAGTTGGTCGGCTCCCAGGCCTCGGCGACCCAGACCTTATCGAAGATCGCCGCCGCGCAGGCCACCGCTGAGCGGCTGAAGGCCGAGATCGCCGATGCCGTACTGGTCTCCCCGATCAAGGCGCGGGTCGAGACCCGCCTGGCCGAACCTGGCGAAGTGCTGGCGTCCGGCGGTCGCGTGTACTCGCTGACCGATCTCAGCGATGTCTACATGTACGTCTTCTTGCCCGAGCGCGTCACCGGCAAGGTCCCGGTCGGCTCGGAGGCGCGTATCGTCCTCGATGCCGCGCCGGAATACCCGATCATCGCCTACGTCTCGTTCGTATCGCCCATGGCGCAATTCACGCCCAAGACGGTGGAAACCCAGGAAGAGCGCCATGACCTGACATTCCGGGTGAAACTGCAGATCGACAAGGAGCGGCTGAAGGCCTTCGGGCCTCTGGTGAAGACCGGTATTCCGGGCGTGGGCTACGTCCGCTTTGACCCTGCGGCTTCCTGGCCGAAGGACCTGCAGACCAAGCCGGTTCCCGCGAACCTCTGGCAGGCCACGGGAGCCGGGGGACCTAAGTAATGGATCCCGCGGCTGAATCCTGGGTCGTCAGCGTCAGGGGGGTCAGCCAGGTTTACGGTAAGGCCGTCGCGCTGGACGGGATCGACCTGGATATCCCCTCCGACCGGATGATCGGGTTGATCGGTCCCGATGGGGTCGGCAAATCGACGCTGCTGGCGATGATCGCAGGCGTGCGGAAGATCCAGGCGGGCAAAGTCCGCGTCCTGGGCGGCGACATCGCAGACGCGGGCTTCCGTCGGTCCGTGTCGGGGCGGATCGCCTACTTGCCGCAAGGCCTCGGCAAGAACCTCTACCCGACGCTTTCGGTCTTCGAGAATATCGACTTCTTCGGCCGCCTGTTCGGGCAGTCCCGCGAGGAGCGCGACTGGCGCATCGACGACCTGCTGGTGAGCACCGACCTTGCTCCCTTTCGCGAACGGCCGGCGGGGAAGCTCTCGGGCGGGATGAAGCAGAAGCTGGGACTCTGCTGCTCGCTGATCCACGACCCGGACCTCTTGATCCTCGACGAGCCGACCACCGGGGTGGATCCACTGGCGAGGCGGCAGTTCTGGGAGCTGATCGATCGTATACGCGTGCGCCGGCCGCAGATGAGCGTGCTGGTCGCGACCGCCTATATGGACGAAGCTGAGCGGTTCGCCTGGCTGGTGGCGATGAACGCCGGCAAGGTCCTGGCCACGGGGACGCCGGACGAAGTCAAGCAGCGGACGCACCAGCCGACGCTGGAAAAAGCCTTCATCGAGCTGCTCCCGGAAGAGGTCCGCGCCGGCCACAAAGAGCCGGTGATCTATCCGCGCACCTCAACCGGCGGCACCCCTGCAATCGAGTCCCATGGCCTGACCCAGAAGTTCGGCGACTTCACCGCTGTCGACCACGTCGAATTCCGCATCGAACCCGGGGAGATCTTCGGGTTCCTCGGCTCCAACGGCTGCGGCAAGACGACGACGATGAAGATGCTCACCGGTCTGCTGCCGCCGACCGAGGGTACGGCGCTGTTATTCGGAACGCCGGTGAAAGGCGGCGACATCGAGGCGCGCCGCCAGGTGGGCTTCATGTCCCAGGCCTTCTCGCTCTACACCGAGCTGACGGTGCGGCAGAACCTCATGCTGCACGCGCGCCTGTTCGACCTTCCGGAGGACCAGGGCCGCGCCCGCGTCGAACAGTTGCTGACGGAATTTGGCCTGGAGACCGTGGCCGACACCCTCGCCGAGAGCCTGCCGCTCGGCATCCGCCAGCGCCTGTCGCTGGCCGTAGCTGTGCTGCACGAGCCGGAGGTCCTGATCCTCGACGAGCCGACCTCGGGCGTGGACCCGGTCGCCCGCGACGGCTTCTGGGAGCTGATGATCCGCCTGTCGCGCGACGACAAGGTGACGATCTTTCTGTCGACCCACTTCATGAACGAGGCCGAGCGCTGCGACCGCATGTCGATGATGCATCGCGGCAAGGTCCTGGCGCAGGGACGCCCGGCTGACCTGGTGGCCGAACGCAAGGCCGCGAGCCTCGAGGAGGCCTTCATCGGCTACCTGGAGGAGGCCGCCGCCAATAGC
>NZ_DASXNL010000151.1:0-8159 GCF_036495085.1 Phenylobacterium sp. | reverse complement strand
ACGGCGCGCAATCACCGGGCCGCGGTCATATTCCTCGTCGACCAGATGGATCACGATGCCGCTCTCTGCGGCGCCGGCGGCGATCACAGCCTCATGTACGCGCCGTCCGTACATGCCGTGGCCGCCAAACTCCGGCAGCGGCCCTGGATGAATGTTGAGGATCCTGCCTGCAAAGCGGCCCAGCGTCAGTGGCCCGAGCTGGCGAAGATAGCCTGACAGAACAATCACTTCGACGCCGTGGCTCACCATGGCGTCGGCCAATTGAGCGTCAGCAGCGTCGGGAGCCCCCCGAGTCGGGATACACAACGCCGGCACGCCGGCCTCGAAAGCGAAGGACAGCGCCGGCGCGCTTCTGTTGTTGCTCACCAGCAAGCGGGCTTCAGCCGCGAGTTCGCCGGCATGGATCGCCGTCACGATCGCACGCGCGCTGGAAGCGTTTCCGGACGCGAGGAAACCGAGCTTAAGTAACGGAGAACTCATGATATTTGGCCGCTCAGTTCATGTTCAAACCTAAGCCCGTCATAGGCCGGCTCCACGCCTGATGGCAGCTCGCCCTTCAAGGTCTCGTAGTCCAGGTCGATATGCAGGTTCGTGAGGATCGCCCGCCGGGGTTTCAGCCGCGCGATCCACTCCAGCGTCCGCTCCAGATGCGCATGCGTGGGATGCGGCCGGTAGCGCAAGGCGTCAACGATCCAGACATCGAGGTCGGCCAAAGCCTCGAACGCTGATTCATCCAGGTTAACGACGTCGCTGGAGTAGGCGACATCTCCGAACCGATAGCCGACTGAACGCACCCCGCCGTGGTCCTGGTCGAAGGACACAACAGGGATCGCCCCCGAAGGGCCAGCCACTGTCCAGCGGACACCGTGCGCCGGGATCGGCACCCGATTGCAGATCGCCGGATAGCCGCCCTCTCCCTCGAAGATGTAGCCGAACCGGCGCATCATCGAGGTGTCGGTGGCGGTGTCCATATGGCACGCGATCCGCGCGCGTTGACGGATGAAGAAGGCTCGCACGTCGTCGACGCCATGAACTTGGTCGGCATGGTCATGGGTGAGCAGGACGGCGTCCAGTCGCTTGGCGCCAGCTTGGGCGGTCTGCAGCCGCAGGTCCGGCGACGTGTCGACGATCAGGGTCGTCTCCCGCTCAGGCCCCTCCCCCATGAGCCGGACGAGGAGGGAACAGCGCGAGCGCAGGTTTTTCGGATTTTGGGGATCGCAGGCGCCCCAGTCACCGTCGGCGCGGGGTACGCCGCCGGACGAGCCGCAGCCCAGGATGATGACTTCCAGGGTTCCCCCGTTCATGAGCCGGCTCCGGGGCGAGGAATCCGGTCGAAGAGGTCGAAGAAGGCGTCCTCTGTCCTGGCCTCCGCTTCCTGCAACGTCCAGCCTCGGATCTCGGCCAGTTTAGCGAGCACATGCGCCAGGAAGGCCGGCTCATTGCGCCGCCCGCGGTGGGGAACCGGCGCCAGGTAGGGGCAGTCGGTCTCGACGATGATCCGCTCGCCCGGCATGTTGCGGATCACGGCGCGCACGTCCTCGGCGGCCTTGAAGGTGGCGATGCCCGAGACCGAGAACCAGGCGCCCAGCGCCGCGGCTCGCGCCGCGAGCTCGGCGCCTGAGGTGTAGCAGTGCATCAGGAGGCGGAATGGCCCCTTGGCGAATTCGTCTTCCAGGATGTCGCCCATCTCTGCGTCGGCCTCGCGCGTGTGGACCACCAGGGGCAGGCCGGTCAGCCGCGCCGCCGCGGCGTGGACGCGAAACACCTTGGCCTGAATGTGCCGCGGGCTCAGGTCGTAGTGGAAGTCGAGGCCGGTTTCCCCAATTCCGACCACGCGCGGATCGGCTGCCAAGGAGACCAGGGTCTCCGCCGAGAGGTCGGGGTCTTCCTTGGCCTCATGCGGATGGGTGCCGACCGTGCACCAGATATCCGGGTGTTGGGCGACCAGGCGCACCGCCTCGTAGTTCGAGACCCGGTCGGAGATGTTGACCATCAGCCGCACGCCGGCGGCGCGCGCCCGCGCGATCACGGCTTCACGGTCCGCGTCGAATTGCGGGGCGTGCAGGTTGACGTGGCTATCGATCAGCATCGTTCAGGTCAGGCGGCGCGCGCGGCCTGGCGAAGCTCGCTCAGCGCGGTGAAGAGGGCGTCCGTGCGGTCGAGGTTCAGCGCCTCGACCTCGCGAGGCAGCCGCTGCAGGGTCTCCCAGGCCAGGGCCCATTGTTCGAGGCGGCCAGTCCCCTGCCCGGTCCGTCCCTCTTTCGCCCGGGTGGCGCAGTAGCTGTGCACGCGCTCTGCGAGCCGGTCGAACAGCAGGTTGAACTGCGCCTGGCCCTCCGCGCCCCGGAACCGGTCGGCGAGCGAGAGCGCCATGGCCTCGTCAATGCGAGGCAGGCTCTCGATCAGGGCGCGCGCGGCGTCATCCATCGCGATGGCGTTGGCTCCGGCTAACGCCCAGGCTCGCCCCGGCGCCCCGCCGGCCATCGTCGCCAACCTAAGCGCGGCCTCGGCGGTGACATCCTCTCGGTCGCGCACGAAGGCCGCGGCCGCTTCCAGCGGCAGGGGCTGGAACGCCAGCCTGCGGCAGCGCGAGCGGATGGTGGGCAAAAGGCGGCCAGGCGAGTGGCTGATCATCAGGAGTACGCCGTGGGGCGGTGGCTCCTCCAAGGTCTTCAGGATGGCGTTGGCGGCGTTGACATTGAGGTCGTCGGCGGCGTCGATGATGGCCACCCGGTGGGGCGCGCTGGCCGGCGACTTGGAGAAGAACTCCGAAAGCCCTCGCGCCTCGTCGACCGGGATCACCTTGCGGACCTTGCCGTCCTCTCCCAATCGCTCGATCACGAAGAGGTCAGGGTGCGAGCGGGCGATCACCTGGCGGCTGACGGGGTGGTCCGGACTGGAGCCCAGGATTCCATAGGGAGGGTCTTCCGGCGCGCCCAGAAGGCGGCGCGCGGCGCGATAGGCGAAGGTTGCCTTGCCGGCGCCTTCCGGCCCGGTCAGCATCCAAGCGTGGTGCAGACGGCCGCGGACCCGGGTCGCCTCGAAGGCGGCCTCAACCTCTTCGTGACCGGCGAGGTCGAAGACCTCTCGCGGATGACGCATCTCAGCCATGGACCAAAAGCCGGTCCTCGACCGCCGTCCAGACCCTGGCCTCGACCTCTTCCAAGGACCCTGTTGCGTCGATCACCGCACAACGCTGCGGCTCACCCCTGGCGATGGCTAAGAAGCCCTCGCGCAGGCGCTCATGAAAGGCTTGCCCCTTGGATTCGAAGCGCATCTCGGAGCCGGCCCGGGCATGCGCCCGCTCCAACCCGACGTGAACGGGCAGGTCAAAGATCAACGTCAGGTCTGGCCGCGTCTCCTCGAGGGTGAAGGTCTCCAGCGCTGCGATCAGCCCCGGATCCGTCCCACCGGCGGCCCCCTGATAGGCGCGTGTGGAATCAGCGAATCGGTCGCAGACGACCCAGGCGCCGCGCCCAACGGCAGGGCGGATCACCCGCTCGACGTGGTCGCGCCGTGCGGCGTACATCAGAAGCGTCTCGGTGACGGGGCTCCAGCGGTCGGCGGCGCCCTTGAGCACCAGCTCCCGAATGCTTTCGGCCCCTGGAGATCCGCCGGGTTCGCGGGTCGCCACGACCTCACGGCCACCAACCTCAAGGCGCGCAGCGAGGCGCTTGAGCTGAGTGGATTTCCCAGCCCCCTCGCCGCCTTCGAACGTAATGAACCTGCCCTGCGCCACCGGCCCAAAATGGCCAGTTCGCGCCTAAAGTCTAGAAGGGGCGAACGACCCGCGCGTCGGTGAAGCCGATCCGCGCGAGCTTGTCTCTCAGCGCATAGGCCTGCGCCTCGTCGGACGGTCCGGGCAGCAGCACGCGGTAGAGCGTCTCGCCGCTCCTTTGGAACGGCTCCACTGTCGCCACGCCCTCGGCTGATAACTGATCGGCGGCGCGGCGTGCATTGGCCTCGTCGCTGTAGGCGCCCGCTTGGATACGGAATCCGGCTTCGCCGGCCATGGCCGGTCGCGCTGCGGCGGCCGGTAGCGGGGCAAGGCTCGATACGTACACCGGCTCGGGCGGCGGCACGGCCGGCTTGACCACGACCTGCAATCCGCGCGCCGGCGCCTCGGCAAAGATGTCCTCGTCGGCCGGCCGCCTCGTCGCGACCTGGGTGAAGGCGGGCGGGGCGGCAGGCGGAGTGGTGCGCGCGTAACGCACGCCGGCGTCGGGCGGTGCGAGCGGCGCGGGCCCTACGTAGCGTACGCGTACGCGCGCGAGGCCCTGGCGGTCGTAGCCAAGCTCGCGGGCTGCGGCTTGGCTCAGGTCGATGATCCGCCCGCCGACAAAAGGCCCGCGGTCGTTCACCCGCACCGTCAGCTTCCTTCCGTTGTCGAGGTTCGTCACCTCCACCATCGAGGGCAGCGGCAAGGTCGTGTGCGCGGCGGAGAACTGGTTCATGTCGAAGATCTCACCGTCGGCGGTGGCCTTCAGCTGGAAAGCCTCGCCATACCAGGAGGCGGTCCCGGTCTCGTTGTAGTTCGGCTGCTCGTGCGGCACATACCAGATGCCACCCACCTGATAGGGATCGTTCGTCTTGTAGCCGCTCGGCCTGGCTTGGCTCCGGGCGTGGGGCGACGGCGCCTGAGCCGCCGGCCCGCGAACCGCGTACTCTGGTGTCGCGCAGGCGGTCAGGGCAGCTCCCGCCAACATGACGGCCGCCAGCCGGTCTGTCCGGATGACCTGTCCACGACCCATGACTCACCCCGCTCCGCTTTTCGCAAGGATGCAGCATGTCCCTGGCAGCCTTTCGCCAGGGTTAACCGAACCTTGCCACGACGCCGCGGCGAGCGCCATCAGTGCTCGATTTTGAACAGCCTCGCATAGGCGTCGCCCGCGACGAATCTCAGGTGCGGCGGGAGGGTGAATGGTCCATCTCCGTCCACCAGATCAGCCCCGATCACCAGGACGTAGTCAAAGCTCCGCCGCCAATCCGCCAGATAGGGGTCCGCCTTCAAGTCGCTCTTCGTGGGATGGCCGTCCAGGACGTGTGCATCCGGAACCGCGGAGCTGGGCACAGCGAGATTGCTCCACGGCGCCAGTACGCGCAGAGGCTGCTGGCCGGGGACCGTAAATAGCGTGGGGATGAAGGCGTGGCGCTCCGGGACAACGAGGGCCGGCATGTGCCGCAGGGTGCTTTCGCTGGTGTTCCCGACGATGCCCGCCAGGTACCGCCCCACAGGAGCGACTTTCACGCTCGCCGGCATAACCTGCACGGTGAAGATCGCCGAGCCAGGCGGCGTCGCGCCCAGAGCGCGTTCGATGGACCTGACGTCACCCTCCCGGGCCGACCAGATACTGGCGATCCAGGATGATTTTCCCAGATCGACGATCAACAAGACCGCCGCCAGCCAGACTACCCCGGCGAACCGCCGTGTCGGCTGCGGCTGCAGGCTGGCGAACAGCATCAGAGCGGCCATAAGCGGGAATCGGCGGTCGACATAGCCGGCGTCGCCCACGACCCCCGGCGTCATCAGCGCCAGGATTGCGGTAAGGACCCCAACGACAAAGAGGCCGGCGTGGGCGTTGAGCCGCCGGACCCAAGCGGCCCAGCCGCAGATCGCCAGGAGGGGCAGTAGGAAGAGCGCGTCGACGGAAAGCCCGTAGCTGGCAAAGGGCGAGGCTGCGGTCAGGATTAGGTGGTAGGGCGTCGGGCTCGTCCAGATGAGGAAGGGGTGATCCCCGACGTGGGCTCCAGGCGGCGTTGAGGCCAGCGTGTAGAGCAGCACGGCCGGGATCGCCACGACGGCCGCGGCGACTGCGAGACCGCGGGCGATCTGCAAAAGGCGAGCCTGGACAAAGATATCCCGCCAGCCCGGTCCGATCGCCAGCGCCGCGAGCAGGGCCCCGTAGAACAGCAGCCCGAAGGGGTGGAAGAGCAGAATCGCCGCACCGCAGGCCATGCGCATAGCGACGCCGAGCATTGGGCGTTTCGCCAGAGCCGGCTCCAGGCAGGCGAAGAAGAGCGCCAGGGCCAAGGCGATCTGATAGCTCAGGAAGCCCATCAGGGCCGTGGTCGTCCACGCCAGGATCGGCAGGCTCAGCTGCCACCAATGCCATCGATTGAAGACCATGCGGTTCAGCAGCGCCGCACCTGCCGGCGGGCCGGCCAGGGCGGCGATTGCGATCAGCTTCCCGACTGCCTGATAGGGGAGGAATTTGCCAAGCGCGGTGACGACCAGGTCGATCCCGATGTTGGTGGAGGCCCGGCTCCAGTCGATCCGGTACATCGCCGAAATCGGCGCGACCCGGTCGCCGCCTGAAAGCAGCCAAAACCGGGCAAGATGGTTGGGATAGTCCAGCAGCAGCGGAACCCTAGCCATCACGATCGGCGCAAACACCGCGGCGAAGGCCAAGAGCAGTCCAGCTTGCACAAGGCGGTCCTGACCGGCAGGGCTCGGCGCTGGCGTCGTCATTGGCAGGATCCGGCCCATCTGGCGTCAAGTGAACCAGGCGCGCGAACCCGCCCGTCGCCTGCTCATAGAACGATGATTCCCTCGCGGCGGGGGCGCGCTGATTCCTGCCGCCTTGCCAAACCCGGCTGGGAGGCGGGAAGTTGCATAGGCGCCCGCGCAGACGGGCAAGTGGCTGGAGGAGACAGGCGATGCGGTTCGGGATCTTCTACGAGCTCCAGCTTCCCAAACCGTGGAACGAAGGCGACGAAGCGCGCCTGGTTCACCAGGCCCTCGAGCAAGTCGTCCTCGCTGATCGGCTTGGTTACGACTACGCCTGGGAGGTCGAGCACCACTTCCTTGAGGAGTATTCCCACTCCTCCGCACCTGAAGTCTTCCTGGCTGCCTGCGCTGCGCTCACCAAGAACATCCGCGTCGGCCATGGCATCCGCCAGGTGATCCCGAACTACAACCACCCTGCCCGCACCGCCGAGGCGCTGGCGACCCTCGACATCATTTCGAACGGCCGCCTCGACTTCGGCATCGGCGAGGGCGCGACCCGGCTGGAGCTGGGTGCGTTCCATATCCCGGCCAAGGAAAAACGCGCCATGGCGCTGGAGGCGGCCGAGCAGGTCGCCAACATGATGGCCATGAGCCCCTACCCCGGCTTCGAGGGGAAGAGCTTCTCATTCCCCTGCAGAAACGTCGTCCCAAAGCCTGTTCAGAAACCGCACCCGCCCATGTGGATGGCCTGCACCAACCGCGACACCATCAAGGTTGCAGCTTCCATCGGCGTCGGCGCGCTCGCCTTCTCCTTCGTCGATCCGGAAGAAGCGCGGAACTGGGCCGAGATTTACTACGGCATCATCAAATCGGAGGAGTGCGTCCCGATCGGCCATGCGGTGAACGCCAATATGGCCATGGTCTCCAACTTCTCCGTCCACCCCGACCGGGACGAGGCTATCCGGCGTGGTCAGGAGGGCTTCGAGTTCTTCGGCTATGCCATCAACGCCCTGGTGGCGCATGACGCTGTGCCGGGCCGCTCCAGGCTGTTCGCCGATTTCCAGGCATCCCGCGCGCAGCAGGACGAGGAGATCATCGCTGCGCGCAAGATGAGCGCGCGCAACGCCAACGGCATCGGTACGCCTCAGGACATCCGCGACCACATCGCAGCCTTTCGCGACGCCGGAGTCGATCAGGTGATCTTCCTCCAACAAGCTGGCCGCAACCGACACGAGCACATCTGCCAATCGCTGGAACTCTTCGCCGCCGAAGTCATGGGAGAGTTCAAGGCGGAGGCGGCCGAGAGGGAAGCGAAGAAGGCTGCCGAACTTGCCCCCTACATTGAAGCCGCAATGGCGCGAAAACGCTGGATGCAGCCCCTGGCCGATGATGAGATCCCCGTGGTCAAGGCCTCGGTGCAGCGCGCGCAGGTCAACGCGACGACGACGTAGGTCACCTTCAGGCGCCATCGGATCCTGCGAGCTGGCGCGCCAGCCGCCCCCATAAGCGACTACGCTTCGCCGTTCGGAGGCCACATGATCATCGCCTTGCTCGCCGCGTTAGCAGCTGCTTCTCCGGCCAAGCAGCCGGCGCATAACTGGATTTCCCCGCCCCGTCGGCCGGGTGAGAGCCTTACCGTGAAGGGCTACTACGATGGCAACACGCTGCTCGATCTCTGTCGCCGCGATGACAACCTTTGCATCGCCTATGT
>NZ_DASXNL010000150.1:0-3453 GCF_036495085.1 Phenylobacterium sp. | reverse complement strand
CACGGCTTCCGGCGCGCGCGAGTTTCTCAAGGCGACAGGCGGCGCCATAGTCGTCGCCACCTTATCTGGAGCGCTCATGGCACCCCACGTCCAGCCCGGCGCCTACAAGGACGTGGTCCTATTCCTGGCGACCGCCGGCGTGGTGGTCCCGCTGTTCCGGCGCTGGAAGCTTAGCTCGATCCTCGGATTTCTGGGCGCAGGCGTGCTCCTGGGTCCGTTCGGCCTAGGCAGTCTGTCGCACATCGCGCCGTGGCTTTCGGCTGTGAGCATCGACAATCCCGACGATATCGCCCAGCTCGCCGAGTTTGGGGTCGTGTTCCTGATGTTCATGATTGGCCTGGAGCTATCGTGGGAGCGACTGAGAAGCCTGCGCCGGTACGTCTTTGGCCTGGGCGCGGCGCAGGTGCTTCTGAGCTTCGCCATCATCGCCGGCGCTGCGGTCACACTCGGCCAGAAGTGGGGAGCGGCCTTCGCCATCGGCGCGGCCTTGGCGCTCTCCTCGACCGCCATTGTCATGCCGATTCTGGCTGAGCAGAAGCGCCAGCATTCGCTGGCCGGCCGCGCGACGTTTTCGGTGTTGCTCTTCCAGGACCTCGTGGTGGCGCCCGTCCTGGTCGCCCTCACGGTTTTCGCTCGCCGCGGCGGTCCGGCTCTGTCGCCCGATGTTCTTCTGGCCTTTGCGCCCGCGGCGCTGGAGGTCGTTGGGCTGCTGGTGGTCGGCCGTCTGGTGCTGCGGCCGATGATGCGCTCGGTGGCCCGCGCCAAGAGCGAAGAGTTGTTCGTCGCCGCCTGCCTGCTGGTGGTGATCGGCGCGGGGCTGGTAAGCGCCCTGACCGGGCTTTCCATGGCCCTTGGCGCGTTCATCGCCGGCCTGCTGCTTGCTGAGACGGAGTTCCGTCACGAGGTCGAAGTCACCATTGAGCCCTTCAAGGGGCTGCTGCTCGGCCTCTTTTTCCTGTCGGTCGGTATCGGGCTGAATGTGCCGCTGCTGATGGCGCGGCCGTTGGTGGTGCTCGGAGCGGCGCTGGGTTTGACGTGCGTGAACGTGGGTGTGGTCTTCGCACTGGCGAAGCTTTTCGGCCTCCGCACCCGTGCCGCCGCCGAGGCGGCCCTTTTGCTAGCCGGTGCCGGCGAGTTCGCCTTTGTGATCCTGGGCCAGGCGATGGACCAGAATCTGGTCGACCGCGAAATCGGACAGGCGTTGCTGGTCGCCACCACTCTGTCGATGAGCTCAATTCCGGCGCTGGCGACCCTGGGCGGGCGAATCGGCGGGCGGAGCGTCTCGCCGACCGACTTGCCCGAGACGTTGGATGGCGCGCCGCTCGCGCCGCGCGTACTGATCGCCGGCTATGGGCGTGTCGGGAGACTGGTCGGCGAGATGCTCGGCCGCCATGAGCTTGCCTGGGTCGGGGTCGAACGGGACGCGCGATCGGTCGAGGCAGGGCGGCGGGCGGGAGAAGTCCTTTTCTACGGCGATGCGGCGCGTCCGGATTTCCTGGCCCGCTGCGGCCTCGCCGAAGCGACCGCGCTGGTCGTGACGATGGACGATCCGGACGGCGCAGAGGCCATCGTCTCGGTCGCCCGCGCGATGCGCCCGGACCTCACGATCGTGGCGCGTGCTCGCGACGCGCGCCACGCACAGAGACTCTACGATCTCGGCGCGACCGATGCGGTCCCGGAGACTGTCGAAGCAAGCCTGCAGCTTTCCGAGGCGCTGCTTGTAGAGATCGGCGTGCCGATGGGCCTGGTGATCGCCTCGATCCATGAGCGACGCGATGAATTCCGAAAGGCGTTCAACAGGCCCGAATCGCTTGGCGGACGCACACGGAAGGAGCGGGCGAGTCGTCGCGCCTAATCGGCGCCGAAAAGGCGCCGGAAAATCGTCCGCCTGCGTTGGATCGGGGGAACCAAGCGGCGCCGTCAACGTTGCAGCACTGGCGCGCTGGGGCGCCAAGCCAGGAGAGGGCCGGGGTGTCGCTTCCCGCGGAGCATTCAGAGAGCGGTTGACCGAATGTCGACGCCCTCCCGGCGTGCTTGCGCATCACATGCGGCGAAGAGGTAGATTTACAAGTCATTCCAAGACTATCAGCGGGAAATCGTCACCGAACGATGGGCTGTGGCAGTCCCCGCTGATGTCTCTCTAGAGCAATGGAAGACCTGGCAGGTCGCCGGACGCGCCAGTTTTCCCGCCAACAATGCGGTCGGGGCCCTTGTGAGGGTTGAACCGCAAGGCGATAGTCGTAAAGCGTCTGGCTTAGGCTCGGGGGTCTGCAAGATTGCGGTTCGAGTGTGGCTTCGGTGACACTTACGCAATCAGCGGGCCTTGATATAAGAAAAGCTGGGTCGTTTGGCCGCAGCGCTGAGGCAATGAGAGGGCTCGGAATATGAAGTTTAAACTCTTGGCAGGGGCAGCCATGGCCGCGGTGTTCGCCGCGTCTGGCGCCGCCGCAGAAGTGTATCTACCACTAGGCTGGTACGGTGCGGTCGACCTCGGCTACCACTGGCCGACCGGTTTCGAGGGCAAATCCTCCAATCTTGCCGCCAACAACAACCAGTATAACTGGACCTTCAGCCAGAAGGATGACTGGGCAGGTTTCGCCCGCCTCGGCTACGCGTTCACAGACCACTGGCGGGTCGAATTTGAAGCCGGCTATCGCCCCGGGGATCTCAGCGGCGTCCATGGCGGCTCGACCCAGGCGATCACGGGCCTCTGCACCGGCGGCGTGATTCGCACGGCCGCGGCGCCCAATTGCGGCCCCCCGGGCGGCAAGATTGAATCTTGGACGTTCATGGGCAATGTCATCTACGACATCCTGCCCGCTTCCCCGATCAATCCCTTCATCGGCGCCGGCGTCGGTGTGAACCACTTGAGCCTGACCGCTGACGGCCAGTTCTCCAACGTCACGGGCGTGATCACGCCGCTTAACGGCGCGAACCCGGCCTTCCAGAACCTGCACATCGACGACTCCGACACCACCTTCGCGTGGCAGGTTCTCGCGGGCCTGGCCTGGAAGGCGACTGAGCGCCTGAACGTCGACCTTACCTATCGCTACCTGGATGGCTCGGACGGGCACTTCGCTTCGACCGGCACGGCCGCTCTGCAGCCCGGCACGTTCCAAGGCCACTATTCGGACAACTCGGTGACCCTGGGTCTGCGCTATTCCTTCGCGCCGCCGCAGCCGCCGCCGCCGCCTCCCCCGCCGCCTCCGCCGCCACCCCCGCCGCCGCCGCCTCCGCCTCCGCCGCCGCCACCTCCGCCGCCGGCTTATGAGGCCAAGCAGTACATCGTCTACTTCCCGTGGGATCAGTACGTCCTGGTGCCGGAAGCCCAGACGGTGATCACGGAAGCGGCGACGTACGCCACCACCGGTCACGCCACCAAGGTCGTGGTGGTCGGCCATACCGACACCTCCGGTTCGGCGGCATACAACGTCCGTCTGTCGGAACGTCGCG
>NZ_DASXNL010000149.1:0-3293 GCF_036495085.1 Phenylobacterium sp. | reverse complement strand
CGCCGACCTTCACCAGGTGGGCCAGCACCGCGGCGCGCCCTTCAACCCGCGTGGGCATGCCTGGACGCGCGAAGGGGAACTCCATGACGAAGTTGTCGGAGATCATCTCGACGAAGTTTGTCGCTGCCGGGTCGATGCGGTCGCCCAGAGCGCCCATCAGCATATCGATGACGGTTGGCTTGGTGTCGGGCACAGGCTAAATCTCCACCGATGGAACAGGATCGTCTCGACGAGATAGATCAGAGCACGATGGAACGCAACGGTTCCGTCGCGACGGACGCCACGACGGCGAACGCCCCCCGCCTGAGCGGCGCGGCCTTGAAGCGGCCCCAGATCACCGACGCCCTGGCGCAGACTTTTTTCGAGGAATGGGCGCGGGTCGGCTACTCGGCGCTCAGCCTCGATGCCGTGGCCCGCAAGGCAGGCGTGGGCAAGGCGGCCCTTTATCGTCGCTGGCGCTCCAAGGCCGACATGGCCAGCGACCTCGTCAAGCAACTCTCGGCCACGGCCATCTTACTGAGCGATCCCGGTGACCAAGGGTCTCTGGAGGCCGACCTCTACGCGGCCCTCCTTGCCGTCCGACGCATCCTGCGCCACCCGTTGGTCCGCAGCATTTTGCCTGACCTCTACACCGCGATCCCGCGCGAGCCGGCTCTGGCGGCCGCGATGCGGCCGGGGGAGATGGCGCGGGAGAAGAAGGTCAAGGCTCTGATCGACCGGGCCATCGCCCGTGGAGAGTTGCCGAGCGACGTCGATCGGCGCGCCGCGACAGACGTCCTGATCGGCCCCCTCTACTGGCGCATTGTCTTGCTTGGCGAGCGTTGCGACCGGCGTGGGCTCAAGACACTTGCGCGCATGACGGCGGCTGCGATCAAGGTCAGCTGATCTGTCCGACGCGCGCGAGCGCGCCCCCGTGCGTCTCACGGCATTTCATCATGCTCCCCCCATAACCGCCTCCCGACACCGGCGCCGCCTTGGCGCCTACGCCCCCCTTGACTCTTCGATAATTCCAAAACTATCGTTGGATATGATGTTCCAAGGACGGCCGTAATGAAACGCCTGCACCTGCACGTGAGTGTGCCCGACCTCGCCCAGTCGATCCGATTCTACGAGACGCTGTTCGGCGCTCCCCCGACCGTCGTGAAGAACGATTACGCCAAGTGGATGCTGGAGGATCCGAAGGTGAACCTGGCCATCTCAACCCACCGGGCGTCCGGGCTTGACCACGTCGGCATCCAGGTGGAGACCCCCGCTGAGCTCGCTGATCTGTCGGACCGTCTCAAAGCCGCCGGTGCGCGGACCTTCGATGAGGCCGACACGACCTGCTGCTACGCCAAGTCCGACAAGAGCTGGGTGAGCGACCCGGCGGGCTTGCGCTGGGAGACCTTCTTCACCCATGGCGAAGCGACCACCTATGGCGAGAGCCAGGCCCTGGCCGCCCTTGAAGCCTCGGCCCCGACCAGCTCAGCGTGCTGCGGGCCCGCGCCTTCGGCCAGGGTCGAAGCCGCCGCGACCTCATCCTGCTGCGCGCCGGCCTCCGCCAAGACGTCGTCCGGCGGCTGACCGTGGAAAAGACCCCCGCCATCGCAGCCTTGGGCGCGCTCGCCCATGAGGGCCGCCTGGATGTATTTCGGCTGCTGGTCCAGGCCGGACCGGACGGCATGGCCGCGGGCGATATCGCCCGGGCGACAGGCGCCATTCAAAGCACGCTCTCGGCCAATCTGGCGGTGCTCACGCGCGCCGGCCTGATCGCCGCGCGGCGAGATGGGCGGTCGATCATCTACGCCGCGGCCTACGACCGGATGCGCGAGTTGCTGGGCTTCCTGATGGAGGACTGCTGCGCCGGCAAGCCTGAGATCTGCGCGCCGCTGCTGGAAGTCGCGAACCGATCCTGCCCAGCCCCCGCCGGAACCTCCGGAGCTCCGCTATGAGCGAACACCGCCCCTACAACGTCCTCTTCCTGTGCACCGGCAACTCCTGCCGCTCGATCATGGCGGAGGCCATCATGAACCGCGAAGGCGCGGGAAAATTCGTCGCCTATTCCGCAGGCTCCCATCCGACCGGAGTGGTCAATCCGCACGCGCTCGCGCTGCTGGAGAAGTTCAACTACAAGGCCAGCGCCTATCGCTCGAAGCCCTGGGAAGAGTTCTCCCGCGAGACCAATCCGAACGCGCCCGAGCTCGATTTCGTATTCACGGTCTGCGACGACGCGGCGGGGGAGGTCTGCCCAATCTGGCCGGGCCAGCCGATGAGCGCGCATTGGGGCATGCCCGATCCGGCGCGGGCGAGCGGCAACGAAGCGGAGATCGGCCTGGCCTTCGCCGACACCTATCGGATGCTCAACAACCGCATCACCCTCTTCAGGAACCTGCCAATGGACAAGCTGGACAGGCTGTCCCTGCAGAAGCGGCTGGAGGACATCGGCAAGACCGGCGTGCAGGCGCCGGCCGCCGGATGAGCGAGGCGCCCCGCACGGGCCCGGAACCGCCGCCAGAGCCCTTCGACGCCAGCCGTCGGCTGGGGGCCGAGGCGCTGGGCACGGCGCTGCTGCTGGCGGTCGTGGTCGGCTCCGGGATCATGGGCGAGCGCCTGGCCGGCGGGAACGACGCCCTGGCGCTGCTGGCAAACGCGCTGGCCACCGGTGCGGCCCTGGTGGTGCTGATCGTGATCTTCGGGCCAATCTCCGGCGCCCACTTCAACCCTGCCGTTACGCTTACTTTCGCAATGCGGCGCGAGCTCTCGTGGCGGCTGGCGGCGGCCTACGGGGCCGTCCAGATCGTCGGCGCCATCCTTGGGGTCTTCGTCGCCCACGCAATGTTCGCCGAGCCCATCCTTCAAGTCTCGACCAAGCTGCGAGACGGCCCGGCGCAGGCCTTCTCGGAATTCGTGGCCACCTTCGGGTTGATCCTCACAATCCTGGCCACCTTGCGCTTCAGGCCGGCGTTCACGCCCATGGCGGTTGGCCTCTACATCACCGCGGCCTACTGGTTCACAGCCTCCACCTCGTTCGCCAACCCCGCGGTGACGCTCGCCCGCAGCCTCAGCGACACCTTCGCCGGCATAGCGCCGGCTTCGGCGCCGGCGTTCATCGCAGCCCAGGTCATCGGGGCCGGCGTGGCCGCCGTGGTAGCGAAGTGGCTGCTCAGCGAAGCGCGTGTGGCCACGACCAGCGTTTTCATCGCCGCGAGGGAGCGAGCTCACTCTGATGAGCGTCCAGCCGGTTCCGGTCGTCACAAACCGCAGTCGTGATCCTGCAGTTCTTCAGCCGATCCACTGTCGCCGGAAACCGGATC
>NZ_DASXNL010000148.1:0-9648 GCF_036495085.1 Phenylobacterium sp. | reverse complement strand
TGGCCGGAAGGCCTGGTCGAGGATTCGGCCTTCGTCATTCCGACAATGCGGTAGGGCCCGGTGAAGGTCATGCAAGGCCCCATCGGTCGGCAGCACCATCAACGGCGTGCCCCGACTGTTCGGGCTTACCCAATGGTTCAGCAGCGCGACGGCTCGGTGAAGCTGGTACCCTGCCGGTAAGGTGGAAGGGGCGCCTCTGGACGCGGGGTTCTCCTCGACGCGGGGTTCCCCTCCAGGTCGCGGGTCGCTTCCTTTCCATAGCGGCGCATCTCCCAACCCCTTGCGCCGCTACCGCCGATCCCGCAAACTTGGGGACCTCCGCCAAGGGGATTACTTCCTGAGTTCCTCGATGGTTATACGCGTACAAATCAAGGCCCGGCGGATTTAACCACCATTTAACTAAAAACCAGTCGATTGGCCCCCGCAATCTAGGGGGCATCATGTTTAGGACACTGCTTATATCGACGGTAGCCGTCTTCGGGTGTGCGTCAACTGCGCTTGCGGATCCGGTTCAGACCAACGCAGGTTTCTACGTCCAAGGTTCGCTTGGCAGTGGATTCGATGGGAAGACAACATTGAGCGTTCGCGACGTTGGAAGTGGGCACGAAAACCTAAAATCAGGCCTGTTTGCTTCGCTAGCGGTCGGTCAATCCTATGCCAACGGCATTGCGATCGAGTCCGAGTTGCTCAACATCGACAACAACATCAAAGCCAGCAATCTCGACCAGATTGTTGGCGTGGAGACGAATCCATCGGTCCGAACGTTCGGCCTAATGGTCAACGCGCACTACGCATTTGTGCCGATTGGCCCATTCGTCGCCCATGTCGGGGGTGGAATCGGTGTCGGCTCTTCCAAGTACAAAATCCTAGGGGCCTCGGAGAGCAAGAACGAGTTCATGTGGCAACTGATCGCTGGGGCCTCCTACGCGGTGACCACGCAGGCCAGCCTTGATCTTTCCTACCGCTTTGTGGAAAGCCCGCGCTTCAACGAAACCGTCGACGTTGGTGGGACCGACTATAGCGTCAAGCTTGAGACCGAAACCCACGTCATCGCTGCCGGCTTGCGCTACAAATTCTGACGCCGCGATCTCCGCTGCACGTGCGGGCCCCCGGTCATATAGGCCGGGGGCCTTCGGTCCGGTCGGGGCCTAAGTCTTTCTCAGAGGGGTCTGGAGCCGCCGTCGCCCGGACGCTGGAAGGCGCCGTCGGCGAATTGGCGGCGGCATGGCTTAAATTCTGAGCCACACGCCATACGAGGGCGGCGCCTCAAATGCGGCTCATCCGGCCAGGTAGCCATATCCCTGTCCCCGCGCGCGAACGGTGAAGTGCATCATCGCCCGCGAACGATAGATGAGAACATCTTGCGAACTTAGAACAAAAGGCGTACGCATGAGTCCTGCCGCGGCTTCCACCGCCCGGTCGGCGGAATCGTGGGTATAAGGGGAATTGGGAATGGCGCAGGGACCGGTGTTGAAGCTCGTGGCTCGTGAAGACGGTGACAAACAGCGCGCTCTGGAAGCGGCGTTGACGCAGATCGATCGGGCCTTCGGCAAGGGCTCGGTGATGAAGCTGGGCGACAAGGGCAAGATCGTCGAGATCGAATCTGTGTCGACGGGTTCACTCGGCCTCGACATGGCGCTGGGGATTGGCGGCCTGCCGAAGGGGCGGATCGTCGAGATCTACGGGCCGGAAAGCTCAGGCAAGACGACGCTGGCCTTGCACGTGGTGGCCGAAGTCCAGAAGGCGGGCGGCACAGCGGCTTTCGTAGATGCCGAGCACGCGCTCGATCCCTCTTACGCCCACAAGCTGGGCGTCGACCTCGACGAGCTCCTGGTCTCGCAGCCGGACACCGGCGAGCAGGCGCTGGAAATTACCGACACCCTCGTGCGCTCGGGTGCGGTGGACATCATCGTCATCGATAGCGTCGCGGCGCTCACGCCGCGCGCTGAGATCGAGGGCGAGATGGGCGATAGCCTGCCCGGCCTACAGGCGCGGCTGATGAGCCAGGCGTTGCGCAAGCTCACCGCCTCGATCTCCAAGACCCAGACCCTGGTGATCTTCATCAACCAGATCCGCATGAAGATCGGGGTGATGTATGGCAGCCCGGAAACCACCACCGGAGGCAATGCGCTGAAATTCTATGCCTCGGTCCGGCTCGACATCCGCCGCACTGGCTCGGTGAAGCGAGCCGACGAGATCATCGGCAACAACGTGCGCGTGAAGGTGGTCAAGAACAAGGTCGCCCCGCCGTTCCGCGAGGTCGAGTTCGACATCATGTACGGCGAGGGTATCTCCAAGTTGGGCGAGATCATCGACCTGGGCGTCAAGGCCGGCGTCATCGAGAAGTCCGGCTCTTGGTTTTCTTACTCGAGCCAGCGAATCGGCCAGGGCCGCGACAATGTCCGCGAGTTCCTGAAGGCCAATCCGGACATCGCCGCCGACATCGAAAAGGCGGTGCGGGGAGCCAAAGCGGTTATCGAGGAAGAGCTATTGGTCGGTGGCCCGGAGCCCGGCGACGAATAGCCCTCAAGTTCCCCTGGCGAGCGTCGCGTCCGCGGCGGGCCCCCCCGCCAACCGGCTCGTCCGCGCCACCCCGCGCGAGCGCTCGACATCGGAGTAGGGACGTCCGGGACCCCCGGGCGTCCTTTTCCTTTGGCTAGGGTGCTTTTTCCTGGGCTAGAGAAGGCAAGTTTCCTAAACGGGCAGCCGTTCCCAAATACGGGGGGCATACCGACCCCTCGATATCGAAGAAGAGTTGCAAAGGTCCATGGCGAGCCTGAACCAGATCCGTAGTCACTTCCTGGACTACTTCCAGCGGAAGGATCACGCCGTGGTCGCCTCGGCGCCGCTGGTGCCGCAGAACGATCCGACGCTCTTGTTCGTCAACGCCGGAATGGTGCCCTTCAAGAACTACTTCACCGGCGCCGAGGCCTCGCCCTGGCCGCGCGCGGCCTCCTCCCAGAAGTCGGTGCGCGCCGGCGGTAAGCACAACGACCTCGACAACGTCGGCTACACTGCCCGCCACCACACCTTCTTCGAGATGCTCGGGAATTTTTCCTTCGGCGATTATTTCAAGGAAGGCGCGATCGAATACGCCTGGGAGTTGCTGACCAAGGAATTCGAGCTCCCTGTCGAGAAGCTGCTGGTCACCGTTTATGCCGAGGACGACCATGCGGCCGCCCTCTGGAAGAAGATCGCGGGCCTCCCCGACCAGAAGATCATTCGCATCGCAACGGCCGACAATTTCTGGTCGATGGGCGACACCGGCCCGTGCGGGCCCTGTTCTGAGATCTTCTACGACCACGGCGCCCACATTCCGGGCGGCCCACCCGGCAGTCCCGACGAGGACGGCGACCGGTTCGTGGAGGTCTGGAATCTGGTCTTCATGCAGTATGAGCAGTTGGCCAACGGCGATCGCACCAACCTGCCAAAGCCTTCGATCGATACCGGCATGGGTTTGGAGCGCATCGCAGCCGTCCTGCAGGGCGTGCACGACAACTACGACATCGACCTCTTCCGCGCGATCATCGCGGCGAGCCGCGAACTGGTGGGTGGGTCCGGCGGCGCCTCCAACGGCCCCTCGCACCGGGTCATCGCCGACCACCTGCGCTCGTCAAGTTTCCTGATCGCCGACGGGGTCATGCCTTCGAACGAAGGGCGCGGTTACGTTCTTCGGCGGATAATGCGGCGCGCGATGCGTCATGCCCATCTGCTGGGCGCGGCCGATCCCCTGATGCACCGGCTTGTCCCGACCCTGGTCGAGCAAATGGGCGAGGCTTATCCGGAACTGAAGCGAGCCGAGCCGGCAATCGTTGACACGCTGCGCCAGGAGGAGGAGCGGTTCCGCCGCACCCTCGGCCGCGGCATGAGCCTGCTCGACGAGGCCACGGCCGGCCTGAACGCGGGGGATGTGCTTTCCGGCGAGACGGCGTTCAAGCTCTACGACACCTACGGCTTCCCGCTGGACCTGACCCAGGACGCGGTGCGCGCCAAAGGTCTGACGGTGGACCTGCCGGGTTTCGATGCGGCCATGGCCCGGCAACGCGAACAAGCCCGTGAAGCCTGGACCGGTTCCGGCCAGGTGGCCGCCGCGGCTGAGTGGTTCGGCGTCCGCGATCGGCTGGGCCCCACGGAGTTCGTGGGCTACGAAGACGTCGAGGTCATGGGCGAACTCCTGGCTCTTGTCGAAGACGCGCGCGAGATCGATGGCGCCGTGGCGGGGGCCAAGGTCCAGGCCGTCTTCGACCGCACGCCCTTCTATGCCGAGAGCGGGGGTCAGGCCGGGGATCAGGGCGAGGCTGAGTGGGAAGGCGGCCGCGCTCGGATCACCGACGTCCAGAAGCAGGCGGGCGATCTCTTCGTCCACGACTTGGAGATCCTGGAGGGCGCGCTGGCTCCGGGCGCCCGCGTGCGCCTGGCCGTTGACCCCGAGCGGCGCGCGCAGACCCGTTCGAACCACTCGGCGACCCACCTGCTGCACGCCGCGCTGCGAAACGTGCTCGGGCCGCACGTGACTCAGAAGGGTCAGATGGTCGACGGCGAGCGCATCCGTTTCGACTTCAGTCACGGCCAGCCGCTGACGCCGGGCGAGATCGATCGCATTGAGGCCGAAGTGAACGCCGTCGTGCGCCAGAACGTGCCGGCGGAAACCCAGTTGATGGCGCCCAAGGACGCCATGGCGGCGGGCGCCATGGCGCTGTTCGGCGAGAAATACGGCGATACGGTGCGGGTTCTGACGCTGGGTCAGGCGTTGGCCGGGCAGGGCGCCTATTCCGTGGAATTATGCGGCGGGACCCACGTCGCGCGGACCGGGGACATCGCAGTTTTCAAGATCGTCCAGGAACAGGGCGTCGCCGCCGGCGTGCGGCGCATCGAGGCTCTGACCGGCGAGGCGGCCCGGCGCTGGCTGCTCGACCAGGCGGCCGTTTCTCGCGGGCTCGCGGAGCAATTCAAGGTCCCGGTCTCCGAGGTCCCTGCGCGGGTAGCTGCGCTTGAGTTGCAGCGACGGCAATTGGAGAAGGAACTTGGCGAGGCCAAGCGCCAGCTCGCCATGGGCGGCGGTGGCGGCGCATCGGCGGCTGGCCCGGAGGACATCGGCGGCGTCAAGGTCATGGCTCGCGTCATGGACGGCGTTGGCGGCAAGGATCTGCGGCCGATCGTCGAGGAATTCCGCAAACAGGTCCCGGACGGCGTTATCGCGCTGATCGGCTCCTCCGACGGCAAGGCGGCGGTTGCGGTTGCGGTGACCGGCGAGGCGCAGGGCAGGTTCAACGCCGTGGAACTCACCAAGGCCGCGGTCTTGATGATGGGTGGGCAAGGCGCCGGCGGGCGTCCGGAATTCGCGCAAGGCGGAGCTCCGGACGGGGCAAGGGCCGTTGAGGGTTTGGCGGCCATCAAGGCTGCGATAGCCGCCTGACTGCGCCCTAGACCGCCATGCGGACGTGCCCGCGATTTTCACCCAGTCGGCCATGGCCAACCTGCCGGAACCGGCGAGCTGGGCGATGATGATCACGGGCTCCCGTGGTGGCCGGCTCGATGCTGGTCATCGCCCGCAGCACGGTGGTCGCCCCGCATGGCCGACAGCCTCGATAAAGGGTTAGTGGGAGGCCCTGTTCGCCCGACCACTTTATCCTCGTCGGCGAGGCTTAGAGCGTCGTGTAGACGCAGAGCTTATTGCCGGCCGCGTCGCGGATGTAGGCGCCGTAGAAGCCACTGGTGGCCTGCGGCGGGCGAAAGCCCGGCGCCCCTTCATCGGTTCCGCCCTCGGCAAGGGCGGCCTGGTAGGCGGCGATCACGCTATCTTTCGTGTCGGCCTGGAAGCCGATCATGATGCCATTGCCGCCCCGCGCCGATTGCCCGTCGTACGGCTTACAAACCCCGACGCTTGGCGCGCCCTCCTTGCCGTAAAACGCCCATCCGCCGTCGAGCGGACCACGGGAATATCCGATCGCGCCGAGCACGGCGTCATAAAATGGCAGGGCCTTCTCGACGTCGTGGGCGCCAAGGGTGATGTATCCGATAGTCATCGCGTGCCTCCCGAGAGTCGGGCGCGATCTTAGGGTATCTTGTGAACGCATCAAGAACGACAGATCGTTGTTCGGTCATTCCAAAGCTCGCCGCGCCGCGCTAGGCTGACACGAGGCTAGGTTCTTCGGAGACCCCGAAATGAGCAACGATAGTCCCTCGTCAACAGATCCCAATCTCGTGGCGCACGAGAGAACCTATAAGGTTTTCAACATCATCGTGCGGTGGTGCATGGTCGTGCTGGGCAGCACGATTGCTGGGCTGTCGCTGGCGTTCGCCACGCCGGCCGGCTTCGTGGCCGGCCTGTTCGTAGGTTTTCTCCTGTTCGTCGCGGGCTACATAGTCCTCGTTCGGCACGAGGAGCATCAGCCGCTTGATCTTTGGACTGAGGGACGCTGAGGCCTCAGGCGGCCGCCAACGCCTTCTCGAGGTTCGACGCGACCTTGTCGATAAAGCCCTCGGTGGTGAGCCAGCCTTGGGTGTCGCCGACCAAGAGCGCCAGGTCCTTGGTCATCGAACCGGATTCGACGGTCTCGACGCAGACGCGCTCGAGCGTCTTGGCAAACTTGTCTAGGGCCGGATTCTCGTCGAGCTTGGCGCGGTGCTCCAGGCCCCGCGTCCAGGCGAAGATCGAGGCGATTGAGTTGGTCGAGGTGCTCTCGCCGCGCTGATGCTGGCGGTAGTGGCGGGTGACGGTTCCGTGGGCGGCCTCGGCCTCCATGGTTTTGCCGTCGGGCGTGATCAGCACTGAGGTCATCAGGCCCAGCGAGCCGAACCCCTGCGCCACCGTGTCGGACTGCACGTCACCGTCGTAGTTCTTGCAGGCCCAGATAAATCCGCCCGACCACTTCAGGGCAGCGGCGACCATGTCGTCGATCAGTCGGTGCTCGTAGGTGATGCCCGCGGCCTTGAACTGGTCGACGTAGGCCGCGTCGTAGGTCTCCTGGAAGATGTCCTTGAAGCGCCCGTCGTAGGCCTTGAGGATCGTGTTCTTCGTGGAGAGGTAGAGGGGGTACTTCCGATCCAGCGCGTAGGCGAAGGATGCGTGGGCGAAGTCGCGGATCGAGTCGTCGATATTGTACATGGCCATGGCCACGCCCGAACTGGGGTAGTGGAAGACCTCGTGCTCGATCTTCTGGCCGTCGTCGCCCTCCCAGGTGATGGTAAGCTTACCGGCGGCAGGCACCTTGAAATCGGTGGCGCGGTACTGGTCGCCGAAGGCGTGGCGGCCGATGATGATCGGCTGGGTCCAGTTGGGCACCAGGCGCGGCACATTCTTGCAGATGATCGGCTCGCGGAAGACCACGCCGCCCAGGATGTTGCGGATCGTCCCGTTGGGCGACTTCCACATCTGCTTGAGGTTGAATTCCTTCACCCGCGCCTCGTCAGGCGTGATGGTCGCGCACTTTATGCCGACGCCGTGCTTCTTGATCGCCTCGGCGGCTTCAACCGTCACCTTGTCGTCCGTGGCGTCACGGTTCTCCATGCCCAGGTCGTAGTACTCGGTCCGAAGATCGAGGAACGGAAAGATCAGCTTGTCCTTGATCAGTTTCCAGATGATGCGGGTCATCTCGTCCCCGTCGAGATCGACGACGGGGTTGGCGACTTTGATCTTTGCCATGAGGGGCAGGGGCTCCGGGCGAACTCTACGGTTCGGGCCGTATAACCCTCGTCGGCGCGGACGCAAAGGCTGCTGGGCAGCGCACGTGGGATGGCGCTAGCCGACGCTGCGTGCGGAAATCCGGCCCAGGTCGGCGAAGAGGGCGGCCCGACTTGCCTCCGGCGCGGTCGAACCGCTGAGAAATGCCGCTATGGCATAGCTTCTGCGGTCGGGCAGCGTGAAGATCCCGACATCGTTGAAGGCCGCGCTCAGGCCCTGGTCGGAGCTGGATGTGCCCGGTTTGTGGGCGAAGCTCGCCCCCTTCGGCAGGCCGGCCCTGATCCGATCAATACCGCGTGGCGTGCGCTCGAGGGTGGTCAACAAGAGGCGGGTGGAGGCGGGCGAGATGAGCTCGCCGCCGGCGAGTCTGCGCAAGAAACCCAGCATCCCTCGCGGGCTGGCGGTGTCACGCGGATCGACCATGTAGGCGACCATAGCCGCATGGCGGCGCTCGGGGGCTATGCTCGCCACGGCGGCGCTGAAGGCGGCCTCGCCCCGCCACGCCGCCCGAAAAGGAGCCATGCCCAGGGCGTCGGGGCCCAGTTCGCGTTCGTAACGGTCGATCCGCACCTCGTCGATCTTCCTGGCCTGCAGCCAGCTGTTCACCGCGCCGGGACCGCCGATGCGCTTCATCAATGCGTCGGCGGCGGTGTTGTCGCTCTCGCCGAGCGCGGCGGAGAAGAGCTCCGCCACAGTATAGGCGGTCCGTCCCGGCCAGGCGTCAGCGATCGGTGAAAGCGGCGGCGAGAGATCCAGTTCAGAGAACGTCAGGATTTCCGTCAGAGCGAGCCGCCCGGCGTCGACTTCGGAGAGCACGGCGGCGCCCAGCGGCAGTTTGAACACGCTCATCATCGGGAAGGGGCGGTCTCCCAGCCGGACCCAGGACTCCCCGCTCTCCAGGTTCATCAGGCCGAAACCGAGGATCCCTGGGACGGCGCGCGCAGCAAGCGCGCCGACCTCGGAGTCGAGCCGCTTCATGTCGAGCCGGGGCGTGCGTGAGGCGGTCGTCAGCGGCAGGCTGCGCTGGCATCCGGCCAGGATCAGGCCCGCACCGCCGATCAGCAATTCGCGCTTGCCGAGGCTTGCGTTGATCGAGCCAAGCGATTGTAACCGGGTCATGGCCAAAGCCTCTCTCGCCGCACCTGTCATTATCCTGAACGCGCCACAGCTCGCGGAGAACATCGGCGCAGCGGCCAGGGCGATGGCCAACTTCGGCCTGCTGGAGTTGCGGTTGGTCAATCCGCGGGATGGGTGGCCGCAAGAACGAGCCTGGGCCTCGGCCTCGGGCGCTGACTGGCCGCTGAACGCGGCGCGAGTGTTCGGCTCGGTGGAAGAGGCGATCGCCGACCTCAATTTGGTCTACGCCACCACCGCGCGGCCTCGAGAATTGCAGCTACCGGTGCTGACCCCGCGGGGGGCGGCCAGGAATCTTGCGGGAGCCATTGGCGAGAGACTGAAGGCGGGCCTGCTGTTCGGCGGGGAGCGGGCTGGGCTCGAGACCGCCGACATCGCCCTTTGCCAGGCTGTGGTCACCTTGCCGGTCGACGCGCGCTTCAAGTCCCTGAACCTCGCCCAGGCGGTGGCCATCACGGCCTACGAGTGGCGAATGACGGTCACCGAGGAGGCCCCGCAGGCCTTCCGAAACGGACCGCCGCCGGCGGATGCTGCTGCGATGCTGGGGCTCTACGAGCACTTCGAGCGCGAACTGGACAACGCGGGCTTCTTCCATCCACCGGAGAAGCGGCCGTCTATGGTCCAGAACCTGCGCTCTGCGCTGGGGCGCGCGAGCTTCACCGACCAGGAGGTGCGCACCTTCCGCGGCGTTGTGACAGCGCTCTCCAAGGGACGCGGGCGGGTGCTGGCGAAGTTGGCGGAAAAGAAGTCGAAGGAAGAAGGCGCATGAGCCTGAGAGCCTTGCTTGACAACCTGAGGATCCCGATCGTCCAGGCGCCCATGGCCGGCGC
>NZ_DASXNL010000147.1:0-75432 GCF_036495085.1 Phenylobacterium sp. | reverse complement strand
ACTTGGAAAGGCGGCGCCACCGACATTGGTTCGACCGGCTTATCATGCTGTCGGACGGCGTCTTCGCGATCGCAGCGACTTTGCTGTCACTGGATATCCACGGACCAGCCGATTGGCGGACCCTGCCCGAACTCTGGTCGGGACTGATCCCTCAGCTGAGCGCTTATCTGCTGAGCTTCCTGGTCATCTCGATCTTCTGGCTGGCGCATCGGCGGTTCATGGCCATGATCACAACGGTCGATGCGCCGCTCACCGTCCTTACGCTCGTGATGTTGGGGCTGGTCGGGCTGGTGCCGGGGATTACTCACATCGGTCCCGGCCGCGCTGACGGAGCCGGGATGCAGATTTACGCTTCGCTGATCACTCTGATCGGACTCTCTATGGCCGGCATCTGGGGCTATGCCGCCCTGATAGCCAGGCTTGTGCCGCCGGAAGTTCCGAATTCGTCGCGCTGGTTTCAGTTGCTGTTGATGGCCTTGACGGCCCCGTTCTTTCTGGCCCTGACGATGAACGCGCCCTTCCGATCGCCCTTCTACCCACCCATCGTGCTCGCGGGCATGTTCCTGATCGGATGGCGCATGCGCGTTTGGGTCCTGAAGCGCCTGGAACGGAAGGCGACCTAGCCCTTCCCCACTTGACCGGCCGTTTCCTCGTCACGCTGAAAACCGTTCGGCAAGAAGCCACGCAAAAAGGACTCGACCGCCACGGTGACCGGGCCGGAGATGTCGCGCCGGCCGGCCTCCATCTCCAGGACGCGCTTGGCGCCCTGCTTCTCGTCCCCGGCCAGACGCAGCGCCCGGGCGAACTCCGACGGACTCCAACCCAGCGCCTCGCGCGCCTGCCGCAGATGCGGGCCTGTCTTGATCACCGGTGTCCCTTCGCGGTCTGGCGCTTCCCCTACCGGCCGAACCGCGCCTGCGCTAGAGGCGTTCGATGATAATCGCCGGCGCCATCCCGCCTGCGGCGCACATGGTGACTAGGCCGCGCTTCAGATCACGCCGCTCGAGTTCGTCGACCATCGTGCCGATGAGGATCGCACCAGTGGCTCCGATCGGGTGGCCGAGCGCCATCGCCCCACCGTTCACATTGACCTTCTCGCGGTCGAGCTTCAGGTCACGGATGAACTTCTCCGCGACAACCGAAAAGGCCTCGTTGATTTCGAAGAGGTCGATGTCGTCGAGCGTCAGGCCGGCTTTTTGCAGCACCTTGCGGGCGGCGGGCACGGGGGCGTTGAGCATCAGCGTCGGGCTGTCGCCCATGTTGGCCATGGCCACGACCCGAGCGCGCGGCTTCAGGCCGTGCTTGTCGGCGTATTCGCGCGAGGCGAGCAGCACCGCGCCTGCCCCATCCACGACGCCGGAGGAATTCCCGGCATGGTGAAAGTGCTGGATCTTGAGGTCGGGATAAACCTGGTTGATCAGGCCCGCGAAAGTCGTGCCCTTGTCGTCGAGGGGCACATTGGCCATGGCTTCGAACGAAGGTTTCAGCGCGGCAAGGCCCTCCAGGGTGGTCTGCGGCCTGGGGAACTCTTCGCGGTCGAGCGCTACGGTGCCGTCCTCCCGGTAGACCGGGACCAGGGACTTGTCGAAGTGGCCGCCGCGGATGGCGGCATCGGCGCGCTGCTGGCTGACCACTGCGAGCTCGTCCAGGGCTTCGCGGGAAATTCCCTCCAGGGTGGCGATGGCGTCGGCGCAGACACCCTGGTGCGACTGAGGATGCTTGGCGCGTAGCGACAGGTTGCCTGAGTCCATCAGCGGCGCCCCGGCGTTCGGATCGCGGGGCGGAGCGCTCGAGGCGGTGTAGGACATCATCTCGGTGCCGCCGCCGATCACCAGGTCTTCCATGCCCGACATGATCTGGGCTGCGGCCAGGTTCACCGCGGTGATGCCTGAGCCGCAGTAGCGATCCAGGGTCACGCCGCTGGCGCGGATATCGTAACCGGCGTCGAGAGCAGCCATGCGACCGAGGTCGCCGCCCTGCTTCCCGCGCTGCGACGAGGTGCCCCAGATGATGTCGTCCACCTCGGCGGTGTTGAGGCCGTTGCGATCGGCGAGCGCCTTAAGGACGGTCGCGCCCAGATGCTGCGGGTGGAAATCGGCAAGCGCGCCCTTGCCGACTTTGCCGATTCCGCGGGGCGTGCGGCAGGCGTCGATGATCAGCGCTTCAGGCATCTTCCGGGTCCTCGCATTGGAGGCGCGCCCTGTCGCGAGCTCTCCGCTGGCTTATGGTAGACCGGGATGTTGCCGGGCGCACGTAGGGTAAGTCGAGCCCGAATTGCGGACCGCCCGCCCATGACGCACAATGTCGTCGCGGCGCCCCGCGCGTCGTTAAGCGCAATCGAGAGTGAGAGCATGGATTTGAAGCCGGGATCCCGCTGGAAGAGCGCGGTGTGCGACACGGAATTGGTGGTCGTGCGCCCGCCGAAATCTGCCGTCAGCCTCGAGTGTGGCGGCCTTCCGGTGATCCCTCATGCCGGGGCCAGGCCGGAGGGCGCTTCAGTCGCCGCCAACCACGCGGGCGGCAGCCAGGTGGGCAAGCGCTACGCCGATCCCGAGAGCGGGCTCGAGGTGCTGTGCTCCAAGGGCGGGGCCGGCTCGGTCTCGATCGACGGGCGGCCGATCGGGATGACCGAGGCCAAGAAACTCCCCGCCTCGGACTGATATTCACAATGCATACGGCGCTGCTTCTCGACATGGCGGCCGACTCTGCGCCGGACCGCCTCGCGCTTGGCACCCTGAGTGACGGCCTGACCTTCGCCGAGACGCGACGGCGCGCGCGGCGCGGCGCGGCGTGGCTAGCGGAGCGCGGCGGCGACACCGTGGCGTTCCTGGGGCTGAACAGTCCTGCCCTACCGCTGGCGGTGTTCGCCTCCGGCCTGCTGGGCAAGCCTTTTGCACCGCTCAACTATCGGCTGCCGGACGCGGACCTTCGCAAGCTGGTGGCGCGGACAGCGCCATCGGTGGCGATCGTCGACGACGACATGCTCAGCCGCGTAGGCGAGTGCCCCGGCGTGACGGCCGTGACCCGCAGCGCCTTCGAAGCCGCCTGCGCCGAGACGGAGGGCGATGACCCCGACCTGCCGCACGTCGAGCCGGACATCGGGGTCCTTCTGTTCACCAGCGGCACCACGGGCGAGCCGAAGGCCGCGATCCTGCGCCACAGCAACCTTGCGGCCTATGTGATCTCCACCGTCGAGTTCCTGGCATCCGAGGAGGACGAGGCGGCGCTCGTAAGCGTGCCGCCCTACCACATCGCGGGCGTGTCAGCGGTGCTGACCGGCGTCTACGCTGGGCGGCGCATCGTTCACCTGGAAACCTATTCGCCCGAGGCCTGGGTGGAAACAGCCGCAACGGAGCGGATCACCCACGCCATGGTGGTGCCGACCATGTTGGGCCAGATCCTCGACGTGCTGGATCGTCGCGGCACGGCGCTGCCGCACCTAAAGGCCTTGTCCTACGGTGGCGGGCGGATGCCCCAGCCGGTGATCGAACGCGCGATGCGGCTCTTGCCGCAGGTCGACTTCGTCAACGCCTATGGCCTGACCGAGACAAGCTCCAGCGTGGCCGTGTTGGGACCGGAAGACCATCGCGCCGCCATGTCGTCCCTCGACGAGGCTGTGCGCCGCCGCCTGGGCTCCGTCGGCCGCCCGCTGCCAAGCGTCGAACTGGAGATCCGCGGCCCCGACGGGGAGGTGCTGCCGGCTGGCCAGTCGGGCGAGATCTATGTCCGTGGCGAGCAGGTTTCCGGCGAATACACCCACAAGAAGGCGATCCAGGACGACGGCTGGTTCGCCACCAACGACGGCGGCTGGCTGGATGAGGACGGCTACCTCTTTGTCGAGGGGCGGCTGGATGACGTAATCGTGCGCGGCGGCGAGAACATCTCGCCCGGTGAGATCGAGGACGTGTTGCGCGAACACCCCGGTGTCGCCGACGTCGCGGTTCTGGGCGTGCCTGACGACCATTGGGGCGAGCGGGTCGCCGCCGCCGTCGTGCGGCGTGCGGACGCCCCCTCCGCCGAGGAGCTTGCGGCCTGGGTGAAGGCCCGCCTGCGGTCCACCAGGACGCCGGAAGTCTGGGCGTTCCGCGACGCCCTGCCCTATAATGACACGGGAAAGCTGCTGCGCCGGCAGTTGAGGGCCGAAATGGCCGCGGTCTGAGCGTTCGGCGGCGGGAGGGCCAGGTGAGAGTCGAACTCCCGGCGGCCAGGCAAGAGGCTCATACGCCCATCGACGACCTCATCGCGCTCGGCGGCGCGGGCATCATGGTCAGCGAGCTGGGCGGCGGCCCAGAAGCGGTGAGGGCCGCGCCAGGCGTCGTGCGACTGGGCGTGCATCGCGCCGGACCCTTGCCGGCCGGTCCGCTGGAGGCCTTCGACATCCTGCTCAGCGCCGAGCCGAGCGCGCCACGACCTTGGGTGGGCGTCCGGCCGGAGCGACTGGACGTCCACTTGGCCGATCTGGCGGCTCGCGTCGCGGCCCAGCCGGCGGCGGCGGCGGCGGCGGCGCAGGTGCTGCGCACGACCCTGCAGGTCTCGTTCGACCAGGCGCTGGTCGTGGAATCTCTCGCCTACTCCATGCTGCTGGCCTCGGAGGGCTTCCGCACCTGGCGCGTGGCCAATCCGCCTCGGGACCGGGCGCCGGACGCCGGCCCGCGGGTGCTGATCGAGGCCGAGGGCCCGATCTTGCAGATCCATCTCAATCGGCCGGCGGCGCGCAACGCCTTCGACGCGCGGATGCGTGACGAGCTGGTCGAGGCTCTCGCCTTCGCCATCGCCCATCCCGACGCGCCGGCCGTGGAGCTGGGAGCTGTTGGCCCAGCGTTCAGCGCCGGCGGCGATCTTGACGAGTTCGGCAGGGCCGACGACGCCGGTCGGGCGCATTTGGTGCGCACGCTGCGATCTCCTGCAGCCCTGGTCGGCCAGCTCGGCGCGCGGATGACCGCGCGGCTACACGGCGCGTGTGTGGGCGCAGGAATCGAGGTTCCCGCCGCGGCCGCAAGAGTGACGGCCAGGCGAGGAAGTTTCTTCCGTCTGCCTGAGGTCTCGATGGGGCTGATCCCGGGCGCGGGCGGCACGGCGAGCATCGCACGGCGCATCGGCCGCCGGCGAACGGCCTACATGGCGATCTCAGGCGCTGACATCGACCTTTCGACGGCGCTGGCCTGGGGGCTTGTGGATGCCGAGGAGGTGGCTTGGTGAGCCCGATTGCGCCGGCGCTCAGGGAGCTGGGGGCGCAGCTCGCCGAGCTGACCGCCCGGTTTGGCCGTCCAGTTGACGCCGCTGCTCTAGGCATCTGCGACCGTACGGGGCTGCTGCCGCTGGACCCACCGGGGCTGCACTCGCCGAACCGCGCCTGCCGGCTGTTCTGCGCCGCCGACGGGTGGATGGCTGTGAACCTTGCGCGCGACGAGGACTGCGACCTCATCCCCGCCTGGCTCGGCTGTGACCCTGGGACCGATCCCTGGGCGATGATCGCCGCACACGCCGGGGGCCAGACCCGCGCGGCGCTGGTCGATGGGGCCGTCCTGCTCGGGCTGCCGGCGGCCGCAGTCGGTGAGATCATGCGCGACAGCCCGCAAGCGCCGCTGATCCGCCTGGGCGCGGGCGGGACGGCCCGTGGGCCGGCGTTGAGAGTCGTTGATCTCTCCGCCCTGTGGGCAGGCCCGATGTGCGGGGCGATCCTGGCCGCCTCAGGGGCGTCGGTATCCAAGGTCGAGAGTGTGCGCCGGCCCGACCCGACCCGCATTTCAAGCCCCGAATTCTTTCGCCGGTTGAACGGGGCGAAGGCGGACCTTGGTCTCGACCTTGCGGATCCGGACGGCCAGGCCCGCCTGCGAGACCTGATCCTGGACGCAGATGTGCTGATCACCAGCGCCCGGCCCCGCGCCCTGGTCTCGCTCGGCCTCGACCTCGCCCAGGTGTTCGCTGCCAACCCGGGCTTCGTCTGGGTGGCTGTCACCGGCTACGGCTGGACCGGCGAGGCCGCGCGCCGCGTGGCCTTTGGCGACGACGCCGCGGCGGCCGGCGGCGTGGTCGAGTGGACCCCGAACGGCGAGCCTCGCTTCCTCGGTGACGCCCTCGCCGACCCGGTCACGGGCCTCGCTGCAGCCGTCGGCGCGTTGCAGGGCCTGTCAGATGGCGGCGGGGTGCTGGTCGACGTCTCGCTCGCGGGCTCCGCGGCCGGCGCGGCGTCGGTGAGCGGCCTGCGGCGCGCGGCATGAGCCTGACGATACGCGACGTAGAGGTGGCCGGCCGGGGCGGGCTGGACGTCCGCCTGGAGGGAGGCCGCGTCGCCGAGGTCGGCGCGCGCCTCGGACCCGCCAGGCTGGAACTGGATGGCCGTGGCGGCGCCCTCATCCCGGGCCTCGCCGACCACCATATCCACCTCCTTGGCCTGGCGGCGCGGGCACAGTCGGTGACGCTGGAGGGTGTCGGGACGGCCGAGACGTTCGCCGGGCGGATCGGCGCGGCGGTGGCGAGGCAGCCTGCAGGCGCCTGGGTGCGTGTGCTGGGCTATCACGAGAGCATGGCCGGCGAACTGACGCGCCGCGAACTGGATCTGCTAGCGCCGCGTCACCGGCTGAGGGTCCAACATCAGACCGGATCGCTCTGGATCTTGAACTCGCTGGCGCTCGATTCGCTGGGCGGCGGCGATGATCCGCCGGGCGTCGAGCGTGCGTCGGGCCGCATCTGGCGGGCCGACGTCTGGCTTCGTCAGCGCATCGGCGCGGAGCCGCCGCCCCTGGCCCCGGTCGGCCGCCGGCTCGCAAGCTTCGGGGTCACGGCGCTCACTGACGCCAGCGTCACGACCGACGCGGGGGCGGCAGGCCTGCTAGCCGATGCGCAGCGTGCGGGCGAGCTGCCGCAGCGCCTGATGCTCATGAGCGGCGGCCTGCTTGAGGCGCCCGCAGACGGCGCGTTCACCGTTGGACCTTTGAAAGTTCTGCTGGACGAGCACGCCCTACCTGACCTGGAGGACTTCACCGCCCGGATTGGGCAAGCCCGCCGGTGGGGGCGAGCCGTCGCGGTCCATTGCGTCACAGCCGCCGAACTTGCCCTGACGCTCGCGGCGTTCGAAACCGGGGGCGCGGGGCGCGGCGACCGCGTTGAGCACGGCGGCGTCATTCCACAAGACGCCATTTCGGCGATCCGCGCGCTTGGCCTGACCGTCGTCACGCAGCCCGCTTTCATCCACGAGCGTGGCGAGCGTTACGCCGCCGAGGTCGAGGCGGCCGAGCAAGGCGATCTCTATCGCTGCGCAAGCCTGCTGGCGGCCGGCGTCGCGGTGGCCGCCGGCTCCGACGCCCCTTACGCCTCAGCCGACCCCTGGCAGGGCATCGCAACGGCCATCGATCGGCGAAGTCTTGGCGGCCTGACGCTCGGGGCCGGTGAAAGGGTGACGCCCGCCGTGGCGCTATCGCTTTATCTTGGGGATCGCACCGATCCGGGCGGCCCACCGCGCCGCATCGAAGCAGGCGCCGCAGCCGATCTCTGCCTGCTTGACGCTCCGCTGCGCGCGGTGCTGAACGCGCCTTCCGCTGAGCGGGTGCGAGCGACACTCTTGAGTGGCGAGGTCGTCCACGAAGCCTAGCGCCGCTGGCCTCGGCGGACCGATGCGGCGTAGGAGAGCGGCATGACCGAGCGGCCCCACATCCTCATCACCGGCTCCACCCGCGGCATCGGCGCCGCCGTCGCTGATCTGCTCGCCGCGCGCGGGGCGCAGGTGATGGGACATGGGCGGGCCGACGGGCCTGCGGTGCTGGCCGCGGACCTGGCCGAGGCGGGCGCCGCGGACAAGCTGTGGGATCGGGCGCTCGATCGGCTGGACGGGCGCATCGACGTGCTGGTGAACAACGCCGGGGTGTTCGAACCTATCGCCATCGAGGCGCCGGCGAGCGAGTGGGAGGCGGCGTGGGCGCGCACGATGCGGATCAACCTGCAGGCCTCGGCCGACCTTTGCCGGCGCGCTGTGCTGCACTGGCGCGAGCGGGGCGTTCCGGGACGGATCGTCAACGTGGCGAGCCGGGCCGCCTACCGAGGGGACTCCCCGTCCCACTGGCACTATGCGGCCTCGAAGGCCGGAATGGTGGCGATGACCAAATCGATCGCCCGCGGCTATGCGGCCGAGGACATCCTGGCCTTCGCGGTTTGCCCGGGCTTCACCATGACCGGCATGGCCGATGACTATCTGGCAAGCCGCGGCGGAGACAAATTGCTGGCCGACATCCCGCTCGGCCGCGTCGCCTCGCCCGGGGAAGTCGCCAACACCGTCGCATACCTTGCGCTGGAGGCGCCAGCCTCGATGACAGGCGCAGTCCTCGACATCAATGGCGCCAGCTACGTGCGCTGATCATGCGAGGTGCGGCATAGCCTAGCCGCAACAGGGTGTTGCCACATTGCCGCAGTCGGCGATTGACAGACGTACATTTCAGTTGCGTCGCAGACCGGCCTGACGCTCGCCACATTCCAGCGTTGCCTTGGTCCCACTGGCGGGGGCCGGAACCTTTCTTCTGGATCACCAGAGGTCCCCGGCCGGACCGCTGTCACGCCCGCGGAGGCCGCCCCCAGAGCGGCCCGCGCGGACAGAGGGAGACCTGGGTCACATGCTGCAATCCAAGAACATCTTCGGAGCCGCCTCGGCTCTGGCGCTGAGCTGTGCTGCCGGCTCGGCCTGGGCCCAGGCGCCGGGCCAGAATGGCGCGGCCGCGGCCTCGACGGCGGTCAGCGAGTTGGTGGTCACCGCGCAGAAACGCGAGCAGCGGCTGCAAGACGTGCCGGTGGTGGTCACTGTGCTGAGTGGCTCGAAGCTGGAGGCGAACAGGGTCAACTCGGTCAGCGACCTGGTCACCCTGACGCCGGGCCTGACCTCGACCACCAACGCCAGCGAAGGCACGACCATCGCCCGCATCCGTGGGGTAGGCAACGTCGCCGACAACCCGGGCCTCGAGGACGCGGTCGGGCTCTACATTGATGGGGTCTACCGCCCACGCAACGGCGTCTCGTTCAACGACCTCGGCGAACTGGACAACATCCAGATCCTGAAGGGGCCGCAGGGCACGCTATTCGGGAAAAACACCATCGCCGGCGTGATCCAGATCACCACCAAAAGGCCCAGCTTCACCTTCGGCGCCGAGGGCGAAGTCACGGTGCAGAACTATAACGGCTACGGCGGCTCGGTGTCCGTCACCGGGCCCATCGTCGCCGACAAGGTGGCGATCCGCCTCTATGTGGCCGCCCGCGAGCGCGATGGCTTCGTCGATGTCATGCAGAACCCCGACACGACCATTCCGCGGCAGAACGACGAGCACCTGTTCACGACACGTGACCAGCTGCTTTTCAATATCACTGAAGACCTCGATGTGAACTTCATCGCCGACTACAGCCAGCGGCGCGATCACTGCTGCGTGGCGCTCGACTTCCACAACGGCTCCCCGGCGACGGTGCAGAACCTGGTGTTCCCCGGCACCTTGCCCAATCCGGTCGATCCGCAGAACAACACGGCCTGGCTAAACACCTCGACGCAGGACCTGATCACCGACCAGGGGATCGAGGCCACGGCGCACTGGAAGACGCCATGGCTCAACAACGCGACGCTGACATCGATCACCGCCTGGCGCGACTCCAAGGAGAACGTCGCCGGCGACACCGACTCCACCCTGGCGCCTATCATTTTCTCTGATCCGCAGCAGAATTTCACGGATTTCCGTCAGTTCTCGCAGGAGTTCCAGTACAGCGGCGCAACTCCAAGGCTGAACTGGCAGGTAGGCTTCTTCTATTCGAACGAGCGGTTGGACACCGGCAACTTCCTGCAGAATGGCCCGGCGCTCGGGCCCTATCTTGCGGTGCTGAGCGCCGGACTGCTCCCCGCCAACGGCTTCCCGGTCGGCGAGGGCGTCATCGACACCTACCACCAGCGTGAGCACTCCGAGGCGATCTACACCCAGGAGGAATATAAGCTGACCGACGCCTTCTCGGTGATCGGCGGCCTTCGCTACACCTGGGAACACAAAGACCTGGAGTCGTTCCACGACAACAACGACACCGCCAACCTGTGCGCCAACGTGCTGCAGGCGGCGACCGGCAGCCCAACACCGATCCCATTCTCGGACTATGTGCTGTTCCCGAAGTCGACCTTCGGCACGGCATGCCTCGTGAACCCGGCGTTCAAAGGCATCAACAACCACCAGTCGCTCGACGAAGAGGCGCTCACCGGCACGGTCAAGCTGCAGTACAGGTTCAGCGACGAGGCGATGACCTACGCCTCCTACTCGCGCGGCAATCTGGTCGGCGGCTTCAACCTGGCCGAGACCACCCTGCCCTTCGGCCCGAACGGCGCCCCCAACACCTCGCTCGCCCCGGCGACCGACACTTCGTTCCCAGCCGAAAACGTCGACGCCTATGAGATCGGGGCCAAGACCCAGTGGCTGGACCGCCGGCTGTCGTTGAACGCGGCGATCTTCTACCAGGACTACAAGAACCACCAACTGAACGCCTTCACCGGCACGCAGTTCGTGGAGTTCACAATCCCCGAGGCGACGACCGCCGGTGCGGAACTTGAAGGCTATTTCGCCGCCACCCCCGAACTGACCCTGAACGGCGGGGTCACCTACGCAGAGACGGTCTATCCGCCGAGCGCGGAAAACAAGGCGGTCCTGCAAGCCCCGGGCTCGAACCTGTTCCTCCTCCCCGGCAGCCGGTTGACCTATGCGCCGCTATGGTCGGTGACGATGGGGGGCTCATACCGGCATCCGGTGACGGAGGCCTGGGACGGCTTCCTCAACCTCGACGCTAAGTACACGTCCAGCTACCAGATCGGCTCCGACGAAGATCCGGTGAAGACGCAACCGGGCTTTGCCCTGGTGAACGGCTCGATCGGCGTCTCGACCCACGACAACCACCTGGAGTTCAGCATCTGGGGCACCAACCTGTTCAACCAGTTCTACAAGCAGACGGCGTTCGACGGCGTGCTGCAGACCTTCTCTACCCCCCCGGCGCTGAACCCCGGGCAGAACAACTACTACTACTTCCCCGGCGCGCCGCGGTTTTACGGCGCGACGCTGAGAGTGCGCTTCCAGTAGGCCGTGCGTTGTAGACGGGCGTCGAACGGGGCGGTCCGGTTCACCGGGCCGCCCTGATCGCCCTACCCCCCGGAGCGACTGAGCAGGTCCGCCAGGTCCTTGCCCCAGAACGTAGCCCAGGTGTGAGTGCCATGGCCGTGGGTGTCGGGGCCGGCGGGGATTAGGACGAAACGGCCCTGCCTGATACGCTTGACCTCTTGCTGGGCAAGGCCGAGTTCGGGCGGGTTGATGAAGTCGTCGCCGGAATTGACCCAGGTGAGCGGCGCCTTGATCTTCTCCAGGTCCGGCGACGGATCATAGGTCCGCGAGGCCTCCAGCTGGTAGATCAGGTCGTTTGCGTCCAGGCCGGCCACCCGCTTTGGCAACTCGTCCTTGTACCAAGCATCCACCTGCGAGCCCCTGGGCATGGCGATCTGCATCGGCCAGGGCGAGCCGCCCGCCAGCATCAGCAGGTTCTCGGCTCCGCGCAGCCCCTCCATCGGCTCTGAGGCATAGTCGCCACCCTGCCAAGCCGGATCGCTTTCGATCGAGTCGATGGCCATCTTGCGCCACAGCCGATTGCGGCCCGCCAGCGCCACCGACTGGCAGGCGAGCGGCATCACCGCCCTTGCGCCGTCCGGGTACATCTCAGCGTACATGAAGCTGTGCATGCAGCCCATCGAGGTGCCCATAACCAGGCGTAGCTGCTCGACGCCCAGGGCCTGGGCGACGACGGCGTGCTCGGCTTCCACCATGTCGGCGTAGTCGTAGTGCGGAAAATGCATCTTCAGCCCGTTGGAGGGCTTGGAGGAGCCGCCGTGCCCGATGTCGTCGGGCATGATCAGGAAGTACTTGGCCGGGTCCAGCAGTCCGCCCGGGGCGAACAGAACGTCGGCGAATTGGGGCGCCGTGAACTGACGACCGGAGCCTCCCGTGCCATGCAGGATCAGCACGGCATTGACGATGTGGCCGGCGGCGTCGCGCCTGGGCTGGCCAAGCGTATAGTAGTGCAGCTTCAGCTCCGGGAGGGTCTCGCCGGACCGGAAATGGTAGTTCTTGACTTCAAAGTCGTGCGGCTGGAATTCCGGCGCGGCGATGGCCGTCGAGGCAGCGAGCCCGGCGAAAAATCCTCCGATCGCCCCCGCGAAAAGTCCACGAATCCCACGCATCGCGATCTCCTGAAATCTGTCCCAGCCTAACGCGCAGGCGGCCGGGTTCGGAACCTTTACTGTAAGCTCACTTTGAAGCGCTACGGTGGGGAAACAGTCGTCCCACGCCCAGGAGCTTCGTTCATGCGCAAACATCTTCTCGCCGCCGGCATTGCCGCGGCGGTCCTCATACCATCCCTGGCCATGGCCCAGGAAACCTGCGAGCAGCGCAGCGCCAATCGTGCGGCCGGCACGGCCGTGGGCGCTGTCGCGGGCGCACTGCTCGGCAGCGCTGTCGCCGGTCACGGCGAGAAGGGCGCGGGCGCGGTGATCGGCGGCCTCGGAGGGGCGGTCGTGGGCAACCAGCTTTCCCGCGGGCCTCGCGACTGCACCCACGCCTACGGCTACTACGACAACGGCGGCCGCTGGCACGCCAACAACGTCGATCACGCGGTGGCCTACGGTTACTACGACCGCACCGGCGCTTGGGTCGACGGCCAGCCCAACGGCTATTACGACAGCCGTGGCGTGTGGGTCGCCAACGCAGGCGGCGCCTACGGCCGCCACGCCTCCTACGACAGCCGCGACAACACCTGGGACATCAATACCCAGATCAATCGCATCGAAGACCGCATCCAGCGAGGCCGGAGCGACGGCAGCCTAAGCCGCCATGAAAGCCGCGACGCCATGGATGCGCTCAACGACATCCGTCGCGAGGCGCAGTACCGCAGCCGCGATGGTCGCCTGAGCGAGCGCGACCAGTCGATGTTGCAAGCGCGCCTCGACCGTCTGTCGGATCAGGTGCGGATGGACCGTCACAACTAGACTCTTTTTGCAGAAACCTTTGGACCCTCGGCGCGCGCCGAGGGTCCTTGATAACGGGCCTCAGGCAGCGTCCTGGGCGGCAGACGCCAACATGGCCTGGAAAGCTGCGAACAGCCGCGCCATGGCGGGCTTTTTGTAGGGAAACAGCTCCACCGGATCGAGGTCGTGGACAATCATCGCCACGTCCGCCTCGAAGACCAGCAGCCGGCCGTCGGGCAGTTCGGCGCAGTCGATCCCGAAATAGTCGAGGCCAAACCGCTGGTGAAGGGCTGCGAACGCCTTGGCGTGGCGGGCTGCGAAATCGTGGTCGAAGTCGGCCATCCAGGCGGCTTCCTCGGCGCGCCGCTCGGGGCGTTCGGCCATCTCGGCGCTGAGGTAGTGAACCATCCAATGCGACGACACCGCGTAGTGGCTGGGGAAGGCCCGCCCGCCGATAAAGGCGATGCGCTGCTTGCGAAAGAGGCCGTCCGGGCCAGAGTAGTCCACGAACGGTGAGACGTAGAATTCCGACTCGGAGCGACCCGCGAGATAGGCCGCCGCCGCCTCAGGGCCGTCGAGCTTTTCCATACCCTGGCCTGCGTGGGATCCGATCGGGCGCGCGATAAGGGGCCATGCTGCGTTCGCCAGAAGGTCCGACGGCTGGCGCACGCCCGCAGACAGCCGGATCAGGTCTTCGCGCTCGACCCGCACCGCCATCGGCGCAAGGAGCGACGGCTCATCGGCGAGGCGCGCACCTACCCCATCGCGGGTGAGACCGGCGATGCGCAGCGCCGCGCCATTGAGCACACGACGGCCCGCCAGGAGCTTCTCGCAGTTTTCCAGCACCGGTCGATTCTCGGGAGACTCTCCCACCGCCAGGAACGCCACGTCGTAGTCCGGCGCATGGCCAAGGTCCGACGTCCCGCCATCCACGAAACAAAGGCTCAGCTCGATGTCCGAGCCGGCCAGCAGAAAGTCGATGGGCGTATTGGCCATGAAGTCGCCAAGAGTGACGAAGGCCGTCACCTTCGGTCCGGTTCCGCGACCGTGCGGCCGGCGATAGACGCCGCTGATCTCGAGGGCGGCCGCCTGCAGCTTCAGGCCTTGATCGCGATCGCCAGCGGCCTGGGCGATGATCGACATGTCCATCAAGGCCGCCGCATCATGCGGGTCGGCGTTGATCCGTTCGAGAAGTTTGGCCCAAAGCTCCTGTAGATCCTCCCCCTCGTAGGCGGCACGCAGGATCGCGGCTAGGCCGATGATGACGTCGGAGCGCCCCGCGACGGAGGGGGGCGCCAAGTCCTGGACGGCGCTCATCGAGCAGGTTCCGCAGCAAGGGACTGCAGCGCGCGGCGCCCGGACTCGATGACAGAATCCACAAGCAATTCAATGTCTTCCGGGCGCGTGCGGTGGTTGATGATCGCGGCACGAATGGCCTTCTGACCGTTGACTATGGTCAGGGAGGGGGCAACCTCACCGGCTTCTTGCAGGTCTGAGACGATCTGGGCGGTCAAGGCGTCGGAGACGCCGCGCCGGTAGCGGAAGCAGACGATGTTCAGCGCCACCGGAGCCAGCAGCTCCAGCTCGGGTTCGGATTCGACCCGCGCCGCCAGCGCCCGCGCCAGCGCGCAGTTGGCGGCCATCGAGTCGCCCAAGGCCGCGAGGCCATAGGTCTGCAGCGTGAACCAGGTCTTTAGCGCCCGAAACCCGCGCGACAGGTCCGAGCCGTAGTCGCAGGGCCACCAGTCTCCGGCAGCGATGCCTCGCTCGGCGCGGGCCAGGTAGACGGCGGGATTGGCAAAGGTCGCGTGGTGGAGCTCCGCATCTCGCACCAGCAGATAGCCGGCGTCGTAGGGGACATGGCCCCACTTGTGGAAGTCGAAGGCCAGGCTGTCACAACGCTCGAGGCCCGCGACCCGCGCCGCCAGTTCTGGCGAGAGAACCGCCAAGGCCCCAAGCGCCCCGTCCACATGGAAGCTGACGCCTTCGGCAGCGGCGATGTCGGCCAGGCCGTTCAGATCATCGATGGCGCCAACGTCGACCGTGCCGGCGGTGCCGATGATCATGAAGGGGGTCAGGCCGAGGCTGCGATCCCTCGCTATGGCGGCGCTGAGCGCCTTCAGATCCATGCGGTGCTCGGCGTCCACCTCGATCAGTCGCAGGCTGTCCGCCCCGAGCCCGGCCATGTCCAGGGACCGCGGGAGGCAGCCGTGCACGCCTTTGGAAGCATATGCCGTGAGCTGGACACCCGCCGCGCTCACGCCGTTGCGCCGGACGCCGAGTCCAAGCGCGCGCGCACGGGCGACGAGCACCGCCAGGAAGTTGGCCTGCGAGGCGCCCGAGACGAAGAGGCCGCTGGCGTCCTGCGGGAAGCCGAATATCCGACGGACCCAGCTCAGGATTTGGCGCTCGACTTCGATCGGCATGTGGTCGCGCCCGCCGAGGTTGGCGTTCATACCGGCGGCCAGCATCTCGGCCAGCATGCCGACCGGCGTTCCTGCGCCCTGCACCCAGCCCATGAACCCCGGATGCGTGTTGCCGCTTCCGTAGGGAAGGACGTCACGTCGGAAGATCTCATAGGCCTGGGCGAGGTCGCCGGCTTGCATCGGCAGCGGCGCGCGGAAGCTGGCGCGGGCCTCGGGCGTCGGCTTTCGCCACACCGGCTGATCACGCAGGCCGGCCATGTGGTCGAACATGTCGTCCAGCATGCGGTGGCCCTGGGCGCGGATCTCGCGCCAGTCCTGCGGATCGAGGCTCGTGTCCTCGGGGTCGAAATTGGGAACGGGACGTACGGCGGGCACAGAAGCTCCAGGTCATTACGAGCGGGAGAAAAACGGCGTCGGAGCTTCTTCACGACGGCTCGTCCGCCCACAACCCTTGCGAGCGCCCCTGCGTCACTAGCCCGCAAGTTGGGTAATGGGGGGTTAATCGAAGGCGATTTCGTGGCGCGGCGGTGGACGGAACGCCGCGGCCAATGTCATCGCCGGGCGCGCCACAGGCATCCCAGGCCGATGATCACCAGCACGTTCAGTGACATGGAGGCTGCATCCCATATCAGCGCCTCGGTCGCCGAGCCCGGCGAGGGCATCACCAAAATCCAGGGCATGCCCAGCACCCTGCTCACGGTGTCCGACAGGGGCTCGGGGCCCATGCCGAACACGCCCCGCTCCGTATTCCCGATCAGCAAAAGGGCGCAGAGCCCAACCAGGGCGTAGATCGCGGCCGCCATCTTCCAGGCTCGCATCGCTACTCTCCGGCCGGCAAAGCCGGCCATTACTCTTGCGCGCCCCAGGAATCGCCCATGCGCCGCTATTCTAGTGTCTTGCGACTAGCCGCGTCTCGCAAATTGGCTCCGCCGCCTCAAGGTCGATTGCTCTTAGGGCTGGCAGCGACTGAATGGCGAGGCGGTGTCGAGATGGGCGGTCGCGGCACGCTGGAGCCAACCTCGGCGCGTCTCGCCTGGCGCCCTAATAGCGCTGCTCCACCGGCGCCACGCCCCACTTGGGCGGCGGGGGTACATAGGCGCGGAAGGCCTCGATCGCCGCGGCGGTGGTGTCGGCGTAGATCAGCATGTCGACGTACCGCTGGGCGAGGAAGCCCTTGTCGGCCATCTGCTGAACCGTCGCGCGCAGGGGATCGTAGTAGCCGCTGACGTTGACGAAGCCGCAGGGCTTGGCGTGGAAGCCCAGCAACGCCCAGGTCCACTGCTCGAAGATCTCCTCGAAGGTGCCGGGGCCGCCTGGCAGGCACAGGAAGCCGTCGGAAAGCTCGCCCATGGCCCATTTGCGCTCGTGCATGGAGTTGACGACACGCAATTCGGTAAGGCCGGTGTGACCAATCTCCTGGTTGACCAGGTCGGCGGGCATCACGCCGGTCACCTTGCCCCCCGCGGCAAGCGCGGCGTCGGCCACCGCGCCCATCAACCCGACGCGCCCGCCGCCGTAGACCATCCTCAAGCCCGCCTTGGCGATCAGTGTGCCTGCCGCAATGGCCTCTTCCAGGAACGCCGGGTCGTTGCCGGGAGCTGAGCCGCAAAAGACACAGATGCTGTTCAAAGGGCGTTTTCCCGCCTTGGTGGGAGAAAAAGTGGGGGCGCTCCAATAAGACGATTGCGCGCTTATGTCACGGCGCGGCTGGCCTGATGGCTTTTCGCCCGCTACATAGCCTTCACGGCTCGCCAAAATCGGCGGCCGGGCGCCCGCGTTTTTGCCGGCGCAAGACTCTATCTCGGTTAGGTCAGGCGAATGGCGAGCGGCACAGTCAAGTGGTTCAATACCGCTAAGGGCTTTGGTTTCATCCAACCGGACGACGGCGGAAGCGACGTCTTCGTCCACATCTCAGCGGTCGAGCAGGCAGGCCTTCGTGGCCTGAACGAAGGCGATCTGGTCAATTTCGAACTCGAGCAGGACCGTCGGTCCGGCAAGCTTTCGGCCGGCCAGCTCGTTGTGACGGGCCAGGGCGCGGCTCCGTCGCGTGGCGGCGGCGGTGGCGGCGGCGGCTTCGACCGTCCGCGGGGCGGCGGCGGCGGCTTTGACCGTCCGCGCAGCGGCGGTTTCGGCGGCGGCGGTGGCGGCGGCGGCGGTCGGCCCGCGGGCGATCCGGCAGGCGCAGGCGCGGGCACGGTGAAGTGGTTCAACCCGACGAAGGGCTTCGGCTTCATCCAGCCCGACGACGGCGGCCAAGACGTGTTCGTGCACATTTCGGCGGTCGAGCAAGCGGGTTTGCGGGGCCTGAACGAGGGCCAGCAGGTCGCCTACGACCTCGAGGCGGACCGTCGCAGCGGCAAGACCTCAGCCACGAACCTGCGGGTCAACGACTAGCCACTTCGCGCTCCTCCCTCACTCGGCGCGGATGGGGGAGGTGTCAGCGAAGCGGACGGAGGGGGCGCAAGGCCCCGGGCTCCGGTGGCGAAGCGTTGCGCCGCGGCCAGAGCTAGAACAGGCCGGCGAGCAGGTTGATCGTCAGGGCGACGATCACCGTATTGAAGGCGAACGCCACGAGGCTGTGGACCGTGCCGAGTTGGCGCAGCCCCTTCGAGGTGAAATTGACGTCGGCGGTGGCGCACGCCACGCCGATGACGATCGAAAAATGCAGGAAGTCCCAATAGTCGGGGTCCTCATGCCCCGGGAATTCCAAGCCGCCCGCATCGCGCGCACCGTCTTCCTCATCGACGCCGTAGTACTCGTGGGCGTAGTGCAGCGCGAAGATCATCTGCACCATCAGCCAGGATGCCAGGACTGTGCCGAAAGCCAGCGCTATGCGCGCGACCCTGAAAAGTCCGTGGGCGTCCTTGGCGAACGACAGCTCGACGCCGACCGCCCAGACGCTGGCGGCTGAAGCAATGAGCACCAGCCCCAGGATTATACCCTTGCCCTCGTCGTCAAGCACGGCGCGGGCGCGAATCTCCGTCGGGCTGTGCTGGATCATGCCGAGCAGCATGGAGACGAGGAACGTCACCGCCAGCGCGTCCCAAGACAGGATCAGCCGAGTCGGGTGATCGATACCTGGCCCCACGAGCGGCAAGGCGATCCCGACGACGATCCCGACCCCAATGGCGGCCAACAGGTGCGGCCGCGCTCGCGGCATCCTGGCGATCCACCGCAACGGTTTTCGAGATGCGGACTCGGCCATCTGCTGTTCCCGTTCCCGGGCGGGAGCATTGCGCGAGTCCACCGGGTCGGCCTAGCACCGCCAGAACTTCACTGCCGGCGGCGCATTGAGCTGCCTCGGCTCCAAATCGGGCCGAGGAGAAGACGATGCGCAAACCGATCCTTACCGGCCTCGCCGCGGGCCTGATCGCGCCCGGCTGCGCATGGGCCCAGGAGCCATCGCCTCCGGGGCGGCGGGGCACATCGGCGCCCGACGCCGGCGCTGACGCCGCGGCGGCAGAGCTAGGGCTGGCGGCGTCCCTTGCTGCGAGCTGGTCGCCTCCTCCGCCTGGCCGGCATCCAACTCCCGCGGCCCCCGTCCCGTCCTAGGGTTGGGCGGACACAGGGTTTTCGCGAGCCACGCCGCCACCTGGGAGCCTCGCCTCGTAGGGACCGAAGCGCGCGTCGGGATGCATGTAGTCGGTCGACACGTATTGGGCGCCCGAGGCGAAGGCCGCGCGCTGCGGCGCTGTGTCGTTCCTGCGGGCCTCCCAGGTGTCGGTGTCGGCGCGTGTGCGAACGATCAGCCCAGCTTTCACTGCCGCCTGGATGCGGGCGTTCTCCTTTATTGGTTCATTCAGCGTGATGTAGCCGGCGGCCGGTGAGGTCTCATCGATGTTCACGAACATCATCCGGCCTTCCAGGCTCTTGCGAGCGCCGCGGTAGACCGAAACCACATCAGGGCTCTCGTCCATCGCCAGCATGATTTTGCCGCGAGCCGCCTTCAGTGTCGGCCAGGCCCCGGCCATCACGGCCTCGCGCAGCGTCTTGTGCTTGCCCTGCACCTGATCCGGCGTGATCAGTTCACCCGGCTTGAAGACCGAGCGGATTTCGGCGTCCACGGCATCCATCGCCGCGGCGTCGAAGGGCAAGAGTTGCACCGCCCCCGGCACCTTCAGCTGGTCCTGCTTGAGATTGAAGATGATCAGGATCGGCACGTGGTCCGGGTGGGCGTTCGACCAGGCGCGCACCTCCTTGAAGCAGTCGACCAACAGCGGGCAGACCGAGCGATAGTCGATGTCGGGGACATGCAGGACCTTCATGCCCGGCTTGGCCATCGAGGTGAGGTCGTAGGGCGTGGTCGCCGGCGCCATCTTGCGCCCGAGAGGCGTCGAATAGCGGCCGCCCTGCGGGTCGTAGACGAAGTCGAGTTCGAGCTCTCGCGCGCCGTCGTTCAGTTGGTCGGTCAGCGGGATATGGCTGTAGTCAAGTGTGTCGGCGGCCTTGGGGTTGCGGGCGCGGACGTTGGCCATTTCCAGGGGCGCAATGGCCATCTTGTAACTGTTGTGAGTGCCCATGGCCTGCAGCTGGTTCATTTTCAGGGCGTCAACAGCCACGCGTGTGCAGCCCGGCTTGTCCGAGGGATGCTCAAGATCACAGCCGGGAGAAAGCGCCACAGCGGCAGCGGCGGCGAGAGCAGCGAACATTCAGCATCTCCGGCACAGGCAAGTGACGCCAGTGTGAAGCTTCGCAACGTCCCGTCTAGGTGGCTAAGAACATGTCTTCGAAATTCCGCCGGTAGAACCGGTCCTTCACGTCTTCGCTGAAGCCCTCGAAGCCTGATTCGAACCGTTGGATCGGATTCTTCGTGCCTTCCGGGTGCGGGAAGTCGGAAGAGAACAGGAAGAGTTCCTCGCCGCCCTCGCGGATGATGGTTCCGGCGTTCTCAGTGGCGAAGGGCGTAAAGCGCACCGCGCGCCGGATGAACTCCGAGGGTGGAACCGATAGCCCCGCGATCACCGGATCGGTCTTGCGCCAGCCTTTCCACGCGCCATCGAGGCGGCGGAGGAAGTCAGGCACCCAGCCCGCGCCCAGCTCGATCACGCCGCCACGCAGGTGCGGGAAGCGATCGAAGACTCCGTCGAGCGCGAGCGAGCAAAGGAAGTTCTGGGGCGCGAAGGAGAGCGCGAAGAAGTCCTTGGCGCGCAGGTTCTCTCCCCCGCCCAGCCAATCCTTCGGCCGGGGATGGCCGTTCTTGTGATAGGCTGGCTGCAGCGAGGGGGCGGAGGCGCCCACGTGCAGCATGAAGGGCGTGCCGCTCTCGGCGAGCCGACGCCACACGGGATCGAGGGCGGGGTGGCCGGGAGAGCGCTCACCCGCCGGCGCAGCCGGGACCCAGATCGCGCCACAGCCGGCTTTGATCGCTTCATCGACCTCGGCGAGCGCGCGATCCGGATCATCCAGCGGGACGACCCCCACGCCGATCAGCCGCCGATCGCCCGCGCAGAATTCGGCGATCCCGCGGTTCAGGGCCCGCGCGCCACCGTATTTCACCTCCATGTCCTCGGAGGGCATGAACTGGGAGCCTGCGAAGGTTGTGAACACCAGCTGCCGGGAAAACCCGAGGTCATCCAACGCCTTGGTCCGCTCGCTCGGGTTCATCGCCCCGAAAGCTGCCCAACCCTTGGGGCCTTCCACGACATTGACCGCAATCTCGGCGGTGGCCTGGGCGTCGTTCTGCCGCGCGAGCGCCTTTTCGATGGCCTTTGCGGCGCCGGCGCCGCCGGCCTCCAGCCGCATGCTGATCAGGCGATCGCGGATCGACGGGTCCGCGTAGGACGGCAACCAGTCGAGGCTCTCCATGATATGGCTGTCGGCGTCGTTGATCACGCGGTCCTGGGCGTACGCCATCCTTGAACCTCCCGGATGTTTGGCGGGAGTTTGCGCCCGGCAAATGCCACCGCCAAGAGTTTGATCCTTAGCCCCAGGGGATCGCGAGTGGCTCGGGCGGATGACGACCGGCGATCACGTCGGGCAGACGCTGCGCCAGTCCCGCCGGATAGACGGTGTCTTCGCAAGCCACGAGCTCGTGCAAGGACCACCAGCGCAGGTCGATGACCAGCTGGCGGACCGACCGCCAAGCCTATGACCCGCAAAAACACCCCGGCGCAAAACGCTTCATCACTGCCGGCGCCGAGGCTGGCTGACACAGGAAGTCTCACGCCCCCACCAGCGCCAGCCACTCGTCCTCGGTGAGGACCTGGATACCCAGTTCGGCGGCGGTCTTCAGCTTGGAGCCCGCGCCTGGCCCTGCGACCACAAGGTCGGTCTTCTTCGAGACGGAGCCCGAGACCTTGGCGCCCAGCCGCTCCGCCTGGGCCTTGGCTTCGTCGCGGGTCAGTTTCTCCAGCGCGCCGGTGAAGACCACGGTCTTGCCGGCCACCGCAGTGTCCTGCTTGGGCTGCTCGGCGTCCTGAACAGTCAGTTGGTCGTAGAGATCCTGCACGAGGCGACGATTGTGGTCCTCGGCGAAATAGGCCGCTGCGGCCTCGATCACCGCCTCACCGATTTGGTCCAGCGCGTCCAGTTCGTCGATGGCGGAAGGGTCTCGGTCGGCGACCTTGTCCATGGCCGAAAGGAACTCGCGCGCGGTTCCATACCCGCGAGCCATGACGGTGGCGGTGGTCTCGCCGATGTGTCGGATGCCCAAGCCGTAGATGAACCGGTCGAGCGGTATGGTCCGCCTGGCCTCGATGTTGTCGAGCAGATTGCCGACGCTCGTTTCGCCGAAGCGATCTGTCTCGAGCAACTCGCCGCGTTTGTCCTTCAGGCGGAAGATGTCCGCCGGCGTCGCGATCCAGCCGCGTTCGGTGAAGAGGGTGAGCTGCTTTTCGCCAAGACCCTCAATGTCGAAGGCGCGGCGCGAGACGAAGTGCCGAAGATGCGCGAGCTTCTGGAACGGACAGGCGAACTCCCCCGAGCAGCGGCGAACTACGGTTTCGGCGCCGGACGCGGTGGTCTCGCGCATGATCTCGGTGTGAAGCGGACACGGGCAGTGGGTGGGGAACGCGTAGTGCTCGGGCCCCCGCGTCTCGTCGGTGACCACACTGACGATCTGCGGGATCACGTCGCCGGCGCGCTGCAGGATCACGGTGTCGCCGATGCGTATGTCCAGGCGGGCGATCTCGTCGGCGTTGTGCAAAGTGGCGTTGACGACAACCACGCCGCCGACGGTGACAGGCTTCAGGCGTGCGACCGGCGTGATCGCGCCTGTGCGACCGACCTGGACGTCGATGGCCTCCAGGACAGTGCGCGCCTGCTCCGCCGGGAACTTGCGCGCGACCCCCCAGCGTGGGGCGCGGGAGACAAAACCCAATCGTTGCTGCCAGTCCAGGCGGTCGACCTTGTAGACCACCCCGTCGATGTCGAACGCGAGTTTCGGTCTCTCCGTCTCCATGGCGCTGTAGGCTTCCAACAGGCCCCCAAGGCCTTCCACTCGGCGCGACTGGGGGGTGGTCTTGAACCCCCACGCCTTCAGCGCCTGCAGGGCATCCCACTGGGTCTGGGCGAACGGTCCGCTAAGCAGGCCCCAGGCATAGGCGAAGAAGCGCAAGGGGCGCGCGGCGGTGATCCTCGGGTCGATCTGGCGGAGCGATCCTGCCGCAGCGTTGCGGGGGTTTGCGTAGGTGCGCTGCCCGGCGATCTCCGCCGCTGCATTCATGGCCGTGAACTCGTCGTGGCCGAGGTAGACTTCGCCGCGCACCTCGATGACATCGGGCCAGCCCGAGCCGCCCAGCCGCTTGGGGATCTCCGAGAGAGTGCGCAGGTTTTCGGTGACGTCCTCCCCGACCCGCCCATCTCCGCGCGTGGCGCCTTGGACCAGCACCCCCTTTTCGTAGCGGAGCGAGGCCGAGAGGCCGTCGATCTTGGGCTCGACGGTATAGGCCACCGGCTCCTCGCCCAGCCGCAGGAAGCGGCGGACGCGGGCGTCGAACTCGGCGGCGTCCTCGTCCGAGAAAGCATTATCGAGGCTGAGCATCGGCACGCCATGCTCGACGGGGGCGAACTGTTCCGCGCGCGCGGCGCCCACCCGCTGGCTCGGGGAATTTTCCCGGACCAGGTGAGGGAAGCGAGTTTCGAGCTCGCTGTTGCGACGCTTGAGGGCGTCGTACTCGGCGTCCGAAATCGTCGGCGCATCCTGCTGGTGATATCGGATGTCGTGCGCGGCGATCTCGTCGGCGAGCGTCGTCAGTTCCTGCAGCGCCTGGGCTTCAGTGAGGTCATCGACGGGCTTGGGAGACGTTTCAGCCATGTATGAAGCTGTATCTAGGCCCATGGCGCGAAGGAAGACCCGCGGTTCCCGCCCGCTTGAGGGGCAGGATGGTCAGGCCGAGATCAGCGCTCGCGCTGCGGCGCGGGCGGCGTCGGTGATCTCGGCGCCGGCGAGCATGCGGGCGATTTCTTCCTCGCGGTCTGAGGCGGAGAGATCTTCGACGGCGGTGCGTAGGCGCTCGCCCTCGCCGGCCTTGGCGATGCGCCAGTGGGCCTCGGCGCGAGCGGCGACCTGCGGGCTGTGAGTGACCACCAGCACCTGGGCCTCGGTCGCAAGGCGCTTCAGACGCAGGCCGACGGCGTCGGCCACGGCGCCGCCGACGCCCTGATCGACTTCGTCGAAGATCATCAGCGGTTGAGGCCCGGCTCCACGGCCGGCGAGGGCCGCCTTGAGGGCCAACGCGAAGCGCGCCAACTCGCCGCCCGAGGCGATGGCGCCCAAATCGCCGAACGGCGCGCCGGGGTTGGTGGCGATTTCGAAGGCGATGCGATCGAGACCGGTGGGGCCGGCCTTGTCTTCCGCAACGTTGGCGACCGACACGCGGAAGCGGGCCTTGTCGAGCTTAAGGGGGCCGAGTTCAGCCATCACCGCGGTCGCCAGACTCTCACCGGCCGCGGCGCGCGCGGCGCTCAGCCGGCCGGCCTCGGCCAGATAGGACTGGCGCGCCGCGACTTGAGCGGCTTCGGCGGCCCTCAGAGCATCCTCGGATCGCTCCACCGCCCTGAGCCTCTCGGCGAAGCGGGCCCGCAGGCCGGGAAGTTCTTCGACGCTCACCTGCAGCTTTCGGGCGAGGCCCCTTAGATCAAACAGCCGTTCCTCGGCCTTCTCCAGACGATCTGGCTCGAAATCGAAGGCCTCGGCCGCGGCGTCGACCGCGGCTTCCGCCTCGGCCGCCTCGATCAGCACCCGGTCAAGCGCCGCCGAGGCCTCTGTCAGCCGCTTCACCGCGGTTCCCGCTTCGGCAGCCCCGGCCAGCAGCGCCCGTTCACGAGCGCGGTCCAGCGCGCGCACAGCGCCGGCGACGCGCGGCGAGAGACCGTCGAACACTTCGCGGGCGCCTCCGATATCCGCCAGCGCCTTTTCCGAAGCGCCCAGGATGGCGCGTTCCTCGGCTAGCTCGGTTTCCTCGCCCTCGCGCGGATCCAGCCTATCCAGTTCGGCGAGGCGGAGCGTCAACTCCTCGGTCTCGGCATCAGCGCGCGCCACTTCGGCCCGCAAGGCCTCGACTGTTTCGCCGGCCTCGCGCAGGGCCCGCCAGCGTTCGGCTACCGCGCGTCCCTGATCGTGCAGCGCGCCAAAGGCGTCGAGCATGTGGCGATGAGTACGGGCGTCCAGCAGACCCACGGTCTCGTGCTGGCCATGGACTTCCAGCAGCGCCTCGCCCACTTCCTTGAGGACGCCCACGCCAGTCGCCTGGTCGTTGACGAACGCGCGGCTGCGGCCATCGGCCGAGAGCGTGCGACGCAAGACGAGGTCCTCGTCGCGGGCGTAGGAAAGGCCCTTCTCCTCGAGGAGGTCCCAGACGGGATGGGCCGGCGCCGGGGCGAACACCGCTGAGGCGGCGGCCTGAGCTGCACCTCGCCGCACGAGGCCCGCCTCGGCCCGCGCGCCAATCGCCAGGCCGAGCGCATCGAGGATGATCGACTTGCCGGCTCCGGTCTCTCCGGTCAGCACCGTAAGGCCAGGCCCGATGGACAGGTCCAGGGCCTCGATCAATACGACGTCGCGGATCCACAATCCGATGAGCATGGCGCCAATGATCGCCCGGAATCAGCGGCCGGGAAAAGCGCCGCCATGGCGCAGTTGATCACTTTTTGTTCTCCCGCGCCAGGGGGCGCCTTCCGGGAGAACCTTTTCGACTCAGTTGCTCTTCGAGGCGCCCGCGGTGTCTTCGGACTTATCCTTGGTGAAGGGGATGTGGAAGATGCTGCGCTTCTTCTTCGGCGGATCGTCGGACGTATCCGACTCGGCCTGCGGCTGCGCGGCAGGCGTCGCCGAGGATTGCGCCGTCGACAGGGCTGAAGCGGTGGTCTGGCCACCACCCGATGGTGGTGCGATCGTGTGGGCCTTGTCCTTGGTCATGGGCGCGTGGAACAGGCTGCGTTTGGTGCTGACGGCCGGGATCACTGCCGGGCGTAGCCCCTTGGACGTCAGGAGCTCGTAGGCGTCGACGTACCAAGCGTCGCCTGGATAGTTGTAGCCCAGCACCGCGCCGTTCTTCTTCGCCTCATCAAGCAGGCCCAGCGTCAGATAGGCCTCCACAAGGCGGTAGAGCGCCTCGGGGGTATGACTGGTGGTCTGAAAGCGGTCGACCACGGTCTTGAAGCGGCCGATGGCCGCCAGAGTGTCGTTCTGGCGCAGGTACCAGCGGCCGATGGTCATTTCCTTACCGGCCAGCTGGTCGTTGACCATGTCGATCTTCAGCCGGGCGTCGAGGGCGTATTCGGTGTGTGGGTAGCGGGTCGTGACCTCGCGCAGGTTATCGAGCGCCTGGCCGGTAGCGGCCTGATCGCGACCCACGTCGACGATCTGCTCGAAGTAGCAAACGGCCTTCAGGTAGTGCGCGTAGGCCGAGGCCTGGTTGCCCGGATAGAGCGAGATGAAGCGGTCGGCGTCGGCGATCGCCTCGGAGTAATTGTTGCCTTGGTAGTGGGCGAACGCTTGCATCAAGATCGCGCGCCTGGACCACTCCGAATAGGGGTGCTGGCGTTCGACTTCCTGGAAGTAGTCAACGGCCTGGCCCCACAGATGCTTGTCCATCCGATCCGCGCCGGTGGAATAGAGCAGCTCGACCGGACGCTCCTCGTAGGCGAGCTTGGTCTTGGGCTTCTTGTTGCCTGAGCACCCGGCGACAGCGAGCGCGCAAAAGACCGCGACGAGCGCCGGGCGAGACCACGAATTGCGAAGCAAGGTCACCATCACCTCAAAGGATCGGACGCGCGCCCCCACGCGAGAAAATCGCTTCTACACCAGGGGACAGCCGGCGCAACCGAATGCCGCTCGGCTGCGACCACACTACACCTGATCCTGTGGTCGAAATCAGGCGACCGGGATCAGACTGCGATCGCCATCTCGTCGGCGAAGGTGCGGATCCGCCAGGCGTCGGGCCTAGCGGCCAGCGCGCGAACCAGCTGGTTGTTGATTCCGTGGCCGGCCAATTCGCCCTCGAAGCGGCCAATGATCGGGGCCCCCAGAACATAGAGATCGCCGATAGCGTCCAGGGCCTTGTGGCGCACGAATTCATCGGGGCGGCGCAACCCCTCGGGGTTTAGGACCCGATCGCCCTCGATCACCACGGCGTTGTCCATAGAGCCGCCGCGGGCCAGGCCCATGGCCCGCAGGGCCTCGACCTCGTGCAGGAAGCCGAAGGTGCGGCAGTCGGCGAGCTCGCGGCGGAAGGCGGCCTCGCCCATCGGAAGGTCGATTTCCTGGCGCCCGATCACCGCGGTCGGGAACTCGATGGCGAAGGCGACCTCGAACTGCATGGCCGGTTTCAGCGCCGCGCGCTTGTCGCCGTCGACCACTTCGACGGTGTCGAGAATTTCGATGAACTTTCGGGCGGCGGCCTGGGGCCTGCGGCCGGCGCGATCGAGAATCTTCAGAAACGGCCAGGAGGAGCCATCCATGATCGGCATCTCCGGCCCGTCCAGTTCGACGATCGCATTGTCGATGCCAGACATGACCAGCGCAGCCATGAGATGCTCGATGGTGGCGACGGTGACGCCGGCGCTGTTGGTGATGACGGTGCCGAGCTGCGTCTTGCAGACCGACTCCGGTGTGGCTGGAACCTGGTTGTCGCGGTCAGTGACGTCGATACGCACGAACACGATCCCGGCGTCGGGCCCGGCTGGACGCACCGCGACCTTGGTATATTCGCCGGTATGGACGCCCACGCCGGCGAACAGCGTCGGAGCTCTGACGGTGTGCTGGAATGCTCCGCTCTGGAAACCGTCTGCCGCCACTCTGGCACCTTTCTAGGTTGGAGCGCCGGCCGAAGTGACCGAAGAGCGCCCACCTCTGCGGTAAGCAAGTTGGTGCGGCGCAGCAAAACAATCCCTGTTTCGCAATGTTTCGGTATCCGGAAGGTTAACACCCGCGCGCCATGGCATAGCGCCGCAGGGGTATTGCGAACCCCTGCGGCTATACTAGGAATGCTTTTGAAAACAGCTAGTTGGCGAGACGCCGCAGGAACGAGGGGATTTCCAGATCCTCGCCCTGATGGGCCTCTTCCTCCGGCGCGGCAGCCTCCACGGGAAGTGCGCCGCCGCGGCTGGGCGCGGGTCGCGGCTGAGCGGCCTGCGGAACCGGGGCGTCATAGCGCGGCCGGCTGCCGAAGATGCTCAGGAAGCCACCCCGCGGACGGCGCTCTTCGTAGGTCGGCTGCGCGAACAGTGGCTCGTCCCCCGGCTCGGCGACCGCAGGATCAACGATCCGGACGACCGGTTGGACCACCACGGGCCCACCCTGGCCGGCGACCGGCGCGGAATACAGATCGGGCTGTTCTTCTTCCGCAGTGTCCGCGGCGAACACGGGTTCAGGCCGCGGCATGGGCTCCGGCCTGATCTGGACCGGCGTTTCGGCTGGTTCGTCCGCCACAATGCGGGTTTCGGGCATGCGCAGCGGGGGAGCGGTCAGCGGCCGGCGCTCGAGCTTGGGCTCTATGGCGGCGATCGATGCGCCGTCCATGCCGGTCGCCACGACCGAGACCCGGATCATGCCGTCGAGCGAAGGATCGAAGGCCGCGCCGAAGATGATGTTCGCCTCCGGATCGACCTGCTCGGAAATGGCGTTGGCCGCCTCATCGACTTCCAGCAGCGTCATATCGAGTCCGCCGGTCACGTTGACCAGCACGGCCTTGGCGCCCTTCAGCGACACCTCGTCGAGCAGAGGGTTCTGAATAGCGTTCTGGGCGGCCATCAGGGCGCGGTCGTCGCCAGCGGCCTCGCCGGTACCCATCATGGCCTTGCCCATCTCGGTCATCACCGTGCGAACGTCGGCGAAGTCGAGGTTGATCAGACCTGGGAGCACCATCAGGTCGGTGATGGAACGCACGCCGGAGTGCAGCACCTGGTCGGCCATGCCGAAGGCTTCGGCGAAGGTGGTCCGCTCGTTGGCGACGCGGAACAGGTTCTGGTTCGGGATTACGATCAAGGTGTCGACGTAGCGCTGCAGCTCAGCGATGCCGGCGTCGGCCAGGCGCATCCGGTGGCGGCCCTCGAAATGGAAGGGCTTGGTGACCACGCCGACCGTCAGGATGCCGCGCTCGCGCGCGCACTTGGCGATGATCGGGGCCGCGCCCGTACCGGTGCCGCCGCCCATCCCGGCGGTGATGAACACCATGTGAGCCCCGTCGAGGTGCTCGCCGATCTCCGGGATCGACTCCTCGGCCGCGCTCATGCCGATTTCGGGATGGGCCCCGGCGCCCAAGCCCTGGGTGGCCAGCACGCCTAGTTGCACCCGCCGGTCGGTCTTGGCGAACGCCAGCTGCTGAGCGTCGGTGTTGGCCACCACGAACTCAACTCCCAGCAGGCCCGCCTCGATCATATTATTGACCGCGTTGCCGCCAGCCCCCCCGACGCCGAAGACGACGATCCGCGGCTTCAGTTCTGTCGCGCGCGGAGCTGAAAGTGCGATTGTCATGGGACCCCTGCGTCCTTCCCGAAATACGGCCCGAGACGCATAAGCAGACCCGCCGCCAAAGCGCCCTCGTAAGGAAGCGTTAAGTACGCGCCGACACCCTTAATCGAGGGTTAACCGCATACCGTGAGTCGCGAGTCGGTCGAGGCCGGGTTTGGTCGAAAAAACCCCTTGCGTCACAAGGCGTAAGACGAATCAGGCATGCCTTGGCGGCAAGCCGCCTCGCCCGACGCCTGTGGACGGCCGCCCAGGTGACTGGGGACGGTTCAGCGATCCCACCAGGGATAGCCCTCAGGCATGCCCGACGAGACCTTGCCCGGAAAGGCGGGCTGCCGTTTCTCGAGAAAGGCCGAAACACCTTCGCGGACGTCGCCGGTGGAGCCTAGGGCCATGGCGAGCGCGCCGTCGACCCTCAGCGTCGGCCAGGGTGACGACTCCGGCGACAGGCGCCACAGCATCTGGCGCGTGATGGCCACAGAGATCGGAGAGGTGTTGTCAGCGATCGAGCGGGCGATGGCGCGGGCGCGGGGCATCAACTCGTCGACGGCCACGACCTCGCTGACGAGCCCGCCCTTCAGCGCCTCGGCCGCGGAGAACAGCGCCCCGTCGAGACACCAGCGAAGCGCCTGCGGTAGGCCGACGAGACGCGGCAGAAACCAGGCGCTGCCGGCCTCCGGCACCAGGCCCCTGCGCGCGAACACGAAGCCGAACTTTGCTGCGTCGGCAGCGATGCGGATGTCCATAGGCAGGGTCAGCGTCAGGCCAACGCCGACCGCCGAGCCGTTGAAGGCGGCGATCGAGGGCTTCCGGCACTCGAAGATCGCGCCGACCATGCCGGAACCGCCCGCGCGGCCCTGCCGGGCATTCGAAACATCGCCGAAGGACACCGAGCCTTGCGTCGAGGTGGTGTCGAAGGCGTCCGCGCCGGCGGAGATGTCGGCGCCGGCGCAGAATCCGCGGCCCGCGCCGGTGACCAGCACCACCCGCACCGCGTCGTCGGTGTCGGCTGCGTCGAAGGCGCGAGCAAGCTCGGCGCCCATGGTGGCGGTGTAGGCGTTGAGTTTTTCAGGTCGGTTGAGGGTGATCTGCATGATCCCGTCCTCGACCATACAGAGGATGTGCTCGTAAGCGTCGGACACGACGAAACCTCCCGTTGATCCGCCGTCTCACCGCGGCGCCATAGGCCCACGGTAGGCGCTTTACGCCGCGTCGGGACAGGAGAGAGTGAGCGCGCGGAGAAACGGACACACGAGGGAGTTCCGCGCTTCGCTCCCTGTGACCTGCGTTACGCCCTTGGGACAAGCGCCAGGGCATATTTGCACCGGCTTTGAACGTGAGGATGTGATGAGCAGGGGCCAGGAACGAGTTTCGATCGCAATTGTGTCGCTGAGGGTGGCCGCCACCCTGGTGTTCGCCGGGCTTGTCGTCACCGCCAGCCGAGCGGCGACCCCACCGCACGCCGCCGCTCTAAGGCCGAGCCCCGTGATTGACTCACCGTCCAAGGCCGCGCCAAAGTTACAATCCCTAGTGTAGAGGGCGTAAATCGCTCGCTGCGGCGGCAAGACCTTCTCGCCAGACACGCGCTTGGTCCCGCGAACTCACACCGAGCGCGGTCGAGTCCGCACCGTGACCTGCGTCACGTCCCCTGGATCGGTGGTGACGCACAACTGGCGTGGGGTTCGAGGGAGCGCGACATGACCAAAGGACACGGTTCGATCGCCGTAGGGTCGCTGAGGGTGGCCGCCAGCCTTTTGGTGTTCGTCGTACTCGCCACGGCGAGCCACGCGGGAGTGCCCCCGCATGCCCCCGGCACGGTCTGTTACACGCCAAAGTTCTGGTGCTGGGCGCGCCCCGCTGGGCCTGCCGGAACTCCATGCCACTGCCCTCAGGCGGGCCAGCCCCCTGTGGGCGGCACTCGAGGCTAACGCCACCTGCGGAGCGGTAAAACGCGGTCATCCAGCCAAGTTCGGAACCAGGGAGAGATCAGACATGCCGGCGAACAGCTCTTTTGGCGCGTCGATCTCGAGCGCCGCCACACATCTATTCCGGGCTTTAGCCTCAGCAGTCTCAACCATTATCCCGTTCATATACGCCACTTGTCTTGTCTTCAGTCTCGCCTATTTCACTTATGTATATAAAACTGCCTCTCTTGTGTATGATGACCTAGCTTCCATTCAGAAGGAAGATTTGCCGTCGAAAGCAGAACATCTATACAACGACTGGATGCGACTTAAGTCCAGCGCTCCGCTGCCAGTTTCACCATCTACCGCCGACTCATCTGAATATTATCATGAATTGTCGGTTACTAGAGGAATTGCCTATAACGTTTTTAACGATCAAACTCGTGCGGCAGACGTTATTGACGCGGCAACTTTTAGAAAACCCGTATCCTTCATCCTAGATAAGTTGGGAATTGGATCCTCATTGCTATTCATTCGAGATAGTGATTCCAATTACAACAATGTAACTCCAGATCTTACCGATGAAGACGGTGATTTTTCAACATATCTAAGATTCATCGATCTAACCGGTCCGAATAATTTGGCAGTAGAGGACGTCAACAACAATTTAAATATCTATATGAGTTGGATGCAAAATATAATGACGATATATGGACTTTGGGTCCTTCCGGCTATTTACGCAATGTTTGGCGCTCTGATATTTCAATTTAGGGCGAGAATAAATCCGCTACTAAAGAACCCAAAGCATCCCGTGACCCGGGCAATTCTCGCCGCGATGGCCGGAGTCAGCATCTCGTGGCTGTTCAATTCTCTGAATTCGAAGACCTTTGGCGGAATAACGATCTTCGGACTGGCATTCCTGTTCGGATTCAGCATCGACGTGTTCTTTGCAACCCTGGACAGGCTCGTGACCTCCCTTTCCAAGCCCACGGCCGCCGAGACGTAGGTCCTCGGCGCTGAGGCCGCAGTCCGCGGCCTCAAATCCAGCAGGGATGACCGGCCTGCCGCGGGAACGTCAGCGGCGCGTCGGGCCTAGAGGTTCTCGCGCAGCCAGGACGCCGCTTTTGCGACCGGATTGGCGCGGGGATCAAGAGGTTCGCGGCGCAGTTTGGCCGAGGCCAACGCCTTGGCGGAGACGGCCTCGCGGGGACCGAACGCGGCACGGTGCAGGATACCGGCGGCGGCGGTGAAGGCCGGACCTGACGCGGCGTCGGCCAGGTGCGGCACGCGACGGGGGCGGCCAAGTCGCACCGGACGGTCGAACACCCGCACGGCAACTTCGCGAACTCCTGCGAGCTGGCTGGCGCCGCCGGTAAGCACCAGGCCCGCACCCGGCTCGACCGGTGCGCCGGACGCCTTCAGCCGGTCCCGGAGCAGCTCCAGGGTCTCTTCCACGCGTGGAGCGATGATCCCCTTCAGTAGGCTGCGCGGCGCGATGACGGGGCCCGCACCGGGATCGTCGCCACGCGGGGGCGCTTCGATCATCTCGCGGTCTTCGTTGGCGGATGCGATGGCTGAGCCGTGCAGCGTCTTTATCCGCTCGGCGCCCGCGATCGAGGTGGAGAGCCCGCGAGCGATGTCCTGGGTGACGTGCTGACCGCCAACCGGCACGGTTTCTACGTGAACCAGCGAGCCGGAGTTGAACACCGCCGCCGAGGTCGAACCGCCGCCCATATCGATGCAGACCGATCCAAGGTCCATCTCGTCCTCCTCCAGCGCGGCGAGCGCGGAGACGAAGGGCGCGGCGACCACGCCTTCAAACTGCAGGTGCGCGCGCTCGACACAGGCGCCCAGCGTCTGGAACACGGTTTCCGAAACCGACACCACCAGAAGCTCGACACCTAACGTGCGCCCGAACATGGCGCGCGGGTCGCGCACGCCGCCCTGCCCGTCCACCGACCAGGCGATCGGCAGGATGTGCGCGGCCCGGCGTCCAGGCAGCTTGATCTGGGCCAGCGCGTGGCTGATGGCGCGGATCAGGTCGTTGTCGGAGATCGGGCGCGCGCCGATCGAGACCCGACCGGCCACGCGATGGGAGGTGAGCTGACCGCCGGCGGTCGCCACCGTAACGTGCTGGACATTGACGCCGGCGACGTTCTCGGCGCGCTCAACGGCCTGAGCGATGGCGTCGGACGCCTCGTCGAGATTGACGATCGCGCCACCGCGGATGCCACGCGACTGGACATATCCGACGCCGGCGGTCGTGAGCGTGCGGTCGCCTTTGTGCACGCCCTCGGGCTTCATGATGAAGCAGGTGACTTTCGAGGCGCCCAGGTCGACGGCAGCCACGACCGGCGTTCGCGCCAACGCGGCCTTCAGGCCCTCGCGGCCATCCCTACGGTCATTGACCTTGCGCTCGTTAGCGCCGCGTCCATTGGCGGAGCGCTCATGGCCGCTGCGCCCTGTGGCGCGGCGGTCCTGCGCAGCGCCTGTCGTCCGGTCGCCTGACTGCGCTTCGGAGCGGCTCGCAAGCTTCAGCATCTATAGGTCTTCCATCGTTCAGGCGCCCGCCGCGGGCGGCGGGTTCAGGTGCGGGATCTGGCGTGGGCGGACGGTCACCACATCGGGATTGCGCAGGTCGATACGATCAAAGCCCAGCTCGAGAATGCGCGAGCGTTGATCGAGGCGCTCAAGCTGCATCAATGCTTCCTCCTCGCCGGAGGCAGGCAGCTGAATCAGCGAGCCGTCCTTCAATCGAAGGTCCCAACGTCGGTCGTCGACGCGGACCAGGGCATCCATCCGGGTCATCAGCTTCGGGCGCTGGGCGATGATCGGAAGGATCTCCGGCGCATGTTGCGCGCCGCCCTCCCCCACCACCAGCGGAAGGCTGGTAAAGCGGCCCGGATCGGCTTCGGGAATCAGCTGACCGTGCTCGTCGATGACGTGCTGGCGCCCATCATGCTGCCAGACGGCGAGTTGGCGGCGCTCGACGACAGCGACGACGAGCGTGTCAGGCAGCAGGCGCACGATGCGTGCTTCCTTGACCCAGCCCACCTTTTCCACGCGACGGCGCAGATCGGCGAGGTCGAGGCCGAGCAGGGGCTCGTCCTTGTAGACACCCATCGCCCTGGCGATGTCTGCGGTCGCCATCGCCGAGGCGCCCTGCACCTCGACGTGGCGTACGCGGAACCCTGCGTCGGCCATACGGCTGTCGAGGAATCCGCCGATGCCGGCCAAAAGCCGTTCGCCGCGGTGACCGGTGCCAAGCGTGACGCCCAGCGCCAGGGCGAGGATCGCCGCCGCGCCGCTTAGCGCCAACCTCGGCGAGAGGCCGTGGGGTTCGGATCTTAACGTCCGGGGCGCTGCCTTCGAGGGCGCCTTGACCGGAGGTTTCGCCTTAACTCGCGAGCCCCCCCGAACCGCCCCCGGCATACGCGTCCTCCGTGATCCAAAGCACCAATCGGTCGAAATCCACACCCTGCAGCGCCGCCTGCTCCGGGATGAGCGATGTCGGCGTCATGCCTGGCTGTGTGTTCACCTCAAGGAGGACCAGAATGTCGTTAATGTCGTCATAACGCAGGTCCGATCGGGTAACGCCCCGGCAACCAAGTGCGGCATGGGCGGCCTCGCTCATTCTCAATGCTTTTTCAAAGGCATGGGGCGGAATTTCGGCCGGGACGATGTGGGTCGAACCGCCTTCCGCATACTTCGCCTCGTAGTCGTAGAAACCTGTGCGCGGAATTATGTCGGTGACGGTCATGGCCTTGCCGTCCATCACGCCCACGGCGAGTTCGCGGCCGCGGATGTAGGGCTCGATCATCACGTCCTCGCCGAAGGTCCAGCCCGGGGCGACGATCTCCTGAGGCGGGCGGTTCGCGCCCTCGAACACCAGGAACACCCCCACCGAGGACCCCTCCGCGTTCGGCTTGACCACATAGGGCGGCGCCATCACGTGGTCGGCGGCCGCTTTGAAGCGGTTGAAGAGCCCGCCACCCGGTACAGCGACTCCGGCGGCGGCGAACACCGCCTTGGCCTTGGCCTTGTCCATGGCCAGCGCCGAGGCCAGCACGCCGGAATGGGTGTAGCGCATGCCCAGCGTCTCCAGCACGCCTTGAACGCAGCCGTCCTCGCCCCAGGCGCCATGCAGGGCATTGAAGCAGACATCGGGCTTCAGTCTGGCCAGCACCTCAGCGACGTCGCGGCCGGCGTCGATACGGCTGACCCTGGCCCCCAGCCGCTCCAGGGCGGCGGCGCATTCACGGCCCGATACCAGGCTCACCTCGCGCTCGGAGGAAAGGCCGCCCAGGAGAACGGCGACGTGGTGTCCGGAGAGGGGCGCGACCATGGGCGACTCGAAAAAGGCGGCTGGAAAGGCCCAAGCGGGTGACTGAGCCGGGGAGCCGGGTCAAGGGCCGGTGCATGCTGACAGGGCGCTGTCAGCAGGGTGGCGGCAGGATGCGAACAAAGGGAGATCGCCATGATGACCGCCGACGCTTCAGTCCTCGATAACCTGCCGGCGCCGCCGTGCGCACGACTGCTGGGCTGGCGGATCCTCGCCGTGAAGCCGCAGGAGGGCTGGATCAAGGTCGCCTTCGACGCCCGCTGGGAGTTCACAAACCCCGCCGGCTACATCCAGGGAGGTTTCCTGGCGGCCATGCTGGACGACACCATGGGACCGGCGGTCTTCGCCATGAGCGATGGCAAGCTCTACTCGCCGACCATCGACATGCAGGTGAGCTTCCTCAGACCGGCCCGACCAGGGCCGCTCGTGGGCGAAGGGCGCGTGATCCACCTGGGCAAATCGATCGCCCATATGGAGGCCTCGCTGACTGACGCAAGGGGCGCGCTGATCGCTCGCGGCGCTTGCAGCGCGCGGCTGGTCGAGGCCGACAAGGCGCTCGCCTAGACGCATTACATAAACTTCATAAGAATTTGCTCAGCACGTTGCACGGCCTGTGCAACAATAGATTCGAGAATCTCGCCTATTTTCTTATGACGCGCAGCTATTCTCAAACAAGGTTTAGACAAAATTGCAGTCACATCAGACTAGGAGTTAGCCAAAACTCGGGACAGAGGAGGTTTCTATGCTCAAGGCAGCCTTGCTGGCGTCGTTGGTCATCGCGACCGGGTCGGCGCCGACCTTGGCACAAGCTCAGCGCGAGCCGAGCAAGACAGTGGTCGAAGCACGAGGGTTCGATTTTTCCAATCCCACCGACGTCAAGACCGTGCACGACATGCTCTGGCGCGCCGCGGTGTCGGTGTGCGACAGCCGCATCGAGCTGCAGCTTGGGGACGAGATGAGCGACCACAAGTGCGCCCGTGAAAGCATGGATCGCGCCGTGGCGGGGCTCCACCAGCCCACGCTCACCGCCTATCATCAGGGTCACTCGATCAAGTCCAACGAGACAAAGTTCGCCGGCCCAAGCGCCGAACCCGGCCGGCACTCACCGGGCGGCCGGTGACCTGACCGGGCGGCTGGGGTCACCCTACCGCGGCCGCCCGATCCGTTTGATCTCCCATTCAAGTTCGACCCCGGTCTTTGCCTTAACGTCGGCCCTGACGGCTTCCCCCAGGCCTTCGAGGTCGGCGGCGGTGGCCTCGCCGGTGTTGATCAGAAAATTGGCGTGAAGGGGCGAGAACATCGCGGCGCCAAAGGGTCGACCTCGCCAGCCTGCCTCGTCGACCAGCTTCCAGGAGGAATGGCCAGGCGGATTCTTGAACGTCGAGCCTCCGGTCTTCTCTCGAATTGGCTGGGTCTGTTCGCGCCGCGTGGTGATTTCGTCCATGCGCGCGGCGATGGCGGCAGGATCGTCCGCCAAGCCCTCAAAGAGCCCGCCGAGGAAGATCAGGGGCTCAGCGGCCGCGCGTGCCGATTTGCGGTAGCTATACCCCAGGTCGGCGTTCGAGAGCGTCAAGCGCTGGCCGGACCGGTTCAGGGCATAGGCCTCGACCAACACGTTTTGGGTCTCCGAACCATAGCAGCCGGCGTTCATCACCAGGGCGCCGCCGATGGCGCCCGGCACCCCCCGCAAGAACTCCAGGCCCGTGATTCCCGCGCTGGCCGCCTCACGCGCCACGGCGGCGTCCAGCGCCGCGGCGCCTGCAAAGATCCTGCGTCTCTCCTCCGTTTCGCCGGCCTGGGGCTCGATGGCGGCGAAAGCCTTTCCGAGGCGAATGACGACGCCTTCCACCCCGCCGTCGCGGACCAGGGTATTGGATCCGACGCCGAGCACCGTGACCGGAGTTGCCGGGTCGAGGCCCGCGAGAAAGCCGGCCAGGTCGGCCTCGTTCTGCGGCAGGAAAAGGACATCCGCCGGTCCCCCGACCCTGAACCAGGTAAAGGGGCCGAGCGGTTCGTCGCGGAGGAGCTTGCCGCGGACCTCCGGCAGCCGATCGCGCCAGCTCATTCGGCCGCCAAGGCCGACAGTTGCTCCGGCAGCGCATAGGCCCAGGCGGTGATATCGCCCGCACCCAACAGAACGACCACGTCGCCCGCCTTGGCTTCCTCCCCGACCAGGCGCGCCAGCTCCGATGGCCCCTCCAGCGCCAAGACCCGGCGGTGGCCGTACCGACGCAGACCCTCGACCAGCGCGTCGCGGTTGACGCCCTGGAGCGGCGCCTCGCCGGCCGCATAGACATCGGCCACGATCACCACGTCGGCGTCGCTGAAGCAGCTGCAGAATTCATCGAACAGGTCGGAGAGCCGCGAGAAGCGGTGCGGCTGAACGACGGCGATCACCCGGCCTTCGGTGACCGCGCGCGCGGCTTTCAACACCGAGGCGATCTCCACCGGGTGGTGTCCATAGTCGTCAACAATCCGCACGCCGTTGGCGACGCCGGTGGTCGTGAACCGCCGCTTGACTCCGCCGAAGCCCGCCAGACCCTTCCTGATGTCGTCGGCGCTGACGCCCAGTTCGCGCGCCACCGCGATGGCGGCCAACGCATTCAACGCATTGTGGAGCCCGGCCATAGGCAGGCGAAGGTCGTCGTAACGGACCGGTTCGCTGTCGCCTTCGCCAGGTGTGGGCGGCTGAATCACCACGTCGAAGCGGCAGCCCTCCGGACCCATTTGAAGCCCCTCGGCCCGGACCTCCGCCTGTGGGTTGAAGCCGTAGGTGACCAGACGCCGGTTTTCCACCCGCGCGGCCATGGCCTGTACTTCCGGGTGGTCGGCGCACACCGCGGCGAAACCGTAGAACGGGATGTTCTCGACGAAGTCCCGGAAGGCCTTCTTGACCGCCTCGAACTCGCCGTAGTGGTCGAGGTGCTCCGGGTCGATGTTGGTGACGATGGCCACGGTGGACTTGAGCTTCAGGAAGGTGCCATCGCTCTCATCGGCCTCGACCACGATCCAGTCGCCGGCCCCGACCTTCGCATTGGTTCCGTAGGCGTTGATGATCCCGCCATTGACCACTGTCGGGTCAAGGCCGCCTGCGTCGAGGATGGCGGCCACCATCGAGGTGGTGGTCGTCTTGCCGTGGGTGCCCCCCACGGCGATGGAGAACTGTAACCGCATGAGCTCGGCCAGCATCTCGGCCCGGCGGACCAGGGGCAGGCGTCGATCGCGGCCGGCGACCATCTCCGGATTGTCGGCCTTGACCGCCGTCGAATAGACGACCGCGCTGGCGCCCTCCACGTGCGCGGCGTCATGGCCGATAAATACGGTCGCCCCCAACTTTTGCAGCCGCTCGGTATTGGCCGAGGCCTTGGCGTCGGATCCCTGTACCTGGTAGCCGATACGAAGCATGATCTCGGCGATGCCACTCATGCCGATGCCGCCGATGCCGATAAAGTGCACGGGGCCGATGTCGAAAGGCACGGGGCGGCGGGTCATCGCAGTGTCCTAGGACGCTTCCTGACATTGCGGAAGAGGTGCGCGGCGCCGCGCCTGAACCGATGGGCGTATGGCACGTCATCGTCCCGTGGATTGTTAACCGCCGGTGTGCGGGCCACAATGTTTCGGAGGCAGGAGAATTGATCTTGGGTTTTGATCTACAGTGCTCGCGGTTCGTCTTTGCGGCAAAGCAGGCTGGCGTCGACTTCTCCGATACGCTCACCCTCGGACGTCAGAACATCCACATTTCAGAGCGGGCCTATCGGACAGAGGCGAAGCGCTTCGGCTTGCCCCTCGATGAGGGCGCGCTCAGCCGCGCCTTCAGCGGCTTCCCGTATGTCGATGGAATGCTCACCGAACTCGGAGCCAAGGCGCCGCTATCCATGGACGCATCGGACTACGAAGGCGCGAGCTATCTCGCCGACCTGAACAAGCCCGTTTCCACGGAGTTCACCGGCAAGTTCTCGGCGATCATCGACGCCGGGACGATCGAGCACATCTTCAACTTTCCGCAGGCGGTGCTGAATGTGGCCGCAATGCTGAAGGTCGGCGGTCACCTGATTTCGGTCAACGGAGCCAACAATTTCACCGGCCACGGCTTCTATCAATTCAGCCCCGAACTCTTCTACCGGGTGTTCGCGCCCGAGAACGGCTTCGTCGTGGAATCCATGGTGCTCAGTGAGTGTAACGATGACGCCGAGTGGTATGAGGTGGCAGATCCGGCCGAGGTCAGGCAGCGCGTCACCCTGATCAACAACGCCCGCACCTACCTGATGATGCGCGCGCGCAAGACCGAAAACGTCGAGATGTTCCGCAAGACGCCGCAGCAGAGCGACTACGAGGATCAGAACTGGGTGCAGCCGGAGAAAGCCGGCGACATGAGTTACCTTCGCCGACCGCTCAAGCAGCGGCTTGCCGAACAGTTTTTACCGCGGTCCGGGCGAACGGTGATGCGTCGACTGAGCCAAGCGACGCGCCGCCACTTTGCTTCGCCCCATCTTGTCCGATCGAGAATGCACTTCGACGACTAAGCGCTGCCTCAGCCTTGAGCGTAAGCGTGGGCCGTCTCTTCGACGACGTCGGCAAGGCGTTCAGCAGCGTCTGGCATAGCCACCGAGCGGGCGGCGGCAGCCATCCGCGCCAGACGGGCGGGGTTGGTCAGCAGCTTCTCCAGCGCACTGGAGAGACTCTCAACGGTAAGCTGACTTTCGCGGGCCACCTCGGCGCCGCCGGCCTCGGCCAGCAGCCTCGCGTTCTGGCCCTGGTCGTCGTCCAGCGCGATCGCCAGCGGCACCAGGATCGAGGGCTTGCCCGCCACGGCGAACTCGCAGACCGATCCCGCGCCGGAGCGGCCGATCACCAGGTGGGCCGCTCCCAGCCTGCTGGCCAAGTCGCGGAAGAAGGGCGCGATCTCGGCGTCGACGACGGCGTTTCGATAGGTGCGCCGCGCCGATTCCATTGATTCCGGCCTTGTCTGCTGCTGGACGACCAAGCGTTGGCGAAGGGCATCCGGTAGGGCGGCAATCGCCTCTGGCACAAGTTCGGAAAGCAATCGCGCGCCTTGGCTGCCACCGGTGACCAGCACGCGGATCGGGCCCTCCGCGGTCGGAGGGACATAGGGCTGATCGGCGAGGGCGCGGATCAGCGGGCGGACCGGATTGCCGACCACCACAGCATCTGCGACCACCTTTGCCGGCGCCTTGAGAAGGGTCGGGAAAGCGCAGGCCACTCGCGTGACGCGAGCGGCCAACATGCGATTGGCCCGGCCCATCACCGCGTTCTGCTCGTGGATCACCGTCGCTCGTTTATCGAAGATCGCGCCGACCAGGGCGGGCGCGGAGGGATAGCCGCCGAAGCCCACCACCACGCTGGGGCCGACCTCGCGGTAGACGGCGCGCGCCTGGTTGGCGCCGCGCAACACCGCCAGGCCCGCGCGAGCCATGCTGAGCGGGTTGCCCGACCGGTATGTGGCGGACGACAGACCGATGCGGCGTTCGGCGGGGAAGTCATGCGCCAGGCCCGCGACCCGTTCGTCGGACGCCAGCACCACTGACCAGCCACGCGCGATAAGGCTCTCCGCAAGCGCCTGGGCGGGAAACAGGTGGCCCCCGGTGCCTCCGGCGGCGAGAACGGCAATCTTACGCATGGCCTCTCGCCTCTAAGCGAACGCGCCGGCCTTGGCGATGGCCTCGCTGGGGGTGTAGGCGCCGGGCCGGCGGCGAGTGAGGGCCAGAGCCATGCCCAGCGTCAGGCCCATCGCCAACATCGACGAGCCGCCATAACTGATGAACGGCAGGGTCATACCCTTTGTCGGGATCAGGTCGAGGTTCACCGCGACGTTGATGAAGGCCTGTTGGCCGACCAGTACGAAAAGCCCTGCCGCCGCGACCTGTTCAAAGGGGTCATTGAGCTTCATCGACTTGTAGAGCCCGCGCACCACGATGAAGCCGAAAAGGCTGATCAGGAGCAGGGAAAAGATCAGTCCATATTCTTCGGCGGCCACCGAGTAGATGAAGTCGGTATGGGCGTCGGGAATGGCGCGCTTCAGGACGCCCTCCCCCGGCCCGCGGCCGATCAGCCTGCCGGCGGCGATGGCCTCGGCGGCGCGGTCCACCTGATGGGTGTCGGCCTTGTCCGGCGACAGGAAACGGTCGACGCGGCTGGCCACGTGCGGGAACAGGAAGTAGGTCGACGACAGGCCAGCGATGGCCGCGCCGCCTAACAACATCACCCATGAAAGCGGCACGCCAGCCATCCAGAACGCTGCCCCGAACGCGATCGTGATCAGGACCGTCTGGCCGATATCCGGCTGGATCAGCAGCAGCCCGACGGAAATGAAATAGAGCACGAAGGCAATGGAGACGCCGGGCACGCCCTGGCCCTTCTGCCCTTCGGAGAACATCCAGGCGACGAGGATGATCAGCGCCGGCTTCATGAACTCCGACGGCTGCAGCGTGAAGCCGCCGAACTCCAGCCAACGGGTCGCCCCCTTGGCGTTGTGGCCAAAGAACGGAAGGGCGACCATCACGGCGATGGCGATGAGCCAGATGAAGAAGGCGCTGCGCCGGACATTCTTCACGTCCAACATCGAAACGGCGATCAAAATCACCGCGGCTCCGGCCGCGAAGACGCATTGGCGCACGGCGAAGTGAAAGGGGTCGCCGACATTCATCCGCGACGCAGCCGCCGGGCTGGAGGCGAACGACATAGCCACGCCGATGGCGATCAACAGGCCGACGACGCCCAGTATCCAATGGTCGACGGTCCACCACCAGACCCCGATGCGTGAGCGGTCGGAACGGGCGAAGGCGTGGTGGGTCCCCGGCGTCGCGGCCTTCATGCAGCCCCTCTTGCAGCGTGGGCCAAACGCTGGACAGCGGCCCGGAACGCCTCGCCGCGGGCCTCGAAATCGCTGAACTGGTCAAACGAGGCGGCGGCCGGCGAGAGCAGGATCACGGCGTCCCGGCCGCTCTTGGCGGCATCGGCGTAGGCCTGGGCGACGGCGGTGTCGATGGTTCCGGCCTGGAAGGTTGGCGCGTAGCCTTTCAGCGTCTCGGCGAAGGCGGGCGCCGCCTCGCCGACCAGATAGGCCTTGGCAATCCGCGGGAAGAGATCCGCCAGGGCCTCGATCCCGCCGGTCTTCGGCTGGCCGCCGGCGATCCAGTAAGCCTTAGGATAGCTCGACAGCGCCTGGCGGGCTGCATCGGCGTTCGTGGCTTTCGAGTCGTTGATGAAGCGCACTCGTCCGAGAGTCGCCACCGTCTCCATGCGGTGGGCCAGGCCCGGGAAGGTAAGCAGGTGCTCGGCAGCTTCGTCCGCCGGGATGCCGAGGCCCTTGGCGGCGGCGTAGGCGGCTGCGGCGTTCTGCCAGTTGTGGCGGCCGGGCAGCGAGCGGGCGACATTGAGGTCGGCGACCTCCTGCGCGCGCTCGCCGGTCGCGTCGTATAGCATGCCCTGCAGGACGTAGACCCCACGCCCCATGGCCTTGGAGGCCGAGACCGGCACGATCGTGCGGCGATTGGCGGCGGTGATCTCGGTGCAGATCTGTTGACCCCAAGGGTCATCCACCCCGATCACGGCGGTGTCGCCCTTGCCCTGGTTGGCCAGGATACGGCGCTTGGCGGCGACATAGCCTTCCATGCTCCCGTGCCTCTCCAGGTGATCGGGCGAAAGATTGAGGATCACGGTGACATCGGCGTGAAGGCTCGATGTCAGGTCGAGCTGGTATGAGCTCATCTCCAGGACGTAGACCGCCCCGCCGTGCATGTCCGGCAGGTCCAGGACGCCGATCCCGATATTGCCGCCGATGCGCACGTCGCGGCCGGCCTGGGCGCAGAGATGGCCGATCAGCGCCGTCGTGGTCGATTTGCCATTGGTGCCCGTGATGGCGACGACCTTCGGCCGCCGGTGCTCGGGCGCAGCGTTCACGGCCCTGGCGAACAGTTCGATGTCGCCCACGATCTCGACGCCGGCCTCGCGGGCCCGCTCGACGGTCCAGTGCGGCGCCGGATGTGTGAACGGCACGCCCGGCGAGAGCACCAGCGCAGCGAACTTCGACCAATCGGCCTCTGAGAGATCGGTGAGCGTGAAGCCCTCGGCTTCAGCCGACGCGCGGGAGGCCGGCTTCTCGTCCCAGAGCGCCACCTCGGCGCCGCCGGCCACCAGCGCGCGCGCTGCTGCAAGGCCCGTGCGGGCCAGGCCGAAGACGGCGACCGTCCTTCCCTCAAAATCGCGGACCGGGATCATGGCGCTCGCTTGCCCTCCCTACCGCAGCTTAAGCGTGGCCAGCCCCAGAAGGGCCAGCATGATCGAGACGATCCAGAAGCGGATCACGACAGTCGATTCCGACCAGCCGACCTTCTCGAAATGGTGGTGGATCGGGGCCATCAGAAAGATCCTGCGCCCGGTGCGCCTGAACCAGGCGACTTGGATCACGACCGAAAGCAGCTCGGCCACGAAGAGGCCGCCCACGATCGAGAGCACGATCTCGTGGCGGGTCGAGACGGCCACGGCTCCGATGCCGCCGCCCAAAGCCAGGGAGCCGGTATCGCCCATGAAGATCCGCGCCGGCGGGGCGTTGTACCAAAGAAAGCCCAGCCCAGCCCCGATCATCGCCCCGCAGTAGACCGCGATTTCGCCCACCCCTGGCACGAAGTGAAGCTGCAGGTAGTTGGCGAAGACAAAGTTGCCGACCAGGTAGGCGATCAGGCCGTAAGCGGCCGCCGCTATCATCACCGGCACTGTGGCGAGGCCGTCGAGCCCGTCGGTGAAATTCACGGCGTTGGCTGCGCCGACGATCACGAAGGCCCCGAACAGCAGGTAGAACCAATGCAAATTCAGCAGCGCCTGCTTGACGACAGGAAAGGCGACCGACGTCAGCAGGTCTGGCGCCTCTGGCGGCTTGGCCGCGAACAGGATGATCATGCTGATCGCGACCATGGCGATGGCCGCCTCCAGCAGCAACCGTACGCGGCCGGAGATGCCGTCCGACGACTGTTTGGTGACCTTTGCGTAGTCGTCGAGGAAACCCAGCACGCCGTAGCCTGCGGTGACCAGCAGCACGGCCCAGACGTAGACATTGGAAAGGTCCGCCCAAAGCAAGGTGCCGACGATCAAGCCGGCCAGGATCATCACGCCGCCCATGGTCGGAGTGCCGGCTTTCTCGAGGACATGACGCTGAATGCCCTCGGCGCGGATCGGTTGGCCCTTCCCCTGCTTGGCCTGCATCCAGCGGATGAAGCGCGAGCCCATCGCGACCACGATGATCTGGGCGGTGAACACCGACATGCCCGTGCGGAAGGTCAGGTACTTCACCAGGTTGAGGACCGAGACGTGGCCGTGGCCGCCGGCGGAGAAATGCTCGTAGAGCCAGTAGAACATCAGCCGGCCTCTCCCGAGCGGGCGTCGAGCGGCGCATCGAGGCCGGCCAGCGCCACGGCGATTGCGCCGGCCTTCGAGCCGTTCGAGCCCTTCACCATCACAGCGTCTCCGGGCTCTGCGGCCCGGGCGACCAACGGCGCAAGTTCGGCCGCTGTCTCGGCGTAGCCTCCGCGCCGAGTCGGCGGAAGGGTGTCCCAGAGGGATTTCATCAAAGGTCCGGCGCAGAACACGAGGTCGACCTTGGCTTCAGCCAGCGGTTCGGCCAATGCGGCATGGAATGCGCGGGCCTGCGGGCCTAGCTCCAGCATGTCGGTCAAGGCCGCGATCCGGCGGCCTCTCACCGCCCGAGCGCCCAGTGTGGCGATGGCCGAGGCCATGGAGATCGGGTTGGCGTTGTAGCTCTCGTCGATCAAGGTGAAATCACCGGCCACAAGATGCACCGTCTGCTCGGCGCCGCGCCCCTCCAGCGGCTGGAAACTACCCAGCGCCGCGAGGCCGTCGCCCAGATCGACGTCGAGGGCCTCCAGCATAAGAAGCACGGCCATTGAATTCAGGCCCCAGTGGAAGCCTGTCTGCAGGAGCGGGAAGTCGAGACCTTTGCCGTGGAAGCGGGCCTGGATCACTGCGTGGCCGGCCGCGACCTGGAAGTCGATCAGCCGCGCATCGCAATGTTCGCCATGGCCGAAGGTGCGGATCTGCGCGCCGACCTTTTCCGCCTCACCCTTGAGCAGCGGGAACCAGCGGTCGTCGGCGTTCAGAACCGCGACGCCGCCGGACCATAATCCCTGGAAAATCTCCGCCTTGGCCCTGGCTACGCCGGCCTCGCCGTCCGGGAAGTTCTCTACGTGCACGGGACCGACGGTGGTCACCACTGCGGCGTGCGGCCGGACCATGCCGGCCAGCGGGGCGATCTCGTCGGCGTGGTTCATGCCGATCTCGAACACCGCGCGCTCAGCATCGCGTGGCATCCGCGCCAGGGTCAGCGGCACGCCGATGTGATTGTTGTAGGACTTCACCGAGGAGTGCGCTCGGCCGGCAAGCTTCAGACCGGCCATGATTGCCTGGGTCACACTGGTCTTGCCGACCGAACCGGTCACCGCGCCTCGGCGAACCTTCGGCGCCCTGTCGCGGGCCGCGACGCCCAGGCGCTCCAGAGCCGCCAGCACGTCGTCGACCATCACAGCCGAGCCGAACACCTGGCGCGAAGCCAGTACGCCCGCCGCGCCTTTGGACATTGCCTGCTCGACGAATTCGTGGCCGTCGCGCACGCCGGCCAGAGCCACGAAGAGGTCGCCGGGCTCGAGGGTACGGGTGTCGATGGAGACGCCGGTGGCCTCGAAGGGTCTGCCGGCCAGCTTGCCGCCGGTCGCCGCGGAAATCTCATCAGAGGTCCACAGCTGGTCAGCCATGGAGTGCGCTCGCAGTCTCCGCCACGTCGTCGAAGGGATGGACCACGTCACCGACGATCTGGCCTTGCTCGTGGCCCTTGCCCGCCACCACCAGGATATCACCCTCGTCCAATAACGCCGCGCCCGTTCGGATCGCCTCGCGCCGGTCGCCGACTTCCCTCGCCCCAGCCGCGGCAGCTAGGATTTCGGCGCGGATTGCGGCGGGGACTTCGCTGCGGGGATTGTCGTCCGTGACAATGGCCACGTCAGCAAGTTCGGCGGCGATCCTGCCCATCAGCGGGCGCTTGGTCCGGTCCCGATCGCCCCCGGCGCCGAACACCACGATCAGCTTGCCGCGCACGTGTGGCCGCAGGGCGCGCAGCACCGTCTCCAGCCCGTCCGGCGTGTGGGCGTAGTCCACGTAGGCCTCGCCGCCGCGGGGCCCGCGTCCGACGCGCTGCAGCCGCCCCGGTGCGCCCTCGATACGCTCCAAACCCGCCATCGCCTGCTCAATGGAGACGCCGGCGGCGATGCAGAGACCGGCGGCGACCAGGGCGTTCGAGGCCTGAAACGCGCCGGCCAGCGGCAGGCGGACCTCGTAGGCGCGGCCCTGATGGGTCAGCCGCAAGGCCTGACCGTTGGGCAGCGGGGTGCGCTCGATGAGGTGTAAGCCCTGCCCCGCCGCGCCGACGCTCATCACGCTTTGACCGGCGCTGACGGCTGCGCCGGCGAAGGCCGCATATGCGTCGGAATCGGCGTTCAGCACCGCGGTCTTGCCGCGGGTCAGCAGGGTCTCGAAGAGGCGCAGCTTGGCGGCGCGGTAAACCCCCATGGTGCCGTGGTAGTCGAGGTGGTCCTGGGTCAGGTTCAGGAATCCCGCGGCCGTGAGCTTTACCCCGTCGAGACGCCGCTGGTCGATGCCATGCGAGGAGGCTTCCAGCGCCAGATGGGTGACGCCGGACTGCGCGACGCGGGCCAGCAGCTCGGCCACATCGGATGCGTCGGGCGTGGTGAGGCCTGGCGGCGTGACCTGCTCATCCACCGAACCCGGCGCGCTGACACGGACGCCAAGCGTGCCCATGCTGGCGGCCCTGAAACCGGCGTGAGCGAACATCTGCCTGCAGAAAGCCGCCACCGAGGTCTTGCCGTTGGTGCCGGTGACAGCGACGCAGGTCGCCGGCTGCGCGCCCCAGAAGGAGGCCGCGGCCAGCGCGTAGGCGCGGCGCGGGTCTGCGGCGATCACCAGCGGAGCCGGCAGATCCTCGATCTCGCGGCCGGCGAGTACGGCGACCGCTCCCTGCTCGACAGCACGCGGAGCGAAGCTGCGGCCGTCGACCTTGGCGCCTGGCAGGGCGGCGAACAGGTAGCCGGGGCGCACCTTTCGGCTGTCGGCGGTGACGCCCTGGATCGGCGGATCCACACTAAGGTCGCGCTTCACCAATTCGGAAAGGCGCACGCTCAATGCTCTTCTCCGGCATTGGCGGCGGCTTCGGCCGGCGCAGCAAAGGGATTGGTCTCGGCCCGGCGCTGTACGCCGAGGAATGGCGCGATCCGCTCGATCACGTGGCCAACGGCGGGCGCAGCTACGATACCGCCGGTAGGGTCGAGACCTGTCTTGTCGCGTTGCGGCTCGTCCAGCAGCACGAGCACGACATAGCGCGGGGCGCTCAGCGGACCGTCCGTCGGGAATGCGGCCACGAACGAAGACACCTGCCTGGTCGTGGAGTAGCGCTTGGCGGCGGGGTCCCATTTGTCACCCGTGCCGGTCTTGCCGCCTACGTTCAGGCCCGCGACGTTTGCCGACTTGCCCGAGCCGCCGGTGACGTTGGAGCGCATGATCTGCAGCAGGGTGAGCGCGGTTTTCTCTGAAATCATCCGCGACCCGTGCACCACGGTCCCCGCCGGGAGCTTCCTGATGGTCAGCGGCAACAGTTGGCCGCCGTTCATAAGGCCCGAATAGGCCCGGGCGATCGCCAGCGGACTAACATTGATGCCGTGGCCGAAAGAGGTCGAGGCGATCGCGTCCTGATCCCAGACCCTGGGGGTAAGCGGCCGGGCGGTCTCGATGAGCTCGGTCTTTGCGGCCTGCGTCAGGCCGAAGCGGTTGAAATAGTCGTGCAGGCGCTCCGGCCCGATTTCCTCTCCGAGGCGGGCCGTCCCAATGTTCGAAGAGTGCTGGAACACCTCCACCAGGGTCAGAACCTTGTGGGTTGCATGGTAGTCGGTGATCGTGCGGTAGCCGAGCTGGAAGGGGTGCGTGGCGTCAAAAGTGGAAGATGGCGTGGCCACGCCCGCGTCGAGCCCGGCGGCTACGGTGAAGCCCTTGAACGTTGAACCCATCTCGTAGATCGCGCCGGCCGCACGGTTCTGGCGCGCGTCCAGGCTGGCGGCGCCCGGTTTGTTGGGGTCGAAGGTCGGATAGCTCGCGAGGCCGAGGATCTCACCGGTGTGGACGTTGGTGACGATGCCGACGGCTCCCTTCGGCCGGAACTGGGCGGCGGCCTTGTAGAGCTCGTCCTCGAGCGCCGCCTGGATGCGAAGGTCGATGGAGAGCGGGACCGCACCCTGACCGGCGGCGGCATTGCGGATGTCGTCGTTCAGCGCGGCCTCGGCGCCCGCCAGGCCCTCACCCCCGGTGTCCGCGAACCCCACCAGGTGGGCGGCGGTAAAGCCCAATGGATAGACCCGCTTCTGTTCGGGTTCGAAGCTGACGCCGGGAAGACCGAGGTCATGGACGTGGGCGCGGAGTTCCGGGGTCAGGCCACCGAGGACAAAGGTGCGCCGGCCGGCCCGCAGGGCCTTCTCCAGGCGCTCTGGCGTCAGTTCCGGCAGGTTGGCGAAGAGGGCCCGGCGTGTCTCGCCAGTATCCCAGATCTCACGGGGATCGATGTAGAGGCCATAGTGCAGGAGGTCGGCGGCCAGCATCTCGCCGTTTCGATCGACGAGGTCGGCCCGCGCCGCGCCGATCGCCGGCGCCGCATCACCGCGGATGGAACCGGAGAACAGGGCCGCGTGGGTCGCCCCGATGGCCAGCGTCAGGAATCCCGCTGAGAACAGCGCCAGGACGAAGAAGATGCGGATGCGCGTGTCGTCCTCGGCGCGCCCGGACGCGCGTGCGCGTTCGAAGGCGTGCTCGAAACGCCATATCCATCCTGTGAGGCGGTGGGACAGCCAAGAGGATCCAAAGGCCTGCTGCCCAAGGCTCATCGCGTGACCTCGGCGAGCTGGGTCGTTGTGGCGAGCGGAGCAGCCGGTTCGTGCGGAGCGGTCGCCATTGGGTCAGGGGTGACCTCGACGGACGCCTTGACCGCCGCTGGCGGCAAGGCCGCAAGCTGGGGCAGGGCGTCGGGGCCGGCCTCGTGCTTGATCGGTACGGGCGCCAGACCGAGGTAAGTCTCCGAGAGGCGCTCGATGCGGGCCGGCTGCTCCAGGTGGCTGACCTCGGCCTTCAGGAGGCGGATGCGGGCCTTTTCTGACTCGATCTGCCGCTCGACCGTCGCGATCTTGGCGCGCTCGCCGCCAGCGATGGTCTTGGCCAGATAGACGCCGAGGATCAGAGCGGTCAGCAGGCCGAGCGCCACCAGGTCCACCAACCTGAAGCCCCGAACCCTGCGATTGAGCCAGCTCATGCCGCCGCCCTCCAGACGGGAGCGTCGGTGCGCACCGCCGCCCTGAGTTTCGCCGAGCGGGCCCGGGGATTGGCCGCCAATTCCGTGTCAGTCGGCGTTTGCGCGCCGTTGAACAGGAGCTGGAAGCTCGGCGCAGCTGCAGTTTCCAGCGGCGGCGCGTGGCGCGACCCCCCCGGCGTTTTGCCCGCTCGCACCGAAAGGAAGGTCTTCACGATTCTGTCTTCCAGCGAATGGAACGTGACGACGCAGAGGCGCCCGCCGGACTTCAGCGCCCGCTCCGCGGCGGCGAGGCCGGCCTCCAGCTCCGACAGCTCCTCGTTCACAGCGATGCGGATCGCCTGGAAAGAGCGGGTCGCGGGATGGACCTTGGCGCCTCGGCGGCCGCCAAGCGCCTTCTCGATGAACTCGGCCAGCTCCAGCGTACGCGTGAAAGGTTGCTCCTCGCGGCGCTTGGCGATGGCTCTGGCGATGCGCCGGCTTTCGCGCTCCTCACCGTAGACGAATAGGATGCGGGCCAGCTCCGAGAGTTCGGTCTCGTTCACAAGGTCGGCGGCGGTGGGACCGTCGGCGGCCATACGCATGTCGAGCGGCCCGTCGCGCATGAACGAAAAGCCGCGCTCTGCCTCGTCGAGCTGCATGGACGAGACGCCGATGTCGAGGACAACGCCATCGACGGCCGCAGGGCCGGTCTCGACGTCCAGCTCGGAAAAGCGGCCCTGTACGAGGCGGAAGCGCTCGGCAGGGAGGCCTTCGGCGAAGCGGCGCGCGGAGGGGTCGCGATCGAAGGCGATCACGACGGAGCCGGCGCCCAGCAAGGCGCGGCTGTAGCCCCCTGCGCCGAAAGTGCCATCGACCAGGGTCTTGCCGGCGCGGGGCTGCAGCGCGTCCACGACCTCATCGAGCAGGACCGGGACATGCGGCCCGTTCATCCGGCCCCTCCCACATTGGGCGAGGAGAGCCGCGCGAGGCGCTGCTGGGCGCGCAGGGACGCCAAGCCCTCGCGGGCCAGGTCGCGCTGGGCGGCGCGGTGAGCCTGGAAGGCTTCGCGCTGCCAGATCTGAAAGCGGTCGCCCAGGCCCACGACCACCACCCAGTCGGTGAGACCGAATTGCTGGCAGAGCAGCTCCGGAAGAGTAATGCGCCCGGCGGTGTCGAAGCTGAGGCGGGCCATGCCGCCCAGCACCGAGGTTTCCAGCGCGCTGCGGATCGGGTCGCCGAATTCGAGTTCCTCGATCACGCCAAGGTAGCGGTCGAACAGCGCCTTGCCACCACCCTCAATGCAGTCGGCCTCTATGGAGGGGAAGCAGAAGACGCCGTCGAAGGGGCCAGCTGTAAGGGCGCGGTAATCCTGCGGCACGACGATCCGCCGTTTGCCGTCCAGTTGTTTCTCGAACGTCGAGAGAAACACCGCCAAAGCCCCTGCCACCTAGGCCGCCCCACCAGCCGCCCTAACCTTCGCTACCGACCCGTCAAAATTGGTTAGCGAAGTACGAATGGGCTATCATGGGACGGAATGGGAGTAAATGACTCTGAACCACTATTTCCTAGAGAAACCAAGGCGAGCGGGCTGCTTATGGTTAATCGAAAGTTGTTATCCACAGAACATACCGTGAACTACAGCAAAGCTTGTTAACGAATTGGCGGATATGACTGAAGCAAGGAGACCAGACGGCCTGTAAGCCGGGTTCTGTGCCGCCCGAAGCAAGCTTCGGACGCGGCGATCATTCCTCTGGACCACCCCTCGCGGGGCGGTTCTCGCGACCTACCCGGACCGCCCAGGCCTACGACAGCCCTGCCCTCATCGCTGAGGGCCCGCGGTCCCTATTCGGTCTTGCTCCTGGCGGGGCTTGCCATGCCGTCCCTGTTGCCAGCGACGCGGTGGGCTCTTACCCCACCCTTTCACCCTTACCTCTCAGATGAGAGGCGGTTTGCTTTCTGTGGCGCTATCCCTGGGGTCGCCCCCGGCGGGCGTTACCCGCCGCCATGTCGTCGTGGAGCCCGGACTTTCCTCGACCCCCTTGCGGGAGCCGCGATCGCCCGGCCGTCTGGTCCGCGCGGAAAGTGGTCGTTCGGGCTTGAGAGGTCAAGTTTCGCCCCAAGCGCCCTTCGCGGATAGGCCCGCAACGCCCGCCTCGTTCGGCCCCGGGCCTTGCCCCCCGCGGAAACCAGGACGACAGCTAGAGCAGCACCTTGGCCATGGCGAGGTCGTCTTCGACCGTACCGTCGCTGAGGCGCACGCGGCGCCGGAAGCGACCTTCGATGGCGAAACCCAGGCGTTGGTAAAGGCGCAGGGCGCCAAGGTTGCCCTCTCGGCACATCAGCTCGATGCGCTCGACCTTGGGCGTGAGCGTCGCGGCGGCCGCGAACAGCGCTTCGAACAGCGCCGCGCCGATGCCCCGGCCCTGGAAGTCTGGATGCACCGCGACGGTCAGATCGGTAAGGTTGTGGCAGAATTGCCGCGGGCCCATGCGTGAGGCGTGGATTTCGCCGGCCATGGTCGCGCCAGCCCAGGCCCCTAGCGCAACGCCTGAGGCGAGCGACTTGATGATGGCGGCCTCGATGTAGTCGAGCGCCATCTCGTTCGGCTCGCGCGCAAGGCCGCCGCCCGCCGAGGCGGCGGCCGTGTGTAAGGCGAGGATCGCCGGCGCCTCGGCGAGAGCTAAGGCGCGGACGGCCACCCCGCTCATTCGCCGCGCATCCGTCGCGCGATGGGATGGTCCCCCAGCGCGGTGATCACGCCCGCCCGATCGGCTTCGGCCTTGTTCTGCGAAAGCTTGACGGTTCCTTCAAGCCGGCGAACGGCCATGCGTGCGCCTATGATCGCTCGGGCCATCGCCTCGAAGCGGCCCGTCGACATCTTGGCCCGCGTCCAGGGCGGTTTGGGCGCCAGCCGGCTCTCCTCCTGCGCCGAGAGGTCGTCGAGCAGGGTCACGAGCCCCGTCGCGTCCAATGCTGCCACGGGCCCCTCCGCCTCGACGCTGACATAGTTCCAGGTCGGCACCTGGTCGGCGCTCACGTACCAGTCAGGACTGACATAGGCGTCGGCGGCGAGGCTCACCGCAACGGCGGTGAAGCCCTCGCCAAGCCCGGCGGCGAGCGCATTGCTGCGAGACAGGTGAAAGTCGAGCGCGAGGCCCGTCTCCAGGCGGCGGACGACGACGGGCGCATGAGCTACGCGCAAGCCGCCCTGCACATTTGCGGCCAGCGTCACAAACGGATGGCGGGCCATGTGGCTGAGCAGCAGCGCTTCATCGGCCACCTGGAATGCCGTCGACGGATGCATCAGCCCGCCACTCTCAGCAGACCGATCAGCCGGGCCCGCGTCTCGCCGTCGGCGATCCCGTCGACTTGTTCCGGGCGCCAGTGCCGCTGGAATGCGGTGACCACTGCCTTCGTGGCGGCGTCGAACTTGCCGGAGGGCGGCAGGTCGTAGCCCAGGCGGGTGAACCCTGCCTGGAGGGCGAAGACGCCGGTGCTCTCCTCACCCTCGGCCAGCGGCGCGCCGGGCGCCGGCGAGGGTTCGACCCACAAGCCATGGCCGGCTTGCGCCAGCCGCTTCCAGGGGAAGAGCTCGCCCGGATCGTCCTTGCGCTCCGGCGCCACGTCGGAGTGACCGACGATCCGGCCGTCATCAATCTGCCAGCGCGTGCGGATGTCGCCGACCAGTGCGATCACCGCCGTCATCTGCGCGTCGGGAAACGGCTGGTAGCCAAACTCGTGGCCCGGATTGACGATTTCGACGCCGATCGAGACGCCGTTGATGTTGCGCTCGCCCTTCCAGAACGAGACGCCGGCATGCCATGCGCGCCGCTCCTCGGGCACCAGACGGAAGATTCGGCCATCCTCCTCGACCATGTAGTGCGAGCTGACCCTGGCTTCGGGGTCGCGCAGCCGGGCCAGCGCCGCCTCCCCTGTTGGCATGCCGGTGTAGTGCAGGACGAGGATGTCCGGGACCGTCGTCCGTGCGTCGAAGTTGGGACTGGGCGCCTCGATGAAGTTCATTGGGCACGGTTCCGGATAGCGAGCAGCAGCGGCATGACATGGTTCCTTCGCGCTGCGACGACCAGAACGCCAGTAAGAGCGATCGTCGTACCGATCGCCATCCGGGGCCCGAATGGATCGTGGAAGATCGCAACCCCCAGGACAATCGTCGCGAGCGGCGTCATCAGCGTCAATGGAGAGATCAGATTCGCCTCATAGCGGCGGATCAGGAAGTAGTAGGCGGTGTGGGCGCCCACCGACACCACGAGGCCCGAATAGAGCGCGGCCAGCGCGAACGGCCAGCCCGCGGCGAGCCCCATATGGACTTGCCCAGGTTCGAGCCAGGCCGAAAGCGCCGCAAGCGGCCAGAACGATGCAAAGCCCACCCAGGCCTGGAACTGTAGCGGCTTCACCCCCTCGATCTGTTTCATCATGACGGCTCCCAGGGAACCGGCGAAGGCCGAGGCCACCACATAGAGCAGGCCGGCCGACACCTTGAAACCGTGCGGGTCCCACATCACCGCCAGCGACCCTGCAACCGTCATCGCAATCCCCAGCGCGCGGCGCCAGTGGATCGTTTCGCCTAGCATCAGCACCGACAGGAGGGTGGTGATCGGCACGCCCAGCTGGCTCACCACGGCGACCGCCGACGGCGTCGAGGTCTGCAGGCCGATGAACAACAAGGCGAAATTGCCGCCGCCCATCAGCATCGCCACGGCGATCAGCCGCCAGCGCGGCCGGGGCATCGGAAGCAGCCACGGCGCGGTCGCCACCGCCACGAGCGCAAACCGAACCGCGGCGAAGAAGAGCGGCGGCAGGCCAAGGTGGCTCACCACGTATTTCGAGACGATGTTGTTGGACGCCCAGACCACGCATACCAGCGCCAGGAGCCCGAAATCGCCGAAGGACATGGCCCGGCATAGGGCGCGTCGGGCGGCCGGGGCAACGCCAAGGCTTCAGATACATCGCGTTAAACCGCCCGGCTGAGGGAACAATGCGCGCCCTGCGGGCTTCCAAGAAGCAGAAGGCGCATCGCTGGGCGGGCACGGCGTCTTGTCGGCCAGTGGAAGTGAGGGATGCCATGAGTGAGAAAGAAGTTATGGGGGGCCTGCAGCAAGGTTTCGGGCGCGCCGAACGTCGCGCAGGCGAAGCGTTAGACGACCCGGGCCTGCAAGCGCGCGGCGGTGTGAACCAGCTGAAGGGCGGCGCCCGGAAAGCGGTCGGGAAGGCGCAGACCAAATTGGACGACTTCGCCGGCCAGGTTGCAGACCGAGTGTCGAAGGTCGGGGAGCAGACCCGCGCGGTCTACGACCGGACATCGAAACAGGCCCGCGAGGTCGCTCAGCGCGTTGAGCCCCTCGTTCATGAACGGCCCTATTCGTCGCTTGGTGTCGCCCTTGCAGCGGGGGTGCTGATCGGTCTGCTGCTGAATTCGCGTGGACCGAAGGTCATCTACGTCAAGCCGCCGCCGACCTAGGGTTCGCGGGCCGAGTTGCCGCTTCGGAACAGGTCCTTCCGGACCCAGAAACGCCGCGCGCCCAATTGTGGGGGGATGGACGCGCGGCGCTCGCGCCTAGGCCATCTGGATGGGACGCCGGCGGCGCAAGGTCAGGCCGATCCCACCGAAACCGATGATCATCAATGACCATGCGCCGGGCTCAGGGACGGCCGAGGAAAGGAACAGCGCGCGCCTCGGGAGGCCCTCAGCCGGAAGCGGGGACTCGTTTGGCGCGAAATCGGACACCTGGTTGTTGTTCGAAATGCCGGTGATGCGCGGCCAGATGTTGAAGCCGTACTGGGTGAGATTGAAACCCTGGCCCGGCAACATCGCATCGGGGACGACCACGCTGATCGTGTCGCCGTTAATCGTCACGGCGCCGGCCGCCAGGCTTTGCATGCTCACGACCTGAGCAGCTGGATTGAGCAGGAACACCGCGCCATTCCCATTTCCACCCCCGGTCGGGGTGAGCGCGATGAAAGCGTCAAAGAACACCCCCACGCCGACGTCGCGCTGATTGAGCGGATCGGCGACGTGCAGGTTGTGCAGGAACTGGGTGCCTGCCCCGCGATCGACGCCCCAGACATAGAGGCTGTTTGGGGTCGTCCCGACAGCGCCCGCCATGGTGGCGTCGAGGTGAAAGCTCAGCCCATCGAACCCCGCGCTGGCTGACGTAACGTCGAGGTCGGCGCCATGCGGACCGACGAAGCTGCTGAGGAAATCGCCCGTTGGGTCGGCGATCGTGGTGGTCGCCCACGCCGCCGGGGCGACGAGCGCCAGCATGCAGGCGGCAGCGATCGCCAGGGCGACATGCCCAGCGCGCGAAGGTGAGTGATGGCCGGGCGCGTCCCGGCGGTATCGATGCGTCTTCATGGAAAGCCCTTGGTCAACGACCCCGAACGGTTGCGGGGAACCCAACCTGACCAGCTGAGGGCCAGGGCGGAAGGCGATGATCAGGACAATTCGAAGGGTCGATCGTGCGCCGATCGACCCTTCGATTTCGCCGCTCGAGCGGCTAGGCCGCCTGCCCGAGGCTGAGGAATTCGTAGCGCGCCAGGTGGTGGTCAGTGGAGCCGAAGGCGCTCTCGATCATGGTGGCGCGCTTGAAGTAGTGGCCGATGGCCAACTCGTCGGTCATGCCCATGCCGCCGTGGAGCTGGATGGCGTTCTGGCCGACGAACCTGCAGGCCTTGCCGATCTGCACCTTGGCGGCCGCCGCCGCCTTGGTCCGCTCGCTCTCGTCGGACAACTTGATGGTGGCCATGTAAGTCATCGAAATCGACTGCTCGACCTGGATGAACATGTCGACCATGCGGTGCTGCAGAACCTGGAATGAGGAAATCGGCTGGCCGAATTGCTTGCGCTGCTTGGTATATTCCAGCGTCCCCTGGTGCAGCGTGGTCAGGACTCCGCAAGCCTCGGCGCAGGTCGCCGCGATCGCTTCATCAACGATTTTTTCGACCAGCGGCAGGGCCTGACCTTCCGGTCCCACGAGCGCCTCGCCGCCCAGCTTCACGTTCTCGAATGTGACCTCCGAGGCCCGGAAGCCGTCAACGGTGGGATAGTCGCGAGTGGTGATGCCCGGGGCGTTCTTTTCGACAATGAATACGCTGACGCCCTGCGCGTCGCGCTGGCCGCCACCGGTGCGTGCGGTGACGATCAGGTGGGTGGCGTAGGGCGCCCCAACGACAACCGCCTTCATGCCGTTCAGCACGTAGCCCGCTCCGTCCTTCTTCGCCGTGGTCTTCAGGTCGGCGAGGTTGTAGCGCCCCTGCGGCTCGGCGTAGGCGAACGCGAAGATCGCCTCACCGGCGATGACCTGGCCGATCAACGCCTCGGCGTTCGGATGGCCCGAGTGCTTCAAGAAACCACCACCGATCACCACCGTGCCGAGGTAGGGCTCGACGACCAGCGCCTTCCCGAATTCCTCCATGACGATCATGTTCTCGATGGGGCCGCCGCCCAGGCCGCCCAGCTCCTCTGAGAACGGCGCGCCCAGGATTCCGAGTTCCTCGGCGAACGCCTTCCATATCGCAGGACTCCAGCCGGGCTCCTTGGCCAGCGCCGTACGCCGCTGGTCGAACGAATAGTGGTCCGACAGGTAGCTTGCGACCGTGTCGCGCAGCATCGACTGTTCTTCGGTGAAACTGAAATCCATCGGGCGGCCTATTGAGGGAGGGCTGAGGTCTAGTTTGTCTGCTGCGAGGTCAGAGGCCCAGCACCATCTTGGCGATGATGTTGCGCTGGATCTCATTGGATCCGCCATAAATCGAGGTCTTGCGGCCGTTGAACATCTCGCCGGCCAGGCCCACGGCGTAGTCCGGCCCGATCTGGGCGTTATGACCCAGGTCGTGCAGGAAGGGGGCGCCGTAGTGGCCGACAGCCTCCAACGCCAACTCCTGCAGCCGTTGCTGGATCTCGGTGCCCTTGATCTTGAGGATCGAACTCTCGGGGCCAGGACCCTTGCCGCTGGATTCGCCGGCGAGCGTGCGAAGTTCTGTGAACTCCAGCGCCGTCAGGTCGATCTCCAGTTCCGCCACCTTGCGACGGAAGAACGCGTCGCTGAGCAACGAGCCGCCGGCGTCGGAACGTTCCGTGGTGGCGATCTGGCGCAGCTTCTCGAGATTGCGCTTGGAACGAGCCACTCCGGCTATGCCTGAGCGTTCATGGGCCAGGAGGGCCTTGGCCAGTGTCCAGCCCTGGTTCTCGTGGAAAACGCGGTTTTCGACCGGCACCTTCACATTGTCGAGGAAGACGTCGTTGACCTCGTGGCCGCCCTCCAGCGTGATGATCGGCCGGACGCTGATGCCCGGACTTTTCATGTCGATCAGCAGGAAGGAGATACCGGCCTGCGGCTTGGCGTTGGGGTCGGTGCGGACCAGGAAAAAGCCCCAGTCCGCAAACTGGCCAAGCGTGGTCCAGGTCTTCTGGCCGTTGACGATGTAATACTCTTTACCGTCGTCGGCGGTGATCCGCTCGGCCTTGGTTTTGAGGCTCGCCAGGTCGGACCCGGCGCCCGGCTCGGAGTAGCCCTGGCACCACCAGACGTCGCCGTTGTAGATGCCCGGTAGGAACGTCTTCTTCTGCTCCTCGGAGCCGAACGTGTAGAGCACCGGCGCCAGCATCGCGACGCCGAACGGCAGCACCGGCAGGGCGTCGGCCTCGGCAAGTTCCTCGGACCAAATGTATTTTTGCGTGGGCGTCCAGCCCGTGCCGCCGAACTCCTTCGGCCAGGACGGCGCAACCCAGCCCTTCTGGGCCAGCACCTTGTGCCAGGAAAGGTACTCGTCCTTGGTCAGCGTTCGCCCCGCGTCCTGCGCCGCGCGAAGGCTGGCCGGATAGTTTTCTTTGATGAAGGCCCGAACCTCTCGGCGGAAGGCATTCTCTTCAGGCGTGAAATCGAGGTTCATGGGGGCTTCCTGGCGGTCTCGTAGAGGCGCCATCTGGCCGGCGCGCTCACTTGCCCGAGACCATAGGCTGAGGCCTACAGAATGGGAAGATGACGTTAACGTAAGCGTGAGGCTTGAACCCTGCGAACCTCAGCCCGCTCCGGCCGTTGTTGGAGCCTTGCGTCCGCCCCGGAAACCGGTCACGCCTCAACTCCAGATGCCCAGGATCGTCACCTACAACGTTCACCGCTGCGTCGGCATGGACCGGCGGCTGGACGTGGGGCGGGTGGCGGACGTGCTCGCGGCCCTGCAGCCCGATATCGTAGCCCTTCAGGAGTTGGACGTCGGCCGGGCGCGAACCGGCGGTGTCGACCAGGCGCACGAGATCGCGCGCCGTCTGGACATGGCCTGCCATTTTCATGCGGCGCTGACAGTCGAAGAGGAGCGCTACGGCGACGCGATCCTCACCTGCTTTCCGGAACGCATGGTGCAGGCAGCGCCCCTTCCCGGCCATCCGATGATCCGGCAGCTCGAACCGCGCGGTGCGCTCTGGGTGGAGGTCGAGATCGAAGGCCGGCCGGTCCAAGTGATCAACACCCACCTGGGCCTGGTGCCGAAAGAACAACAAATCCAGGCCGCTTCGCTTGCCGGCCCCGGCTGGCTGCGGCACCCGCGCTGCCGGGACGCCACGATCCTGCTCGGCGACTTCAACGCCACGGCGACGTCCGTCGTCTACAGGACCCTCCTGGCCGGGCTGGCGGCGGCGCGCGGGCTCTCGCCGAGGAAGTCGCCGACGGCCACATTTCCTTCGGCCCTGCCCGTGCTGCGCATCGACCACCTGTTCGTGAGCCCCGAGATCCAGGTCGAGGACGTCTTCGTCCCCTTCTCGCCGTTGGTGCGCGCGGCTTCGGACCACCTCCCCCTGGTGATGGATTTCAACCTGATCGCCTAGGTATCGAGCGAGGCGGCGCCCGCCGGGCCGCCGAGCAGCTGCATGTCGCGAACCGCCTCGTAGAGCCGTTCGCGCCGGCGGATCGGATTCCAGGAATCCTTAGGGTCCTGGGGATCGCCGATATGATATTTGGCGACGAACTCGCCGAAGCCGGTGACGTGCGGCGGCTCGATGGTCTGCAGCCGGCCATCGCGATTGAGCGCGTCGATGGCCCCGACAAGGCCGCCAAAATCCGCACGCGCCTTGGCCACGGCATCGCCTGTGAGCCCCATGAAATGTCCGACTAACCGGTCCCGGAATGCGGCTATTGCGCGCCTCGCCTCTTCGTCGCTCGTGTCGATGACCAGTTCGCATTCTGTGTCGAACCCGCCGGACCGGTTGTTGAGGTTGGCGGAGCCCACTCGCGCGATGCGATCATCGAAGACACTGGTCTTGGAGTGGACAATCACGGTGTGGCCTTTGGCGGTGGCCGGCCAGAAAGCGCGAAACCGCCCGAAGATATCCGCCGAACGCAGCCGCCAGATCATGGCGCCGCGCGCTCGATCCATGGTCAGGTGATCGAACCAGCTGGGCGCGTGGCCGGTCGAGATGAGCACCACCTCCGGCCCGTCCGGCTCGCTAAGCCGCGCGGCCAAGGCCTCGGTGACCAGGGGCGAGGTAAAGTACTGATTCTCCAGATAGATGGATTCCTTGGCTTCGGCGATCGAGGCGAGCGTCAGCCTGCGGATCTCATCGACCTCGGGCTGGCGTTTCCAGCGAGGCACCGTGCGGGCGATGCCGACGTCGAGCTCGGTCAGCGCCGGCGGAACATGGTCAGGCCAAGGGTCGCCCCCTGCATCTTCCGCTCGCTCCAGCGTCTCGCCAGTCGAGATGCGCCAGCGCTCACGCGCGAGGTCGCCCAGGGCGGCGGCCGCCTCGCCGTCGACCATCATCATCACCTCGTGGCGGGGCGCGTGGTATTCCTGATCGGGCATGATGCGCCGCGGGTCGTCATCGCGATGGCCGGGCGTATCCCAGCGGTCGACGGAGATGTCGCCGCCGCCGCAGAAGGCCAGCCGGTCGTCGACGACCAGCACCTTTTGGTGATGGCAGGCCCCGAAGGGCACCTGGTCGTCGAGCCGGAACTTCACATGCGTGCCCTTGAACCACTGGCGCGCCTTGTGAGGGAAGAATTCCTGCTGGGCGGCGATCGGCAGGGCGGAGCGCCAGATCAGCAGACGCACATCGAGTTCAGGTCGAGCACGGGCCAATTCCACCAGGATGCGGCCCACTTCGTCGGGATCATCGGGCCCATCGTAGCCATCGGGAAACAACCGCGTCCGCGGATCGAACCCCCAGCCAAGCAGCAGTACCGACCGCCGCGCGTTCTGCAGGGCGGCGAAGACGGCGGCGAAGTAGGCCTCGTTGTCCACAAGAAAGGCTGCCCGATCCGCCCGGGCGGTGCGCCAGCAGGTGTCGCCGGGTCTCAGAACCGAGGTCAAGCTGGCATGGATCCTTCCACTCGCCCCAGTGCGCAGCGCGACAGCGCCCGCCCAGGAACTCTCTCCCGCTACCAAAAGCTGGGCAGCGAAGGTTGGCTTCCCGAGCGCAAAACCACAAGCAGAAGCGCGCCGGTCCGGATCGGCGCACTGGCTTTTGTTAGGCAGCCACAGGGCTAGCGGGCTGAGGCCGCGTCCTTGTCGCCACTGACCAAGGCCATGCAGGGGCCATTCAGTTCGGCGCTCAAGCGGTCCTTGGAGTCGCCCTTACTGGCCTCGCGCTTTGCGCGCGCGAATTCATCCTGCGCCCGCTCAACGATCAGCTCGGGGCGCGTGCGCCCCTCGGTCTTGAGCAAGGCATCGAGGCTGGCGGTGTCACTCACTCCCAGTCCGGCGGCGATACCCCGGCAGCGGTTGGCTTTCAGGTAGTCAACGTCGCTGAGCCGACTGGACGCCATGGCGCCATCGGCAGCAGCAAGACTTAAGGTGGCGAGAACGATAACGGCGACTTTCATCTTGGCGTCTCCCTTGGTTCAACCCCTGGGGGATAATTGAAACCGCCGCCGCAAAACCTCAAATGAATTACTGTAAATGAACTGTATTTAATGTTTGCCGTATCAATTCGATACGTTGTTGTTACTTGTGACTACAATTTACTTGTCGCGCCGCGACGTGTTCTGGCATTAGGCGGCATGGCTCCTCCGATACCGATCCTCGACGAAACGGGCGTCAACGCCCTCCTGCGAAAGGCCTTTCCGGACGCGACGCCCGAGGCGTTCCCGACCGTGCTCGAGGTGGCGCCGGGACGGGTAAAAGTCACGGCGCCATACCGCGATGGGCTCCTCAGGCCCGGCGGAGTGATCTCCGGCCCAACCTTGATGTCGCTCGCCGACACCGCCGCTTACGCCCTTGTGCTCGCCCACATCGGCGACCAGTTGATGGCGGTGACCTCCTCCCTGACCATGAATTTTCTGCGCGGAGCCGCCCCCGGGGATCTCCATGCCGAGGCCGAAATGCTGAGGCTCGGCCGCCGAAATGCGGTCTGCGACGTTCGCCTTTGGACCGAAGGCCCGGACCGGCTGGCCGCGCAGGCGGTGGTCACTTACGCTCTGCCTCAGCCATGAGCGAACCTCTTACCCCGCCCCCCGGCCCGCCCCGCGCAATCAAGACGCCTTGCGTTCAGGTCTGCGTGGTGGACGGCGAGAGTGGCCTTTGCATGGGCTGCTATCGCCAGCTCTCCGAGGTCGCCGGCTGGGCGCGGCTGAGCGACGACGAGCGTGCGCGCATCATGGCCGAGCTACCGTCCCGCCGCAGCCGCATCCGACCCGAGAAGTTGGCCATGTTTGGTTAAGCCTGCCTGTTCACGGCTTCTCAAACCGCCGGGACCTAATCTCGCGGCAGTCAGCAGCCATGCGGTTGCGCAGGGTCCGGGCTTGTGTCGAACCTCTCGAAGTACCTATTTGTGGCGGCGGTCAGCGGCATCTCGGCGCTGAGCTGCGGCCAGGCGGTGAACACGGTTTCGGACCGCATTCAGGGCCATCAGGTCGCCCGGGCCGATACCGCACTCCAGGTCTCGGTGAGCGCGCCTGCCGCTCCCGCGCCCCTAGCCACGGTGCGCAAGTCGGCCGACGGGCAATACTGGGCCCACGGCGAGGTCAACGGAGCCGACGTACGGTTTCTGGTCGATACGGGAGCCAGCGCCGTGGCCCTGACACCAGAGGACGCCCGCAAGCTGGGCTTCGACCTCTCCTCCCTGAACTTCGGCTACCGCGTCGTGACCGCCGGCGGCTCGACTCGGGCCGCGGCCGTGAAGCTCGCCAGCGTGACGGTGGCTGGCGCTCGCCTCGACGACGTCGACGCCCTCGTCATCGAAAAGGGCCTCGACACTTCGCTGCTCGGCATGAGCTATCTAGGCCGCCTCGCCAGCTTCCAGGCGACGCGTCAGGCGCTGATCCTGCGTCCCTGACACCGCAGCCAGGGCTGCATCCACGACCTCCAGGCCCGCACCGGGCTTCACGCTTTCCACGGTGAGGATCCGCCGCCATGCCCGAGCCCCAGGCGCACCGTGGAACAGGCCCAGCATGTGCCGGGTCATAGCCGCCAGATGGGTCCCCGCTGCAAGTTCGCGGGCGATGTAGGGCCGGTAGCGCGCAACCGCCTGCGCCGGCGTGACGACCTCGCCCTCGCCGAACACCCGGGTGTCGACTTCGCCGAGCAGGCCCGGCGTGTGGTAGGCGGACCGGCCCAGCATGACCCCGTCGACGCGCCGGAGGTGCGCCTCAGCCTCCTCCAGCGAGCCGATCCCGCCGTTGATTACGATGGTCAGGTCGGGCCGTTCGGCCTTCAGCCGGTAGACGAGCGGGTAGTTCAGCGGGGGAACGTCGCGGTTCTCCTTGGGCGATAGGCCTTGCAGGAGCGCCTTTCGGGCGTGGACGACGAAATGGCCGACTCCGGCCTGGGCGCAAAGGTCGACCAGTCGAAACAGGCTCTCCTCGGGATCCTGGTCGTCGACGCCGATCCGGCACTTCACCGTCACCGGGACCTTTACCGCGGCGGCCATGGCCGCCATGCATTCGGCGACCAGTTCCGGCTCGCGCATCAGGCAGGCGCCGAAGCGGCCCGACTGCACCCGGTCGGAAGGGCAGCCGACGTTGAGATTGATCTCGTCGTAGCCTTCCGCCTCGCCGATCTGCGCAGCCTGCGCCAGATCCGCGGGCTCCGACCCACCGAGTTGCAACGCCACCGGATGTTCGCACCGGTCGAAGCCCAGCAGCCGCGCGCGATCGCCATGCAGGATTGCGCCCGTCGTCAACATCTCCGTGTAGAGCATCGCTCGCGAAGTCAGCGTGCGGTGTAGGACCCGGCAATGCCGGTCCGTCCAATCCATCATAGGCGCTACACTTAGTAAATGATATTGTTTTTTCAATGACTTGCGCTTATTGTTCAACCCGTGGAGCGACCCGAGAGCTACGCCGTTTTACGACGTTTTTCGATCGCTTTCGCCAAGTTTCGATTTCTCACTGCACAGGATTTGCCCGCGGAAAATAGCCTCGATCCTGAAAGAAAAAAGCGGCGCCTGGCGGGTGCAGGTCCGTCGCAAGGGACGCTACATAAGCGAGACCGTCGTCGCGCACGAGAACGCCAAGCATTGGGCCTTAGACACCGTGTTCCGCTGTGGCGTCGTCGTGCTCATCGGCCTGGCCCCCTCCACCCAGGACGAGGTCTTGCGCAATGTCCTTCCGCACGTCCAAGGCGCGATGACCGAGCGCGAGGAGCAGATCATTCAGCTCGCCGCGCGACGACGAGGATGAGGGGGTCGGTGCTGACGGCAAAGTCCGGATCGGGGCGCTGGCGCCTGACAAGCTGCTGGTGGTCGCCGACGCCCTTGCGAAGAGCGCCGCCCTAGCCCAGGACGAACGCCAGGTTGCCAAGGTATTTGATACGGTTGAGCCATGGGCGCGGCGGCTGGCGGAGACTGGCCGCAGCCCTGGAGGGCGGGATTTCGGAGCCAGCGCCTGAGCACTGGGATGGCCTTTCGAACTCAGGAGGCCGGCGCGGTGGGCGCGTAGTCGAGCGACCAACTCAGGCTCCAGGGCTTTGTCAGGCTGAAAGCGCCGCGGTGGCAAGTCACGGCCGTCGTCAAGGCGCCCACCGGCGTGTGGTAGTCCTTGTCGGCGACGACATCCCGCGTCCGACAGTCGTCCAGGCCCGTGGCCTTGAAGCTGCGGACCGCGCCCTCGCTGAAGCGGGTAGTCAGGCCCACTGCATGCGGAGCCCCTGAAAAGGTTCCGAACTCCAGATCCGCGCCCTTCACCGCCACCGCCACCTTGGGCGTGAAGGTGTCGGTCCGGGTGATCCGCCCGGGTTCGAAGACATAGGTGGTGTCGACCGCGATACGGTCGTCGGCGACGGGCGCGTCCTTGCCCGTCCGGTCCATCTCGTCCTGGCGGTAGGTGACTGTCGTACGCCCGCCCGCCCGGGCCACCTTGATGTCGCGGAAGAACGCCAGGGGCATAAGAGCCGCCCCATCGGCCAGCGTCAGGCGCGGCGTCAGAAAGGGAGACGTTCCGTTCGGCACGCCCATCAACATCCCTGGGGAAAAGGGGATCGGGAAATAGGGACTGGTCATGTGCAGGCCGGCTGCACCACTGATCAAGGGGAGGCCGATGACCCTGTCACCGTCGCGCAGGGTGAGTAGCATCCGGTCATAGGTCCCCTTGGCAAACCAGGTGACGGTGTATGTCGGCAGCGTCTTCAGCCAGGCGCCATAGCCCGGCTCGGGCGTAGCGCCCTTGAAACCCAGGTCGTTCCAGATCGCGTCGGTGTAGATGTACTGGCGGGCCAGGCTGAGGTTTTCCCCGAGGATCCGGTGTTTGCCCCGGTAGTCGTCGGTCCGGCGACCATGCTCCCACAGATTCACCGAGCGCATCTGCGGGTCGTACCAGAAGTCGGCGTAGCGGGCAGCGATGCGCGACGAGAAGGCATAAGCCATCGTTCGCTCCTTTGGTGTCAGCAGCCCGAACTTCGCCGCCGCGGTCATCACCTCCAGGAAGCAGGTTTCGCCATAGGCGCCGATGCTGCGGCCATATTCGACACCTTCGCCGCGAGTGTTGAACCGAGGCAGCATAAGATCCACCGACTTGCGCAGCCAAACCTTCACCTCCGGTGGGGGCGCAACGCCGGTCTCGATCAGCCGCTGGGAGATCTCGCCGATCAGCAGAATACTGTAACGGTCGAACCGGCCGTCGCCATCGGTTTCGTCGGCGAAGCCATAGACCCCAGAGTAGCGCCGGTAGTGGTCCAGCGTCTTGGCCATCAGCGCCTTGCTGCCGGTCTCGTCCTCCCAACCCATCAGCATACGCAGACGCGCGATGCTGAAGGCCACGCCGTAGTAGTTGTTGGGCAGATCGATGAGCGTCAGATCAGGCCGCACGAAGGTGCGCCAGTCCAGCTGGGTCCGCAGCTTGGCCAGCGTTTCCGGCGAGACCGCCTGATCCAGCAGGCCGGCCTTCTTCAGCATCCACAGGGCTTCCATGTAGTAGTAGATGCCCCAGGTGTCGTTGGGCTGGTCGACCGTCAGATCGGCCAGCGCACGGTAGCCGGCCAGGCGGGTCTTGAAGGCCGGATCGGTGCGCGGAGTCGCCAACAGCGGGTAGGTCAGACCGACGGCGATCTTCCCGGGCAGGAACTTGTCGTTGCTCTGGAACACCTTGACCCCATCGACCGTCATGGCCGCCTTGTCGGCGATCAGCTGGTCCATCAGACCGTCGAGCTGCGGCAGAATGCGGCCGCTCACGGTTTGGTCCATCGGCGGAGCCGTGCGGTAGACGCGCCCGCGCGGACTGAGCCCAGCCGCGCCCGCGGGCGCGACCGTTGCCAGCGCGATCGCGGCGGCGAGGACAAGGCGGGTCAGGCGGCCCTTCATCAGTATCCCCTTACTGGCTCCACCATGGGGCGTAGCTGTAGTGGCCCATGGCCTTGATGCTAGGCTGCCCGGTCGCTGGCGTGGGGCAGCCCGCGGCCAGGACCACCGGACCGACGGTGAGCGACGCCAATGCGATTGATGCGGCGAAGACAAGCTGCGCATGGCGTCCTGCACCGGGCCCGGGGAGGTTCGCCGGCCTCAGTAATTGTAGTTCAGGCGAATCCCAAAGTAGCGCTGGCTGTCGCGCCCTGGCGTCCACTTCATCGCGTCGCTGATCGGCGCGCCGGCGGTGGCTCCGTAGGGATTGATGTTCCAGTTGCCGTCGCGGCCCAGATTGGTCGCATAGCTTTGGTTGAAGACGTTGTTGCAGAAGATTTGAAACCTCCAGCTGTCCTTCTTCAAGCCGACGCCGATGTTCATGATGCCGTAGCTGTTCTGATAGGAATCCGGGTCGTTGAGCAGGCTGAAGTGAACCTTGGTCTGCCACCGGTAGGACGCGACCAGCTGTCCGGTCAGACCGTTGCTGAAGGGATGGTCATACTGGCCGGTGACGCTCCCGGACCACAGCGGCGCATTGAACAGAAGGGTGTTGGACAGGTCTTGCTGGCCCCCGACACAGCCCAAGGCCGCCGTCTGACCCGAGAAGCAGGACGCGCCCTTGAAGCTGTTGATCTTGGCTTCGTCATAGGCCCCGGCGGCATCGACGGTAAGGTCTCCGAAATTGGCGATAATTTCGGTCTCAACGCCCCGCGTCGTCACCTGGCCGATGCTGTTCAGTTCGTTCTGTTGGGTGGTGTCATCCCGGCTTTGAGCCTGGAAATTGTGATAGATTTCGTCGAAGGCGGTGACGTTCCAGACCAAGCGGTGATCGAAGAACGAGGACTTGAAGCCAAGGCTATAGGCATCGACGGTTTCCGGCGCCACGGGCTGTACCGAGGCGATGGCGTCGGCCGTGGGGAAGCCTGCCAAGGGCGCGCCGGCGGCGATCAGAGTACGCGTCGTCAAGGTGCTGGTCAGATCGTAGGCCGGCCCCTTGTTGCCACGATCATAGCCACCGAACACCATCAGCGTGTCGCTCACGTGATACTGCAGCGCCACCCGGCCGGACACCGAGTCATAGGTGTTGCACGTCGAGATCTTCAGGCCGCTCGGTGAGGCGGTGGAGCACTCCGGCGACCCGTAGGTGACATTGTTCTGGTAGTCGTGGAACGAGTAGCGGAGATCATCGCGATTCAGGCGCAGACCCGTCACCAGGCTGAGCTGTTGCGTCACGTCGAAGGTGGACTGGCCGAAGAGGGCGTAGTTGCTGTCGGAGGACCGCGAGAGATAGGCGGCATAAGCCGAGGTTGTAGGTGGCACCGTGAGCAGGGTCCCGTCCTGGGTCAAGGTGTTGGAGCCGCGGACGAAAGAGGCCTCGCCTTTGGAATTGCTGAAGAAGAAGCCCGCAACGTAGCGGAAGCGCCCGGCGCTGGGGGACACCAGTCGGAACTCCTGGGTGACCGTCTCGATCTTGAACACGCCGCCGTTGGCCGAACCGCCAGCGATGGCGCCGGGCACCGGATTGGGACCGCCAGGCCCCCAGTTGTAGGACGTCAGGTCGGTGTCCTGCACGTCGTGCAGCCGATATTGGTCATAGGAGGTGATCGAGAGCAGCGAGAAACCGCCCATGTCGTGCTCGATCTTCAGCCCGGAACCCACGTCAACTGAATTGCCGACCGGATTCACATCTTGCGAAATCTGGCGGTTACTCGAACTCGGAATCATGCCGTTGAGAATTAGCGCCTGGGGCGCGGCAAATTTCAGCCCGCCGAACTTGCCGTAGGTCAGGCCGCCCGGCGCCGACGTGAGGAAGAAGGGCGTCGTCGTGCAGCAGGAAGCGTGGGTGTTGGACCAGTACGGCAGCAGCGACACGCTCCAGTCGACTACCGGCGTCCAGACGAGCTTGCCGCGCAGATTAACGTCGTCACGCCCATCGACCCAGGTGCGATTGAAGACGTTGTAGAGATTGCCGCGATAGTCGTTTGCGCCAGCGGCGAGCCGGAACTGAACCTCATCGCCGATCGGACCCGAAATGAAGGCGTTCAACAGTCTCTCGTGGTCGTTGGTGACCATACCCCGCGCGCCCCCGGTGAGGGTGCTCGTCGGCGCTTGGGTGGTGATGCTGATCACGCCGGCCGAGGCCGAACGGCCGAACAGCGAATTCTGCGGCCCGCGCAGCACTTCGACCTGGGAGGCGTCGGTCAAGGCGGTGAAAGCCTGGGCCTGGTAGGCCTGTGGAATGTCGTCGACGACCACTGCCGTGCTCGCCTCGGTAGCGATAGAGAAGGCGTAGGTGCCGACGCCGCGGATGTTGATGCTGTTGTTAAACGGCTGGGTGGTCTTGGTGATCGTCAGATTGGGGGTGATCGAGGCGATGTCGTCGAAACTGTGTACCTGGGCGCGGTCCAGCATCGCTGCGGTGGCGACAAAGACCGACTGGGAAACGTCCTGGACGTTTTCGGGGCGTTTGCCGACTGTGACTACGATCTCCGAGACCGTCGGGGCTGAAGCCTCGGCGGCAGATGCCGGTGCAATCTGAGCCGCCGCCGCTCCGGCGGAAGCGGCAAGGGTCAGCGCGGCCAATGACGCGCCGCCCAGCCAAAGCGCATTGCGAGTGTTGGTCGCCTTCATTTCCGTCCCCCATTGAACTTTTCTATCCGCCCCGAGGGCGTCGAAAAGCGCTTAGTCCCTAGCCCAGATAGATCTGGTAACCGGTGTCATTGGTTGTGGCCGCAAATAGACACCGGTGTCAAGGCTGCCTGCCACGGATCGCGTTGCCACCGGTTACCTTCCAAAAAGCACTCTTGAGACTGGCGGCGCGATCGCGCCGACTGCGATCCCCAATCGGCTCCCTTACGCGTGGCCACGGGGGGCGCCACCCAGCTGCGAGCAGCCGATGGGGTGCGTCAGCGCACAGAGCCCACCACGCGGCCCTTGAACCGCCGATCGGCCTCGGCGACGATCTTCGGGCGGTGCGGGCGACGCAGCCTAGGGTGCAGAGAATCCTGATTTCGTTGCGCGTGCCGACCCGGCCGTTCCGGCGGCGATAGCCCCCGAAGGTCGCGCCTGCCGGCGCCGCTAGCGGCTTCGGCGCGGCGGGCTGATAGGCGTCGTCTTCGAGCCCCGAGAGGCTGGTCACCGGGTTGTGGCTCTGGACCTGCTCTGCGGGCGCGATGTCGGCGAGCGCAGGCCGATCGGCTAGCCGTACTTTCGGACCGCCTCCCCCCTTGGCGATCGCCCGAAGCGCCACCTTGTGGCCGACCGGGATCTCGTCCGACGCCCCCCCGCCCGCCAGTGAGGCCAGGGCGACTACGACGTCGTCGCGCGGGCGATGGTCAGAACCGATGACATTCCGCTAAAGTAACCGGTGTCATGCTTTCGGCCTATGCCCCGCGGGCCAGCCAAGGCTATGAAACGAGACTTACCGACGAGCGGGACGGACGCAAGCTGATGGCCAAGCGCGGGGCGCCGGAAACCGAGGAGCATGGGCCTGGCGAGGCCCCTCGCCGGCGCCCGACGATCAACGACATCGCGCGCCTGGCCAGCGTCTCGAAGAAGACCGTCAGCCGGGTCATCAATGCAAGCCCCAACGTCCATAAGGAGACGCGGGAGCGCATCGAGGCGGTGATCGCCGAGCACGGCTATGCGCCCGATCCCCAGGCCCGTGGCCTCGCCTTCCGTCGCTCGTTCCTGATCGGCCTGGTCTATGACAACCCCAACCCGCAATACGTCGTGAACATGCAGCTCGGCCTGCTGGATGGCATGAAGGGCTCGGGCTACGAACTGGTGGTCCATCCGTGTAACCGAGCCAGCCCAACCTTCCTGGCCGACCTGCGCAGCTTCGTGGAGCGCCAGAAACTGTTCGGCGTGGTGCTGACGCCGTCGGTGGCGGAGGACGAGGGCGCTGCGGCGTTGCTGGCCGACATCGGCTGCGCCTACGTGCGGGTGGCCTCGGTGTCAGTGGACCGGCCCGAGCGCATGATCGAGACCCGCGACCGGCTAGGCGGCGAGGCGGCGGCCCAGCATCTGGCCGATCTTGGCCACAAGCGGGTTGCGTTCATTTCCGGCCCGCCAAGCTTCCGCTCGTCGCGCGAGCGGCGCGAGGGGTTCGAGGCCGGCCTCGCCTCGCGCGGCCTGACCCTGACGTCTCAGTGCACGAAGGAGGGCGCCTATACCTTCGAGTCTGGCATCGACTGCGCAAAGGCCCTTCTGATGCTCACTCCACGGCCGACGGCGATTTTCGCTGGCAACGACGAGATGGCCGCAGGCGTGCTGCAGGCGGCCCGGCAGATGGGCGTGCGCGTGCCAGAAGACCTGTCGGTCATCGGCTTCGACGATTTCGAGATCGCCCGGCGGCTGTGGCCGAGCCTCACCACCATCCGCACCCCGACCCGCGAGATCGGCCGGCTGGCGGTGCAGCAGCTCATGGGGCGCGCCGATGAGAGCCGCGAGCCCAAGGACCGGCTGCCGTCGCTGGTGGTGCGGGAGTCGACGGGGCCAGCTGCCGCCTAGATCTTCACCGGCTCCATCTTCGGCGCGAGCAGATGTACGGCGCCGAGCGCGAGCAGATAGACCGAGGCGGCCACCACGAAGATCGGCGTGTAGACACCGATCTTGTCCAGCACGTAGCCGGCGTACTTGGCCATGACCATGCCGCCAATGGCGCCGATCATCCCACCGATGCCCACCACCGAGCCGACCGCCGACCGCGGGAAGACGTCGCCTGGCAGGGTGTAGAGGTTGGCGGAGAAGCCCTGATGCGCGGCGGTCGCCACGCCGATGATGCCCACAGCGAGCCACAGGTTCGTGGCGTGCGCGGCGAAGGCCACTGGCAAGGCCATGAGGGCGCAGATCAGCATGGTAGTCTTGCGCGCGCGGTTGATCGTCCAGCCTATCTTGATTAGGCGTGAAGATAGCCAGCCGCCACCGACGCTGCCCACATCGCTGAGCAGATAGACGGCCACCACCGGCGGGCCGAAGGTCTTGAGGTCGAGGCCGTAGCGCTTCCCGAAAAAGTCCGGCAGCCAGAACAGCCACATCCACCAGACCGGATCGATCAGGAACTTGCCGATCGCGTACGCCCAGGTTTCCCGCTTCTTCAGCAGCACCGACCAGGGGACGTTCTCCACCGGATCGGCGGGGTCGCTTTCGATGTGCGCCAGTTCAGCAGCGTTGAGCCGCTTCTGGTCCCGCGGCGCGCGGTAGACCAGCAGCCAGACCGGCAGCCAGAGCAGGCCGACCACGCCGGTGACCAGGAAAGCTGCACGCCAGCCCCAGGCCAAGGTGACTACGGGGATCACCAGGGGCGTGACGATGGCGCCGATGTTGGTGCCGGCGTTGAACAGGCCCGTAGCGAGGGCGCGCTCTTTCTTGGGGAACCACTGGGCCATGGCCTTGATGCCGCCCGGGAAAGCCCCGCCCTCCCCGATGCCCAGCGCCAGCCGCGCGCCGATGAAGCCGCCCAGCGATCGGGCGAGAGCGTGGGAGAGGTGCGCGGCCTGCCAGATCAGGTAGGCGATACCGAAACCCCAGCGCGCGCCGATCTTGTCGACGATCCGGCCGAACGCCAGGTAGGAGAGCGCGTAGGTCGCCTGGAACCAGAACACCAGGTCGGCATAATTGGTCTCGTCCCAGCCGAATTCCTTGGAAAGGTCGCCCTTCAGGAAGCTGATTGTCTGGCGATCGACGTAGTTGAACACCATGGCGGTGAACAACAGGCCCACTATGACCCAGCGGTAGCGGCCCACTGCGGCAGCCTCGCCGGCCTTGGCGGCGGCTTCCCGAGCCTGGGAGGCGGCGGTGCTCATGGTCGGATCCTCCGTTGCCCTCCAGCGGACCTGTCTTGGACGGGTTGGGCCGACTGCGCGATGCAGTGGATCTCGTCCATGTCGCCGAAGGTGATGCGGGCCGTTTGTCCGGCCTCGATGTCATGGATGCCGCTGGCCGCGCCCGTGGTCACCAGCTGGCCACGCTTCAGGGGCCGACCGCGCGCCGCGGTAGCGTTCAGCAGGAAGGCCAATGACGCCGCCGGTCCGCCCGGCAGGGACGACGGGGCGCCCCGGCCGACCAGCTTGCCGTCGACGAAGACCTCGCAGGGCGGCCAGTCGTCGGTGCGGCTGCGCCAGTCGGGAATGGCGCGGCCGAGGATCAGCCCGGCGTTGTTGCCGAAATCGGCGGCCACAACGCGGGGACCCAGGATATTGATGGTGGCGAGCGGGCTGCCGGCGAACTCCACGCCGACCAGTTCGGCCTCGACCAGGGACAGGGCCGTCTCAGGCGCCCAGTCCGTCTTCCCCCCAGGTGCGTCCTCGCCCATACGGTAGACGTACTCTGCTTCGACCGCCGCGAACCCTCCGGCGATGGCGAACACCGGCGTCGGGGCCTTGCCGGCTTGCCAGACGTTGGCGCGGAACACCGGGCCCATCACCCGGTCGGCGGAAAGCTCGGCCTGCAGTTCGCCCGGGATGCGGCCCACCTTCCAACCGGCGATTTCGTCGGGCCACAGCCCGATCGCCGCCTCCTGGATCGCATAGCCGGCCGCCATGTCTGCGGGCAGGTCTCCGGGGAAATTGGGTAGGGCGACGGCGGCTCGGCGGGCGCTCACGAAGCGTTGGGCCGCGTCGGCGGGCGCGAGAGCGCCCGTGGTCTTCGGCGGGATTTTGGTCACGCGGTCGCGGCCTCGCGGTAGGTGCGCGCCGTCGCTCGGAGCTTGGTCGGGGGCGAAATCAGGGTCACGATGGCCGGACATTGGGCGAATAGGTAACCGGTGTCAATTTGCGGGGCCGTCGCGTTCTGGGGGCTTGCCAGCTCCCGATGACACCGGTTACCTGCAGCCAGCTCCAAATCGCAAAAAAGCGAAGGGGCGAGTGCCTGACTGCGGGAGGACGAGCCTTGTTCAAGAAGACTTATCACGCCACCCACCCCGACATGATGGCCGGCGCCACCAACGACCAGCTGCGCGAACGCTACCTGGTGAGCGATCTCTTCGTGCCCGGCGAGATCGTGCTGCACTACGCCCACTACGAGCGGTTCGTGATCGGCGGCGCTGCGCCCGGCAAGGGCGCCTTGCGCTTGCCCGACCAGACCGAGCCCGCGTCCGCCGCCGGCCACCCGTTCCTTGAGCGGCGCGAACTGGGCGTGGTCAATGTCTCCGATGGCCCCGGCAACGTCACCGTCGACGGGCAGGCCTACACAATGGCCTCGCGCGACTGCCTCTATGTGCCGATGGGCTCCAAGGATGTGACCTTCGAGGGCGAGGGCGCCAACTTCTACCTGGTCTCAACGCCCGCCCACGCCCGTTTCGAGGCCAAGCAGATCTCTATCGCCGATGCGGTCCCGCTGGAGCGCGGCTCGCTGGAGAAGTCCAACGAGCGGACCATCTACCAGCTCGTGGTGCCGGCGACCTGCAAGTCGGCGCAATTGCTCCTTGGACTGACGATCCTCAATACAGGCAGTGTCTGGAATACCATGCCGCCCCACCTGCACGACCGCAGGAGCGAGGTCTATTTCTACTTCGGCCTGAATGAGGACGAGCGGGTGTTCCACTTCATGGGCGAGCCGGACGCCCAGCGCCATATCGTGATGGCCAACAACGAGGCGGTGATGAGCCCGCCGTGGTCGATCCACATGGGCTCAGGCACCTCGAACTACGCCTTCATCTGGGCCATGGGCGGTGAGAACCTCGATTACACCGACATGCACGTCCTCGACATCTGCCAGCTGAAATGAGCGGCCTCTTCGATCTGACCGGAAAAGTCGCCCTGGTCACCGGCGCCAATACGGGGCTGGGCCAGGCCATCGCCGTAGGTCTCGCCCAGGCCGGCGCGGACATTGTCGCGGTTGGCCGCAGTGCGCCCGACGAGACTCGCAAGATGGTCGTCGACGCCGGGCGCAAGCTCACCGCGATCACCGCCGACCTCGGCTCCACCGAGCCGATCGCCCGCGTGGTCGCCGACGCCGGACCGATCGAGATCCTCGTCAACAACGCCGGCATCATCCGCCGTGCGGACTCCACCGAATTCACCGAGGCCGATTGGGACGCGGTGATGGACACCAACCTGAAGGTGGCCTTCTTCCTCAGTCAGGCCTTCGCCAAGGGTTGGATAGCGGCGGGGCGCGGCGGAAAGATCATCCAGGTCGCCTCGATGTTGTCCTTCCAGGGCGGCGTGCGGGTGCCCTCGTACACAGCCTCCAAGAGTGGCCTCGCCGGCCTGACGAAGGCGCTGGCCAACGAGTGGGCGGGCAAGGGCGTCAACGTCAACGCCATCGCGCCCGGCTACTTCACCACCAACAACACCGAGGCCCTGCGCGCCGACGAGACGCGCAGCCGCCAGATCTTGGCGCGTATCCCCGCCGGCCGCTGGGGCCTGCCCGAGGACTTGGCTGGCGTGGCCGTGTTCCTGGCCAGCCGAGCTTCCGACTACATGCATGGCGCCGTGGTGCCGGTCGATGGGGGCTGGCTGGCGCGGTGAGGCGGGCGGTCAGAACGCCGATCTGGCCCATCGGGCCAACATTCCGCCGGCCCGTAGCTTGCAGCCGTTGGTGGGGCGCCGCTCAGATAGGGGGGCCGCCCCCTTTGAGGGCGAAGACATCCTCTTCGGCGACGAGCGGCAACACGCGCATCAGCAGCGTGATTGGAATTCGTCGCGCGCGGAACGGTCTGGCTGCATCGTTCAGCGCCCCTCCTACAGC